>CAWJDA010000011.1:0-77183 GCA_963841525.1 uncultured Solirubrobacterales bacterium | reverse complement strand
CGACCGACAAGAGCGGCACCGCTGCGGTCTTCTCGGTCACCCCCAAGACCTCGCCCTCTGCCTACGCGACCCAGGATCTGGTCAACCACCTCCGCGACAAGACGATCCCGGATGCCACCCAGGGTGCCGGACTGACCGCCTATGTAGGCGGAACCACAGCGAGCAACATCGACCTGGCGACCAAGATCGGCGACAAGCTCTTCCTGGTGATCGGGATCGTGGTGCTGCTCAGCTTCGTCCTGCTCACCCTCGCCTTCCGCACGGTGCTCGTGCCGCTGGTCTCTGCGCTGATCAACCTGCTCGCGGTCGCCGCCGCCTACGGGATCCTGACCGCGGTATTCGAGAAGGGGTTCGCGCTGTCGCTGATCGGCGTGGACAACGAGATGCCGGTGGTCAGCTACGTGCCGCTGATGATGTTCGCGATCCTCTTCGGCCTCTCGATGGACTATCAGGTGTTCCTGGTCTCGCGGATCACCGAGCGCCATCAAGGCGGCGCGGACAACAGCGAGGCTGTCAGGGCGGGCCTCGTCAACGCGGGCCGGGTGATCGCCGCGGCGGCGACGATCATGTTCGCCGTCTTCTTCAGCTTCGTGCTCAACGGCGACCCGGTCGTCAAGCAGTTCGGCATCGGACTGGCGGTGGCCGTTGCGATCGACGCGCTCGTCGTCCTGCTGATCATGCCCGGCCTGCTGGAGTTGACGGGCGAGCGGAACTGGTACTTGCCGCGCTGGCTCGATCGGGCGCTGCCCGATCTGAAGGTCGAGGGCGACCCCGAGATGGAGGCCGAGACGCCCACCGCCCAGGCCTCCGCCTGAGCCACCGGAAAACGAGTGGCTCCTGGCCTTCGCCCGCGGGGCCCTCGCACCTATCATCACCGTCCCCGGGCGCGTAGCTCAGCGGGAGAGCGCTCCCCTCACACGGGAGAGGTCGCTGGTTCGATCCCAGCCGCGCCCATCTGGTGCCGGCCGCGCATCGGGACGCTTATTTCACCTGCGCCCAACTTGGGCAAAGCGTAAATAATCGTGTAACGTTCCCAGCGCATGGAGGCGAGGACGGCATCCAAGCAGAGCGCGGCACCGAAGCGGCTGCCGCCCGCGGAGCGCCGCGAGCAGCTGATCGACGCCGCCCTCTCGATCGCGGCGCGCGAGGGCTACGAGAACCTCGCCTTCGAGAAAGTCGCGAACCGCGCCGGGGTGACCCGCAACCTCGTCTACCACTACTTCCCGGGCGGCCGCCAGGAACTGCTCGAGGCGGCGGCCCACCGCGCCGGCGAGCGGCTCACCAGCCAGTTGGTCACCGACCCGGCCGTCCCCCTGCCCGAGCGGCTCGCCACCAACCTGAGCCAGATGATGGACCACGCCGAGGAGCCGACCGAGGCCTGGCTGCTCTACCGCCAGGGCCGCGGCTCCGTCGATCAGAAGCTGCTCGAGATCATGGCGATCTACCGCGAGAAGATCATCGCCACCATCTCGCTCAATCAGCTGGGCACAACCACCCCACCCCCGGTGGTGCGGATCGCGCTGGACGGCTTCATCGCCTATGTCGAGACGGTGCTCGAGGCCGCCTTCGTCGAGGGCCTGCCGCGTGAGCTGGTGATCGAGCTGGTCGGCGGCACCCTGGCGGCGACTATCGAGGGCGCTGTCAACGCCGATGTCCGATCGCCGACGTCGGACGGCGCCGGGGCGACGGAGCAGCGGAAGAAGTACGGGTGAGCCGGCGGGCGGGCAAGTCCCTCCGGCTCGCGGGGCTGCTGCTGCTGGCCGCGTTGGCGACGGCGCCCGCTGCAAGCGCCGCCGTTCCCACCGGCTACAACCCATCCAACCTGCCGACGGCGAGCTGCTTCTGGACCGGGCCGTTCACCAACGTCGACCCGAGGACGAACCAGGGTTTCCCCGGCCAGGAGATCACCTATTGGGGCGCGAAGTTCGCGACGCCGCCGGGCGCCTCGGTGATCCTGCACGGCAAGTTCACGCACGCGCGCTTCCAGTCGCTGACGGCTTACGTCAACAACGGGACCGGCACGAACACGGTCTCCGACTACCTGACGCGTCCGGACAAGGGCTCGACCAACCCGTTCATCAAGGGGCACCGCCGCGACCTGCGGAAGCGGAACTACACGGTCTCGGTGCTGGGCTCCAAGGTCCCGCCGAACCCGGCGCGCAACACTCTCTACGCCGAGCCCGACCCCAACTACAACTCCTACCAGGACATCCTCTACCGGGTCTACGTCCCGGACAAGGGAAGGGGCCGCGCCGGGGGCGAACCACTCCCCGCGCCCGAGCTGCGGCTCGCCGACGGCAGCGTCCTCAAGGGCCAGGCGATGTGCGACGCCCTCAACTCGAACCACGCGTACACATCCCAGAACCTGCCGCTGCCGATCTACCAGAGCTACGTCAACTGGCCGGGTAAGGACCCAGCCACCAATCCGGCCAACCCCGTCTTCTCCTTCGAGAAGTTCTTCAGCCTCTCCTACTCGCTGAGCTCCTACAAGAGCCCGGCCGAGCACGCCGCGGCGGACTACACGCCGGTCGGAACCTTCTACAACAACCTCGACGCCCGCTACATGGTCGGCAACTACGCCTTCGCCTACGGGCAGGTCCTGGTCCTCCGCGGCACGTTGCCCGCCACGCCCCGAACCCATGCCGGCGAGAAGAAGATGGGCGGCGGCCAGTTGCGCGAGTGGGACATGTGCGTGGAGGAATCCCTGGCGGTCACGGGGACCTACAGGTGCCTCTACGACGAGCAGCTGCCGCTGCTCTCGAAGCGCCGCTACGTGATCGTCGTCGCCCACGCGCCGCTTCGTCCCAAGAATGCAAGAAAGAAATGCGGCGTCGCCTGGCTGCCCGCCGACCCACTCGGCGACGCGGCGGGGCGCCCGGACGTCGGCAGCCTGGTCTCGCGAAACGTGATCCCCTCCCCGCGCTTCCACCGGAGCTCCTGGCAGATCACCCAGCCGAACACGGCCGCCCAGGTGATGGGCCGCTACTACCCGACCGGCAGCTACATGAGCAGGGCGCAGTTCGAGGCGAAGGGCTGCCCCTTCGGTCAGACGAAGCACAAGGGATAGCCACGGCCGCGAAGCCCCCGAACCTCCTGCTGCTGATCACCGACCAGCAGCGATATCCGTGCCACTGGCCCGAGATCCCGGGCTGGCTTCGTGACCTCACCCCGAACCAGCACGCCCTGCAAGAGACCGGGCTCACCTTCCATCGTGCCTTCACGAACACCTCCATGTGCTCCCCGAGCCGGGCGACCCTGTTGACCGGCCGCTTCCCGGCCCAGCACGGCGTCACTCTCACCCACACCCAGGCCGACCTGCGGCCCGACATCGGGAACACGCCCGCCGTGCTCGGCGAGCTCGCCGGCATGCTGCGGGGGCCGAACGCCCCGCGCAGGCGCGCGCTCCGCAACTTCGGACGCGGCCTGGTCCAGGCGGGGCCGAAGTCGGGCGGCGAGCCGGAGCTTCGCCCGGACACGCAGACCCTCGCCCATCTGCTGCGAGCACGCGGCTACGAGGTCGCCTACAAGGGCAAGTGGCACCTCACCCACCCATCGGGCGGCGGGGAGATGCTCGGCGGCTGGACCCCGGCGGACGCCAAGCGGATCCGCGACGACTACGGCTTCGCCGACTGGGAGCCGCCCGACGCCGGCGAGAACGCCAAGGCCGAGCACTTCGGTGCGGGCAGCGCCGGTCCGCTCGGGCAGGGCTGGGACGAGGTCTACACCCGCCAGGTCGAGGAGTGGCTCGGCCGGGAGGATCTCCCCGAGCCGTTCTGCCTGGTGGTCTCGCTGGTCAACCCGCACGACGTGCTCGGCTATCCGGCACAGCACGTCCGGGGCGGGTACAGCGAAGACGGGTACCGGGACCTTGGCGTGACGCTTCCCCCGACGCTGGACGAGGACCTCCGCGACAAGCCCTCGGTCCACGAGCTGATGAAGATGGGTATGGCCGCCTACCTCGGGCCGCTGCGGGACGAGGACGAGAAGCTCGAGTACGTCAACTTCTACGCGCACCTGCACCGGGTGGTCGACGAGCAGATCGGCAGGGTGATGGAAGCGCTCGGCGATGCCTCGGACCCGGCCTCCCTGCGCTCGCGCACGGTGGTCTTTCGCTGCGCAGATCACGGAGAGATGGGCCTCTCACACGGTGGCCTGCGCCAGAAGGCTTTCAACGCCTACGAGGAGACGATCCACATCCCGATGGTGGTCTCCAACCCCGTCCTCTTCCCGAAGGCGGCGCAGAGCGACGCGCTGGTCTCCCTGGTGGACTTCCTGCCGACGGTCGGCGCGCTGGCCGGCGCCCGGCTCGACGGTCAGTCGAAGGGGCGAGACCTGACGCCGATCCTGGCGCACCGGGCCAACCCCGAGCGCAGCCGCCTGCGGCGCACCGATTTCGACCTGGGCCCGGTCATCGCCCACCCATCCCCCGCGGAGTCGGTCCAGGACGAGATCCACTTCACCTATGACGACCACCAGGCCGCGACGGCGCTGCAGGACGTCCCGGGCCAGCCGAATCGCATTCGCGCGGTGCGAACGGACGCTGCCAAGTTCGCCCTCTACTTCGACCCGGCGGGCAAGCGGCCGCCCGAGTACGAGATGTACGACCTCGAGCGTGATCCGAACGAGAGCCGCAACCTCGTCGACCGCCGCACCGGACAGGCCGTAAGCGCCTCCGAGGCACCGCTCCGCTCGGAGCTCGGTCAGCGGCTCGACCGGCTGATGGCCGTCAACGGCACCGCGCCGAGCTGAGGCCGAGGCTCAGCGCCGCCCGCTGGCCCGGAGCCTGAGCTCGAAGTTCAGTTGCGATGGGCCGCGCACCGGTCGTGCGCCGGCCATGTAGCCGCGCCGGGGGCCGAGCGGGATGGCGACGCCACCGCTCGTCGGAGTCGGGAGCCGTCCCGCCGGATGGACCGCGTCGAGCCAGGGGTCGAAGCGCTCGATCGAGGCAGTCGACTGCCCCCGGGCGGTCCCACCCAGCACATAGACGTAGCCGTCCAGGGTCAAGGCGGCGGCGTTCGCGACCGGCTCCGGGAGCCGAGCGGCGATCACGGAGTGCTCGGTGGCGATGTCGTACTCCTGGACCTCGTCCGAAAGGCCGCCGCCCGCGAGCCGGCCGCCGATCGCGTAGAGGCGGTCGCCGACCGCCGCGGCCGTCGCATCCATCACCGGCGTGGGCAGCTTGGCCACGCGGGTGGAGGGACCGCCCCCCACTTTCCGGATCACGGACCCGACCGGGGCCCTGCCGCCGTGCGCAGTCCTCTGGGTCCCTCCGAGCAGGTAGATCGCCCCGCCGACCGCGACGGGTGCCGCGCCGCGTTTCCGGGGCAGGTCGGGTCGCCGGCGAACCGTGTCCGGCACCTTGCGGGAGGCGACCGCGACGATCCTGCCGGGGGTCCCGTGAGCAGTCGCGTGACTGGCGGACGCACCGCCGCCGGTGGTCTTCACTCCGATGAACACCATTCCGGCAACCGAGAAGAGCAGGATCGCGAGGCGCACGGGGCCACCTTGGCCGGAATCGCCCATGCGCCCAGCGTGCCGCTGGGGGTTGAAGCCGAAGTAAGGGTCAGATGAAGGTGACCGCGCCCGACTCGATGTCGTAGACGGCGACCGGGGATGCGGGAGGCTCCTGCCGCCCCGCACGAGGTGAGTATCCCCTGTAACCGTGGGGACCTCCAGATGACTGAATCCCATGACCACCAGCTCGTGGAACGGCTGCGCGACGGAGACGAGTCCGCGTTCGCGGAGTTGATCGACATGTATGGGACGACCATGCTTCGCGTCGCGCAGATGTACGTGCGGGACCGCGCGACCGCCGAGGAGGTCGTCCAGGAGACCTGGCTGGCGGTGCTCAACGGGATCGACCGCTTCGAGGAGCGCTCGAGTCTGAAGACCTGGCTCTTCCGAATCCTCACGAACAGGGCGAAGACCAGGGGCGAGCGGGATGGGCGCGTGGTTCCGTTCTCCTCCCTGGCCGGGGCCGGCGAGGACGGCGAGGCCTCCGTCGATCCGGATCGGTTCCTCGGCCCGGACTCGCCCACCCCCGGGGCCTGGGCGGCGCCGCCGAGGGCCTGGCCGCAGGAGCGGCTGCTGCAGCGGGAGACGCTCGGCGTGATCCAGATGGCGATCGAGGAGCTGCCCCAGGCCCAGCGGGAGGTGATCCGGCTGCGCGACGTCGAAGGGTGGAGCCCGATGGAGGTCGCGGACGCCCTGGAGATCACCGACGGCAACCAGCGAGTGCTGCTGCACCGAGCTCGCTCAAAGGTGCGGGCCGCGCTCGAGATGTATCTGGACCCGGACATCGGGAGGGCCAGCGCCATGAGCCTCTTCACCAGGGAGATGCCCTGCCAGGAGCTGGTCGAGCTGGTGACCGCCTACTTCGACGGCAGCCTCTCGCGCTCCGACCGGCGGCGCTTCCGATCCCATATCCGAGGCTGCGAGAACTGCACCGCCTACGTCGAGCAGATGCGCCTGATGATCGAGGCGACCGGGCGGCTCACGGAGGAGGACATCGACCCGGCCGCGCGCGAGGAATTGATCGAGGCCTTCCGCGGCTGGAGGGACGGGCGCGCTTAGCGCGCGAGCATTCCCTTCAACAGGCCCATGTACTGAGTCAGGCTGCGGGTGCCGAGGTATTCGTCGACGACACGCTGCCGGGCGGCCCTGCCGACCTCGGCCGCGCGGTTGGGATCGGCGATGAACCCGTCCACCGCCCGGGCGACCGCCGCCAGATCGGTGGGATCGTCGATCAGGATGCCTGAGACGCCGTCCTCGATCTGATCCTGGATCCCGCCCACGCGGCTGGCGACCAGGGGCCTTGCCTTCCACATCCCCTCGGCGACGGTCAGGCCAAAGCCCTCGGCAAGGCTCTTCTGGACGATCACATTCGAGCGGCGCTGGATGGCGTTGACCATTGCGGCGTTCTCCTCGGTGTCGCCCATGGGCAGCGAGGCGAGGTGGACCCGCGCCCGCTTTTCGGCCGAGAGCCCATCGCGCAGCTGCCGCACCACGGCGAGCACCTGCGCCCCCTCCGGGTCATCGGAGACCTCGGCGGCCGAGGGACCCGCGAGCAGGAGGTGAGCGTCCGAGTCGCAGTAGTCCGCGACCGTGCGCAGTACACCCGCCGGGTCTTTGAGCCGGTCCCAGCGCGAGACCTGGCTGATCAGTGGCGCATCGAGCGGGACGGGGCCGGCCTGGTCGAGCTCCGCGGCCCGGCCGACGCGGGCCTCACTTCCGTCGAAGCGATGGAAGACGGCGGCGTCTGTGTGATCCCCTTCCTGGACGCCGGCCACCGCGAGGATCGCCTCGACGGCATCCGGATCGAGATGCTCGTTCTTCGGCGAGAACGCGTCAATCGAGGGGGGGACGATCCAGACCCGCCCGCGGTCGAGCTCGTCCCAGACGAACTCCTTGCGCGAGAAGACGTAGGCGTCCGCCTCGGTGACGAATGGGCGCAGGAAGTCCCAGGCCTGGCGCGCCAATGGGCCGGGCCTGTCGACCCCGATGTGGCAGCGCCAGACCACCTTCAGGTCCTTCTCCTTGATTTGAGGAATCAGCCCGGCCGGCTGCGGGTCGTGGATGTAGACGACATCGCCGGGCCCGACGAGCCCGAAGAGCTCGTCCGCGGCCTCCGCCAGGGCCGCCTGGTAGGTCTCACGCTCCCCGGGCCCGAGCGGCCCACCGTCCCCGGTCGACTCATGCAGGTGGTTGTGAAGCCGCTTGGTGACGGCGAAGAACGCCGGGTTCCCGGAGATCGTCATCCAGCGAACGTCGACGCCGCCGCCCCGGGCGTAGGCGAGCAGCGAGTGCAGCATCTCCGCGACCCCGCCGCCCTTCGCCGTGGAGTTGATGTGCCAGATCACCCTGCCGTCGAGCACATCCTTGGCGGTGGCGATCGCCTCATCGACCTCCTCGTAGCGCTCGCCGAGCACTGACCGGAAGCGCTCCGGTGACATCACGGGAATGGGTACTACCTCGAGTGCGCCCACCTGGCGGGACATTAGGCCAGCGGGTGCTCCCAGAGCGGCAACCCGATCACCGCTGGATGGATTCGCTCAAGCTGAGCGCCGCCAGTCCCGATACCTCATCCATGAGCGCCGAGATCAGGCGGGAGCGCGTCGTGCTCGAGACCGAGCGGTACACGATCGTCGGCGACGTCACGCTGCCAGCCGAGGGATTCCACAGCCGCCTCTCCGACCTGCTCAACCGGGAGGGCGTTCAGTTCATCGCGCTGGTCGACGCCACGATCAGCGGCCGGGACGGGGAGCCGCCCGTGCAGCGTCCCTTCATCGCGGTGGCGCGGGACCACGTGCAGCTCGCCTACGAGGACCGCCCCTGAACGGGTTGCTTTTCGGCTCCGCCTGCGAAGCACCCTTCAGTTGACCGACGGATCGGGCGGCATGCGCGCCAGCAGCGCGTACTCGCCGCCCTTCCGGGCCAGCACGCGAGCCCAGAGGTCGTCGCCGCCGAAGGGATCGTCGGGATGAGCCTCGTCGACGATCCAGGCCTCCTCCTCCAGCTCGCCATCGAGCTGGCCCGGGCCCCAGCCCGCGTAGCCGGCAAAGACGCGCAGCCGGGAGAGCTCCGGCGGATCGTCGAGGTCCACCATCCCAACCGCCCCGACGATCAGCTTCGTCGCGGTGGCGGGATTCGGATGCTCTCCGACCGCCGTCACTGCGTTGGGCTGGACCGGCCCCCCGACGTGGAGAAGATGGTCGTCGCCGATCAGCTCGGCAAGCTCGGGCGAGGCCTCGCCGACGATGGTCTCGGATGGACGGTTGAGGACCAGGCCGAAGGCGCCCTCGGGGGAGTGCTCGACCAGCAAGATCACCGTCCTGTGGAAGTAGTCCGCCATGCTCGGCGACGCGATCAGCAGCTTGCCGTTGAGGCTCTCGTCCATCCACCTGAGTCTGAACGAGGGCGCCGGCGGGCTGGCGGTCAATAGGCTGCAGGCATGGGGATCACGCTGTACGGGACGAAGCCCTCGCCTCCCTCGCACTCGGTTCGCCTCATGCTGGAGTCGAAGGGCCTCGACCACAGGACGGTCTGGCTGCTCCCTGGCCTCCATCCCGCGCTGCTTCGGACCCGCGGCTTTCGCGGTGGGACCGTCCCGTCGATCAAGATCGAGGGCCGCAAGCTGCAGCAGTCCCGGGCCATCTCCCGGGCGCTCGAAGAGCTCGGGCCCGAACCTTCACTCTTTTCCGCCGATCCCGAGAAGCGGCTCGAGGTCGAAGAGGCGGAGCGCTGGGGTGACGAAGTGCTGCAGGACGTGCCGCGGAGGATCGTCCGTTGGCTCTCGGTGCACCGCCCTGAGACGCGGGTGATGATCGCCCGCGAGATCGGGGTACCACTGCCCCGCTTCGCCGCCTGGATCAACGGCCCCACCGCCCGCTACATGGCGAACAAGGTGGACAGCGACGCGGAGATCCGGAACGCCGTCGCTCAGGTGCCCCTCGTTTTGGACCACGTGGACGAGCTCATCGCCGACGGCGTGATCGGGGGCGAGCAGGCGAACGCCGCCGACTTCCAAATCGCCACTTCGGTGCGGGCCCTGATCACCGTCCAGGACCTGAAGCCCGCCTTCGCCGGCCGCCCGGCCGCCGACTGCGCAACGCGTCTGGTCCCCGACTTCGGCAACGACTTCCCCGCCGGCCTGCTCCCTGCGGAGTTCCTGGCCCCGATTGGGGCCGCAGTGAGCACGATCTTCCGGGTGCTCAGGTCCTAGGGGCGGCCAACCTCCGAGTGACCTCGGCCCAGGTCCGTGGCTCGACGAACCAGCGCGCCGCCAGCAGGAGCCCGAAGCCGGTGGCGATCAGGATCGTTCCCAGCCTCAACCCATCAAGCCAGATGAGCGCCCCCGCGATCAGGACATAGAGGGCGGACTCCCAGGGCGCGGACCTCCGACGGGCCGCCGCAAACCTTCGCCAATCGGACAGCTCCTCGGACTCCCTTCTGGATCTCGCGTGGGTGGAGCGCTTCCATCGCGCCGCCGCCACGGCGACCAGCAACCCGAGAACGACGCCGAGCCCCGCGAAGGCCAGGACCGCGGTGCGCGCGCTGGTGAGAACGCTGAGGCCAGCGAAGATGAAACCGATGCCCAGAGGCGTGGGTAGATGCTGGAGCATCCTCGGCAGCGCTACGGGGTAAGGACGATCTTCAGCGCCTCTCGGTTGTCGTAGATCCGGTACGCGTCGGGCGCCTCGTCGAGCTTCATGTGGTGCGTGACGAGCGGCGCCGGGTCGAGCTTCCCCGCAGCCAGCAGGTCGAGCACCGGATCCAGGTGCTTGATCACGTTGGCGTGACCGCTGGTCAGCGTGATTGCCTTGATCCAGAGGATCCCCATGTGGACCTCGGCCCGCTCGGCGTAGACACCGGTCACAGAGACCGTGCCGGCCTTGCGGGCCAGGCGCAGTGCCAGGTCGAGGGCCTCCGGGTGCCCGACCGCCTCCACCGCCAGATCCACGCCGCGGCCCTCGGTCAGCCTCTTCACCTCAGCGCGGGGATCCTGCTCGGTGAGGTGGACCGGATTGGCGCCGAAGGACTCCGCCATCCGCAGCCGGTCCTCGACCGTGTCGATGGCGACGATCTCGGAGGCCCCCGCGGCCGTCGCCGCCTGGACCGCGCAGAGCCCGACGGGCCCCAGCCCGAGAATCGCAGCGGTCTCCCCCGCGCCCAGCGGGCGTGAGTCGATCGCGTGGTAGCCGGTCCCCATCACGTCACCGGCGAACAGCGCCACGTCGTCGGAGAGGCCGTCCGGGACCCTCCGGAGCCCGAGGTTCGCGTGCGGTACGAGCAGCAGCTCGGCCTGCGCTCCCTGCAGATCGCCGAGCGTCTTGCCGTGGCCGAAGACGCGCGCCTCGTCGCACTTGTGGAACTCCTCGCGCCGGCAGAAGAAACACTCCCCGCACGCCGTGCCGTAGGTGCCGAGCACGCGGTCGCCGACGGCAACGCGGCTCACGTCGTCCCCGGTGGCGATGACCTCGCCGACGAACTCGTGGCCGATCACGAATCCAGGCTCGATCTGGACGCGCCCGTGGTAGATGTGGAGGTCCGAGCCGCAGATGCCGCTCGCCTCAACGCGGACGAGTGCGTCGTCGGCCGCCAGCAGCTCAGGCTCCGCGACGTCCTCGACTTGGACCTCGCCGGGGGCCTGGAAGGTAACCGCGCGCATCGCTGGAGCCTATGCCAGACGTAGCGCCGGCGGCCTCGTTTTGAGAGGGTTAGCCGGCTTCGACGAAAGGAAGGATGCAATGGGGATCGAGAAGACGCGCCCGGTGTTGATCACGGGGTGTTCCACGGGGATCGGCCGGGCCACCGCCGAGCAGCTCGCCGGGGACGGCTGGAATGTGCACGCCACCGCGCGACGCCCGGAGACGATCGAGGACCTGGCCGAGAAGGGCTGCAAGATCCAGGCGCTCGACGTCACCGACGAGCGCTCGATGGAGGCCGCCGTCACGGAGGCGGAGAAGGACGGCCCGATCGGCGCCCTCGTCAACAACGCCGGCTACAGCCAGAGCGGCGCCATCGAGACGATCCCGATGGAGAGCGTTCGCAGGCAGTTCGAGACCAATGTCTTCGGCCTGATGCGGATGTGCCAGCTGGTCCTTCCCGGCATGCGTGGTGCCGGGAGCGGCCGCATCGTCAACCTGAGCTCGATGGGAGGCAAGCTCACCTTCCCGGGCGGCGGCGTCTACCACGCCACCAAACACGCGGTCGAGGCTCTCTCGGATGCCCTGCGTTTCGAGGTCCACGAATTCGGCGTCGACGTGGTCGTCATTGAGCCTGGGCTGATCATCACCGAGTTCGGAGAGACCGCGAACGCCAGCATCGGCGCGGTGGAGGAACATGGCCCATACGCCAAGTTCAACGCCGACGTCGGCCGGGTCACGGCGAACGCCTACACCGGTGGCATGGCACGCTTCGGCGCCGGACCGGAGGCGGTCGCCGGGAAGATCTCGAAGGCCCTCACCGTCCAGCGACCAAGCACTCGCTACAAGGTCACCCCTTCGGCCCGGATGGTGATGGGAATGCGCGGGCTGATGACGGACCGGATGTGGGATCGCTTTGTCCGCTCCCAGTATCCGCCGCCCAAGCCCGAGGCCTGAACGCGGATCAGCCGTACGGACCGCGGCGCGTGAGGCAGGCCGCCGCGGCCGTAGCCGCCAGCTCGAGTGAGGAGTCCACGGTCTCGCCCGCGGCGAGCCCGTAGGTGAGCGCCGCCGCGAAGGTGTCGCCGGAGCCGTAGGCGTCCGCGATCGAGCCTGGGGGCGCCGCGGCCTCCCAGGTCCCCGATTGCCCGTCGGCGGTCTCGTAGCGCCCGCCCGCGGCTCCCGCAGTCGCGACCAGGAGCGCCGGACGCGGGTCCACCGCCCGGGCGAACGCGGACTCCACCTCGTCCTGATCCGAGTAGACGAGTGCATCGAGCCGGATCCCTGTCTCGGCGAGCACCCGACCCGCCCTGGGTGTGGCCACCAGGATGCGGGCGCCCCGTGCGGCCCGCAGGGCCCCCTCGTCGCCGGCGGTGAAATAGACAGCATCCGCACCATCGAGGGCGGCCCAATCGACCGGATCCTCACCGCGCGGGGCCAGCCGGTCCCCGATCGTGATGATCGTCCTCTCCCCGTGCGAGTCGACCAGAGTCAGGGCGCGTCGCGTCGGTTCCTCCCTGATCGCCGCATCGACCTCCACATCGAGCTCGGCGAGCCGGCGGCGTGCTCGCTCCGTGAGCTCGTCCTTGCCCAGCGCAGTTACCAGCAGCGCGCCGCCGGCCATCCGGGCGAGCTGCACGGCGGCGACCGCCCCGCCGCCCGCGGGCTCCTCGAAGCCATCGGTGGAGTTGACGATCTCGCCCGCCGCGGGGACATGGTCAACGTGGACGAACTCCACCCACTCGAGGTGTCCGACCACGGCTACGCGCACGGCGGGAATCGTCAGCGCCTGACCCCCACGACCGCAATGCACAGGTAGCGGTAGCCGACCAGTCTCGTGAGCACGCGGTCGAATGGCTGGAGCAGGCGGAGCGGCAGCGTAAGCAGCCAGCCGAGGTGTGGATACACCTCGTCGAGGCGCACCATCCAGCGGGTCAGGAGCTGCGCCACCACCCCGCTGATCCTTTCCTGGTCGACGACGTCGATACCCGCGCCGGCGAGCAGCTCCCGCAGGCCCTCCTCGGTGTAGCCCCAGCGCACGTGCGAGCCATCTTCCACCTCGCTCACCGCCTCTCGGTAGAGCGGGGCCCGATCCGATCTCGGTGTGGTCAGGATGAGACGCGCTCCCGCGCGCATGACGCCGGCGAGGTCGCGGACCAGGTGCTCGTCGCCCAGGATGTGCTCGATCGTCTCGAAGCAGATGACCTGGTCGAACCGGCCGAGCTCGTCCGAGGCCTCACTGAGGTTTCGCAGGTCTCCGACGAGGAACCTCGTCCGCGTCAGCCCCGTCGACGCGGCGCGTCGGGCCGCGTTGCGCTGTTCCTCGGCGCTGAAGGAGACGGCGGTGACCTCGTTCCCGAGACTCGCCGCATACAACGAGGCGAAGCCGTTGCCGCTGCCGGCCTCGAGGGTCCTCAGAGGGCCGCGCCCCAGATGCTGGCGCAGGTATCGCCAGCGGTCCGTCGCTGTCGGATCCGCCTGCAGCACCAGCGCCCGCCAGCCCAAAGCCCGCACCAGCGGATCCGGGCGCGCAGGGCCGGACGGCTCGCCCTCAGCGCACGCCGGTGTGTACGTGAGGTCTTCCAAGCGAGCCGCGATGCTAGCCAAGTCTCCGACCGCCCGATATTGCCCGGTACAGCGTGATCCAGCGTTGCGCCACGGGCGCGGGCGCCAGCTCGCGAGCGCGCTCACGCGCACCGGCGGCGATCCGCCGCCGTAGCTCCGGGTCGCCGGCAGCCCGCTTCAGCACCCCGGCCAGCGCACGGGCATCACCCCGACGATGGAGCAGCCCCTCGCGGCCGTCGCGCATGTACTCGACGTGACCCCCCGTGTCCGTCGCGACCACCGGGACGCCTGCCGCCATGCCCTCGAGGACTGACGTATTGAGAGGATCAGATAGAACCGATGCGTGGACCAGGAGGTCCGCACGCTCCAGCTCGCCCCCGACATCCGGGTTGAATCCGACGAAATCGACGCGATCCGCGATGCCGAGGCGCTCGGCCTGCTCGTGGAGCTCGCGCTCGTAGTCGGCCTCGCCGAAGGTCGCCGATCCGACCAGGCGGGCCCGCACCGAACCCTCCGGAAAAGCCAACGCGAAGGCTTCGAGGAGGACATGTTGGCCCTTCCAGGACGTGAGGCGCCCGACCATCGCGATGGTCTTCACCTCATCGCGGACCTCGACGGCGCGCTCCGGATACGGGATCGCGTTCGGCAGCGCCGCGACGATCATTCCTCGCCTGAACCGGCTGCCGACGATTCGCAGGGTGAATCGAGACGGCGCGACCAGCGCGCTCGGGGCCGTCGCGGCGAACAGCCGCATCGGAGGGACCGCTGCCGGGGGCAGATAGTCGGCGGCGAGCCGGTCGTGCAGGTGCCAGAGCACGGGCAAGCGCGCGGCCCGAGCGGCGATCGTCCCGTAGACGGACGCCTTGAGCGAGGTCGTGTGGACGAGGTCGGGCCCCAGCTCGCGCAGGCGGCGACCCAGGCGTTGGATATAGCGGGCCACGTCTGCGGCTGCGCGCGCTTGCCCTACGCCGGGGCGCAGGTCGTCCCGCTTCAGCCCGCGAGCGCCCTCCATCAGGGGCAGGATCTCCACCCGCGCGCCGGCGGCCCGAAGCGGGTCGACCAATTCCCCGTCCTCCGCGAGGATCACCGTCGCGTCGATCCCGGGGCCGGCCGCGCGGAGGAGGCGGACCAACGCGATCTCGGCGCCTGAGAGACGCGCCACGTGATCGAGATAGGTCACGCGCAGCCTGCCCTCGCCGCTCACGCCCCGAGCTCCGCGTACAGCTGCTCGAATCGGTCGACCACCCGCTCCCAGTCGAAACGGCGCGCGACCTCGCGGCTCGCGCTTCCCATCGCCTCGAGCCGGGCGGGGTCCGCGGCGAGCTCCCGCAGGCGCTCCGCGATCTGCTCGGCTGCGGGTGGCACGAACCAGCCGTTGACGCCCTCCTGGACCAGCTCCTCCGCACCGTTGATCCGGGGGACGAGCAACGGAAGGCCTGCCGCGGCCGCCTCGAGCATGACGAGCGAGAAGGCTTCGTAGCTCGATGGAAGGAGCAGCGCGTCGGCCGCTGCGTACCAGCCGTGGGGCCGCCCGCGGCCGACGAACTCGACCAGGTTGCCCGCCCCCACCTGGAACGCGAAGCGGCGAGCGCCTTCGACATCGCCCTCCCCGAGGACTGCGAGCCTCCAGCCCGGCGCCCCGGCGACTCCCGCGATCGCGTGCCGGAGGCCCTTGCGCTGCCAATCCCCGCCCACGAAGAGCACCAGCAGCTGCTCGTTCCCGACTCCGAGGCGGGAGCGGTAGGCCAAGCGGTCCTCGGCGGGGCGTTGGAAGTCCTGCCACTCGACACCGTTCGGGATGGCGATGACCTCGTCAGCCACGGCCGGGTAATAGCCGGCGATGTCGCGCGCCAGTCCCCGCGAGACCGCAACCACCCGGCGCAGGCGCGCGGGGCGGTAGGACCAGCGCTCGGCGGCGAGCTCGAGCGCCGAGGCGAGCCACGAGTTGAGACGGAAGGCGAGCGTCGGGCGGCTTGACCGGGAGATGCGGACCCGTTCCCGGAAGGCCCGCTCCGAGAAGTGCGCATGCACCACATCCACCCGGTTCGCGAGCACGGGATTGTTCGTCTGCAGCAGGCCGCGTCGGTGCCGCAACGCAAGCAGCGAGCCGTGGAGCCAGCTCGCGACGAGCGCCACGCTGACCGGCCGGGAGGGCGCCAGGATTCGAAGGAAGCGGAGGCGAGGCCCGGCCGGCAACGTGCATGAGCGGGCGATGATGGTCAGGTCCCAGCCGCGCTCGAGCAGGCGGCTGCAGAGCTCGAGCGCGACCCGTTCCATTCCGCCGACCGGAGCGACGTCCGAGGCGACCAGTGTCAGGGCCTTCTCAGGCATCGCCGCCAACTTACTTGTCGGAGTCGCAGCGCCGTCACGCGAACGCGGACCACGCCCGCACGGGCCCCCTCGGCGCTCATTCGATGGACTGCGGTCTCTCTCAGGCGCCGCGACGCAAGAGAACGTTCCAGGCGGTCATGGCGATCAGCTTCACATCGAGCCAGACGGACCAGTGCTCGATGTAGTTGCAATCGAGGTCCGCCATCTCGTCGATGGGGACCGGCTTCGCACCGCCCGCCTGCCAGGGCCCCGTCAGCCCGGGCCGCACGGCCAGCCGGCCACGTGCGTCGCCCGTGATCTGGGCGTCCTCGTCCGGCACCAGCGGCCGTGGCCCGACGAGGCTCATTTTTCCCGTCACGACCTGCATGAGCTGGGGCAGCTCGTCCATCCAGGTGGAGCGGAGCCAGCGCCCGACACGGGTCACCCGTGGGTCGTCGTAGATCTTGAACAGCCCGTCACCCGCCTGATTCATGTGCACGAGCCCGGGCTTTCTCGCGTCGGCGCCATCGACCATGGTCCGGAACTTGAGCATCTCGAAGTGCCGGCCGCTCCGGCCGACCCGTCGCTGGCGGAAGAAGATCGGACCTGATGAATCGAGTTTGATCAGGAGAGCGATTGCGAGCCAGACCGGCGTCGTCAGAAGGATGATCAGCATCGCCCCGACGAGATCGAAGGCGCGCTTGATCCACCGTGCAGGCCCGCTGAGCTCGGTGCCCTGCACCCAGTGGCGTTCGAGGGACCCACGCGTCTGCAGGGCGGCGCCAGCCGCGGCCCCCACCTCTGCGGGCGCCGGCTCGAAACGTCGCGGTCCGCTGGGCGGCCCGACGTCGACTTGCTCGGCCCGCTGCGACCCGCGGACGCGTTTCGGGGTCAGGGCATCACCCTGCCCTTCGGGTACGCGCCCTCGCGGAACGACCTCTTGTTGCCTTTCGGCTCCCAAGGGCGACCCTAACCTAGCGCTTTTCGCCGAGACACGAGCCCTTTTCTCGTCCCACGGCGGGCGCGGCCCGCGTCAGCTAGGAGGTGGGCTCGCCCTTCTTGCTCTCGGGGCTGCCCTGCTCCTCACCGGCGCCGGAGGAGGCATCGGCATCGCCATCGGTCCGGCGCAGCAGCCTGCGCACGCCCTTCGCATCTCCTGACTCGCGGCCACCGTTGGGTGACAGCCCCGACTCGTAGACGTATCCATAGCGGTCCCGCCAGTGCTGGACCGAGTTGACGACCAGACCCAACGTCGGAGCGCCGAGGTTGCCGAGCTGATCCCGGAGCTTGCGCGCGGTATCCCGCATGGTCAGGCCGAGCCGGGCGACGACGATGACCCCGCTCACCTGCTTGACCAGGGGCACGGCATCGGGCACGACGAAGGTGGGCGGCGTGTCTATCACGACCAGGTCGTAGTCCCGCTCTGCCTCCTCGATCAGCTTCCTCATCCGCTGCGACTCGAGGAGGTCAGCCGGATTCGGGGGCACCGGCCCGGCCAAGATGACGTCAAGGCTCGCCAGCGGACGCCCTTCCTTGGTGGACCCCAACGGGACCCGCGTCACACCCCTCTGGAGGTCCAGATCGCGAGCGATGATCTCGCCGAGCCCCGGGACCCCGTCAGGGACCTCGCCGATGTGCTTGCGCAGAGCCGGGTGGCGGAGATCGGCCTCGAGCAGCAGGATCTTCGCCCCGCCCGCCGCGGCCGCGCAGGCCAGGTTCAAGCTGACTGTCGTCTTCCCCTCCTTCGGCGCCGCTGAGGTAACCAGCAGGGAGCGGATGTTCTTGTCGACGTTGAAGTAGAGGAGGGTCGTGCGCAGCATCCGGAAGGCCTCGGCATCCGGCCCTCTCAGCTGCGGACCGGCATCCTCCTTGCGGAGCTTGCCACTCTCCGGCACGTAGCCGACGATCGGGAGATCGAAGATGTCCTCGAGCTCCTCCGGCTCGCGCACCCGACGGTCCACCCGGTCGAGGATCAGGGCGAGGGCGAGCGCGAGCAACACTCCGACGAGGCCGCCGATGATCGTGTTGCGCACGATCTTCGGGGACGAGGGCGATGTGGGAACGTCGGCGGGCTGCACCACCTCGGCGTTGCCGGTCTGCAGATCGGCCAGGGTCTGGAGCGCTGTGAGCCGGTTCTCGAGGAGGCTCCGGCGGATCTGGCCACCACCCCCGGGCGGCAGCTCGCTGATCCGCTTCTGAACGAGAGTGGCCGCCTGGTTGATCTTGGCCACGTCCGCGTCCCGGCGGAAGGCGATGAACTTCGCTCCGAACACGTTTGCGATAGTGGCGGCCCGCCGTGCGCTGGGGTCGGTCGCGGAGACCGTGACGATGTTCGAGTTGCCCTGCGCCTGCACATCGATCTTGCCGCGGACGTCGCCCTGACTGAGTCCCAGCTGCCCGCCGACCAGCCGGTCGACCGTGTCCAGGTCGACGAGCCTGAGGTTCGTCGCGGCCTCTTTGTCAGCGTCGATCGGAGGGAAGAGGATGTTGCCGTGGCCGAGAATCTCCTGGTCGAGTCCGGGATTACGGAAGAGAATGGCGATCGTCGCCGTGTACTGCTTCTGCTGGGCCAGGGACAGGCCGAGCGCCGCGAGCGGGACCAGGACGATGCAGAGCACGACGAGGCCGACGCGCCGCCTGAGAGCCTCGATGACCCTGTAGACGTCCCACCCATCCGTTTGCTCGCTGGAGCGCTCGCTCGACATTTGAAGATGTGTGTCTAGCAGGAATCCTTAAGCTGGACGCCAGTCCGGATCTACCGGATGCGACGCCCGCGTTCTCCATCCCCCGACCCGAGAATTGGTAGCAGGAATCCGGCAGCCGTGCCGAAGCGTTGGCACCGCCGCGCCGGGCCAGTCGACAACAGCGCAAGGTCTGGGTCTAGTCAAGGGGGGGCAGGGCGGACTCGATCTCGGTTAACCGCAAAGCGCCCTTTCTGCGCAGCCGCCGGTCGAGGGCGAAGGTCTCACTGGAGACGGGGTTCCGTTGGAGGGAGGGAATCCTGCGCAGCCCCTCGACCAGACCGCGGAGCATGGGGCGCAGGCGCCGGACCCGGATCCCCATCCAGACCCCCTTGACGAGGTATCCCGCGATGTAGATGAGATGCCACGGCGCCGGAAAGGAGCGCCACGACCAGACGATCTCGTTACGGTGTCCGAGAACATCGTGCCGCTCCCGGGAACGCACCTCCGACACGTGGTGAAGGGCGGGCTCCGCGCGCCCCATCCGGGTTACGAATCCCTCCGACAGCAGGCGCAGCGAGAGATCCCTCTCCTCGCCGTACATCCAGTACTCCCGGTCGTAGCCGTCGACTTGCCGGAAGACGTCCGTCCGCGCGGCGTACGCGGCACCTGTATACGTCGCCAGGACCCACAGGTCGTCGTCGGGCGCCCTTCTGTTGCGCTCAGCACACCGGTCGTCCACCACGTCGTTGAACGGGATCGCGACGATGGCGACCCGCGGATCGTCGAAGTCCGAGACGGTCTGGGTGAGGGTCGCCCTCGAGGTGAAGCGGGCGTCATCGTCGAGGTGTACGACGATGTTGTTGGCGGCCAGGCTCGTGATGCGGTTGCGGCTCTGCGTCGTACCGTGCGGCTCGTCGTGGCGATGAAGACTCACCGACGGAAACTCGTCGCGAACCATCTCGCTGGTCCCGTCGGTCGACGCATCGTCGAGGACGATGATCTCCGGATTCCCGTCCTGTTCCAGCACCGAGCCGAGCGCCCCGCGCAGCTCGTCCTTGCGGTTTCGGGTGACCAGCGCGACCGTCACCGGGCCGTTGTCATCGCCCTCGGGCATGGCTGGCCAGACTACCCCGGCGATGCGTGCCCGCTCGAGCCAGCGAGGCGGGGCGTCTGATCGCGTCGCGAAACCCGCCGACGTGCAACGCTTCGCTCGCGGTGGTCTGGGGTACGAGAGACATCAGCCGATCCGAGTGGGTGCTGGCCGCGGCGCTTTCGCTGCTTGTGGCGGGGGCCCTCGTCTACGGCACGCAGGTCGGTGTGCGCATGCCCGCCGGGGCGGCGGCGCTCATCCTGGGAATCCTCAGCATCATGATCGCCTTCCACTCGCTCGCGGTTTGCCGCGCCAGGCTGCGCGCGGGCGGCGGCTTCTCGCGGCTGGGGTCGGCCATCTTCGGCGCCGGCATCCTGATCGCGGTGATCCTGCCCGGCGTGCAGCTCCTCCTCGGCACGCGGGAATCACGGCCGGAGAGCAACGGCTTCCCGACGCAGGACGTCGGTCACGATCTCGCCCTCGCCTTCCTGATCTTCACGATGGCGCTGGTCGCGTTCTGGGCCGGCGAGCTGCTCGCGGAGGCCATCGCCGTGCGAAGGGGCCGGGACGCGGTCGTCCCATCCCGACCGATCGGGCGGCCGTGGGAAACGCGCGCAACCTACTGGTTCTTAGTCGTGGTGGGAGTGGTGCTCATCATTGTCTCGATCGGGAGCGACTTTTCCCAACGAGGAACGGTCACGGGCCAGGGCCTGATCCAGCTCTTCGGCTACTCCGCCCCCCTCGCGATTGCGGTCGGCATCCTCAACCGGCATTGGGGCTCCCGGTTCCTCGCGGCCCTCAGCCTGGCGTTGATGGTGTTCATGATCCTTCAGGGCATTCGCACACCGCTTCTGATCATCGCGGCGGCGGCCGGTGTCCGGTACCTGTACAGCACTGCCAACCGGCAGTTCGGCCTGCGGCAGATCCTGCTGATCGTCCTGGCGATCTACGTCGGCTCCGTCATGTTGGTGTCTCTCTCGGCCTGGCGCGGGCAGCGAAACATCGAGGGCGGCGGCGGCCTGGGCCTCCCGGAGATCGTGGTGCTGGCGGCGCAGGACCCCTTCGTGCACCTCCAGGAGCAGGGCCTTGACACCGTCGACGGCCTGATTCTCTCGACCAAGGTCGACCGGAAACTCGTCGGTGTGACGGTCACGGACCCGCTCAAGACCATCACCGGGTTCATCCCTCACCAGATCTGGCCATCCAAGCCGCCCTGGCTCGGAGCTCAGGTCACACAGGCATACACCAACTTCGGCGCCGCCGGCATCTTCTTATCGGGCCCCGGCTACACGCTGATCGTCTTCGGCACGGCCGCCGCGGTGCCTGTCTTATTCCTGCTCCTCGGCTTCTTCTGCGAACGCATCTTCCGCCGCATGGCGGAACCGTCGATCTGGACGGCCCTGCTCGGGTACTTCCTGGTCCGCTTCTTCTTCGCGGGCGACGCCTTCGACGCGAACCACGTGCTCGGGCTCTGCATCGTGGTCCTGACTGCTCGCGGATTCAGCGCGCTGACGGAACTGCGGCACCGGCCTCCGGTGATCCGGCGCCGCCCTCAGCGTGAGGCGTACGCCCGCTCCACCACGGCCTGAAGCTCCGACCGGAACCGGTCCCTCGAGAAACGGGCGGCGTGAGCCGCGATCCGCTCCGGCTCGAAGCGGCTGAAATCGGTGTACCGCAGCGCCTCCGCCATCGCGTCCACATCGCCGGGCGGCACGAGGACGCCGGTTTCGCCGGGAAGAACGGTCTCCTGGGGACCGCCCGCATCGGCAGCGAGGACCGGGCGGCCGGCGGCCTGCGCCTCCACCGCGGCGACGCCGAACTCCTCCACGTTGGGAACGAGAAGAGCGAGCGCTCGCGGCAGGAGATCGGCAACCTCGGCGTCCGAAGCCCGGCCCATAAACTCGGCGGTACCGGCAAAACGCTGGCGAAGGTGCTCCAATTCGGGCCCGGCACCAAGCACCTTGACCTGCTGGCCGGCCCTCTCCGCGGCGGCGAGCGCAATGTCCACGCGCTTGTGCCGCACGAGTTCTGCGACGACGACGAAGAAGTCCTCCGGCTCGCCAAGCGTGAACCGCTCGACACCGACGGGTGGGTGCACGACGGTGGCGTCACGACCATAGGCGTCGTTGATCCGGCGACGGGTGAGCTCCGAGTTCGCGACGTAGTGGGTGACCCGCTCGGAGGCGCGCCGGTCCCATCGCCGTATTGCCGCGAGCGTGAGGGCCAGTGCTCCCCGCATTGCCCTTGGAGCCTCATCGAGCGCGCGGTCGCGCTCGAACCAGGCGTAGCGGAAGGGCGAGTGGCAATAGCAGACATGCACGGCGGCGGGACCGGGATGGACGCCGTGGGCGAACGCGCTGCTGCTGGAGACGACGAGGTCGTGCCGGGCGACCGGGAGCCGCTCGACGGCGGACGGGAACAGTGGCAAGAGGCGGCGGAAGCCGGCCTGACGGATGCGCAGCCGGCGAAGTCCGGAGACCGTGACGCTACGGCCCGCGAGGTCCGCGCCGAAGGCATCGCGGTCGTAGAGCAGCGTGTAGATGGGCGCCCCCGGCCAGCAGGCGGCGATCTCGCAGAAGGTCCGCTCGGCGCCGCGCTTGACCAGCAGGTAGTCGTGGACAAGGCCGACCGACCGCGGCTCACTCATTCCGCTTTCCGTCATTCGTCGGGCCCGAGAGGCGGCTCGGGCTCAGCCCGCCGGGGCGGATCGCCGCAGCGCCGGCAGCACCTCGCCCTCCGCCGCGTCAAGGGCCTGGCGCATGCAGTCGTCCATGTCGATGTAGAGGTAGTTCGCCAGGCGGCCGGCGAAGAAGACGCGACCGGCGCCGATCTGTTCGCGCAGATGGTTCTGATAGCGATCGTTCAGCCCCCTATTGCGTTCGGTTTCGATCGGGTAGTACCGCGTCGGCGCATTCGTGAATTCGATCCCGAGCACGGTCCCCTCGCACTTCTGTCCCGAGGCGTGCTTGGTCTCGTGAATGCGGATGAACGGGTATTCGAAGCCAGGGTAGTTGACGACCATCGCACCCTGCGCGTACTCGACGTGGGGCACGTGGAAGCTCCGCACCACGATTCCACGCCACTCGAGCTCGCCGAAGCATTGACGGGCGAAGACGTCGAGGGGACAGGTGAGGACGATCGCATCCGCCTCCACCTCGCGCGCGTGCGCATCGAGGTTCTCGATCGTCACGTCGACCCCGGTACGCAGCTCCACCGAGCTCACCCTCGAGCAGGCCGTCGATCAGGTCGGTGTATCCGTTCGGCCCACCCGGCCAGCCCTGGTAGGGATCCGGGAAGAGATAGGGATCGTTGTCCCAGCGCACGCTCACCCGCCGCGGCGCCCATTGTGCGGAGAGCTCGCGGGCCGGGCGCCCCCACTGCTTCTCGGTGTAGGGCTTGATGTAGCGCTCATAGAGGATCGGCCCCATCAGTTCGAGGCACCACTCCTCGAAGTTCGCCGCCTGCGCGCGCTGCTCGGCGTCGAGGCCCTTCCGCTCCTCCAACTCACGCAGGATCTCGTCGCTGCGCGATTGCGCTTCGATGTCCGAGAGGAGGATCGGCCAGTTCAGGACCTTGCCCTCCACCACGATGTCGACCCGGTGCCGGTAGTCGTTGAACGGTGTCATCGCGTTCGCGAGCTCCCAGACCTCGCGGTCCTCGGTATGGAAGATGTGCGAGCCGTGCGGTTCGTAGAGCACGCCCTCCAGCTGCTCCGACCGGATCAGGCCGCCCGGGACCCGGGCCCGTTCGAGCAGCACCGACTCGACACCGTCGCGCGCGAAGCGGTGGGCGAGCGTGCAGCCGGTCAATCCGGCCCCCACGATCAGGACCCGGCTCATGCTCTGAACGCTAGCGTCCATCCTCGGCGACCGCGTGGGCGGCGGTCCGCCACAATGAGCCGGTGAAGCGCAGCCTGAGGCGACCGCTGCTCCGCGTGCTCGGCCGGGACGTAACCTGCGAGCTCTGTGGCCAGCCGCTCTTCCGGACGAGCCCGTTCGTCCGACGCGGGCGGGTCAAGATGCCGGGTGCCGATGAGGCGCTGGTTCACGTGGACTTCGACTCCGCGAATGTCCTCGTCTTCCGGCACGTCGAGGCCGATCGCTGCGCCGCGCTGCGCACCAACCGGTGAAGCAGCTCAACGCCGTGATCACGCATCTGCCGGCGGACGAGGCGGAGCGAGACCTGCGAGTGCTCCGAGAGCTGGCCCCTGACTCACAGTTCCTCTGCTGCTACACGGGCCAGCGCGCCGAGTTTGAGCGTCTCGAGGGGGACGCGATCCTGCTCGAAGACGACTGGCTGGGTGGCCCGCCGCGAACCTATCAGTCCTACCACGGGGTCTTCGCGGCCCTGGCCGAGCGCTCTTTCGACGCCCTCTATCTCATCGAGTACGACCACCTGGTCCTCGACCCCGGGTTCGAGTCGTCCCTGATCGGTCTCGCGCAGCGGACCGGCGCCGACTTCATGGGCAAGAACTGTGTTCCCCGCAATGGGACAAATTGGCCCCACTACACGCGCTTTCGACGCGATCGCGAGCTTTTCGAGCACCTCCGCCGGATCTCGACCCGGGACGACCCCACCGTCCTGTTCGGGACTCTGGGCACCGGGATGTGGCTCTCCCGAAACGCGCTCGACTCGTACCTGTCGCTGGACGCCCATCCCCGCTGCTACGGGGAGCTCTACGTGCCGACCGTCCTCCATCACCTTGGTCACCGACTCGTCGACATCGATGCCGTCAGCGACCTCTACCGGTATGTCCGCTGGCAGCCCGACTACGACCTCGCGGAGATCGCGGCGCTCGAGCGTGACGGCGCCATCTTCGTGCACCCGGTGAAGTCGGCAGCCATCAGACGCGCAGCGTCAGCGGCGCGCTGAGCCGCTTCAGCTGCGATTCACCAGGGTCGTCCGAAAGAAGTCGAGGATGCGGTGCAACACCGCGGGGCCCTGAGGGCCGTCGAAGGGGTTGTGGCCTCCGTCCCACCACGCGAGTTCGCTCCCCTCCCCGCCGCCTCTCGGAATGCCACCTGTGTGGGCCGCGCGAAGACCTCGTCATGGAGCCCGTTGGCGATCAGGACCGAGCGCGGCGCGATGCGACTGACCCAGTCCTGGAGAGCGTATGGGTCGAGTGCGCCCAGCTCGCTTCGATCGTACGGTGCCCCGCCTGCCGAAAAGTCGTTGGACTGCGCCCGGGCGAGGATGGTCGCCCAGCCCGCCCCGCCGGAGAGGAGCGCCGCGCTGCGAACCCGGGTATCCGAGCCCGCCGCCATCGCCCCGGTCAGCGCCCCGAAGCTGAAGCCGATCAATCCGAGGCGATTCGGATCGCATTCAGGCCGGCCGCTGAGGAGGTCCAGCCCGCGTCGCACGTCGACCACCGTCTGGCGAAGCATCGATGCCACGGCAGGCGGCTGCTGGAAGACCCGCTCGAGCGCGGGCAGGCCCTGGGAGCGGGCGCCCCGGTAGGGCTCGTCGATCGCCGACAGGCCGATGCCCTCCCCCGCCAGCGGCCCGACGAGGTTCGCGGCGTCCTCTTTCGAGCGGGTCAGCCCGTGGAGATAGATAACGCAGGGGCCGGAGCGCTCCCCGGGAGGGAACGCCAGGAAGGCGGGCACGCGGCCGTGATCGCCGGCGTAGCTGCCCAGCTCGACCTGGTCTCCGGCGTACGGCGGTTGCGCTGCGAACCGCGGATCCAGGGGAGCATGCTGGTCATAGCCGAACAGGTCAGCGCCGGACTGATCGGCGCTCCCCCCGCACCCGGCCATCGAAACCGCCCCCGAGACGCAGAGCAACAGGACGAGGAGGAAGCGCCCTGGGCCGAGCCGGTTGGCCAGGGCGCTTGTCATGTCCGCCCGCCCACCACCTCGGCGCCGCCCTCACCGGCCTCCTGGCGAGGCGCGGGGAAGATCCCGCGCCTGCGGGCGGTGATCCATGCCAGCGTCATGACGGCCAACTCGGCGCAGACGACGGAGACCGCCATGCCGTTTATCCCCGCGAGATGCACGAGGAACGGCGCAAGCGCGACGTTGAGGATCCCGCCGGCGAGCGTGATCTGCATGATGCGAGCGTCCGCTCGCTTGACCATCAGCCAGTACCCGGCGGCCAGGGTCGTCGTCGAGATCGGTAGGAGAACGGACATCACCCGCAGGACCCCGGCCGCGTCCGCGAACTGCGCGCCGTAGACCAGCCGGACGATCTCCGGGGCGAGCACGAACATCAGCGCGGCCCCGATCAAGGCGGTCGTGAGCACGAGCCCCGCCCCGAAGAGCAGTAGACGGGACGCCCGCCGGGGCTTCCCGGACGACTCGAGGAAGGTGATGCGGGGATAGGCGGCGGTGGTGACCGGCTGGAGGAGCTGAATCGCGGCTCGCACGATGCGCTCGGCGGCACTGAAGTGCGCGACCTCGGCGCGCGTGCCGAGGAATCCCAGGAGGACCACGTTCATCGAGGTGTAGAGGCTGAGGCCGGCGATCCCGGCGAACAGCGCCGTTCCGGCACGGATCGCCGAGACGGCGGGACGAAATGTGGGGCGCCGCAGATCCACGTTCCGGAACAGGAGGAGGGTGGTGATGACCGCCCCGACGACGGCCGAGCCGGTGAACAGCGCCATGACGATCCAAGCGTCCCCCGAGTCCTGCACGAGCACGAAGGTGAGCGCCACCGCCACCACGCGAACCGACAGGGCGACCGTCGATGGCAGGCGCAACCGCTCAACGCCGAGGAAGAACCAGATCGGGGTGAGACCGGTTGCAACCGCGGCCAGCCACGCCATCGCCTCGAACTCGGGGCTGCCGCGGGTCGTGGAGGAGGTGAGATAGACGACGACCGCGATGATGAGTGCGCCCGCCGAGAGGATCAGGCGGGCGCCGAGGATCTGTGCGGTCAACTCGGTCAGGTCGCCACGGTCGTTTCGCTTCACCGAGGCTTCCCGGCTCGCCCACTGGTCGAACCCCCACCCGACCACCATGCCGAGCAGAAACGAGAGGCTCTGGGAGAACGCCACGAGCCCGAACCCGTTGCTGCCCAGGACACGCGACACGTAGGGAAGCGTGATCAGCGGCACGACCACGTTCCCGATCTGTACGAGGTCGAGCGCCAGGGCGTTTTGGGAGACCGGATGCCTCAGCGCCTCCAAGCCGCGCCGCAAAAGGCTCATGTCACTCCGTTCCGAGATCTCAGCGCCTGAGCAGCTTGCCCAGTCGTCCGCGGCGTGGGCCAGGTGTACAGGCGCTGAGCCAGTCCTCGATCGCACGGGCTGACGCCTCGGCCCGGTCCTCGAGGATCGTCAGATGGTCGGCCGAGACGCTGACGGTTGCGTCGCGGTGCGGCCAGGTCGCACCGCTGAGGTCCCCGGCGGCTCCCGGGATCTGCTCCGAGGCGCTGACGAGCAGGGTGGGAGCGACTGGCGCCGAGGGACGCCACTCCCGCAACATCCCCAGGTAGGCGACCATCGCCGTGAGAGCTTCGTCGGTGAGATCGGGCTGCGCCCGGCCGGCCTCGAGCATCCGCTCCAGCACCGGCACGGTCAACTGGTCCATCTGCTCCGGGGGGTAGGTGTCGAGCATCACGACCGCGGCCGGCTCGACGCCGTCCCGCGCGCACTGGTTCGCGGCGGCGTAGGCGAGCAGTCCACCGGTCGAGTAGCCGACCAGCGCGAATGACCGCCCGGCGGCATGGCGCTCGATCGCGACCGCCTGGGTCGCCGCCGCCGCCTCGATCGTGCTGGGCAGCGGGTCACCAGGCGCGTAACCCGGGTTCGAGACCGCGGCGACCTCACGGCGGTCGTCGAAGCTTCGCGCGAAGCGCGTGAACTCGTGTGCTCCCGCCGTCGCGATCACCGACGGGATGCAGACCAGAACGGGATCCTCCGAACCCTCGGAGAGACCGATGACGGCGGGCGCCTGGTCCTCGGCGTGGCTGAGGCCGAACCTCGGCCGGAGCCGTGCCGCCGCCTCGACGAGGGCAACGCCGTCCTCGACCCGGCCGAGCCGGTGCGCCCGCCGGAACATGATCGACAGGGGCTCGGCTGCCCCATGCGCCGCGCCGGGGGCGCCGCCGCTGCTGGCACGGTCCTTCGGATCCGTGGCGCCGCCGTTCGCGGCAGGGCCAGCGACGCTCGCCTGGAGGTGGCTGATCAGCGCGGCGGGGGTCGGATGGTCGAAGACAAGAGTGCTCGGCAGGTCCAGGCCGGTGAGCGTCTGCAGCTGGTTGCGCAGCTCGAGCGCGACGAGCGAATCGACGCCCAGCTCGACGAAGGAGAGCTGCGAATCGAGTCTCGCAGGCGAGTCGTACCCGAGCGACCTCGCGACCGCCGCGCGGATGGCGTCGGGAAGGGACGCCTCGCGATCGGGGGCAGTGCTGGGCTCCTCGGGCATCTCGGGCATCTCGGGCTCAGGCACCGTCGGCACGAGCTCTCTCAGAATCGGCTGAAGCGCGCCCGACCTGGCGCGGCGTCGGAGCCCCGCCGGGTCGAGGAGCATCGGCGCGAGCAGCGCCGCGTCCGCGCGCCGCGCGGCGTCGATCAGATCGAGCGCGAGATCGTCGGGCATGGGAAGCAGGTCCACCGGCCCGACCCTCTTCCCGTCCGTCGTGCCGAGGCTCTCCGTCAGCTCCGTGACACGCTCCCAGAAGCCCGAGGCCACGGAGAGCGCGGGCAGCCCCTGCGCGCGGCGGGAATGCGCCAGCGCGTCCAGGAAAGCGTTCGCCGCCGCGTAGTTGGCCTGGCCGGGATTGCCGAGCCTGGAGGCAGCCGACGAGAACAGGATGAACTCCTGAAGCTCGACGTCATGCGTCAGTTCGTGGAGGTGGACAGCGCCGTCGAGCTTGGGGGCGAACACGCGGCGCAGACGCTCGCCGTCGAGGGAGGTGATGACACCGTCGTCCAGCGCGGCCGCCGCGTGGACGACCGCGATCAGCGGCCGCTTCGGAGGAATCGAGTCGATCAGCGCCGCGAGCGCCTCTCGATCCGAGACGTCGCCGGCCGCGAGCTCGGGCTCACAGCCGAGGCCGCGGAGCTCGGCGACCAGCTCCGCCGCGCCCGGTGCCTCGGCCCCGCGGCGGCTGACCAGCAAGAGGTGCCGCGCACCGTGACGCTCCGCCAGCCGTCGTGCCAAGAGCGCGCCGACGCCGGTGATGCCGCCCGTGACGAGGACGGTGCCGTCAGCCAGAGACGAGCCGGCAGGAGCCGCATCCCCGGCGGGGAAACGGCGGAACCGAGGGACCAGGAGGGCGCCGTCTCGGAGCGCCATCTCGGGCTCGCCAGAGGCGAGCGCGGCGAAGAGCTCGCCGGCCGAGAGCTCGCCGCCGTCGGTGTCGAGGAGGGCGAAGCGTTCTGGGTGCTCGATACTGGCGGTCCGCACGAGACCCGGCACCGGCGCTGCAGAGAGGTCGGGGCGATCCTGATCCACGGTGCCGAGCGCTCTCAGGGTGGTGAGCACGAGACGCGAGCCGGCCAGCGGCTCGGAGGTGAGCCAGGCCTGGATCAGCTCCAGGGCGCGGGCGGCGGTCGCGCCGGCGGCCTCGGGGAGCTCCGTCTCCTTCTCGGGCGCTACGAACGCGAGCACGTCCTCCGGCACGGAGGAACCGGCGTCGATCGCTTCGAGGAGCGCCGGGAGGTCGGCGTAGCGCGCGACCGACGGGCCGAGGTCGGCCGTCGGAACACCGTCCCCAAGGAGGGCAAGCCGTCTCGCCGGTGCGCTCGCCGTCCCCGAGAGCTCACTCCAGTCGACTTCGAAGAGCCCTCCGTCCCGGCGAGCAATCGCCTCGGCGGCGGGCTGGTCCTGCACGCTCCGCGTCGGAGCCAGCCAGTAGCGCTCGCGCTGGAAGGCGTAGGTGGGAAGCTCGGCCCGCTCCGCCCGCGCGAACAGTGGATCCCAGTCGACCCCCACGCCGTGGACGTGCGCCTCCGCAAGCGAGCGGACGAATCGCTCGGGACCTCCCTCGTCATGGCGCAGCGATTCAATCGCCGCGAACGGGCCGGCATCGTCCATCGATTCCAAGGTCTGGAGCACCGGCGCCAGCAAGACCGGATGGGGACCCACCTCGATGAAGGAATCGATTCCGGCCTGCGCCATCGCCCTGATCGCGGGCTCGAACCGCACCGTCTGGCGCAGGTTGTGGAACCAGTGCTCCGCGTCCATGAGGGCGGTTTCGGACGGCTCGCCGGTGACCGTGGAGTAGAGCGGCAGCTCGTTCGGGCGCGGCTCGATCCCGGCGATCGCATCGAGCAGTTCCTCGCGCGCCGCCTCGACCTGCGGTGAGTGGCTCGCGTAGCTCACCCGGATCCGCCCCGTGCGCACCCCATCGGCCCCGAGGTCGACCTCGAGCTGCTCGAGCGCCTCGGGGTCGCCCGAGACCACCAGGGACGCGGGGGCGTTGACGGCGGCGACCGTCACTCGTCCGTCAAACTGGGTCGCGCGTCGCGCGAGCTCACCAGGCGATAGCGCCACCGCCATCATCCCGCCGGCTCCTTCGATCTGCGACAGAGCGCGGCTGCGCGCGGCGACGATCAACGCCGCGTCCTCGAGCGAGAGTCCGCCGGCGACGTGCGCGGCGGCGATCTCGCCCTGAGAATGGCCCACCACCGCGTCGGGCTCCACCCCGAACGAGCGCCACAGGCGCGCCAGCGAGACCATCACCGCGAAGAGCGCCGGCTGCGCAACCTCGACGCGCTCGAGGTCGGGCGCGCCTGGCGCGCCGCGCAGGAGGTCTCCCAGCGACCAGTCCAGGTGCGGTCTGAGCGCCGCCTCGCACGCCTCCATGCTCTCGGCAAACACCGGCCAGGAGTCCCAGAGCTCGCGTGCCATCCCCTCCCACTGGCCGCCCTGGCCGGGGAAGACGAAGGCGACGCGGCTCTCACCGCGGGTGCGACCCTCGGTCAGCCCCTCGCCCGGCTCCCCGACCGAGATTGTGCCGAGCCGCGAGATCAGCTGGTCGCGATCCTGCGCGAGGACCGCCGCGCGATGTGAGAGCTGGGCACGGCCGAGCGCCAGCGTCGCCGCCACCGCTTCCAGGTCAAGCTCGGGCCGCTGCTCGAGATCCGAGGCGAGGGCCCGCGCCTGGGCGCGAAGCGCCCGCTCACTCGAGCCGGAGACCAGGAAAGGCAGCGTCGGCGCCTCGAGCGCACCACCGCCATCCACCGGCTGGAGGTCGCGCGCCCCGTCCCGCGCCGGAACGGGCGCCTCCTCCAGGATGACGTGCGCATTGGTCCCGGAAATCCCGAACGAGGAGACCCCGGCGCGCCGCGGGCGCTCGCCGGCGGGCCATTCCAGCGGCTCGCTGAGGAGCTTCACCTCGCCGTCACCCCACTCGATGTAGGGAGAAGGGTCCTCCGCGTAGAGCGTCTGCGGCAATGTCTCGTGCTGGAGCGCCATCACCATCTTGATCACCCCGGCCACGCCGGCGGCCGCCTGCGGGTGTCCGATGTTGCTCTTCACCGAGCCGAGCCACAGCGGCCGGTCCCGGTCACGGCCGTAGGTCCTGATCAGCGCCCCGGCTTCGATCGGGTCCCCCAGCTCGGTACCGGTCCCGTGCCCCTCGACGGCGTCGACGTCGCCGGGCTCCATCCGGGCGCTCGCCAGGGCCTGGCGGATTACGCGCTCCTGGGAGGGCCCGGACGGCGCCGTCAGGCCGTTCGACGCTCCGTCCTGGTTGATCGCGCTGCCGCGGATCACGGCCAGGATGCGGTGCCCTCCAGCCTGGGCGACGGAGAGCGGCGCGAGCACGAGCATGCCCACGCCTTCGGAGAACCCGGTGCCGTTGGCGCCGGCGCCGTACGCGCGGCAGCGACCGTCCGGGGACAGGCCTTCCTGCCGCGAGAAGTCGACGAAGATGCCGGGGCTCGACATGATGCTCGTGCCCCCCGCCAGCGCCACGGTGCATTCGCCCTGGCGCAGCGCCTGGACGGCGAGGTGGAGTGAGACCAGCGACGAGGAGCAGGCGGTGTCAACCGAGACCGCCGGCCCTTCGAGCCCGAGCGTGTAGGCCACGCGACCGGAGACGACGCTCAGGGACGTGCCGGTCAGGGAGTACCCCTGGGTGGCATCGTTGCCCTCCTCCATGCGCGGCCCGTAGTCGAGGGCGTAGACGCCGGCGAACACTCCGGTCAGGCTGCCCCGGAGGCTGAGCGGATCGATGTTCCCGTTCTCGAGCGCCTCCCAGGCGCACTCCAGCAACAACCTCTGCTGCGGATCCATCGCCAGCGCCTCACGCGGCGAGATCGCGAAGTGCTCCGCGTCGAACTCCGCGGCGTCGTAGAGGAACCCGCCATGGCGGACGAGGCTGGTGCCCTGCCGACGTTGATCAGGATCGATGAGCCGATCCAGGTCCCAGCCGCGATCGGTGGGGAATTCACCGATCGCGTCCTCGCCCGCGGCGACCAACCGCCAGAGGTCCTCCGCGGACCGCACCCCGCCGGGGAACCGGCAGGCGATTCCGATGATCGCGATCGGCTCGTCAACGAGGTGCCCGGCGACTGCTGGCTTCGTCTCGACCTCCGGCCCACCCGTCGCCTTGGCCAACACCTCCTCGGCCACGCCGACCGGGGTCGGGTGGTCGAAGACCAAGCTGGCCGTCAGCCGTAGCCCGGTCGCAGCTACGAGCCTGTTGCGCAGCTCGACCGTGGCGGGGGAGTCAAAGCCGAGCTCCTTGAACGTCCGTCTCGGATCGATCGCTTCGGTGCTGCTGTGCCCGAGGACGACCGCGACCTGCGCCAGGACTTCATCGAGCACCACGTTGCGGCGATCCTGCTCAGGCAGGGCCGCGAGCCGGGCAGCGAACGAGTCCTCCGGCGATTCCGCGGCCAGCTCGAGCTCGTCGGCCGGCATAGGCGCAACCCGCGCCCCGGTCTCCACCGGCGGCACCACGCTCTCGTCGGCGGGTCCGGCATCAATCCAATGGCGCTCGCGCTGGAAGGCGTAGGTGGGCAGGCGCACGCGGCGCGGTTCTGCCTCGGCGAGCGCCGCCGTCCAATTGACCTCCGTCCCCCGCACCCACGCCTCCGCCAGCGCGGTCAAAAAGCGCGCCGGACCGCCCTCGTCGCGCTGAAGGGTGGGGATGACGGTCGCCCGCTCGAGTTCTCCCAGTACCGCGTCCGCGGTCTGCTCGGTGCCGTAGGTCAACACCGGATGGGGGCTGACCTCGACGAAGGTCCGCCTCCCTTCGCGAAGCAGCCTCTCGATAGCCGGCTCGAAGCGCACCGTCTCGCGCAGGTTGCGGAACCAGTGCTCGGCATCCATCAGGGCGGTGTCGGCGCGCTCGCCGGTGACGGTGGAGTAGAGGGATAGCTCGCTCGGACGAGGTTCGATTCCGGCGAGCGCCTCGAGCAGCTCCTCGCGGGCGGCTTCGACCTGAGGTGAGTGGCTCGCGTAGGTCACCCGAATCCGCCCCGCCCGCACCCCGTCGGCCTCGCAGGCGCGCTCGAGCTCGTCGAGCGCCTCGGGATCGCCCGATGCGACCACCGAGGCCGGGCCATTGACGGCCGCCAGGGTGACTCGCTCGCCGAGCTCACGGGCGCGCTGGTTGAACTCGTCGGGCGAGAGCGCCAGCGCCAGCATGCCGCCTTTGCCCTCGATCGTCGCCAGGGCGCGGCTGCGGGCGGCGACGATCAGCGCGGCGTCCTCGAGCGAGAGCCCGCCGGCAACGTGGGCGGCGGCGATCTCGCCCTGGGAGTGGCCGACCACCGCGGCGGGCTCCACCCCGAAGGAGCGCCAGAGGTGCGCCAGCGCGACCATCACGGAGAAGAGCGCGGGCTGGACCACGTCCACCGCCTCCAGTGGGGGGGCTCCGTCGGCGCCTCGCAGCACCGCCTCGAGATCCCAGTCGACGTGGGGGGCGAGCGCGGTCGCGCAGGCACGGATCTCATCCGCGAAGAGCGGCGAGCCTTCGAGCAGTCCGACCGCCATCCCGGGCCACTGGCCGCCCTGGCCGGGGAAGACGAACACCGGGGCGCCACCACCCGCCTCCCCCACGACTCCTTCGACGAGGTGAGGCGAGGGCCGGCTCTCCGCCAGGCTCGCGAGTCCCTCCAGGCGCTCCTCGTCGCTCCCGCCGATCACGACGGCTCGTTTGTCGAATTCGGCACGCGTCGTCGCCAGTGACCAGCCGACATCCGCCGCACGCAGGCCGTCCCGCTCCTCGAGCCGGGTCAGCAGCCGGGTGACCCCCTCGCGCAGCGCGGGGGCCGATTTGGCCGAGAGGACGAAGGGCACGGGACGCGAAGCCGGAGCCGGCGGTTCGGCGCTGACCTGAGCCGTCTCGGCGTCCATCTGCGGCGCTGCCTCGACCACGACATGGCAGTTGGTCCCGCCGAGGCCGAACGAGCTGACCCCAGCGATCCGCGGCGACGCCTCGGGCCACGGCTCATGAGAGGTCTGAACCAGCAGCCCGAGCTCATCCAGAGGGATCTGAGGGTTTGGCCGCTCGAAATTGAGACTCGGCGGGATCTCGCCGCGGTCGAGCGAGAGGACCGCCTTGATCAGCCCGGCGGTTCCGGCTGCAGCCTCCAGGTGCCCGATGTTCGTCTTCGCCGAGCCGACAAGGAGGGCGGAACCCTCGCGGCTTTCCCCGAGCACGCTTCCCAGCGCGGTCGCCTCGACTCGGTCACCGAGCGGCGTGCCGGTGCCGTGCAACTCCACGTAGGAGACCTGACCCGGCCGGACGCCCGCATTCTCATAGGCGGTCCGCAGCAGGCGCTCCTGCCCGCGCGGATCGGGCGCGGTGAGCGCATCCCCCCCGCCGTCGTTGTTGAGGGCGCTGCCTCGGATGACGCCGAGAATCCGGTCGCCGGCAGCGACGGCGACGTCCAGTGGCTTCAACACCACCAATCCGCCCCCCTCTCCGCGCACGAAGCCGTTCGCCCGCGCGTCGAAGGTGAAGCAGCGGCCGTCCGGCGAGAGCGCGCCGAGAGCCGCCAGCTCGAGGGCGCTGTCAGGCCCAACGTTGAGGTTGACCCCGCCGGCCAGCGCCAGTGTGGTTTCGCCCGTGAGCAGGCTCTCGCAGGCCATGTGGATGGAGACCAGACCCGAGGACTGCCCTGTATCCACCGTCAGGCTCGGTCCGCGCGCTCCGAGGAAGTAGGAGACCCGATTGGCGATCATGCTCCGCTGGGTGCCGGTGATGGCCTGCCGCGCGACGGCGATCCCCGCGCGCCGCAGCAGTCCGGCATAGTCGCTCGAGATCGCACCCACATAGACGCCCGTCTCGTGGCCCTCGAGCCCATCGGGCGGAATGCCGGCATCCTCGAGCGCCTCCCAGGCGAGCTCCAGCATGAGGCGTTGCTGCGGGTCCATTGTCGCGGCCTCTCTGGGGGAGATGCCGAAGAAGGCGGCATCGAAGCGGTCGACGCCGTCCAGATATCCCCCGTGGACGAGGCCGGGCGCGGAGTCGTCGGAGGGGAGCCCGTACAAGGCCCAGCGCTCGGGCGGGGTCTCGACGATCGCGTCGCGGCCCTCGCGCAGAAGCTCCCAGAACGCATCGGGATCGGGGGCGCCGGGCAAGCGGCACGACATCCCGATCACGGCGATGGCATCGCCCTGGCCTGTCCCTGGCCCCTCCGAGCCGTGGTGACGCATCGGTCAATTATGTAGCGCCGGAACGAGATGCGGGGCGTTGGGGGCTTCTGCGCCCCGGTCAGGCGACGCTGGGCTCGCGCGGACGGGGGACGAGCACGGCGGTGACGACGACCTCCCGATCCGCCGCCCAGCGCCCGGCGAGGTCCGTGAGCGGCTCGCCGGAGACCTCCGGGCCCGGGACGAGAAGGCGAGCGGTGAACGCGCCTGAGTCGTCGATGCTGAGCTCCGCGTCACCAAAGTCGAGCCAGCGGCGGGCAAGCGGATACCAGGCCTTGAAGGTGGCCTCCTTCGCGCTGAACAGCACGGCGTCCAGGTGGTCTCCGCCTCCCGCGTCAGCGCCCTGGAGCTCACGCTCGCGCCCGTGGGCCACCTCCTCCCAGACTCCCTTTCGAAGCGGAGCGTTCCGCTCGGCGTCGATCCCCAGCGTCAGCATCGAGCTCGACAAAGCGACCGCGCAGGCCCGGTAGCCCTCGCAATGGGTGATGCTGCCGACGATCCCCGGCGGCCAGAGCGGTTCGCCCTTCGGCCCGCTGCCCACCGGCGAGTCCGGAAAGCCCAGCCCCGCGAGAGCCTCGCGGGCGCAGGCCCGCCCCGTCATGAACTCCCGGCGCCGCTTCTCGACTGCGTTTCCCAGAGCGCGCTCCTCCTCGGGGAAGAGCTCGACGTCGAGGTGGTCCTCCCGCGTCTCGGCGGTGCTGACGAAGGGGGGCAGCAGGTCCGCGAGCAGGTTCATGGTGCTCGGCGCCTTGCATCCGCGACAGTGCGGCCGCCACTCACGGCGAGATGGTCTGAGGGACCTCGGCGGGCGGGGTCTCGGTGACGAGCGGCGAGGGGAACCAAGGTAGCTCCACCGACTCGGGGTGCGCGAGCACCTCGGGTTCGAACGCCCCAGCGATCGCCGCGCGCAGCGACCGCGGATCTTCATGGTCCGCCGGGTCGATGAGCGAAAGCAAACGAAGGTCGATCCGCGTGCCCTGGCGCTGCGGAATCGCCGGGATCACCGGTGACTTCGTACGGAAGGCGAGCGTGGCCGGGCCGCCGGCGAGAGCGACCGACCTGCCCAGGAACGGGGTCGCGGCGGAGCCGGCGACGTCGAAGGCGATCAGGAGTGAATTGCCCGCCTCGAGCAGACGAAGGGGGCGCTCCGGGGGCCCATCGCTCAGGATGATTCTCGAGCCTCCCAGACGCGTCTCGAGATACTCACGGCGCATGTAGAGCTTCGCCAGCCCCTTGTAGCCTGGCGGCATCGGCTCCCAGTGATGCGGGTGTGAGACCGCATAGTGCTCGAGTCCGTGCCGCAGGAGGATCGTCGACACGGACCAGTGGCCGCCGATGTGCCCGGAGACGAAGAGGCAGCCGCGCTCACGCTGCCGTGCGAGGTCCCAGTTCTCGTGGCCCAGGAGCCGCGAGCGCTCGAGCAGCCAGGGGCGCCAGAAGAGCTCACCGAGCTTCGACTTCTCGACCAGCCAGCGCTCAGCAAGCTCGTCTGCCTCCGCGGCGCGCGGGGTGTGGAGAAGTAGGTCCGCCATGAAGCGCTGTCCGTCTCGCCGCTCGGCCGAGTTGCGGCGGTGACGCACGGCGGGGCCGATCCAGCCGGCGAGGCTGAGGGCCGGGCCAGCGGGCAGTAGACGATGGGTGTACGGGGACGCGTAGAGCCTGGCGCGCAGGCTCACGTCCGCTACGTGGTCGTTCTGAGGAGTCGGGGCCTCCAGCCGTTCGAGCATTGGATAAGACTAGGCGTCGAATAAAGTCAGGACGGATGGCGCGGAGCGAGCGGCTTACGGCACGCCAAAAGATCAACCGCTACCTGGTCCCACTGTTACCGCATGGGATCGTGCGGGGGCACAGCCGACGGGTTCAGCGCGAGCGGCACAAGCTGCTGCACGAGGCGACTAGGTCACCCGCTGCTCGCTCGAGCGAGTTCACGGTGGCCAAGGCGATCGAGTTTCTCGTGGCGCGCGGGCTCCCGGAGGACGAGGTGCGATGGGGCAGCGTCCCTGAACCCTCGCTGCAATGGTCGGCGGAACTGCTCCGGAGCCGGCTGGACCGCGAGCGGCCGCTGCTTGCGCTGCACGTCGGCAACTTCGTTGGCGTCTCACTCGGCTTCTATACGGCGTTGATGATCGAGCACCATCCGGATTCGGTCGTCGTCTCGATCGATCCCGACATCCCGCATCGCGGCATTGTTCACCCGCAGCGACACGTCATTGCGCTTCTCGGCCAGTTCGGCCTGCTGTCCAACAGCATCATCATCCCGGGCTACACGCTCGAACAGAATCTCGGGGACACGCCCGACGAGCACGCCACCGAGACAGTGCTGGCAGAACGCGCCTGCGAGGATGTCTTGCATTCGCTCGATACGGTGGATGTCGGTCCCTTCGATCTCGTAGTCGTGGATGGGAACCATGAGGGCGCCTACCTGTCGCGGGAGCTCGGCCATCTCGCGCGGTTGCTCAGAACCGGAGGACTGCTCGTCGTCGACGACGTCGAGGTGGGGCCGTGGGACGACGTTGTCGACGCCTTCGAGGCCGCCGTCGCCACGTCCGCTGGAACGCTGCGCGAAATCGGGCGGGACGGCCGGATGGGCGTGCTCCAAGTCGCGACCAGTGCTTCCACCGTTTCCAGCGGTTCGAGCACGAGACAACACTAAGTTCCCTCCATGACCGGGCACAGGGTCGTAGTCGTGAGCATGCCGAATGTGGTGCCCCACAACCAGCTGGTGTACCTGCGGCTGGCCGAGCTCGGTTGGGATGTCCACTATGTGGTCCCGAACCGCTGGCGCGATGAGTACAGCCCCGACGGCTTCATTCCGGAGCCCCTCGAGGGAATCGTCGGCACCTTCGCGCGGCTACGGGTGGCCCTGCCGGGCCAGGTGCAGCGGCATTTCTACGTCACGTGGCCGTCGGGTTGGCTCCGCCGCTGGCGCCCCGACGCGATCTTCGTGGAGCTCGAGCCTTTCTCGGTGCCGGCGCTCCAGTGGGGGCTGGCGGCTGAGTATCTCGGGGTCCCCTGGGGCGTGCAGGGTGACGAGAACCTGGACCGGCCATTGCCGTGGCCCGCCCGCCTGATCCGACGCTGGTCGATGCCGCGCATCGACTTCTTCGCGGCGCGTTCACCGGGCGGCGAGAGGATGCTCCGCCGCTGGGGCGCCGGCGCCGAGATCGGAATCGTGCCCCACACGATCCCGGAGTGGGCTCTCCCCGAGCGGCCGCAGGCGAAAGACGAGCCCTTCACGATCGGCTTCGCCGGGCGCCTGATCGAGGCGAAGGGGATCCGCGACCTGCTGGCCGCCGTCCGCCGCCTGGGCTTCCCGTTCCGCCTGCTGGTCGTCGGGGACGGTCCGCTGCGAAGGGAGATCGAAGGCAGCGATCTCGGGCGGGGCGAGCTGGAGCTCCGCGCCGGGGTGCGAAGCGCCGGGATGCCGGAGCTCTACGCGCGGATGGATTTGCTAGTCCTGCCGTCGCGTACGACCGCCACCTGGGCGGAGCAGTTCGGCAAGGTCCTCTGCGAGGCGCTGCTCTGCGGGACTCCTGTGATCGGGTCATCCTCCGGCGAGATCCCCTGGGTGATCGAGACCACCGGCGGGGGACGTGTCTTCCCGGAGGGGGACCTCGAGGCGCTGGCCCGGGCGATCTCCGACCTGCACTCCGACCCGGCCGAGCGCGAGCGCCTCGCCCAGGAGGGTCGCGCGCGTGTCGAGCGTCATTTCGCGCCCAGCGTCGCCGCCGGAGAGCTCGACCGGCTGCTGCGCGGTGCGCTCGTCAACGAAGCTCGGCCTCGACCTCCTCAAGAAGCTTCTCGTGCAGCTGGAGATAGCCGCGCAGAAAGCGGTTGACCAAACGAAGGTACTTCTCGCGGTGAGGCAGGTCGGCCGCGCGCGCCTCGGTCTCCTTCAGCCGGGTGGCCAGATCGGCGAGGTCGTCACGAAGCCCCTCGATGCCGGCGAGAGTGGCTGACTCGCCGACGAGGTCCGCGATCAGCAGTCGCACCAGGGCCTCGTTCTTGAGAGGGATGAACCGCGCGGGGGTTCGCGCGTACGCACGAAGTGCCGTGCGGCCCTTCTTCGTGAGCGTGTACACGGTCCGCTCCCGAGTCTTGCCCGGCTCCTTCCGCGCCTCCAGGTAGCCGAGCTTGGCCAGCCGCTTGGGCTCCACGTAGTACTGGCTCTCCCCCGCCCAGGCGAGAAAACGGCCCTGCTCGGCCATGCGCCGCAGGTCGTGAGCCCCCGCGCCCTCGTTGCCGACGAGGCCGAGGATCTCGTACGAGAAAAGGCTCAGGTCATCGCTCGCCATAACTGTGAATCATAGTGTATAACTATGATTCATATCTTAGAAGGAGGACGGATTGACCACCGCAACCACAGCACCGAAGCGAGCGACTGAACGGCACGGAAGCCCGGTCCGCCCCCGTCAAAAGGCCCGGCAGCGACGCTATGACGTCGTCGTGGTGGGCGCCGGCCCGGCGGGCCTGTCGGCCGCGCTGGCCCTGAAGGACATCGGGCTCCGGCCCCTGGTGCTTGAGCGGGCCGACAACATCGGCGCCTCATGGCGCCGGCGCTACGATCGCCTGCGCCTGAACAGCGCACGTCGGTTCTCCCACCTGCCGGGCCGCCCGTTCCCGCCGGGCACGCCGATGTTCCCGACTCGCGACCAGTTCATCGCCCATCTCGAGCGCCATTCCGACGAGCCCGGCATGGAGCTCCTCTGCGGGGCGAACGTGACGCGAATCGACCGGGGCCAGGACGGCTGGCTCGTGCGGCTGGACGGCGGCATCGTACGCGCACGGCAGCTGGTCGTTGCGACTGGCTACGACAACGTGCCCCACATCCCTGACTGGCCTGGCCGCGACCGCTTCCAGGGCCGGCTGCTGCACTCGTCCGCCTATATGAACCCGGACTCGTTCCGGGGCCAGAGGGTGCTGGTCGCCGGCCCCGGCTCGTCGGGAATGGAGATCGCGCACGATCTCGCCGAGGGCGGCGCCGCCCGGGTCTGGCTGGCGGCTCGAACGGCGCCGAACATCTTCCTGCGCGAGGGCCCGGGCGGCTTGCCGGGGGACGTGATCGCGGCGACGCTGCTTCGGTTTCCGGTCCGTTTCGCCGATGCCGTAGCGCGCTTCGGGCGCAGGAAGGCTGTCGGGGACCTGACCGAATACGGCTTGCCGATCCCGGAGGAGGGCGTGTTCGCTCGCCTGCGGCGGCTGGGCGTCGCCCCCGCCATCGTCGATGAAGAGGTGATCAGCGCGATCCGCGAGCGGCGCTTCGAGATCTCGCCCGGAGTCGAGTCGCTCGACGTCCGGGGCGCTCGCCTCGCCGGTGGCGAACGGGTCGAGCCGGACGCCGTGATCGCGGCGACCGGTTACCGACGCGGGCTCGAGCCGCTGGTCGGGCACCTCGGCGTCCTCACTGAAGACGGGCTGCCTCGAACCCTCGGCGAGCGCCCCTCCGCCGACGGACTGCGCTTCGTCGGGTTCGTGCCGCGGCCCGGCATGATCGGCTATGCCGCGAAGGAGGCGAGGCGCGCCGCACGGGCGATCTCACGCGAGTTGAACGGCGGCCCCTAGCGGGGCGCTTCACCAATGCGTTCGTCCGCTCTTCCTCTGCAGCTCGAGGACCTGCTGGAAGGTCGGGCGATTCGTGCTCGGGAAGGTGGTGGGCAGAAGCCCGGGGACGAACCCGGTGCGGGAGGCCTGTCCCGTCCACTTCGTCGGGTCGGGCTGGCCGAGCTGGCTGGCGAGCTGGTCGGCGGTCTGATGGACCGCGCTCCAAAGCGAGCTGCGGCAGTTCTTCAGAGAGCCGGCGCCGCAGTAGCGGAGGTTGAATCGATCCCGCACCCGCTTCCCGAGGAGCGTTCGCAGGTCCTTGTCCACATAGGACTCGCCTGAGGAGGAGCCCAGGCCGCGTACCGCGTTGAGGTCAGGGACGAGGCTTCCGAAAACGGGCGTCATGACGGCGTTGGCGATCGGCCGCCAGAGCTGGTCCATGATCACCGGGCCGGGCTCGTCATAGAGCCCGTCGCCGTTGGCATCGAGGCGGGGCGCGTCGCGACCCACCCAGTGGTCGAGAATGTCGACGACCTCCTGGTCGCGCGCGCTCGGCGCGGGGCCCGTGTGGAGCACCCGGCTGACGACTGGCCACACCAGCGCGCGGTCGTCCTCGGTGGCCGCCCGGTTCATGATCCCGACGTTGTCGGTGATCCGCGCGTGCTTCGGCCACTGGTTGAAGAGCTCCACGTGCTGCACGGACCCGAACGGCTCGTTGTCGCCGTGCATGAAGCCGGGGGCCGAGCGGTTGTTCCAGTTGAGGAGAAGCCCGTGCGGGCCGTTCGTGTCATGAGGATGCTGTCGCTCGCTGAGGAAGCCGGTCCATTCGTCATGACCGGTGCCCAGCGTCGGCAGGCGGCGGTCGAGGCCCCGCGGTCGCCTCGGCAGCAGTCCCGAGGAGAAGTACGCCGTGGCCTTGCGCGAGACGTAGCCCCAGTTGAAGGTGAAGCCGAACTCGTTCGCAATGCTCCAGAAGCGCCTCGGCGTCGTCGCCTTGCCGTCGGTCATGTCCTTGAGCGCCGCGAGGTTGAGAGCGTCACGCCCGAAGGTCGAGCGTTTGCGCGTCAGCGCGTAGGGCTGGCCGTCCACCGTCGCGGTCCCGAATACCGGGCCGTGGACCGACACCGGATAGCGGATCGGCTGGCCATTCAGAGTCCCCGCGTCGAAGTTCTCCAACGGCCTGCACTCGCCCTTGTAGAGGTAGTGGGTGGAGGCGCGCGTCGGAGCCGAGCCGTCGGGCTCGCAGAGGCGCTCGGCATAGACGTCGCGCACGTCGCCGTCAGCCGAGGTCAGGCTCCAGGCGTAGTCCGGGGTGCGGCCGATGAGGATGTACGCGTTGAGGCCGGGCACCGCGATTCCCTGCGCGTTGATGCCTGGACCGTGCAGGTCCTCCTGCTCGACGATCTCCGGGTAGTAGTAGCCGAGCTGCGGGCCCATCACGGCGAGTGAATTGCCGCTGGCGGAGCGGTGCGGCGCCGTGACCAGGAAGTTCGATGCCTCCTTGTGGGCGGGTGCCGCGGCCGCCGTCGCGGTCGGGACCCGCGGATCCAGGCTCTGGATCGAGTTCGCGTCGAGCACCACCGACCCGGTCACGGGGCCGCCCGTGAGCGGCGGGTAGTTGAATCGCTTCTTGATCGTCGTCGGCGCCTCCCTGTCGTCGGCGAGCATGACGTCGTCCCAGGCCTTGTGGCCCTTTATCGGGCCCAGCGACGCGTTCAGCTTCGCGAGCAGGTCCGCGTTCGCCGCCTCGCCGCCGCCACCCGAGCCGAAGATCGAGCCGATGAACGCCGTCACGGCGATCACGTCGTTGACCGTCGCGGGCGGCTGGTTGATCCCGTGCGCCGCCCAGTAGGCGTTGACGCCGTCGGCGCCCGCCTGGGCGTCGTCGAGGATCTGCTGTCCCTTCGCTCCGTAGGTGTCCACCAGGAGCTGGCGCTGTTTCGTGACGAGCGCCTCGGTCGCGGCGCTGGGCACGAACGACTGGCCGCTGGTCACCAGGGAGAAGGCGTCCAGGTTCGGGATGTCGGCCACGGCGGCCCGTGCCGGTCCCCGGCCCAACTGGAGCAGGAGCCCGCGGTCCCGCGCCGTGACCCACCCGGCGCCGAAGGCGACGTCGGCACGGGTCTGGCCGTAGATGTGCGGGATCCCGTAGGAGTCGTAGATCAGCCGCAATCCGGGCCGGCCGGTCTGCTCCTCGTGCGCCGGCTCGATCGGCTGGAAGTTCTCGGGCAGGTAGAAGTTCTGGATGTCCGCGTTGGTGATGTTGTCGCGGAGTGGAGTCAGCCCGCTGTAGAGGGGGAGCTGGTCGGTCGAGTTCTGGGTGAAGGGGATCCCGCCGTAGTTTCCCGGGGGGAGGATGTAGCGGGCCGTGTCTTCCTTGGCGTGATGTGCCGTACGGCCCGCGGCGGGGGCCACGCCGAACAGCGACGACGCCACGACACAACCAACCGCTACGAGGATGCATCGCACTCGTCGGCTCGACAACAGGGTCCCTCCTCTTCCTCACCTTGCCAACGACTCAGCCGTCCAGGCCTTCCCAAAAATCCTTTCACAAAACCCGATCCGGCGGTCTTTGAGGGGCGACCTCCTCTCGATGCGTAAGCTTCGATCTCGTTGAACGGGTTCGTCTCACGCGGATTCACCCGGCGTCGCCGGACACCCGAGGAGCTGGCGGATCAGCTCCCCCCCGGTCAATACGCGGAGTCCGGCTTCCCGGTCCTGACGGCCGGGCCGACGCCCGACATCTCGACGGACGAGTGGAGCTTCACGATCGACGGGATGGTCGGCGAGGGGCGCGAATGGAGCTGGCAGGAGTTCCACGAGCTCCCCTGGGAACAGGTTCCGTGCGACATCCACTGCGTCACCAAGTGGTCGAAGCTGGGCACGAGCTTCGGCGGTGTCTCCATAGACGTCCTCCTCGGGCAGGCCGAGCCCCTCGACGCTTACGCGATGGTCCACTCCTACGGCGGGTACACGACCAACCTGGCGATCGAGGACCTCACCGACGGCAAGGCCTGGGTGGTCACCGAGCATGAGGGTGAGCCGCTGCCCCGGGAGCACGGCGGGCCGGCGCGGCTGCTCGTGCCTCACCTCTACTTCTGGAAGAGCGCCAAATGGGTCCGGGGGATGCGCGTCATGGATCACGAGGAACCCGGCTTCTGGGAGAGCAACGGCTACCACATCCGCGGCGACCCTTGGAAGGAAGAGCGATATTGGACGGACTGACCGCGGAGCCGCTCACCCCGGTCGCGCAGAAGGCCCCGGGCCGGTGGCAGATCGGCACGGTCACCTCGATCAAGCGGGAGACCCCGCGCGTGAAGTCGTTCCGCATCGAGTTGCCGATGTGGATGCCGCATCTTCCCGGTCAGCACTACGACGTCCGCCTCACCGCTCCGGATGGGTATCGCGCCCAACGGTCCTACTCGATCGCGTCCTCGCCCCTTGATGAGGGCGAGATCGAGTTGACGATCGATCGACTCGAGGACGGAGAGGTCTCCCCTTACTTTCACGACGTCGTCGTCGAGGGCGACCAGGTGGAGGTCCGCGGGCCGTTCGCCTCGTACTTCGTCTGGCGCGGGGAGAAGCCGGTGCTCCTGGTCGGCGGCGGCTCGGGCGTCGTTCCCCTGATGGCGATCCTTCGCCATCGTCGCCTGACGATGCCGGAGCTGCCGATGCGCCTGGTCTATTCGGTCCGAAACGCCGACGACGTGATCTACGCCGATGAGCTCGGAGAAGATGCCGTGCTCACCTTCACCCGCGAGCCACCCGACGGCTGGGTTGGGCAAACCGGGCGAATCGACCGCGAGCTGATCTCCGAGGCCGGAATCGATGATGGCACCGCCTTCGTCTGCGGCTCGAACGGCTTCGTCGAGGCCGGGTCCGAGCTCCTCCTGCAAGCGGGCTTCGAGCCCGATCGGATCCGGACGGAGCGCTTCGGGCCGACCAGCTGAGCGCCCGAGTCCTCCGGCCTGGCTCAATGCGGATGTTTGCCGGCCAACAGCTCCAGGGCGTGCGGAAGCGCCGTCGCAATCGTCTCCCCAGCCTCGCCGATGCTGCCCGGGCTCCCGGGGAAGTTGATGATCAGGGTGTTGCCCCGGATCCCGGCAATTCCGCGCGAGAGCATCCAGTGGCGGGTGTGCCGGCGCGATGCAGCTCGCATCGCCTCCGGAATCCCGGGCGCCTCCCGCTCGATCACGGCGCGGGTCGCCTCGGGGGTCAGGTCATGCGGGCCGAACCCCGTCCCCCCGGTGGTGAGCACCAGATCGCAGCCCTCTCGGTCGGCCCAGTGGACGAGGCGCTGGGAGATCAGGTCCCGGTCGTCGGGGATCACCTCCCGGCCGGCCAGCTCGGCCCCCAGAGCGGCCGCGTACTCGGCGAGAGCATCACCGCCCTCATCCGCGCCCTCGCCCGCCGCCCGCGACGTGGAGACGGTGAGAATCGCCGCGCGCAAGGCTCAGCGCCCGCCCGAGCGCCCGGCGTCCCTGCCGGTCTCGCTCCGCCACTCTCCGCTCTGCCCACCGGACTTCTCCAACAGCGCGATCCGCTCCACGGTGACGCCCCGCTCGATCCCCTTGACCATGTCGTAGACCGTCAGCGCGGCGACGGCGCAGGCCGTCATCGCCTCCATCTCGACACCGGTCTGACCCACGGTGCGAGCCTCGGAGGCCAAGGCGACGAGTCCCCGTTCCTCGTCGATCCGCACCTCGACCCCGACGTAGGTGAGCGCCAGGGGATGGGCCAGCGGGATCAGCTCACTCGTTCGCTTCGCCGCCTGGATCCCGGCCAGCCGCGCCGTCCCCACCACGTCGCCCTTGCGGGAGTCCCCCTGTGCGATGGCCCGCGCGGTCTCGGGCGACATCCGCAGAACGGCCTCGGCACGGGCATATCTCTCGGTCGAGTCCTTCGCCCCGACGTCGACCATCCGCGCAGCCCCCTCGTCGTCGAGATGGGGCAGCTCGCTCAAGGCCCCGGACCGCCGTCGCCCACGCCGGTGGATGGTGCGGCACCTTCCACCCAGCGGCTTGCCTCGCCGTCCTCGGTCACCTCGACCTCACGCTTCCAGATCGGCGCCTCGGCCTTGATTCGGTCGATCGCCTCGCGGGCACCCGAGAAGGCCTGCTCGCGATGGGCGGCCGAGACGGAGACGATCACGCTCGACTCCCCCGAGGGGACGGGACCGATCCGGTGCTCCGCGGCCGCCGCCGCGAGCCCGTGGCGCTCCACGCATTCCCGCAGGATCTCGGCCATCCTCCGCTCGGCCATCTCACGATATGCCTCGTAATCGAGCCTGGCCACCTCTCTCGGGGTCCCCTGAAAGGTCACGATGGCGCCGGCCTCCGGGCGGGAGACCACGGCGGAGACGGACTCCACCGACAGCGGCCGATCGGTGATCCGAACGTGCACCGGGGCGTCGCCGCCGCCGCTCACGGGCGGCACCAGGGCCAGCTCGTCGCCTGAGGTCAGCCGGGTCCCGGGATCGGCGTAGTCGCGGTTCACGGCCATCCGAACCGGCATCCGGCTGAGCAGCTCCTCGAGCTCCGGACGCGCGGAGAGCTGATCGAGGACCTCGGCGACGGTCGCTCCCTCCTCGAGCTCCACCTCGATCGAATCCCTGCCGGCGCGCTCGCGTAGGACTGCGAACAGTCGCACCGTGACCGTCATCGGAGCGATGCTAGACCCCAGTCCGCCGGAAGCAGCATGAGCTCGACCGTGTCCCCGGCCCTGGGCGGATCCGAATCCGCGGGCACGATGGCCAGCGCCTCCGCGTCCAGCATGGAGGTGAGGACATGAGAGTCCTGGTCGCCGGTCGGCCGGGCGTGCCAGCCATCGTCGCGCGCCTCGAGGCGACAGCGGACCGCATGGGCGCGCCCGGGCGCCCTGGGAAGATCCTGATCGAGCGTCGCGTGGACACGCTCCTCGCGGGCCTCGGCGGCCGACATCCGCGTGATCGCCGGGCGGACGAAGAGGAGGAAGGTGACCATGGCGGAGACGGGGTTGCCCGGCAGCCCGAAGACCAGCGCATCCTGCGGGGCGACACCGAACCAGGTGGGCTTGCCGGGCTTCAGCGCCACCCGCCAGAAGACCTGCTCGACCCCCAGGGAGGCAAAGGCCTCCTTGACGTGATCATGGCCGCCGACCGAGACGCCGCCGCAGACGACGACGAGCTCGGCATCCAGCATTCGCTCGATCGCGGCACGGGTGAGGTCGGGATCGTCCCTCACCGTCTCCGTGGCCACCAGCTCCGCCCCCGCGCTCAGGGCCAGCGCCGGGATCGTGTACGCACTGGAGTTCCGTACGCCACCGGGCTTCCCCGGCGCGCCGGGTTCCAGCAGCTCGTCGCCGGTGGTGAGCACCGCCAGGCGCGGGCGCCGGATGCAGCTGACCGAGGCAGCCCCCACCGATGCGAGCACACCGAGCTCCGCCGCGCCGATCCGAACCCCGTGCCTGAGCACCGTGGCTCCGGGCTCGATGTCATCTCCGGCGTGCCGCACATTGGTCCCCGGCTTCACCTCAGCCTCGATCTCGACACGTCCATCGCGAACGCTGGTGTCCTCGATCCGGACGACAGAGTCGGCTCCGTCTGGAATCACCGCGCCGGTCGAGATCCCGATCGCCTCTCCGCTGTGCAAAGCCGACCGTGCGGGGCGCCCGGCCCGGGACTCATCGGCGACCGTGAGGATCACCGGCTCGCCCGGGGCGGCGCCGCGGGTGTCCTCCGCCTGAACAGCGAATCCGTCCATCGAGGAGTTGTCGAAGCCGGGAACCGGGTCGCCGCTCTCTATGTCGACTGCGAGAACCCGGCCGAGCGCCTCGCGCAGTGGGACCGGCTCCGGGCCCAGCGGGCTGACCCGCTCGAGGACGAGACGCCTGGCGTCGCCGAGGGCGATCGGCTTGTCCGCCGGCGCTGCCGTCAGGGCGCCCTCACTCGACTCCCAGCATCACGTCGCTCGCCTTGATCAGGGCGGTCACGTCCTTCCCCGGCTCTATGCCGAGCTCGCGAACGGCCTCCACGGTCACCGATGCGACGAGCCTCCTGCCGCCGACGTCGAGCTCCACGTTCGCAATCGCCTCACCGGCGTTGACGTTCGTGACCTTGCCCGGAAGCTGGTTTCTGGCGCTGATCTGCATCGACTCCTCCTCTGGCCGCGGTTGTCTCCGTCTCGCGACGAGGCTAGATCATCCGCCTCACGCGACCGGAGTGTGGCGTGGATGCGCTTGCATAGGCAGACGCGGCCGCTGCCATACTGACCGCGATGACCGATCTCAGCATGGGCGAGGCGGCGCGGGCGATCGGCGTCAGTGTCGACACGCTGCGCCGCTGGGACGGTGCGGGGAAGCTCCGCACCACCCGGGACTCGCGGAACCGCCGGCAGGTGCCGGCGAGCGAGGTGGAGCGGCTGCGGCGTGCACCGACCCGCCACCGAACCGACGACTCATTCTCGGCGCGAAACAGGTTCCCCGGGACGGTCACCTCCGTGGAGGTCGAAGGGGTCATGGCCCTGGTGGAGATCCAGGCCGGCCCGCACCTGATCACGGCCGCGATCACCCGGGACGCGGTCGAGGAGCTGGGACTCGTGGAGGGGACGCGGGCCACCGCCACGGTGAAGGCGACCTCGGTGATGATCGACCGAGGGGATTGAGATGCCTACCTATGTAGTGCATATGTAATGATCGGCGCGCGCAAATGCGCGCCGTCGAATCAAGAGCCAAGCGCCACCTCGCCCTGCTCGCCGTTGCGGTCGCTTGCCTGGCGGGGATGACAGGCTGCGGGGGCGGCGGCGACAACTCGGATCAGTTGGTCGTCTCGGCCGCGGCATCTCTCGATACGGCATTCAACGACTACGTGGACGCGGCCGGCATCGACGCCAAGATGTCGTTCGCCGGATCGGACGAGCTCGCCGCCCAGATCCGCCAGGGGGTCAAGCCGGACGTGTACGCGGCCGCAAATACGACCCTGCCCGACCAGCTCCACAGGGAGGGCCTCGTCGGCGAGCCGACGGTGTTCGCGACCAACACGCTGGTGCTGGCCGTCCCCCAGGACTCGCAGATCGACTCTCTCGACGACCTCACCAAACCGGGCACCTCGATCGTGATGGGCGATCCGACGGTTCCCGTCGGCTCCTATACGCGTGAGGTGCTCGACCATCTTCCGGCCGACCAGCGCAAGGCGATCTACGACAACGTGCGCTCCGAGGAACCCGATGTGAGCAGCATCTCGGGCAAGCTCACCCAGGGAGCGGCCGACGCCGGCTTCGTCTACATCACCGACGTGACCGCGACCGACGGTCAGCTGAAGGCGATCCAGCTGCCGGCGGACCTGCAGCCGAATGTGGCCTACGGGGCGGCGGTGGTCACCGGGGCGAACAACGCCGAGGGAGCCCGCAAGTTCATCGACGGACTGCTCAGCGGGGACGGGGCCACGGCGCTCAAGGAGGCCGGCTTCAAGCCTCCGCCGGGCTGATGCGCAGGACGGCGTTTGCCGTTGGGCTTTTCCTCGCCCTCTTCCTGGTGCTCGCTTTCCTGACGCTGCCGATCGTCGCGATCTTCGTTCACACCTCGCCGGGTCAGCTGATCAGCAGCCTCGGGGAGCAGGATGCACGGGACGCTCTTTGGCTCAGCCTGAAGACGTCCCTCGCCGCGCTCGTGATCATCATGATCGTGGGAACGCCCGCGGCCTATCTGCTCGCCACGCGGGAGTTCCGCGGGCGCTCGGTGGTGGTGACGTTGATCGAGCTCCCACTGGTCCTCCCGCCGGCCGTTGCCGGCATCGCGCTGCTCGCCGCCTTCGGTCCCGAGGGTCTCTTCGGCAGCGCGCTCGATGACGCGGGAATCCAGCTGGTGCTGCAGACGGCGGGGGTGATCGTCGCGCTCACCTTCGTCGCGGCTCCCTTCTACCTGCGTCAGGCGCAGGAGGCCTTCGCCGCGGTGGATCGCAACCTGCTGGACGCCGCGCGCACGTTGGGGGCAACCGAGGCGCGCGCCTTCATCCGGGTCGCCGTGCCATCCGCGGGCCAGGGCATCGCATCGGGGATCGCGCTGGCCTGGGGGCGGGCCCTGGGCGAGTTCGGAGCGACGCTGATGTTCGCCGGATCGTTCCAGGGGATCACCCAGACGGTGCCGCTCGCCATCTTCGCCCGCTTCAGTGATGACTTCACCGCCGCGCTGGCGCTCTCGGGGGTGCTCGTCATCGTCTCCGCCGCCCTGCTGCTCTCGGTCAAGCTTCTGGGACGGTCGCCGATTCTCGGCGGTGGCGCGCCATGAGGGGCCTCGAGGTCAGAGCGCGCGATCGCCTTCGCGAGCTCGAGCTCGACGTCGAGCTGGGGGTCGATGGGGACGGCTGCGCGGCGATCGTCGGGCCCTCCGGCGCCGGCAAGTCGACCGTGCTTCGCATCATCGCCGGGCTGCGGCGCCCCGATCCCGGCCGGGTGGTGATGGGAGAGGAGGTTTGGCTCGACTCCGGCCGCGGGATCGATCTCCGGCCCGAGGAGCGCGCCTGCGGATTCATGTTCCAGGACTACGCCCTGTTCCCGCATCTGAGCGCTTGGAGGAACGTCGCCTTCGGAATGCCCGGCCCGCGCCAGGATCGCCGGGGTCGCGCACTGGAGCAGCTCCGGCGCTTCGGCGTCGAGAAGCTGGCCGACGCTCGCCCCACCTCCCTCTCGGGAGGCGAACGCCAGCGGGTGGCCCTGGCGCGATCGCTGGCGCGCGACCCGAGCGTCCTGCTCCTCGACGAACCCCTCGCCGCACTTGACACCCGCACCCGTGCGCATGCCGGCCGCGAGCTCGTCGACGCACTGAGAGGGACGCGTGCGCTCGCGATCGTGGTCACCCACGACTTCTCGGAGGCGGCCATGCTGGCCGACGAGATCTTCGTCATGGACGAGGGACGCATTGTGCAGCGCGGGACCGCTGCGGAGCTGTCGGCCCGACCCGCAAGCGCCTTCGTCGCCGACTTCGCGGGCTCGGTGGTTCTCAACGGCACGGCGCGGCCGGGCGCGGACGGGCTGACGCAGGTCGAGCTGGATGGAGGAGGCGTGCTGCAGAGCACCGACCTGATCCGTGGGCCAGTCGCTGCACTCGTCTTTCCATGGGAGATCAGCCTCGAGCCGGGCGGGGCCGCGCACGAGAGCTCGGCCCTCAACCGCCTCGCGGTCGAGGTCATATCTGTGACCGAGATCGGAAACCGCGCCCGGATCGGATTGTCCTCGCCGCAACCGCTGGTGGCGGAGGTGACCGTCGAATCGATCCGCTCGCTGGCCTTGCGTCCGGGCATCCGACTCACCGCCACCTGGAAGGCGACCGCGACCCGGCTCGTCGCGCGCTAGCTAACCGCCGATCTGGCTCATCGACCGCGACGGCCGGCGGAAGCCGGGCTCGTTGATGCGGTGCTTGAGCTCCTTGCGCCAGACCGCGTCGCGGATCAGCTCCTCCAGCTCATCGTCGTCCGCGCCCGAGCGCAGCGGATCGCGCAGATCTGTCTCGTCGATCGAGAAGAGGCAGGTGCGCAGCTTGCCGTCGGAGGTGATCCGGATGCGATTGCAGTCGGCGCAAAACGGCTCGGAGACGGGGTTCACGAACCCGATCTCCCCGGCCCCGTCGGCGAAGCGATAGACCCGAGCGGTCGAGTGCGGCTCGCGCGGCAGCGGTTCGAGCTCGTATGCCGTCTCCGCGATCTTTCTGATCTCCGCTCCGGTCAGGACCGCCTCCGGCTCCCAGTTCCCATCCGCGTCCAGCGGCATGAACTCGATGAACCGCACCTGGTAGTCCGTGGAGCGGGCCAGCTCGCAGAAGCGGAGCACCTCGTTCTCGGTGAAGTCGCGCATCGCGACCGCGTTCACCTTGATCGGCCGCACCCCCGGGAACGCGCCGACCGCCTCGAGGCCACGCATCACCTGGACCAGGGCGTCCCGGCGCGTGATCTTGAAGAAGGCGTCTCGTGCCAGCGAGTCCACGGACACGTTGAACCGGTCGACGCCCGCCCGGACCAGTGCCTCCGCGTCGCGCTCGAGCAGGTAGCCGTTCGTGGTGACCGAGATCTCGCGGAGGTCCTCGACGCCGCGCAGCATCGCGACGAGCTTCGGGAACTCCCGGCGGACCAGCGGCTCGCCCCCCGTCAGCCTCAGATCGCCGACGCCCATCGATGCGAGCAGCGCGACCAGCCTCTGGTTCTCCTCGAAGGTCAGGATCTCCGAGCGGTCGAGCCAGGGAAGGCCATCGGCCGGCATGCAGTACTGGCAGCGGAAGTTGCACCGATCCACCACCGAGAGACGCAGGTCGCCGATCGGCCGGCCGTGACCGTCGCGAAGGGGCTCCCGCGGCGTCATCCGGGGCGGCCCTCGTCTCCGGCGCCCTTCTCTCTGGCGGAGCGCCATCGGAGCCGGCGCCGAAGCCACTCGGTCGCGAGGCGCGCGCCGACCGCCCCGACGGCGAGCACGCCCGGCAGGGTCTCCTCGACCGGGACGCCGGCAACGTGTCCGAGCAGTGGCGTGAAGACAGCGATGTCCATCACCCTGCCGGCGCCGCCTCGCGATCGGAGACCGCGTCGTGGATTCGGCCCTTGACGGTCTTCAGCCGCCCGCCCTCGCGTCCCCGGCGCACGGCCGTGATCTCGCCCATGATCGAAATCGCGGTCTCGGCCGCCGAGAGGGCTCCGATGTCGAGCCCGATCGGAGCCGCCAGGCGCCCGAGCTCCTCATCGGTCACGCCCTCGGCGAGCAGGCGCTCGCGACGCTTCTCCTGGGCCCGCCGGCTGCCCATTGCGCCGATGTACTGGGCGTCGGAGCGAAGGGCGATCTTGAGCACCGCGTCGTCGAGCTTGGGGTCGTGGGTGAGCACCGCGATCGAGGTGGCCCGGTCGATTCCGCCGAGCTCGTCGAGGGCCTTGTCGGGCCATGCCGCGATCACCCGCTCGGCCTCCGGGAAGCGGTCGGCGGTCGCGAAGCGCTTGCGCGGATCGACCACGAAGGCGCGCCAGCCGGCCAGCTTCGCCGCGGCGGCCAGCTGGGCGGCGAAGTCAACCGCGCCGAAGATGATCAACCGGGGCGGTGGCGCGACCACATCGACGAACAGGGTCTGCCCATCGTGCTCGTAGAGCTCGCTGCGCTCGGACCACATCGCGGACTCCGCCCTGGCCACGGCGGCCTCCTCCAGCTCGGGGTCCCCGAGGGAGCCGTCGCGCGCCCCGTCCTCCATCAGCAGCAGCTTCGCGCCGACGTCGGCGCCCTCCAGAAGGGTGGTCAAGGCTCCACGCCCACCCTGGAGACCCAACTCCCTGAAACGACCCTCCAGACCGCCGTCGTCATAGGTCTCCACCCAGATCGAGATCTCACCACCGCAGGGCAGCCCGACGTCCCAGGCGTCTTCGTCGGCGATCCCGTACTCGAGGAGCTGTGGCGGGCCGCCCCTCAGGATGCCCTCGGCCACCTGGACGACCTGTCCCTCCACGCATCCGCCGGATACCGCTCCGGCCATCTTCCCGGCCTCATTGATCGCCATCTTGGTGCCGGGCGGCTGCGGTGCCGACTTCTTCGTGTCCACGACGGTCGCCAGCGCCACCGGATCGCCGGCGCCGACCCAGTCCCCGACGACCTCCATGACTTCCTTCATCGGTGCCTCGCCTCCTCAGGCATCCGTGCCCACCAGCCGATCGAGTCCCTGCTCCGTGACCTGCTCCTGATCGTCACGGTACTTGAGCACCGAGCCCAGGGTCCGCTCGGCGGCCGAAGCATCGAGGTGGTCCACCCCGAGCAGCTCGAGGGCCGCGACCCAGTCGATCGTCTCCGCGATCCCCGGGGGCTTCTGGACGTCGCTGGAGCGCAGGCGGCGGACCGCCTCCGCCGCCTCGGTCGCGAGCTCCTCCGCCGTCCCCGGCACGCGGCGCCGGACGATCTCGACCTCGCGCGCCGGGCTCGGGTAGTCGATCCAGTGGTACAGGCAGCGGCGCTTGAGCGCGTCGTGCAGGTCGCGCGTGCGATTCGAGGTCAGGATCACGGCGGGCGGATGCGTCGCCTGGATCGTGCCGATCTCCGGGATCGTGACGCTCGACTCCGCGAGCATCTCGAAGAGGAACGCCTCGAAGTCGTCGTCGGCCCGGTCGAGCTCGTCCACGAGCAGGACGGCGGGCAGCGGCCCGGGGTGCTCGATCGCCTTCAGCAGTGGGCGCGGCGTCAGGAACTCCCTGCCGAACAGCTCCTCCTCGGCGAATCGCGCCGCCGCTCGCCTCGGACGAGCGGATCCGGAGCAGCTGGCGCGGGTAGTTCCACTCGTACAGCGCCTCCGAGGAGTCGATCCCCTCGTAGCACTGCAGCCGGATCAGCTCGGTGCCGAGCGCCGCCGCCAGCGCCTTGGCCGCCTCGGTCTTGCCGACACCCGCCTCGCCCTCGAGCAGCAGCGGCTGGGGCAGCCGCAGCGAGAGGAACAGCGCCGTGGCGAGCCCGTCGTCGGCCAGGTAGTCCACGTCGTCGAGTCGCCGCTTGAGCGACTCGATGTCGGGTACCGCTGCGCTCACGGAGCTCTCGGCGCCGGCGCGGACTGCGTCGCTCATGCGGAGCTCCCTGACTCCGCCAGGACCGCCTCGTAGTCCGCCCGCGTGTCGACGTCGCGCGGGATCGGGCCGGAGACCCTGATTTCGACCACCTCGTCGGAGCGGCGTTCCATCAGCTTCCACACCGCCTTGTCGCCGTGCAGCCCACGCAACTCATCGAAGGCGCCCCTGCCGAAGGCGAGCGGGTGCCCGCGGCCGTCGTCGTAGAGACAGGCGGCCAGCACCGTGCCCTCGCCGGAGCCGGCGATCAGCGCGCGGACCGTGGCGGGCGTCACGCCGGGCTGGTCCCCGAGCATCAGGACGAGCAGCTCGGCGCGCGGATCGAGTGCGCTGAGGCCGGCCGCGATCGAGGAGGAGCAGCCCTCTCCGAAGTCCGGGTTCTCAACCACCTCGGCCCCCGAGAGATCGACCCGGCTGCGGACCTCCCCCGAGCTGCCGCCGATCGCGACGATCAGCTGGTCGAACCCGCTCGCCCGGGCGGTCTCGAGGGAGTGGTCGAGGAGGGTGCCCGAGCCGTACGGCAGCAGCTGCTTCGGCTCGCCGAGCCGCCGGGAGCCGCCCGCGGCGAGCACGAGACCGGTGACGAACGGCTCAGTGCGCCGCGCCATCCGGAACGCCCTGGGCGCTGAAGGTGTCTCGGCAGCCCTCGGAGCAGAAGTAGTGGACTTCGCCATCCCGCTCGAGCTGAATGCTCGCCTCGCTGACGGCGACCTCCATGCCGCAGACCGGGTCGATGGCGGTCTCGGTCGAGAGGCCGACCGGCGGCGCGACCCGGACCGGCTCGGGAGACTCGGCCGGCGTCGCCTCGATCGCTGTGGGCCGCGGCCTCGGCACCCGGCCGGCCTGGCCCTCCGGCCTCAGCGCGACGATCTCCGCGAGGATTGCGAGCGCGATCTCCTCCGGGGTCTCGGCGCCGATCTCGAGTCCCGCCGGCGTGTGCAGCCGGGCGCGCTCCTCCTCGGAAAGGTCGAGCGACTCGCGCACGGCGCGGCCGCGAACCTCGCTGGCGACCAGGGCGACGTACGGGACGCCGGACCGGAGCGCCTCGGTGAGCACCCGCTCCTCGTCGTGACCGTGTGAGGCCACGACCACCGCGGCGTCGTCCGGCGTGGGACGCGCCAGGTCCGCCTGGCCGGAATCGACGGCATATCCCACGCGCCCAGCCAGGTCCGCGAGCGCGATTGCGATCGGCGCCGAGCCGACGACCCGCATCGTCGGCGCCCGCAGGTGCGGCTCGAGGAAGACCTCGAGCGCGCCGCCGCTCAGGCAGGGGTTCTTGACCGTCACGGAGCCCTCCTCGGCCTCGGGTTGGCCCTCCGGGGCACCGGGCAGGATGCGAAGCAGCACGGGCTCGCCGCTCTCCATCGCCCGTAGCGAGTACAGGCGCACCGACGCCTCGGCGCAGGTGCCCCCGACGAACCCCTCGATCGCGCCGTCCGGGCGCACGATCGCCGAGTCACCGGCCCGGACGCTCGTCGGGCTCTGCGCCCGCACCACCGTCGCCGCTACGAAAGGGGGCTGCATATTCCTCGGAGCAAGGGTACTCCGGCGCCTCTCCCAGCCCGGGCCTATCCGGCCGCCTGCACGGCCCCGGCCCGGTAGGTCGTCTGGGCGTCCAGGGAGCCCTCGATCCCCTCCGGAAGCTCGAAGCCCCCGAAGGTGTGGAGTGCCACCTCCTGGATCCTGACCCCCTCGGAATCGCCCCCCTGCACCGCCCAGTGGCCGCTGTCGAAGCTGAGGGAGTCGGGTGAGGCGCCGAGCATCGAGCCGGCCACGATCTGGGCCTTGTCACGGAGCTTCCGGGCGGTGAGGGCGACGTTCTCGCCGACGGCATCGCTGGGTTCGCTGTTGAAGCTGTTTCCCTCCCCGAAGCGGTCCGTGTCCTCGTGCACGACCTTGACGTCCTCCGGAGGAATGCCGAGCTCGCCGGCGGCGATCCCGGCGAGCGTCGCCTCCTCGCCCTGCGATGCCTCGCTCAGGCTGAGGACCGCCTTGCCGGTGGGATGCATTCGCAGGAACACCGCTCGGTAGGTGGCGCCATCAGCCATCTCCGCTCCTTTGATCGGGTTTGGTCAACTCGTCGTCCTTCCGCGCTTGGGCCCGTAGCCGCTGGGCATGGGCACCGGCCGCTGCGCCTCGGTCCGCTCGGCGCTCGGCCACGACGGCTCGGGATCCGCGGAGGGCTTAGGCACGCCCGCCCGGACCGTGTCCCGGGAGGAGTCATCGGCCGCGATCGCCTCGGCGACCTCGTACATGGCCTCGAGCGAGTGGCCGCTCACCATCGCGTCGCAGTGGGGCAGCGCGGCGGCCATCCCGCCCGTACCGGGCGAGAAGCCGGCGGCACCGGCACGCGGGTTGACCCAGACGATCCGACGCGCCATCAGCCGAAGCCGCTCCATCTCCCTCCCGATCAGGGCGGGGTCCGCCCGCTCCCAGCCGTCCGAGAGGATCACCACGACCGCGCCTCTCGCCATGCCCCGGCGCCCGTAGCGGTCATTGAAGTCCCGCAGCGCCTCGCCGATGCGCGTGCCGCTCGACCAGTCCGGCGTCGCGGCGACTGCCCGCTGGATGGCAGCCTCGGGGTTGCGCCCTCCCAGCGCGCGCGTCAGCCGGGTCAGCCGGGTCGCGAAGACGAACGCCTCGGCCGGCGCGCCGCTTGCGACCGCCGAAGTGAGCAGGTGGAGGTACGCCCGGGCGTACGGCTCCATCGACCCCGAGATGTCGCAGAGCAGGACGAGCCGCCGCGGGCGGGTCCGTCGGGTGCGGCGGGCAAGCGTCATCGGGTCGCCGCCGGTGCGCAGGCTCCCCCGCAGCGTGCCTCGCAGGTCGAGGTGCTCTCCGCGCCTGGCGCGGCGCCTCCGCCTCGAGCGGCGCCGCGGGGCGGCGAGCTCCAGCGCCGCCATCATGCGACGGATCCGCTCGAGCTCCTCGGGCTCGAGGGCCTCGAAGCTCTTCCTGCGCAGGCGCTCCGCCTCGCTTGCGGCGGCCAGCGGGACCTCGATCTCCCGATCGCTCTCCTCTTGGGAGGGAGGCGAGGCGGTCCCCCGCATCCCGCCCGCGGACTCCTCCAGTCCTTCGCCGGCCACCGAGCGGGCCTCTGGAGCGGGCGGGCGATCGCTGGCCCGCGAGCCACTCAGCGGCGGCGAGTATGGGTCGCCACGTTCCTCATCCGGCTCCAGGGCGGGGTCGAACACCGCCGCGAACACCCGATCGAAAGTCGGCAGCTGGGTCTGCGAGGAGACGAAGACCGAGCGCGCCGTCCAGTAGAGCTCCGATCGCCTGACCGGCCCGACGAGCGCCACCGCCTCGGCGAAGCGCGACGCGCGTTCCGGCGTGGTGGGCACCCCGGCAGCCCGCAGTCGCTGGCGCCAGCGCTGTGGCCAGGGCGGGAAGGTCGATCGTGCCGAGCTCAGGCACGACCGCTCATTGCGGCGGCTCGGCCCTGCCCTGCATCGCCGCCCAGACGCGGGCCGGGTTCAGCGGCATGTCGATGTGCGCAACCCCGTGGCTCTGATACAGCGCATCGCAGACGGCGTTGACGATCGCGGGAGGCGAGCCGTTGGTGGCGGACTCCCCAACCCCCTTTGCCCCGATCGGGTGGTGCGGCGACGGGGTGACGGTGGCGCCCAGCTCCCAGTTCGGGCATTCGAGGGCCGTCGGGATCAGGTAGTCCATCATCGACCCGTTCAGGCAGTTGCCCTGCTCGTCGAAGCTGATCAGCTCCATCAGGGCGATGCCGACGCCCTCGGCGAGCCCGCCCATGATCTGGCCGTCGACGATCATCGGGTTGATCCGGGTGCCGCAGTCGTCGACCGCGATGAAACGCCTGATCTTCACCTCGGCCGTGTCGGGATCCACGTCGACGACGCAGATGTAGGCGCCACAGGGGTAGGTGAGGTTCGGCGGGTCGTAGACGGACTGGCCGTCCAGGCCGCCCTCGACCCCATCCGGCAGCGGCGCCTCGCCGTAGGCGGCCTCGGCGATCTCGTCGATCGTCGCGCCCTTCTCGGGATCCCCCCTGACCGACCAGCGGCCCTTCTCCCAGACGAGGTCCTCGGGCGTGGTCTCGAGCATCCCGGCCGCGATCAGCCGCGCCTTGTCCCGGACCCTGCGCGCGGCCACCGCGGCGGCCGCGCCGGAGACCGGGGTCGAGCGGCTTCCGTAGGTCCCGAGGCCGAACGGGGTGCGGTCGGTGTCGCCGTGGCGGACCTGGATGTCGTCCGGCGAGATGCCGAGCTCCTCGGCCACGATCTGGGCGAAGGTCGTCTCGTGGCCCTGGCCCTGGGTCTGGGCGCTGATGCTGATCGTCGCCTTGCCGGTGCCGTGGACGCGCAGGTCGCAGCCGTCGGCCATGCCCTGACCGAGGATGTCCATGTGCTTCTTCGGCCCGGCTCCGACCACCTCGGTGAAGAAGGAGATGCCGATTCCCATCAGCTCGCCGCGCTCGCGCTTCTCGGCCTGCTCCCTCCGGAGCTCGTCGTAGCCGGCGATCCGCATCGCCTCGCGCATGGTCTTCTCGTAGTCGCCGGAGTCGTAGGTCCAGCCGGTCTTGTTCTCGTAAGGGAACTGCTCGGGCTGGATGAAGCTCTTCATCCGCAGCTCGGTGGGGTCGACGTCCATCTCGAGCGCGAGCTCGCCGACGAGGCGCTCGATCAGGAAGATCGCCTCGGTGACCCGGAACGAGCAGCGGTAGGCCACGCCGCCGGGCGCCTTGTTCGTGTAGACCGCCTTGACGCTGCAGTGGGCCGCCTCCAGGTCATAGGAGCCGGCGAAGACGTGGAAGAACCCCGCGGGGAACTTCGAGGGCTGCGCCGTGCTGTCGAAGGCGCCGTGGTCGGCGATCACGTCGACCTGCGCGCCCGTGATCCTCCCGTCCTTGGCGCAGATCCGGCCGCTCATGATGTAGTCGCGCGCGAAGCCGGTCGACATCAGGTTCTCCGAACGGTCCTCGACCCACTTGACCGGCTTGCCGGTGACGATCGAGCCGACGATCGCGCAGACGTAGCCGGGATAGACAGGCACCTTGTTCCCGAAGCCGCCCCCGATGTCGTTGGTCATGATCCGGATCATCTGCTCGGGCAGCCCGGCGACCTGGGCGTACACGGTCCGGTGGAGGTTCGGCGCCTGATTGCCGTTGTAGATGTCGAGCTGACCCGTCTCCGGGTTCATGTCGGCGATCATCCCGCAGGTCTCGAGCGGGGCCGGATGGCAGCGCGGGTAGATCATGTCCCGTTCGAGGACGACGTCCGCCTCGGCGAAGACGCGGTCGCACTCCTCGGCGTCGCCGGCCTCCCAGTGGGGAGTCGCCAGGTTGTCGGTCTTGTCAGGTAGGTCGTCCCTGATCACCGGCGCGTCGGGATCGAGAGCCTTGCGAGCGTTGACGACCGCGGGCAGCGGGTCGTACTCGACGTCGATCAGGGGGAGCGCGTCACGCGCCGAGTAGCGGTCCTCGGCGATCACGAACGCGACCTCCTGGCCCTGGAACCGGACCTTGTCGCCGGCCAGGACTGCCTGCGAGTCGTAGGAGAGCGTCGGCATCCAGGCGAGGCCGAGCGTCTCGAGGTCCTTGGCGGTGATCACCCGATGCACCTTCGGGTGGGCAAGGGCGCGGGAGGTGTCGATCGAGACGATCCGCGCGTGCGCGTACGGGCTGCGCAGCACTGCGCCGTGGAGCATCCCTGGCAGGACGATGTCGTCGAGGTACTTCCCCTTGCCCCTGATGAAGCGCGCGTCCTCCTTGCGCTTCATGTTGCCGTAGCCGATCGGCGTTTCCTTCGCAGCGGTGGTCGCCATGATCATCTCCTCGCTTCCGCGGACTCGTGCTCTGCGGCCCAGCGCACGGCCCTGACGATGTTGGCATAGCCGGTGCACCGGCAGATCGCGCCCGAGATCGCGGTCCGGATCTCGGCCTCGGACGGGTCCGGGTTCTCGTCCAGCAGCGCCCTGGCGGTCATGATCATGCCGGGCGTGCAGAACCCGCACTGGAGGCCGTGCTCCTCGTGGAAGCCCTGCTGGACCGGATCGAGCCGGCCGTCCACCTCCATCGACTCGATCGTGCGGACCTCGTGCCCGTCGCAGCTCGCCGCGAGGGTGGTGCAGGACTTCACCGGCCGCCCGTCGAGGTGCACCACGCAGGCCCCGCAGTTGGAGGTGTCGCAGCCCCAGTGCGTGCCCGTCAGGCCGAGCGTGTCGCGGAGGAAGTGGACGAGGAGCAGAGCGGGCTCGATGTCCCGGGTGGCCCGCTCGCCGTTGACCGTGACGGTGATCTCCATTCAGCCCTCCTGGTTGGATGCACGTTCCGCGGCCCGGCTCAGAGCGCGCCCGGTGAGCACGCCCGCGAGGTGACGCTTGTAGTCGACGGGGCCGCGCCCGTCGGCGATCGGCGAGCAGTCCTCCGCGGCCAGGCCTCCGGCCTCGGCGAAGAGGTCCTCCGAGGGCTCCTTCCCCCGCAGCAGCTCCTCGGATCGGGCCGCGTGGATCGTGGTCGGCCCGGCGGCGCTGAGCGCCACGCCCGCGTCGGCGATTCTCCCGCCCTCCAGCCAGAGGGCGGCGGAGACCGCGACGATGGCCCAGTCCCCCGCCCTGCGCTCGACCTTCTCGTGGGCGCTCGTTCCACCCTGCCGCAGGGGCAGCCGGATCTCGGTGAGGACCTGGCCCTCCTGGATCGCAGTCATAAAGGGGCCAACGTGGAAGTCATCCATCGAAACCACGCGCTCGCCGTCCGAGCCGACGATCACGACGTTCGCCTTCAGCGCCGAGCAGACCGCGGACAGGTCCTCGGCGGCATCGGCCTGGGCCAGCGAGCCGCCGATCGTCCCGCGGTTTCTCACCGGAGGATCGGCGATCACCTCCTCCGCGTCGATGAAGACCGGGAACTGCCGGGCAAGGAGCTCGGACTCGAGCAGCTCACGGTGGCGCGTCATGGCCCCGATCCGGACCTCTCCGTCCACCTCCCTGATGTAGGAGAGCTCGTCGAGGTCGTTGATGTCGATCAGGCGTTCGGGGTTGGCGAGCCGCAGTTTCATCATCGGCAGCAGGCTGTGGCCGCCGGCCAGGATGCGGGTCTCGGGCCCGTATTTCTCCAGGAGCTCGATCGCGTTCTGGACGCTCGTCGCCCGCTCGTACTGGATCGGCCCGGGTGTCTGCACTTACAGGATCCCCGCCCTCTTCTCACCCATCCGACGGCTTGGCCTCATCGGACCCTGGACCACCGTTGGCGCCGGCCTCCGTGCCGATCACGGGGGACCTGGGCCGATGCTTTGGCCCTCCCGGCTCGTCGGCGACCGGGCCGCTGGGATTCGTGTAGATCGATCGCGCCGCCGCGCTCGAGTAGGTCGCATCCCTGAGGGCGGCGCCGGACATCGCGCCCACCCCGAGCGGGCTCTCACGACCCAGACGCGCCAGCTGCACCGCGCCCCTGGTGTAGACCTCGTCGATGTTCTTCACCTCGCCGCCTCTGCCCTGTCGGGCCAGCACCGCGGCGCCGGCCCCCGGGAAGACTGACTCGATCAGCCCCGCGGCATCGTCCTGGCCCGCCTTCTTGTCGAGCAGGCCCTCGAGCAGATCCGTTCCCGCCGAAAGATCCTTGTTGATCGTCTCGACCACGCTGTTCACGGGCTCGCTCTTTTGGAGGATGCCGCCGACCGACTCGATCACCGCGTCGAGCCCGGCCGTGATCTTCCGCAGCTCCAGGATCACCGCGACCAGGTAGACCACCAGGGCGAGGATCACCAGAACCACTGCGATCAGGGTGACTGCGGCGGCGGGCTCCATATCAGGCGTCCTCGAGGATGGTGTCGAGCGAACCGCCGTAGTTCGCGACCACGGTGACCGTCTGGCTCACCTGCTCCTGGGTCGTGTTGAGCAGTTCGACGGCGTCCAGATCCTTGGAGGCGGCTTCGGCGACGGGCCGGAGCCCGTCGACGGCCCGGGTGGTCTCCTTGGCCGCGTTGAGCACGCCCCTCAGCAGGATCACCACGACCGGCACGATCACGAGCAGCAGCACGGCGTTTCCGATCCACCAGAGCGTCATCGCTTCTCCGCGTGCTCGGCGATGATCGCGGCCTTCGCGGCCACCGATGGCATCAGGCCGATGATCCCGTCGAACTGGGCATTGATCGCCTCCACCGCCGGGCGGAGCGGCCGCAGGTGCTCCCCCTCCACGGTGGTCAGGGCTTCGCCGAGGTCGCTCAGGTCGCTGGCGATCGAGGAGAGCCGGCGGCGGATCTCGATCAGCGCCAGAGCCAACACGACCACGAGGACGACGGCCTCGGCGACGCTCAGCACGATCAGCAGCGAGGTGCTCATTCCGGCTCCCCGTAACCCTGCGAGAGCGCGTTCATATAGCCGTCTTGCACCACGCCCTCCGCGGCAATCTGCTCGAGGACGGGCGCGGTGGCCTCGAGTTGCGGGATGTTCGAGGTGTTCTCGGCGACCTTCCCGGCGGAGCCGAGCAGGCCAGTGACCGCGGCCTGGATCCGCCCGAGCAGGCCGAGCAGCGTGATCAGCATCCCCGCCACCACCAGGGCCACCACCAGGCCCACCGCGAGCGTCACGTACCAGAGGGTGCGCTCGGAGCTGGCCAGGGCGACCACGACGTCCATCAGTGCCCGACGGCAGCCTTTCTGAGCGCCCGGGCCGCGTGCAGGATGCGGACCCCTGAATCGTTGATCTTGGCGATGCCGCTGAGCCCGTCGGTCTGCGACCGGAGGGTCGCGACCGCCTCGTTCGCAGTCTCCGCCTGCCCTGCGATCCGGTTGGCGAGGACCAGGATGGTGCCGACGATGATCACGGCCACCACCACGACGATCGCGCCAAGTCCCAGCCCTATGTACCACGAGGTGGTGTCAGCACCGATCAGCATTCCGTTGCCTCCACGCCAGCAGTACCGGCCATGTCGCGAGAGTATTACAACCGGACTCAAGCATCCAGGGAATGTCGGGGACGCTCAGAGGCTGGCCAGGTTCTCTGCGAACTCCTTGATCATCCCCTCGGTCACGGCGACGATCACGCCCTCCCCCATCTGCGCGGCCTTGCCCGTCACGTTGATCTGGGAATGAAGCGCGACCTCCGTCGCGTCGCCCGAACCCTTCAGCTCCATCGTGACCTTGGCGTCGGCGTTGCCCTGCCCCCCCGCCTCCTTCGCGCGGGCATTCAGCACCGCCCGGTGCTCGGAGTCATCCTGCTCCACGATCTCCGCCGGCCCCGAGTAGTTCATGTTCATGGCGCCGAGCTTGATCTTCACCTCGGCGTTCACGGCCCGGTCGCCGGTCTTCTCGATCACCCTCGCTCCGGGAACGCATGGCACGACCCGCTCGAGGTCGACCATCGTGCTCCAGACCTCGTCGATCGGCTTCTGGACCGTGAACGAATTGTCAAACTCCATCGGTCCCCTCCTTTCCCCGGATAGCGTGTGGCCATGCCGATCATGCCAGGCATCCACGAGCTGGGACCGGAGAATGCCAGCCTTCGCGTCAAGACCAAGCGAGGGGGTGCCGCCGCCAAGGCGGGACACGATTTGCTGATCGAGGTCACCTCCTGGCTGGGGAGGCTGGAGGTCGGCGACGGTCCGGGCCAAAGCAGCCTCACGCTCAGCGCGGAGAGCGGGTCCATGGAAGTGATCGAGGGATCAGGCGGGGTCATGGCACTGACCGACGAGGACAAGGTCGAGGTCAAGAAGACCCTCGAGGCCGAGGTGCTCAAGCCCGGACGGGTCGAGTTCAAGTCGACCCAGGTCACCCCGACGGATGATGGGCAGCGTCTCAAGGTCACAGGCGATCTCAGCCTCAACGGCAACGTTCACCCCCTCGACTTCGTGCTGGAGCTCGGGCCGAACGGAGCCGTATCCGCTCGGGCCACGGTGGAGCAGTCGACCTGGGGCATCGAGCCCTACTCCGGCCTGTTCGGCACCCTGAAGGTCAGGGATGAGGTCGAGGTGCTCGGTGAGGCCGCCCTTTCGTGAGGAGACCATGGCTCGCTCAAGGGAGCGCTTCGCTGAGTAGCGACTGACCCGCTGCACGTAGCGAGATACTCCGTGGGCGATGTCGGAGGAGAACGTAGCGCTGGCACGGAAGGCCATCGACGCTCTCAACCGCGGCGAGCTCGACGCCTTGCTCGCCTTCCTCAGCCCCGATGTCGTATGGGAGGCTCTGGAAGGTGTCCCTGGGATTGGTGAGCTGTACCGCGGGCGGGCAGGGGTGCGAGAGTGGATCGAGCTGATGTGGGAAAACGCGGAGGAGGGCATCCACGTCGAGATCGAGCAGATAGCGGACTTGGGGGATGACCGGGTTTTCATCGCCGTGGTTCTCACAGCCCGCCGTAGGGGCAGCGGCGTGCCGTTTGAATACCGCACCTGGCAGATCGTCTGGTTCGGGGACGGCCTGATTACGAGACGTCAAGTCTTCTGGACCCGTGCCGAAGCCCTCAAAACCGCCGGGCTGCGGGAGTAGGCGATGTCCGAGGAGAACGTCCTCTCTGTTGAACCCGCGCGTTCGGAGTGTTAGACCACGAACCGCCAGGGACTCAGGTCCAGAGGAGCCACCATGAAGCTGAAGCTGATCCTGACCACGGCGACCGTAGGAGTGGCCTTGGCTTTGCCCAGCGTCTCGAACGCCGCGCCCCCGTCGCCTGCGCCGACCTTCCTCGACACCGCGAAGGCGAGCGGCGACAACCTCGTCCTCGACGATTTCAGCGCCATCAATATCGACGTCGATGCGTCCAGTGGCCCCTCGGGCCAAGACCCCGGCGGGCATGTCATCTTCGGCTTCAACCCGATCTTCGACGTCGGGCCGGTCACAGGTCCGGTGACATGCCTCGACGTCACCGGGAACACGGCGGTGATGACCGTCGCCGGCCCGTTCTCGTCGCTCCCTGGATTCCTCGCGTTCACGGTCAAGCTGGTTGACAACGGGGGCTCCGGGCTGGATCGCTTCCAGTACTTCCCCATCCCTCCCGAGAACTCTCAGTACCTCGACTGCCGAGCCAACCCCATTCCGACGGACTTCGGCGGTCCGCTGATCGGTCGAGCCGAGGTCTTCGACTCCCCGCCGCCGCCGACCTCGAAGAGGCAATGCAGGCACGGCGGCTTCGCGCAGTTCGGGTTCCGAAGCAAGAGGCAGTGCATCAAGTTCGTCAAGCACAGCCCGTAGACGAGTGGCCGCCGGGCTGACGGAGTAGGCGATGTCCGAGGAGAACGTCCTCTCTCTTGAACGCGCGCGTTCGGAGTGGTAGACCACGAACCGTCAGGGACTAGGTCCAGAGGAGCCACCATGAAGCTGAAGCTGATCCTGACCACGGCGATCGTGGGAGTGGTCTTGGCCTTGCCCAGCGTCTCGAACGCCGCGCCACCGGCGCCGACCTTCCAGGATTCGGTTTCTCTGACGGAAGCGCCCGCCATATTCACCCTCGCCGAAGGGGGAACCGTTGACGCGCTCAACGCGACGAGCGGCCCAAGCGGTGAGAACCCGACCGGGGAAATACGGCTGAACCAGGGCACTTCGCTTCCCGACAGCGGGCCGATCACCTGCCTCGCCGTCAGCGGGAACACCGCAACCTTCAACTTTCTGAGTTCGATCCTTGTGGGCGATGCCCTCACCCTGCAGGTGGTCGACGACAGCCCCGACACCTTCTCGATCATTACGCCTATTGGTGGTCGAGCACCAACCGATTGCTCGCCGCCGGGCCCGAGCGAGTTCGTAATCACCTATCAAGTGGCCAGTGGGGACTTCAAGGTGGTCGATGCGCAGCCGCCGCCGACCACGAAGGACCAATGCAAGGGTGGCGGGTGGAAGCAGTTCGGCTTCAAGAACCAGGGGCAGTGCATCGCGTTCGTCAACCAGGGCCCGTAGACGAGTGGCCGCCGGGCTGACCGAGTAGGCGATGTCGCAGGAGAAGGTCGAGGGACCCGAAGGCCCCTAACGGTTTTCGAGACCGCTGATTCTCGGACGTTTTTCCTGCAAATCGGCACCTTACGATTAGCTGTGCGCCAGTAGGTGCGCCAGTCAGCAGAAGAAAGAGCAGTGCTTCGGTCTACGGGTGAGTGACCGTTGCTTCGCGAGCGCCCGGACTCGGCGGCTCGAAGTCGCCGTGCAGCAGCTCAGGGGCTGGGTCCAACCCGTTGGGCCAGGCCACGGTGCGTCCCTCCGGGTCGATCCTCACCTGCTTGAAGTATTCGGGGTCCCGGAGTTGCTCGCCGAGAGTCCCGTGGAGCAGGAAGGAACAGTCGACCTCGCGAGTCGCGCCGTCGTTGAAGGTGACAACGAGGCGGTAGTCGTCCAGCGCCTTGACGTCGGTGACTTCGAGCATCGCCAGAATGCTAGGGGAGCGGGTCGATCGCTTCCAACGGCTCAAGCGCCTGCGCGAGATCCCAGTTGCGTTTGAGCTCCTCGGTGTGCATTGCCCGCGCGGAGCGGATCCCGGTGTCTCCCGGCGAGACCACGATTACCTCGGCGACGTGCGGCTCGATCAGCCGCTTGATCTCCCAGGCGTTGCCGGTCACCTCGAGCGCCACCCGGTCCTCCTTGCCGAGGCTCTGGGCGAAGAGCTCGATCTCCTCCGGCCTGGTCGCGATCCGCCCGGCCGAGCGGAGCTCAGCTCCGTCTGCGATCGCCACCTCGCAGAACTCAAGGTGGACGTCCAACCCGATTGCCCTCATCTCCTCCTCCTCTGCTCGAACGATTGGGAGAAGCGGTGGGCAACACGACATCGACGCATTCGCGCTCTAAGCGCACCCGGACAAGTCGCAGGGGCGGCCACTGAAAAGCTCGGGCTCTGGGCCCATCGTCCAAGAATCGGCCTGCCCATCTCGCGTTCTCCCGGAAGCCCCTGTCCCGGTCAGCCGACCGTAGGTCGCGACCCGGACGTCAGCTTCCGGGGAGGATTTTCATCTCCCGAAAGGCGGCACTGAGAACAACGGCGCGCGCCGGTCACAGCGGGCGAGGATCGCGTCATAAGCTTTGCGGCATGCCGAACCCACTGGTCGATCGGAGCTGGCCGGTTCTACGCCACCTGGTCGGGGGCCACACCTCCGTCTACCGGGCGAGCCGCGGCCTGATCGGCCATCGAGTGCCGGGTGCGCCGCCGATGCTGCTTCTCGACCACATCGGGGCGAGGTCCGGGAAGGTGCGCACCACGCCCCTCGCCTATCTCGCCGACGGCGAGGACGTGGTGCTCGTCGCTTCGAAGGGCGGCCATCCGCGCAACCCGGCCTGGTTCCACAACCTGATGGCCAACCCGGACACGACGATCCAGGTCGGATCGGAGCGACGTGCGGTGCACGCCCGCCTGGCGACCGCCAACGAGCGGGAGCGGCTCTGGCCCGAGGTCGTGAAGCTCTACTCGGGCTACCGGGACTACCAGGAGCGGACCAACCGCCAGATTCCGCTGGTCGTGCTCGAGCCGCGCGGCGGCGGTCGCTGACCCCTTGCTTGAATCCGGCGGTCGCTGCCGCTGTCAGGGAATGGGGGCGCGACTGCCACGGCGATCACGAGCAGGCATTTCACGTTCGCACCCTAAACGGCGCGCGCCGGTCAGGCGGAGCGTGAGTCGAGCGCGAGCCCTAAGAACTAATGCTTTTCGTCCAAAGCAGTAGTTCTGGATCACTCCCGCAGTCCGGCGGCTCTCGTCTACGGACCCTGGTTGACGAACGCGATGCACTGCCCCTGGTTCTTGAACTGCGGGAAGTTGCGCCAGCCGCCGTTCTTGCACTGGTCCTTGTTGGCGGGTACCTGAGCCGCCGGGCTCACCGCGATCCCCTCGGGGCCGGCACCGGTGGCCACCGTGGCCGGGCTCTTGGGCGAGAGCGCCCCGCCCGCGCCGACGTCGTACTGGAAAACACTATCGTCGAGCTCGCTGACGACGTAAACGCTCCCGCCGTCCGGGCTCACCGCCACCCCGTGCGGGACGGCACCGGTGGCGACGGTGGCCGGGCTCTTCGGCGAGAGCGCCCCGCCCGCGCCGACGTCGTACTGCGAGACGCTGCCACCTACTAAGTTGGCGACGTAGACGCTCCCCCCGTCCGCGCTCACCGCCAGCCCGTCCGGGGCGGCACCGGCGGCCACCGTGGCCGGGCTCTTGGGCGAAAGCGCCCCGCCCGCTCCGACGTCGTACTGGGAGACGCTGTCGCTGTTTCCGTTGGCCACGTAGACGCTCCCCCCGTCCGGGCTCACCGCCACCCCCCGCGGGAAGGAGCCGGTGGCGACGGTGGCCGGGGACAGTGGCGCCAGCAGCCCGCCCGCGCGGATGTCGTACTGGGAAACGCTGTCGCTAAGGATGTTGGTGACGTAGGCGCTCCCCCCGTCCGGGCTCACCGCCACTCCGAACGGGCCGTCGCCGGTGGCCACCGTGGCCGGGTTCTTGGGCGAAAGCGCCCCGCCGGCGTCGACGTCGTACTGGGAGACGCTGTCGCCGCCTCCGTTGGTGACGTAGACGCTCCCTCCATCCGGGCTCACCGCCACCCGGGACGGGAAGGTGCCGGCGGCCACCGTGGGCGAGCTCTTGGGCGAGAGCGCCCCGCCGGCGCCGACGTCGAACTGGGAGACGCCGCCACTGAAGTTGGCGACGTAGACGCTCCTTCCGTCCGGGCTCACCGCCGCCCCGAACGACCCGCCGGTGGCGACCGTGGCCGGGGACAGTGGCGCCAGCAGCCCGCCCGCGCCGATGTCGTACTGGGAGACGCTGTTATCGAGGAGGTTGGTGACGTAGGCGAACGGCGCGGCGCTCGAGCCCCCCGGGAACGCTAAAGCCGTCCCCACGATCGCCGTGGTGAGGATCAGCTTCAGCTTCATACGGACTCCTCTCGGCCCAGCTCCCTCTGATGCGTGGTCTACCACTCCAGACGGGAGCGTTCAAGAGAGAGGACGTTCTCCTGCGACATCGCCCACGCAGTATTTCTCGGCGGAGTACTGCTTTCCATGCAAAGCGGATAGCCGCTCCTCGTCCAAAGCAGCGGTCGGCCTACTACCGTAGGACGTCAAAGAAGAGGACGTCGTAACTCTCAACCGATTGCATCGTCCCACCGGTTGCCTGCTCGACGCGAGGACGAATCTGTCGTGCCTTCTCGTCGCTCCGCTCTCTGTCAGCCTCGCTCTGCCAGAGCGTGACTCCGAGCGCTTTCCCGGTTTCGCTGTCGCCGAGAACTACGTATCCGACGTAACCAGTCTCCTCCCGAATGCCTGGATGAACGACGTCTCGAACCACCGTGGCGACATCGTCGATGCGCTCGGATGTCGTTTGCAGGACATTCACTCTCGCAAACACTTTTGACCTCCCATCAGACGCTTGTCGCAATTCGTTGGGCTAACTCTAGGTCCGGACCGCCGCTTCTCGTCCAAAGCGCTACTCCGAAAGGTCGGCGGCTTCGAGGGCTCGTTCCCGGTCCCGCTCGAAGATCAGGTGAACCACCTTGCCGTCGCGAAAAGTCCAGATCGAGAACAGAGTGTCCTCGACGGCGGTGCCGCTCTCGCGCCCGATGGCAGTTTGGCGGCCGCTCACGAAGACCCTTGTCGGGGCGAGCTCGCGATACTCGTCGCCGAGGATCCGGTAGTCGCGCCACTGGCGGAGAAACTCACGCATGAACGATTCGACCTCGCCTGGCCCGCTCGCCACGATTCGCTCGCTCGCATCCGGCAAGAAGCTCTCGAAGACGATGTCGGGGTCGAACCACTCGGCCCCGGCCTTCATGTTCCCGCGCTGCCATTCGGCGTAGGTCCCGCGGACAATCTCCAAATTCTCCTCCGACATCACCCCCGCAGTATCTCGCCAGGACCGCTGCTTCTCGTCCAAAGCGGTACCGCTGACTACTCCGACAGCCCGGCGGCTTTGAAGGCTTCGCTGTGTGGCTGACAACAAGATCCCCGGAGACGCCGCGGAAACATTCGTCCATATCCAGGTCGAAGCGCTGCCCGCCGATTCGCCAGGAAAATAATCTCGCACCGAGAGTGCTGAGAGCCACTTCGGCTATCTGACTCAGCACCCCAGGGGGAGGCCCGGCACACAACGGGTCCTTCCAAACGTTCAGGGGGCCCTGCGCGGCTGCGGGCCCCCTGAACTCATCTCAGAGACATCACCTACTCCGACAGCCCGGCGGCTTCGAGGGCCTCGTCCCTGGTCCAGAAGACCTGACGCCTTGCGATCAGGCCCTTCGCGAGCCAGTGGATCGACCAACTGCGCAGTTCTCCAGGCAGGCCACTGCCCCTACCGCGCCCGGTCTGGGTGTATCCGATGAGGACTCTGTCATCGCTCAGGGCCGTTATCTCCTCGATCTCGAGGTGGGCTTCCTCAAAGACTTCGAGGAGCTGCTCGTACCACTCTCGCGCCTCCCCCCGCCCGCGGTAGACGTCGCTAAACCCCGGGAAGGGCAGGGACTCCCACACGACCTCTGGGCTGAGGAAACCCAACCAGGCATCCAAGTCGCCCCGATTGGCAGCATCGATCAATTTCCGCACGACCTCCACGTTCTCCTCCGACATCGTCTACTCCGACAGCCCGGCGTCCTCCAGGGCACGCCCATGGTCTGCGTAGATGCGCCATCGAACACAACGGTCATCGGCAAACCGCATCACCCAGGTGAATGGCTGCGCGATAGGGACCCCGCTTGCAGAACCCCGTCCAGATTGCTGGACGACCAGCATGACCACGTCGCCGAGGTCACGTGTCTCCTCGACCTCGACGTGAAGGCCGCCGATCGCTTCGGCGAATCCTTGGAGAAAGGCACGCACCTCATCGCGGGTGTGGTAGGCGCCGATCTCATCCTCGAACTCCATCTCCGGGTGGAAGACGGAATCGAAGTCAGGACCCAGTTCGCCTGTCCTGTTCGCATGCTCGATGAAACGACAGGCCCGCTCGACGTTCTCCTGCGACATCGCCCCTACTCCGACATCCCCAGCGATTCGAGCGCTCGCGCCTTGCTCGGAAAGAACTTCAAGTGCACCGCCTTGCCGCCAGCGAACGTCCAAAGCTGAGCGCCACGGTCGCTTAGCTCGATCCCGTCGCGACCCCGGAAGCGCACTGAGGCCACCGAGAGAACCTGGTCGTCTGAGACCTCGAGGAGTTCCTCCTGGTCCCACCTGGCATCCCAAAGATCCAAGAGGTCCTGCATACGTGTGCTGAGCTCGTCGCGACCGTGGATGACGGCTTCGACCATGCCCCCGTCTGCCGCACGCGATTCGGACCAGTCGGATTCCACGTCCGGGTGAACGTCAATCAGGGCACCATCGACATCGCCCCGGTTCCGGGCTTCGTTGGATCGCCGCACGATCTCCATGTTCTCCTCCGACATCGCCTACTCCGACAGCCCGACGGCTTCGAGAGCCTCGGTTCGCTCCTGGAACATTCGCTGGCGCGTGATCAGCCCGCTCTCGACTGTGAACACGAACGTGCTCCTCGCGATCACCTCGATCCCCTGGCGGCCCCGCAGGTGGGCGGTGTTAGGGACCACGACTTCGGAGCCCACCTCCGTGAAGCCGTGCATCTCAACCTGGATTTCCTCAAAGGTCGACCAGAACGCGTCCCAGAAGACCTCGAGCTCGCCCTCACCGCAATAGACACCCTTGAGCGGCCCTCGGGAACGCGACCAGTCAAGTTCCCCTTCGCGGTGAAACAAGGCCAGCCAGGTCGTCAGGTCTCCGCGGTTCCAGGCTTCGGTATGGCGCCGGACAGTTTCGACGTTGTCCTCCGACATCGCCCCCGCAGTATCTCGCGGGAACCGCCGCATTCCATGCAAAGCGGCTGTTTGCTTTTTCGCGTGGCAACGCGTGTTGATGCCTGCTCACAACCAGTCCCGCTGACCGCCAACAAAGAGGAAGGCCGCCTGAGTGGGCCTTTCGTGAGTAGCGGGGGCGGGATTCGAACCCGCGACCTTCGGGTTATGAGAAGCCCTGAAGCCGTTGGGTGGGCTCATGCTGAGCGACGCCAGGCACGCTGAGATGAGCTGAGATCAGCTCAGCGTCGCTCAGTCCGGTACCACAGCTGGTGCCCCGAGGTCGGTTGCGTGACCGGAGCTCCGCGCAAGAGTCAAGCGATCTGTGGCTCGAACACGGTCTTCACCCGTCAGTCGCTCCCCCGAGAGGCTGAACGGTCGCCCAACCGCCCTGTCCCGAACGAGATTCGTGAGGCCATTCAGTCGCTCTGGGGACCGCGCTGGAACCAGACGGAGCGATCCTTCCAGTGATGGGCGATCATGGCGCTGCCCGCCAGCGCCCACGCAACGATTGTCTTGCGCCGCGAGAGCCACAGTCGGGCGAAGACTGAGGACCACCTCAACCAGCTTCTCGAGGCAGCCAGTAAACGGTCCCTTGCCCTAGGCCCGGCTTGGCTTGATGACCAGCGGACCGCGCTCGCGTTCTCGTCACTTCCAGTGGAGCAGCGGCGAATGCTCCTGCTCCGGTTCGGCTTCGGTTCCAGGTCGGAGGAGGTGGCGGCGTTGCTCCGTTGCAGCCCGGAAGCTGTGCGCCAGCAGCAATCCCGCGCGCTGCGACGCCTGCAGACGGCCCTGGAGCCGGGCGACGACTGAACGATCGGTGGAGGAGCGACCGATGACTCGGCGGCCCCTCCAGAGCAGATCTCCGTGCATACCCGGCCCGGCAAGCTAGCCGAGCGGGGGTGCCCCCGACGCAATGCGCGACTCCTCTCGCGCGCGTGATCTGGCATCCCGGCGGCTGGGCCACCAGTTCCACTCCCCGAGCAAGAACGCGATCGACGGCACCATCAGCGTCCGGACGATGAAGGTGTCGACCAGCAGCCCGAGGGCGACGGTGAAGCCGAGCTGGAAGAGCGCGGTCAGCGGCAGGGACATGAGCGCCGCGAAAGTCCCCGCCAGGATCAGACCCGCTCCGGTGATCACGCCTCCGGTGTGCTCCAGGCCGGCGATCACCCCCTCCTTGACCCCGAGCGCGCCCGATTCCTCGCGGATCCGGCTGATCAGGAAGATGTTGTAGTCGACGCCCAGCGCGACCAGGAAGATGAAGGCGAACAGGGCCAGCGAGGCGTCGCTGTCGGGCTGTCCGAAGAGGTGGGCGAAGGCGAGCTTGCTGGCGCCGAGCGCGAACGCGTAGGAGAGCACCACGGTCGCCACCAGGTAGAGCGGCGCCACCACCGCCCGCAGCAGCACGACCAGGATCAGGAAGATCAGGACCAGCACCAGCGGGACGATCAGGCGCGAGTCCCGTGTGAAGGCGACGTCGGTGTCGTGGTTCTCCGCCGTGATGCCGCCGATCAGGGCGAGCTTCCCGCCGGCCGCCGAGCCGGCGACATCTCGGAGCCGCGGGATCGAGTCGGACGCGGTGTCCGAGAGCGGGTCGGAGGCCAGGGTCACGTCGATGAGCCGCAGCCGCCCGTCCTCGGAGGTCGCGCCGGCCCTGACGGCCGCAACGTCCGGGGAGCCGGCGAGGGCGCCCGCCACCTGGCCGGCGGCGGTCTGGTCGGCGACCACCTGCGTGACCGCCGCCTGCCCCGCGGAGAGCTTCGTGTCGATCAGGTCCTGGCCCACCTTTGAGTCCGGGCTCGTCTGGAAGCCCTCGCCGAAGTCGAGGATCCCGCGGTGCTGGAGGTTGCCCAGAGAGCCCACCGCGAGCACGACCACGCAGACGAGCAGGACCGGCAACGGTCGCTCGTGCACGAGATGCCCGATTCGCCTCCATCCGGACGCGCGCCTCTGCTCGCTTGCGAGCGTGGGGACCGCCGGCCAGAACGCGCGCCGGCCGAGAATCGAGAGCACGGCCGGCAGCAGGGTCAGTCCGGCGAGCAGCATGACCGCGATTCCGAGCGCGAGCACGGGGCCCATCGTCTGGGTCGCCTTGAAATCGGCCAGCGTGAGGACAAGCATCGCCGCGAAGACGGTGCCCCCGGCCGAGAGGATCGCGGGCCCGGTGCGCTCGGCCGCATGCGCCATCGCCAGGTGCTTGTCCTCAGTCCGGCGCAGCTCCTCCCGGAATCGCGAGACGATCAGCAGGCAGTAGTCGGTGCCGGCCCCGAACATCAGGACGATCAGGATCCCGGTGCTCTGGCCGTTCACCTCGATCGCCCCCGACTTGACAAGCCCATACACGGCGGCCGCCACGATCGTGTAGGCGACGCCCACGACGAGCAGCGGGACCAGGGCGATCACCGGCGAGCGGTAGATCGCCAATAGCAGCACCAGGACCAGCGTCGCCGTGACGAGGAGCAGGGTCGTGTCGATCGATTCGAACGCGCCGATCGCATCGGTGGTGAACCCCGCCGGGCCCGTGACGTACGAGCGGAGCTGGCCAGCCGGCGCGTCCGAGGACGGGGTGAGCTTGCGGATCCGATCGACGTTGTGCTGGATCGCGTCCGAGGTCTGGGCGAACGCCGGGACGATCATCAACGCGGTCGTTCCATCTCTGGAGACAAGGGACGGCCCGTTGCCCTGCGCGCCGCCTCCGCCCGGTTGGCCGAACGGCGTGATCGGAGGCGCTGCCCGGATCAGGTCGCCGTTCGAGACGAGGTCCCGCGCGTCGCGCTGGATCCGGGCCCGGTCCGCCGCGGTCAGGCCTCCCTCGCGGGTGTAGACGACGAGCGCGTCCACCTCCCGGCCCTCGCGGAACCGGTCCTTGAGCAGCCGGTCGACCCGGGTGGAGTCCGCGGAGGCGGGGAGGAAGTCCGAGTTCTCGTTCTTGGTCGCGTCCTGCAGCTTGGGCTGCAGCGGTCCAAGCGCGACGGCGAGCACCAGCCAGAGGCCGAGCACGACCCATTTGGCCCGGCGTCCCGCCGCGAGGGTGGAGATCCGGCGGAGCACCGCTGCTCAGTTTGCCGCGAGACGCGGGTGCGGGTGGTACGTGGCGCCCTTGAGCCGCAGCCGGAGCGCGTTCGCGTAGATCCGCGACAGGGTCACGAGGGTCATCGGCGGGTAGCGGACCAGCAGCCCGAGCATCCGGCGCGGCGTGAGCTCCCGCCGGCGCAGGTCCATGGCCGCCGAGAACACGGGCCTGCCGCCCTCGAGGTTGGTGATCTCCACGCGGAGGCGCTCGGCCGGATCGTCCACGGAGATCTCGTAGCTCTGCTCCATCGGCTGAAAGGGCGAGACGTGCATCGCCTTCTCGAAGGCGGCGGTGACGGGCCCGGGCCGCGTGCCTTCCAGGACGTACGCCGTCCGCTCTCCCCACGGCGTGTTGGTGACCTCCGCGATCACCGCCTCGACAGTCGCCCCGTCCTCGCCGTAGAGGAAGAAGAACGAGGCGGGGTTGAAGCCAACTCCCAGATAGCGGGGGCTCGCCAGGAGCCTCACGGGTCCCGCCGGCCGGCGCCCGACCCGCTCCTCCGCCATGTCGCGAGCCCTCTCGGCGAGGTCGGGAGAATCCCCGCCCAGAGCGAGATAGTCGTCGCGACGGAAGCGCGCGGGCGCCGGTCGGCGGGCGGACCAGAGCGGGATACGATCGAGCAGCTCCGGCAGCTCGCCGAGGTCGAAGAAGGGCATGAAGACGCGGTACCGGAACCCGTGGGGCACCGGACCGAAGCGGCGGTGGGCGATGAAGCCCTCGTAGATGGCCGAGGCGCTCACGCCGCCTCCACCAGCTCGGGCTCCGGCGGCTCCAGCGGCGCACGCGCCTCGACCTCCTCGGGCAGCTCGATCGGCCCGCGGCCGCCGAGCTCCCTCGAGACGCGCAGAGCCGACCAGACGCCGTCCTCGTGGAAGCCCCAGCGCCAGTAGGCGCCGCAGAAGTGCGTCCGGCCGACGCCCGAGATGCTCGCCCAGTGACTCTGGGACTCGACGCCGTCCGGGGTGAAGACCGGGTGCGAGTAGTCGATCACCCGGACCACCTGCGCGGGGTCGATCGCCTCCGTGCGGTTCAGGGTGACCAGGAGATCTCGGTCGGCGCCGAGCGACTGCAGCCGGTTGAGGTCGTAGGTGACGGTGGTGCGGCCGCTCGGCTCGCTGGTCAGGTGGTAGTTCCAGCTCGCCCAGGCCGAGCGGCGTCGTGGCATCACGCTCGCGTCGCTGTGGAGCACGGCCTCGTTGCGCTGGTAGGGGAACGCCCCCAGGATCACGCGCTCCGCCTGGCGCGGTTGCTCCAACAGCTTCAGCGCCTGATCGGAATGAGTCGCGATCACGACCTCGTCGAAGGACGGGTCCGAGTCGTCGAGCAGCAGCGTCACCTGCTCCTCGTCCCGCAGGATGCTCCGCACCGGCGAACGAAGGTGAACCCGGTCGCGAAAGGGGGCGATCAGGGCCTCCACATAGCGGCGTGAGCCGCCTGTGATCGTCCGCCATGCGGGGCGGCCAAGCAGCTGAAGAACGCCGTGCTGCTCGAAGAATGCGGCGAGGAAGCCGGCGGGGAACGTCCAGAGCTGCTCCGGGTCGGCCGACCAGACCGCCGATGCCTGCGGCACCAGCAGGCGCTCGACGAAGTACTCGGAGTAGCCGCCGTCGGCGAGGAACTCGCGCAGCGATGGCCCGTCGGAGCCGTTGCCCACCAGGGACCGCGCCTCGCGATTGAAGCGGACGAGGTCCCGCAGCATCCGGTGGAAGCGCCAGTCGACGACGTGGCTCGGCCGCGCGAACAGGCCCCTCGGCCCGCGCGTGGCCCATTCGAACTCGCCCCGCCCGTCGGAGACCGAGAAGCTCATGTTGGCCTCCTGGGCGGGGACCTGGAGCTCGTCGATCATCCGCTCGAAGTTGGGGTAGTTGCGGTCGTTGAAGACGATGAACCCGGTGTCGACTGGCCAGCGGCCGCCGGGGGTCTCGACGTCGATCGTGTTGGTGTGGCCCCCCGCGTAGGGGCCTGCCTCGAACAGGTG
>CAWJDA010000010.1:0-49439 GCA_963841525.1 uncultured Solirubrobacterales bacterium | reverse complement strand
CTAACCCTCCCAGCTCTCCCCGCGGCTGATCCGCTCCTGGCCGACCCAGGCGAAGTCCATCGCCGCCTGCACGACCTCCTGCTTCGGGACCTTCCGGTGGAGGTCCCGCCGAGTCGGCGAGTGACTGCATCGCCCCAACCAGCTGCTGGGCGATCATCTCGACCATCTGGGGCAGCTTCGGGAAGTCCAGCCCCTTGCGCTCGGCCTCCTCGCTCATCAGCTGCGCGATCGCGGCGGCGACCTCGTCGCGCAGGCGGTCGAGCCGCAGCGCGACATCGGGGTCGCCGGCGTTGCGGAACATGATCCGCCAGGCGCCCCGCCGCTCCTCGACGAAGCCGAAGAAGGCCTCTAGCCCGGCCCGCATCCTGGGCTCCCCCGGCTCGGCGCCGGCGACGGCGCCGCTGATCCGCTCGACCAGCTCGTGGACGTGCATCTCGAGCATCGCCACGTAGAGGTCGCGCTTTGAAGAGAAATGCTCGTAGAGCAGCGCCTTGGAGACGCCGGCCCGCTCGGCGACCGCGTCCAGCGAGGTCTCGTGGTAGCCGGTGTCGGCGAAGGCGGAACGCGCACCGCGTCGGGTCGCTTCGCGGCGATCGGCGGCGCTCATCCGCGAAGCGGGACCTATTTTTTAGTATTTGTGTGATCGGACATCACTGTACTAACTGACTAGTCAGTCAGTTACTATAAGGGTTCAAAAAAAAAAAAAAAAAAATTTTTTTTTTACGAATCCGCGGAACGAGAAACAGAGGCATCCGAATGTCGGTCGCGCAGCAGGGCATCGCCAGTCAGATCACATACGACGACCTCTACCGCCGCTGGGAGGAGGGCAACTGGCGCGCCACCGAGCTCGACTTCACGCAGGACAAGGAGGGCTGGAAGTCCCTCTCGGAGATCCAGCGAAAGTCCGCCATGTGGGTCTACTCGATGTTCTTCTACGGCGGGGACCAGTGGCCGACGGTCTGTCCCCTTACATCGAGGGGGCCGCCAAGGAGAGCAGAAGTACTTCCTGGCGACCCAGCAGGTCGACGAGGCTCGCCACGCGGTCTTCTTCTACCGCTTCTTCAAGGAGGTCATCGGCATCGACGGTGATATCGCCACCGGCCTCGAGGCCACGCTGCCGGAGCTCGGGTGGGGCTACCGCAACGTCTTCGGGCGGCTCGAACGGATGGTCGACGAGCTGCACACCGATCGCTCGCTCCCGAAGTTCGCTCAGGCGATCACGCTCTACCACATGGTCATCGAGGCGACGATGGCCCAGCCGACGCAGCACTTCATCGAGGACTTCTTCGTCAAGGCCGGCACGATGCCCGGCTTCAGCGCCGGGATGGAGAAGGTCTCGGGACGAGCAGCGCCACATCGGCTTCGGTGTCAAGGTCCTCTCCGAGCTCTTCGCCGAGTCCGATGAGTGCAAGGCGGCGGCCTCCGAGATCCTCAGGGAGGTCCTGCCGTACGTCACCGGCATCTTCGTGCCGCCCAACTGGGACGAGCGCTACACGACCGAGTATGGCTTCACCATGGCCCAGCTGTACGCCTGGGGCATGCGCTGGGTCGAGCAGAAGTGGCGCGCGACCGGATATCCGCTCGACGAGCATCCGCCCGGCATCTACCCCTTCGACCCCGAGATGGACTACGACGAGCGCGCCGAGCGGCAGATCAAACTGCTTCGCGCCGGGGTCCTGGGCGCGCCCGACGGCACGCCCCAGTCGAACCCGGAGGTCGAGGAGATCCTCTTCGACGTGATCGCGCGGTCGGCGCACAGCGATGCCGTCGACCGGCCGGTGACCATTCAATGGAAGTTCGAGGACGCGGAGCCGTACCACCTGCGGATCGACAACGGCTCGACCAGCGCCGCGCCCGGGCTGGCCGAAAAGCCCGACGTCACCCTGAAGACGACCTGGGCCGACTGGATCGACGTCTCGGTCCGTGGCCAGGACGCCCGCCGGGCGATGCTCCGCCGGAAGCTCAAGCCGCGCGGATCGCTCCGGCAGCTGGCGCGGATGCCGAAGATCTTCCCGCCCCGGCCGCCGCCGATCGATAGATCAGCGACGGTAGATTCAACCGCGGTTTTTGTGGCGGCCGTTCATGGCGAAGCCGTCATTCGCCCAGCAATCGCTTCTTCTGCGCCTCGAACTCGGCGTCCGTGATCTTGCCGGCGTCGCGCTGCCGGTCCAGATGGGCGATCTGGTCTTGCGGATCCTGCTTGGGCGCCGAGATCCCACCGCCGAAGCCGCCCGCATTCGGGACGCGCATCATCTGCCCGAGGATGCCGGCGATCTTCTCCTGCAGCCCCGGCACGCTCGCCGCGTTGATCGTCTGACCCTTCTTGTCCGGATCGATGCCCGATTCCCGGAGGGCGTCCTGGACCTGCTCGCGAGCGCCCGATCCGCGCAGGTCGATGGTCTGCCTCGTCTCGGGGTTGGTCCAGCCGGACTCGCCCATCGAAACGCTCTGCCCACTCCCCGACTCCGGCAGCGCTGACCCCTGCCCGGCCGCGTCGAACTCCGGCGTGCCGGGCTCCGGAATCGCCCGCTCATCCTTTCTCCTCAGGAAGCCGAAAAGCCCCATGGGCCGACTGTATCGCTAGGCGCCCGGGTCGTCCTCCGGATCGGATGACCCGGAGCCGAGCTCGACGCCTACCAGGTTGGCGGGCCGACCGGGGAGATACATGGACGAGCCCGTCGCCAGGGCGACCTGCTTGCCCTCGGCGTTGGTGATCTCCGCGGCGCCGATCAGCAGCGTTCGGCCCCGGTGCAGAATGCGGGCTCTGGCCCTCAGGTCATTGCCGTCTGGAAAGACGGGGCGGAGGTAGTTGACCTTGAGGTCGAGGGGCGCGACGGCGGTGTCGGCCGCCGCCGTGCTGAAGGCAGCCGACGTCATCGCGCTCTCGGCGAGCATCGCGGTGAACCCGCCCTGGATGGTCCCGGCCGACGTCGAGAGCCACTTGCTGCACGGGAGGACGACGACCGCCTCGCCCTCCGTGACCTCGACGGCTCTCAGGCCGGTCAGGTGGTGGATCGGCGGCCGGGGGAGGCGCCCGTCGACCACGTCCATCAGAATCTCGAGCCCGCTCCGCCGCTCGAACTCCTCCTGGGGGAGCACCTCACCCTCGAGCTCCCGCCGCAGGGGATCATCGGCGGAGCTTCCCGGGATCGCCTGGTCGAGCGGCGGAGCGTCGGGGTGGGGCGGGTCGGGGATCGGGTCGACGGGCGGGAAGACGCTGCAGCGGGTCGTCCCGTGGGAGATCAGCCCGTCGTCGTCGCCGAACAGGAATGCTTCCGAGATCCCCATGGTCCGACCGCGGTGGATCAGCTGGCCCGAGCCGGTCACAACGGCGCCCTCCTTGGGGACAACGGGATGCAGGAACGACATCGAGAGCTCGGCGGTCGTCATCTCCTGCCCCGCCTCGACGTCGGAGTGCACCACCGACCCCAGCGCGGCGTCGCCGATCACGGCGAGCATCCCGGCGGAGATCAAGCCGGATGAGTTGGCGAACCACGGCGAGGCCGGCATCGAGAAGGTCGAGTGCCCGCGGGACGCCTCGGTCAGCTCGAGCTCGGTGAGATAAGCCATCGGCGAGAACGGGATCAGGCCGCGTCTCCCGGCGCCCATTCGCTCGACGCCGGGCAGGCCGAGGAACGAGCGGTCCGGGTATCCGCCCTTGGCGGGCTGCTGCCAGATCATTCCGCCGCTAGCCGGTCAGCAGATGGCGAGCCGCCTCCGTCCCCGCGGCGATCACGTCCTTGTGATCGCGCTCCGGGTCGGAGAGCAGTTGCAACGCGATGCCGTCGGCGAGCGCGAAGAGCAGCGCGACGACGGCGTCGACCTCGAAGCGCGGCTGGATCACGCCCTCGGCCTGCTTGGCGCCCAGGATCTCGGCGACGTGGGTCCGGGTGCGGTTGAAGAGCTCCCCGACCTCCCGCTGGATCTCGGGGTTGCGACGACCAGCGGTGAACAGCTCGAAGAGCAGGACCCAGAATCCCGGGTCGTTCTGGATCGAGTCCTCCAGGTCCGCAACGAGGATGGCGAGGAGCTCGTCGGCCGACGCAGCATTGCCGAGCGGCTCGTCCATCCGCGCGATCCGGTGCTCGGTGTCCCGTCTCACCACCTCGACCAGCAGGGCCTCCTTGGTGCCGAAGTAGTAGTGGAGCAACCCGCGGCTCACACCCGCCTCGCGGGCGACGTGCTCGAAGGTGGAGCCCGAGATGCCGCGGCGAGCGACGCTCGAGCGCATCGCCTCGACGATCCGCTGCGCCTTCTCTCCGCTCAGTTCCCTGGTCTTCGTAGCCTCCACGGCCGGAACTCTAGGACTTTGGCTGGCTGGACAGCCTGCTCGACGCGGCGCTAGCGCAGCTTCACGGGCGGGTTGTGGCCGGGGATGACGACGGCCGGATCGAGATCGCGGATCCGCTCCCACTGCCGCAGCAGCTCGTCGCGCTCCGGCCCGAAGTCCTCGGGCAGCTCCATCCTCTCGAAGTACTCGGGCAGCGGCCCGACGCAGTCGGAGGCGATCACCACCAATCCGTCGTCGGTGTCCACCAGCAACGAGATCAAGCCGTCGCTGTGCCCGGGGGTGAGCATCCAGCGCAGGCCCGGCTCGATCTCGCCCTCCTGCCCATCGAGGATCTGCAGGTCTGCCATCTCCATCACACCGGCGACGAGCTGGGCGTACGGCGCCTCCGTCTCGATCCGGTGGACGTAGGTCCGCCGCATCGGCCAGCCCGCCAGCCCCTCGGCGTGATCGAAATGCAGGTGGGTGAGGATCACGTCCCTGACCTCGTTGGGATCGACGCCGAGCTCCCCGAGGGCGCCGATCACCGGCGCCCCCTGCATGATCAGCCCGGGGTCGACCAGGTAGTCGCGCTCGCCGCGGATCAGCAGCGTGTTGGGAAAGGCCACCATGCCGGTCGTCCGCCCTCCCTGCTGGAGCGACTTGTAGCGCTCGAACCCCTCCGCGGAGCTGTCGATCGTGGCCGGCTCCGCCTCGCCGTTGGACACGGCGAAGACGTAACGCTGCGCGGGCACGAGTACGTGGACGCTCGCCATCGAGCGCCAGATTAGTCGGACGCGGTCAGCCGCGGGTGGGCGGAAGCTCCACAGGCAGCTCGCCGGCGCGCTCGCGGAAGATCGCCTCGATCTCCTCGAGCTGGCGGCCCTTGGTCTCGGGCACCAGCTTCCAGCAGAACCAGAGCGTGAACACCCCGACCGCGGCGTAGGCCCAGAAGGCGCCGGTCCGGCCGAGCAGGTCGATCAGTGGCAGGAAGGTGAGCGAGATGACGAAGTTCGAGGTCCAGTTGGCCATGGTCCCGACGCCGGCGGCCTTGCTCCGCACCCGCAGCGGATAGATCTCGGAGTTCATCAGCCAGAAGACCGGGCCGAGGCTGATCGCGAAGGAAGCCACATAGGTCATCAGGCTGATGATGGCGATCGCCGAGATCAGGGTCGTTCCGGCGTTCCCAAGGAACGCCGCGCCAAGGGCCATCAGCGAGATCACCATGCCCGTCACTCCGACCATCAGAAGCGTGCGCCGGCCCTTGCGGTCGATCAGGCGAAGCGCCAGGACCGTCATCCCGATGTTGACCACCCGGATGCAGAGCGACGCGAGGATCGCGGAGGAGGATCCGGTGACGCCGGTGAACTGGATGATCGTCGGGGCGTAGTAGATGACCGTGTTGATGCCGGTGACCTGCTGCAGGACGGCCAGGCCCACGCCGACGAGCAGTGCGTCGCGAACCGCCGGAGCCATCAGGTCGCGCCAGCCGCCGGGCTTCGCCTCGATGCTCCCCTTGATCTCCTCGAGCTCCTCGGTGATCGCCTCCTCGTCGTCCCGCCGGATCTTCTGGAGCACTCGGCGCGCCGCGTAGTCCTGACCGACCATCACCAGCCAGCGCGGGCTCTGCGGCATCTCGAGCATCCCGATGCCAAGCGCCAGCGCGGGGACGGCTCCCAGTCCGAGCATCCAGCGCCATCCGTCGGACGGCGAGAACGCGAGCCCGACCAGGTAGGCGATCAGGATCCCGACGGTGACGGAGAGCTGGAAGTAGCTCACCAAGCGCCCGCGGCTCTCGGGCGGCGCCACCTCTGAGATATAGACCGGCGCGTTGGCGGATGCGAGCCCGACTGCCACGCCGAGCAGGATGCGGGCCCCGACCAGCACGGCGAGGCCGGGGGCCGCCGCACTCGCGCCGGCGCCGATGATGAAGACCACCGCTGACGCGATGATCACGTACCGGCGGCCGAGCCGGTCCGCCAGCTGTCCGGCGAATGCCGCTCCGAAGATCGCCCCCACCGGCACGGCGCCTGACGACCATGCCCTGCTCGAAGCTGTCCAGATTGAAGTCGCGCTTGATGAACAGCAGCGCGCTCGCGATGATCCCGGTGTCGTAGCCGAACAGGAGGCCCCCGAGCCCCGCAATCGCCGCCGTCATCACGACGTTGCGACGGGCGCGCTTCTCGTCCGGTGACACTCCCCGGTCCGCCATCAGCAAGCCGAGACTACTCGCCGTCCCGGCCTCAGAACGAACGAGGGCGCCCCCGTGGGCGCCCTCGAAAAAACACCGGTGATGCGCCGGGTCAGGCGCTCGGGACGGTCTCGGTGTCCGGTGCCGGGGTGGTGGTCGAGGTGTACTCGAACTCCTCCTCCGCGCCGAACAGCTTGTCGAGAACCGCGTTGCGCGCGTCCTCACTCAGAATGAGGACCAAGGCCGCGCCGAGGATGCCCACGAGCAGGGCCTTTCCAAGCCCGAACCGGCGGCGGGTGCTCCGTCCGCGCAGCTGCTGTGAAGCATCCCGAAGCGACTCTGCCGCCGTGCGCAGATCACGCTGAACCTTCTTGTCGTCCATCAGGGCCTTCGCGGGCCCCTTCCCGTTCGACATCCGTGTGTATGCGCCCTTCGCTGCCTCGAACGCAACGCGGATGTTCTCGCGGAGCTCATCGTCCTCGATGAGCCGCCGCACATATTGGTTGGACGCAACCGACCGGGCAGCATCTCCGGCTTTCGCGCTTCTGCTTTGTGCCCCCATGGGTCTCCTCAGATCGTTTCCAGGGTGCAGGGGGAGACTACCCTCTCGGCGCTTTTCCATCCGCCTCCAGCGCCGTCTTCAGCACATCACCGATGTCATCGGCGTACAGGAAGTCGAGGCCCGCCCGCTCATCTTCCGAGATCTCCTCGACATCCCCCTGGTTGCGGTCAGGCACGATCACCTGCTTGATCCCCGCCCGCTGGGCGGCGAGCGACTTCTCCTTCAGGCCTCCGATCGGCAGGACCTGGCCGGTCAGGGTGATCTCGCCGGTCATCGCCACGTCGTTTCGCACCGGCCGGTTGCTGATCAGCGAGGCGAGCGCGGTGGCCATCGCGACACCCGCTGAAGGGCCGTCCTTGGGCACCGCGCCGGCAGGGACGTGGACGTGGATGTCGTGCTTGGCGAACCAGTCGTCCTCGAGGCCGGTCGCGAGGTCGTGCGCGTGCCGCCTCACCCAGGTGAGCGCCGCCTGGGCGGACTCCCGCATGACGTCGCCGAGCTGGCCGGTGATCGTCAGGTTCCCCGAGCCGGGGACAGCGGTGGCCTCGACGAAGAGGACCTCGCCGCCGACCGGCGTCCAGGCGAGACCGGTGGCAACCCCGGGGTCCTTGGTCCGGCGGCGGGTCTCGGAGAAGAAGCGGCGCTTGCCGAGCAGCTCGCGCGCCCGCTTGGCCGAGATTCGCAGTTTGCGCTCCGCCTTCCCCTCCGCGACCTGGCGGGCGACCTTGCGGCAGATCGTGCCGATCTCGCGCTCCAGGTTGCGGACCCCCGCCTCCCGGGTGTACTCCTCGATGATCGCCTTCAAGGCGGGGTCGGCGAACTCGATCTGCGATGCCCGGAGGCCGTTGGCCGCGAGCTGGCGGGGTACCAGGTACCGCTTGGCGATGTGGAGCTTCTCCTCGACCGTGTAGCCGGCCAGCTGGATGACCTCCATCCGGTCCTGGAGCGGTAGCGGCACGGTGTCCAGGATGTTGGCCGTCGCGATGAAGAGGACCTCGGAGAGGTCGAACGGCAGGTCCAGGTAGTGGTCGCGGAAGGTGGAGTTCTGCGCCGGATCGAGCACCTCGAGCATGGCGCTGGAGGGATCGCCGCGGAAGTCCGCCCCCATCTTGTCGATCTCATCGATCATGAAGACGGGGTTCCTGGTGTCGGCGTCGCGGAGCGCGCGGATGATCGTGCCGGGCAGCGCCCCGATGTAGGTGCGGCGGTGGCCGCGAATCTCGGCCTCGTCCCGGACGCCCCCCACCGAGATGCGCTCGAACTCACGTCCCAGGGCCTTGGCGATCGAGCGTCCGAGGCTCGTCTTGCCCACCCCGGGCGGGCCGACGAAGCAGAGGATCGGCCCCGGCGACTCCGGATTGAGCTTGCGGACCGCCAGGTACTCCAAGATGCGCTCCTTGACCTCCTCCAGGTCGTAGTGGTCCTCGTCGAGGACCTTCCGCGCATGGTCGATGTCGAGGTTGTCCTCGGTCTCCTTCGACCAGGGCAGGTCGACCAGCCACTCGAGATAGGTCCTGATCACGCCGTACTCGGCGGCGACCGGCGGGAGCTTCTCCAGGCGGGAGAGCTCGCGCTCGGCCGCTTTCTTCGCATCCTCGGGAAGGCCCGCCTTCTCGATGCGCTCGCGGAGCTCGTTGATCTCCGCCTGCTGCTCGTCCTCCTCCCCGAGCTCCTCCTGGATCGCCTTCATCTGCTGGCGGAGGAAGTACTCGCGCTGGCCCTTGTCGATCTCGGACTCGACCTGGGACTGGATCTTCGAGCCGAGCTGGACGACCTCGAGCTCGCGCGTGAGGATCTCCGAGAGCCGCCGCAGGCGCTTGGTCACGTCGACGGTCTCCAGAAGCTCCTGCTTCTCCTCCGTGGAGATGCGCAGGGCGCCGGCGATCAGGTGGGAGAGTGCCGAGGGCTCATCGAGGTTGGCAACCGCGAGCTGAAGCTCCTCGGGGAGATACGGGATCGCCTCGATGATCTCGCTGAAGGTGCTCTGCACGTTCCGGGTCAGGGCCTCGAGCTCGGTGGAGGCCTCGAGCAGGTCCGGCATCTCCTCGATCCGCGCAACCAGGTAGGGCTCCTCGCTGACGTAGTCGAGGATCCGTATCCGCACGCTCCCCTGGACCAGGATCCGCAGCGTCCCGTCGGGGATCTTCATCATCCGAGCGACCGTCCCGACCACGCCGACCCCGTAGAGGTCGTCGGGACCGGGTGTGTCGAGCTCCGGGTCCCTGGACGCCACCATCGCCAGCATCCGGTTGCGGGAGAGGACGTCGTTGACCAGGTTGATCGAGCGCTCCTGCCCCACCGCCAGCGGCGTGAGCGTGTCCGGATAGGTGACGGTCTCCCTCAGGGGGAGGATCGGGAGGGAGTCGGGCAGCGGCTCGAGAGCGCGGGCAGCCTCCTCGACGTCCGGGAGCTCCACCACCTCCAGCTGCGGAGTCTCCACGTCGGCCACTGTCGGGTTCCCTCCCGGTGGGATCGCGCGCTACTCGGCGCGCTCGATCGGGACCTGGCGGGCGGCCTTTGGCAGGCGCGTGGGGAGCTCGACGCGGAGGATCCCGTCCTCGTACGTGGCCTGGGCCTGGTCGGCGTTGACGTCGACGGAGAGCTCGACGACGCGCCGGAAGGGGCCCGAGGGAAGCTCGACCTGCTGGTAGGTCCGGCCCTCGGTGTCGCGCACGGGGCGCTCGCCGCTGATCACCAGGGTGCGGCCGCGGACCTCGAGGTTCACCGCCTCGAGCTCTATGCCAGGCAGCTCCACCTTGACCACGGCCTTCTGCGGTGCGTCCTCGCCGCAGTAGTAGACGTCGACCCGCGGCACGAACGCCGCAACCTGCCGCCGCTGCCGGTAGCCGGCCTGGTCCCAGAAATCGCCGAGGAGCTCGTCCATCTCCCGGCGCATCCGGGCGAAGTCGGCGAACGGGTCGCGTTGGCTGGTCATGGCCCACAGGGTAATGGCCGTGCGGCACTGCCCGAACGTCCCGGGCTGGCCCCTATACGGGGGGTCGCGGGACGCTCACGCAGTGCACCGCGCCGAACGTCCCGGGGTGGCCCCTATACGGGGGGGTTGCGGGACGCTCGCGGGGGGGCCTAGACCTCGTATACAGCGCCCTCGCGGGCGATCTCGACCGGGCCGCCGAAGCCTTTCTCGGCCTCATCGCGCGCCCAGTCGTCGCCGAGCTCGTCCGAGATGTGGGTGATCACGACCCGCTTCACACCCGCCTCCTTCGCGTGCTCGCCCGCCTCCTCCGGGGTGAGGTGACCTCGCACGCCGGTGCGCTCCGGTCGCGGCAGAGTGCCCTCGACGATCAGCAGGTCCGCTCCTCGGGCCACCTCCACGATCTCCTTGCCGGGGCGGGTATCGGCGCTGTAGGCGATCTCACCGCTGCCCTCCGCGCCGATCCGCACGGCGAAGGTCTCGACGAAGTGGGGAACCGGGTGGAAGCTCGCGCGGATGTCGCCGACCTCGACCCGGTTTGCGGCCGAGTATTCCTCGATGCGGAAGGCGCTCTCGATCAGGTCGTCGTTCCCCCACGCCCCCACCACACGGCGGAAGGTCTCTTCGGCGCCCGGGGGAGCGATCAGCCGCGGGCGGGCGGGATCGTCGGTGCCCTCCCAGGTGTGGACCGGGACGGGCTGCTGCCTGGGCGCGTAGATCAGGGCGTAGGAGTAGGGCACGAGGTCGAGGAAGTGATCGGCGTGGAGGTGGGAGATGATGACCGCGTCCACCTCGGTGTAGTCGACGTGCTCACGGAGCTTGCCGAAGACCCCGTTGCCGCAGTCCAGCAGGACCGTGGTGGAGTCGGTCTCGATCAGGTATCCGCTGCAGGCTCCCCCGGCGTCCTGCCAGGAGGGCGACTTGCCGAGCACGGTGATCTTCAACGCCACAGCCCCATTGCCCCGGGGGGACTGTAACCGGGTTGGTGCACGGCTTCGCCACATGGCCGCGGCTGCAAGCGGCCGCCCCGCGCTTGATCAGACGGTTCGCGCTATCGCGCGCCCTCCCAAAACGGCCTCCGGCCTCCGCTCCGAGAGCGAGCGGCCTGGCAGCCGCTCCAGGAGCGCGGGCTGCCGGGGCGGAACCAGGCCCTCTGGAGTGTCGGGCCTGAAGGTGGGACAGGGCGCGTCGAGCCCGAGGGCGCAGAGGCCGCGGCGCCGGAAGAAGCATTGCTCGCAAGTCACCGCAGCAGTACGTGCTCGACCCTCGGCCAAGATTCGCCCCGTCCCCTCTCTCCTCTGGATTTAGTGGCGGCGAGCCTGCCGCCAGGTGATTCCTCCGCCCGGGCACTGACCCCGCGACTTGGCTCCATCATGCCATTTCCGCCGGGGTTTGTTTGGGGCGTTCCCGCAAATGGCGCGCTTCTTTTTTCACCGGTTGGTCACGAGTTCCGCTAGCACCGCAAAGGTCGGACTCCAGATTTCCTCTCGCTAAGATCAGGCCCAATGGCGCACGAGCGGACATCCCAGCTCTCGGCCTCACCGCCCATGTTCGAGAGCAGGTTCCTCGACTTCTTCTCCCGCGTCCACCCCGCGGTGCCGGCGATCGTTTTCATCCCGATCGTCGTCGCGGGGATCTGGCTCGGTATCGACCGCGGGCTCGCGGTCGGCACCACCGTCCTGCTCTTCGCGGCCGGCCTCGCGATCTGGACCCTGACCGAGTACTGGCTGCACCGGCTCGTCTTCCACTGGCAGCCCAAGTTTCCCGGCGGTGACCGTGTCCACTTCATCATCCACGGCGTGCACCACGACCACCCCAACGACGCGATGCGGCTGGTCATGCCACCGGCGGTCAGCATCCCCCTGGCCGCGCTCTTCTTCGGCATCTACGTCCTGATCTTCGGGACGACCGACGCGCTCCCGGCCTTCTCCGGGTTCATCGCCGGGTACCTGACCTACGACTACACCCACTACCACCTCCATCACCACGTCCCGAAGACGAAGTTCGGGAAGAGGCTGCGCCAGCATCACATGCGCCACCACTTCCAGGACCATCGCTACGGCTTCGGCGTCTCCTCCCCGCTCTGGGACGCGATCATGGGGACGCTCCCGAGGCGGCGTCAGGCGACGACTGCTGGCACGGCTTCGCGATCAAATCGCGGCCACGAGCGGCCGCCCACCACCAGTCGCGCCGGCTAAGCCGGCGCTCCCAAGTACTGTGGCCTGGTGGCTGCTACGCCGCCGTTTGATGGCGAAGCCGGGTTACGCCACCCTGGAGGGCGGCTCCCGCCCCTCCAGCACCGCGATCACGTTGTCTGCGACCGCGCTCGCCATCCCGTCGCGCGCCGGCACCGTCGCCGACCCGATGTGCGGAAGGAGCACGCACCGAGGTGCCGCCAGCAGCCGCGGTGAGACCTCGGGCTCCTTCTCGTAGACGTCCAGTCCGGCCGCGCCCAGCGTCCCCGCCTCGAGGGCGGCGGCGACCGCCTCCGAGTCCACCAGCGGGCCGCGCGAGGTGTTGACCAACACACCGTGCGGGCCGATCAGGGCCAGCTCGGTGGCGCCGATCAGTCCCCTCGTCTCGGGAGTCGCGGGGGCGTGGAGGCTGGCGACATCGGCGGCCTCGAACAGCTTCGGCAGATCGAGGCGGCGAGCGTTCAGCTCGCTCTCGACCTCGGGCTTTGCGGTGGGTCCCGCATAGATGATCTCGGCGCCGAGGCCGTGCGCCAGGCTGGCGTAGCGATGGCCGATCCTGCCCATCCCGACCACGCCCACCGTCGAACCCCGGATCTCGATGCCGCGATACGCCGCAGGGTCCCAGCCTTTCCAGTGGCCCGCCCGCAGGTCGCGCTCGGCGTCGCTCATCCTGCGCGCCGCGGCCAGGGTCAACGCCATCGCCAGCTCGGCGGTTGCTTCGGTGAGGACGTCCGGGGTGTTGGTCACCAGCACGCCGCGCCCGCGGCAGGCCTCGAGATCGATGTTGTCGTAGCCGACGGCGAAGTTGGCGACCACACGCAGTCCGTCCCCACAGGCATCGAGCACCTCGGCGTCGATGGCGAGGCTGGGATCGGCGACCAGGGCGGCCGCGCCCGGGGCCAGCGCGAGCAGGTCGTGCCGGGTCGCCTCGAGGCCTCCCTCCCGGACCTCGAACCGCCCGGCGAGGCGTGCGCGGCCGGCTGGCAGCAGCACCCTCGCGATCACCACGACCGGCTGGCGCTCGTCGTTCATGTCAGTTAAAACTAACCGTTACGGTCATGTAACCATCACTCTTAAGCAGAGAGGATCTGAGCGATGCCAAGGGTTTCGAACACAGTCGATCAGGCAAGGACGCTGCTCGAGCGTCGGCTGCGAGAGCTCGATGTGGAGCGGCGCCAGGTCGAGGCCGCGCTCACCGGCCTCGGCAAGAGCACCCGCCGCGGTCCGGGCCGGCCCCGCGGAACCGGTCGCCGGCGGCGGCGCGGCAGCACGCGCGCCGACCAGGCCGTGAAGATCATCAGCGACAACCCGGGGATCAAGGTCTCCGAGCTCGGCAAGAAGATGAGGCTCAACCACCCGAACTACCTGTACCGGGTGCTTCCCGAGCTCGAGAAGGAAGGCCGCGTCCGCCGCAAGGGCACCGGCTACCACCCGGGCTAGATCAGGCCGAGGTCCTTGACCGCGTCGCGCTCCTCCTTGAGCTCGGCGACCGTTGCGTCGATCCTCTCGCGCGAGAAATCCGTGATCTCCAGTTCCTCGACGCGCTTCCACTCGCCCCCGGAGCACTCGCAGGCGACGCCGGAGATCAGGCCCTCCTCGACTCCATAGGAGCCGTCGGAGGGAACGGCCATCGAGACCCAATCGCCGTCCGGCGTCCCGAGAACCCAGTCGTGGACATGGTCGATCGCGGCGTTGGCGGCTGAGGCGGCGCTGGAGGCACCGCGCGCCTCGATGATCGCCGCGCCCCGCTTGCCGACCGTTGGAATGAACTCGTCGGCGATCCAGGCCTCATCGTCGACCTGCGGCCAGGCGGGGCTGCCGTCGACCAGAGCGTTCACCAGGTCGGGGTACTGGGTCGGCGAGTGGTTCCCCCAGACGGTCATCCGTTCGATGTCGGTGACGGGGCGCTCCAGCTTGTTGGCGAGCTGCGCGATGGCGCGGTTGTGATCGAGGCGCATCATCGCGGTGAACCGCTCGGCGGGCACATCGGGCGCGTGCGACTTGGCGATCAGGCAGTTGGTGTTGGCCGGGTTGCCGACCACCAGCACCCTGACGTCGTCTGCCGCCCCCTCGTTGATCGCTTCGCCCTGTGGCTTGAAGATGCCGCCGTTCGCCTCGAGCAGGTCAGCTCGCTCCATCCCCTTCGATCGGGGCCGCGCGCCGACCAGGAGCGCGATATTCGTCCCGTCGAAGGCCTCCTTCGGGTCATCCGAGATGTCGATGCCGCGGAGCAGCTGAAAGGCGCAGTCGTCGAGCTCCATCGCCGTTCCCTCGGCGGCCTTGATGGCGTCGGGAATCTCGAGCAGACGCAGCTTCACCTCGGTGTCGGGGCCGAGCATCTCACCGGCGGCGATGCGGAAGAGGATCGAGTAGCCGATCTGGCCGGCGGCTCCGGTGACTGTGACGTTGACGGGGCTGCTCACGCTTGTGTCTCCTTAAGTCCGGGGGCTATTCGTAGCTGCTTGGCGACTTACCCGTCATATGGACCGGAAAATCGCCAAGCACGCTCCGAAGGCGATCAGCGAGCTAGCCGAACGCCAGCACGGCGTGATCGCGACGGCGCAACTTTATTCGCTCGGCCTCTCCGAGACCCAGATCGCAGTTCGCGTGCGTAACGGCTGGCTCCATCGGGTTCATCGTGGCGTCTACTCCGTGGGCAGGCGAAGCTTGACTCCAAACGGCCATTGGATGGCCGCGGTGCTTGCGTCTGGAGAGAGCGCGGTGCTCAGCCATCAAGCCGCCGGAGGGATTCCGGTGACTACCCCGGCCCGGACGCTTCTCGACCTGGCGACCGTCTTGACCCGCCGCCAGTTCGAGCGTGCCATGGACGAGGCCGAGCGACTGAACATCTGCAATGAAGACGACCTAGAGGCCATCGCCGGGGAACACTGCGGCCGTGCGGGGGCCGGCATCCTGGGCGCCATGCTGCGGGACCACAGGGCGGGCGCGACCGCGACCCGCAACGACCTCGGCAGGGAGACCCACGGCACCCGCGGGCCTTCCAGGCCGATCGCGACCGCGACGGGCGGCTGGCCGTGGCCGGCTATCGCGTGCTGCGGTTCACCTGGTGGGACGTCACCCGCCGCCCCGCCGTGGTCGCCGACCGGGTCCGTCGCTTGCTCGGCGCAGCAGCCTGAGCGTGCGCTTGTCAATGACAGTTGGCGAGTTACCGGTCATACGGACCAATAAGTCGCCAAGCAGCCGGCTTATGCCGTCGCCGCCTGCAGGTTCTCGTCGATCGCGGCCAGGAATTCCTCCGTCGTGAGGAACTCCTGGTCCGGGCCGATCAGCAGGGCCAGGTCCTTCGTCATCTTCCCGCTCTCCACCGTCTCGATGCAGATGCGCTCGAGTGTCTTCGCGAACTCGATGACCTCCGGGGTCTCGTCCATCCTGCCCCGGGCGGCGAGGCCGCGCGTCCAGGCGAAGATCGAGGCAATCGGGTTGGTCGAGGTCGGGTTGCCCTGCTGGTGCTGGCGAAAGTGTCGGGTAACGGTGCCATGCGCCGCCTCCGCCTCGACGGTCTCGCCGTCGGCGGTCATCAGCACGCTGGTCATCAGGCCGAGTGAGCCGAAGCCCTGCGCCACCGTGTCGGACTGCACGTCGCCGTCGTAGTTCTTGCAGGCCCAGACGTAGCCGCCCTCCCACTTGAGCGCGGCGGCGACCATGTCGTCGATCAGGCGGTGCTCATAGGTCAGCTCGTTCTTCTCGAACTCGTCCTTGAACTCCGAGTCGTAGATCTCCTGGAAGAGATCCTTGAAGCGGCCGTCGTAGCGCTTCAGGATCGTGTTCTTGGTCGACATGTAGACCGGGAGCTTGCGGTCGAGGCCGTAGCGGAAAGATGCCCGGGCGAAGTCCCGGATCGAGTCGTCGAGGTTGTACATGGCGAGCGCCACGCCGCCGCCAGGGAAGTCGTAGACGTGGAGCTCCATCGGCTCGCCGCCGTCCTTGGGCGTGTAGGTGAGCGTCAGCTCTCCCTCGCCCGGCACCACGAGATCCGTGGCGCGGTACTGGTCTCCGAAGGCGTGACGGCCGATCACGATCGGCTTGGTCCAGCCCGGCACCAGCCGCGGCACGTTCGAGATCACGATCGGCTCGCGGAAGATGACCCCACCGAGGATGTTCCGGATCGTCCCGTTGGGCGAGCGGTACATCTCCTTCAGGCCGAACTCCTCCACCCGTGCCTCGTCCGGCGTGATCGTGGCGCACTTGACGCCGACCCCGTAGTCCTTGATCGCGTTGGCCGCATCGACCGTGATCTGATCCTCGGTCTCATCGCGCTTCTGGATCGAGAGGTCGAAGTACTTCAGCTCCACCTCGAGGTAGGGCAGGATCAGCTTCTCCTTGATGAAGGCCCAGAGGATGCGGGTCATCTCGTCGCCGTCGAGCTCGACCACGGGATTCTTGACCTTGACTTTCGCCATGCCGGGCGGCGATGCTACTCGTAGGCGAGCGCCTCGAGGACGTCGAGCCTGGCCGCACGGCGCGCCGGGGCGATCGCCGCAACGACCCCCGCGATCCCGGCGACGACCAGGATGAGCAGCAGCTGGCCGACCGGGAAGCTGAGCACGAAGCCCTGGTCCCGCAGCGGCACGGACATCAGCGCGGCGAAGATCAACCCGAGCACCATGCCGAGCACCGCACCGATCAGGGCGGTGATCACCGACTCGTACCGGATCATCCGGCGAACCTGGCGGCGCGACATCCCGACCGCCCGCAACATGCCGAGCTCGCGCGTCCGCTCGTAAATCGAGAGCGCCAGCGTGTTGGCGATCCCGAATAGGCTGACGATGATCGCCAGTGAGAGCAGTGCGTAGACGAGCCCGAGCAGCGGGTTGATCTGGTTCTCCTGGTTCTGCTTGAGCTCCTGCTGGTTCATCACCTCGGCGGTCGGGAACTGACGCGCGAGCAGCGTGTTGATCTGGTGCTGGACCGTGGAGGCGTTCGCCCCGGGCGCGAGCTTGATGAAGTCGAAGGTGTCCTGGGTGACGGCGAAGTCGCGAGCCATCGCCTCGTGGGTGACCACCATGCTGCCGAGCAGGTCGGCGTTGTCCTTGACCTCGCCGACGATCCGAAAGTCCGCCCGGTTCCCGGTCTGGCCCAGCACGTGGATCGTGTCCCCCACATCGAGGCTGTTGGAATCGGCGAACGACTTGTCGACGATCGTCTCCGAGTCGGTCATGTTCCGCAGTGTCTGCTCGGTGGTGTCGCCCTGGAAGTCGAGCTTCAGGACCTGTGACGCAGTTGCCGGGTCGAGACCCGTGGCGCGTGGCTTTCCCCCCACCCCGTTGATCTTCACCTGCGTGGACTGCAGGGTCGAGACGGTCTGCACCCCAGGCACCTTGCGGGCCGCCTCCGCGGCCGCCGTCGGGATCGGGTCGAACCCGTTGGTGTTCTGAATCTCGAGCTCGCCCTGGAAGCTGTTGTCGATCGCGTTGGCGATCGATGCCTTGAGCCCGGCCGCGAAGATCGTCACGAACGAGACCAGCGCCAGCCCGATCATCAGGGCCGCCGCCGTGGCCGCGGTGCGAGACGGGTTCCGCTGCGAGTTCTCCCGCGCCAGCCGGCCGGTCAGCCCGCGCAGCCGCTCGAGTGGGGCTCCGATCGTCCCGGCCAAGGGTCGCACGAGGCGCGGGCTGTAGAGCGAGACTCCGAACAGCACCAGCGCGGCGCCCCCGCCGAGCATCAGTGCCGCATCGCCAGTCTTCTGGTTGCCGAACAGCCCGAACAGCACGAGCGCGAGGCCACCGAGCATCAGCAGCCAGGCGATCGCCACCGTGACGATCGAGCGGCGGCGGCTCGCGGTGAGCTCAAGATTCTGCATTGCGGCGATCGGCGGCACCCGAGTCGAGCGCAGGGCGGGGTTGAGCACCGCGATCAGGGTCACCGCAATCCCGATCACCACCGAGATGACCACGGTCCGAGTCGCGACCACCAGCGCCGTGGTCGGTAGGCCGATTCCCAGCGCCTTGAAGAGGGACTCGATGCCCTTCGCGAACAGGAGCCCGCCGAGGACCCCGAGCACCGCGCCGACCAGCCCGATCACCGCCGCTTCCACGAACACCGAGGCGAGCACCTGCCTTCGGGAGGCGCCGAGGGTGCGCAGCAGCCCGTACTCGCGGATCCGCTGCGACACGGTGATCGAGAAGGTGTTGAAGATGACGAACGCACCGACGATCAGCGCCACGGCCGCGAAGACGCCGAGGAAGATCGGCAGGAAACTGAGCGCATCATGGATCTCGTTGGAGGAGCGGTTGGCGTTCTGCTCCGCCGTCTCGACCCGGAGTGTCGGCGGCACCACCCGCTCGATCCGCGCCTTCAACTCGTCCGAGGACACGTCGGGGTTGATGCCGACCGAGATCTGGTTGAAGCGACCGACGTTGCCGGTGATGAACTGCGCCTCAGGGAGCGTGAGCTGCGCGATGCTCGCGCCCCCGAACGACGTGCCGCCGAGCTCCGTGAGGCCCACCAGCCGAAAGGTGCGCACGCGCCGCTCACCGGCGATCCGGATCGGGTCGCCGATCGAGAGGCCGGCGTCGTCTGCCGCGGCCTTGTCGAGCGTCGCCTCGTGGGAGTTCGTCGGCCGGTGGCCGTCCACGGTCTTCAGCGACTCGATCTGCGGCGGAAGCACCGCCGAGATGAACTTGGGGGCGAACTGCGAGCCCACTTCCTGGTCACCCTTGAAGATGCCGCCCCCGGTGAAGATCGTGCCGGCGGCGAGGTTCACGCCGGGGACAGTGCGCACCTCCTTGAGGACGCCGGCGGGGAAGCTGATCGAGGTGTTCGTCTGCTGGGTGACCGGCTGCTTGTTGGTGATCACCACCGACGTGCCCTTCAGCGAGTCGCTGAAGATCTGGTCGAAGGCCTTGTTGATCGTGTCGGTGATGACGTAGGTGCCCGCGATTAGCGAGACGCCGACCAGCACCGCGACCGTCGTTCCCAGCGCCCGCAGCTTGCGTGCCCAGAGGCTCTTGAGCGCGACGGCAGTCACGGGCTCTCAGCCAAGCTGCTTCATCAGCTCGATCACGTCGTCCGTCGAGCCGGGCGCCGCATCCGAGACGATCTCGCCGTCTCGCAGAGTGAGCAGGCGATCCGCGTAGGCCGCCGCCTCGGGCGCGTGCGTGACCATCACCACCGTCTGGTCGAACTCGTCCACCGCCTGCCGGAGCAGCCGCAGGACGTCCTCGGAGGCCTTGGAGTCGAGGTTCCCCGTCGGCTCGTCAGCGAAGACGACGGCGGGTCGCGAGATCAGCGCCCGAGCCACCGCGACGCGCTGCTGTTGCCCCCCGGAGAGCTCCGAGGGCAGATGCGTTCGGCGGTCCTCCAGCCCGACGGTCTTGAGCAACTGCGCGAGCCACGCCTGATCGGGCTTGCGGCCGGCGATCGAGAGCGGCAGCACCAGGTTCTCCTCGGCGGTGAGCACCGGCAGCAGGTTGAAGAACTGGAAGATGAAGCCGAGCTTGTCGCGGCGGAGCTTCGTCAGGTCCCCGTCATCGAGCTCGGTGATGTCGGTTCCGTCGATCAGGACACGGCCGCCGGTGGGCCGGTCGAGCCCGGCGAGGACGTGCAGGAGCGTCGACTTCCCCGAACCCGACGGCCCCATGATCGCCGTGAAGCGGTCGCGCTCGAAATCGACGCTGACGTGGCGCAGCGCGTCGACGGCCGCGTCGCCCTCGCCGTAGCGCCGGCTGACGTCGACCGCCTCAACGATGTGACCATCGCGAGCCGCGTCGAGCCCGGGCCGTGCATCAGTCTGCTCTTCCACTCGATCGGTCATCCGTGACGTTCTCCCGTATACCGCCGGACGACCCCACGCTAACGACCCGACCGACCCGGCGAAGGCTCCGAGCCCAGACCATCCCCGCCTGTCCCCCGCTCGTTATCTTCATCACATGAACAGCATTGGAAGAGAACGCAAGATCGCGACGATGCTGTTCGCCGATCTGGTCGGCTCCACCGAGCTTGCGACCGAGCTCGATCCCGAGGATCTCCGCGGCCGACTCGAGCCATTCTTCGAGGCCGCGCGCTCGGCCCTCGAGCAGCACGGCGGCACCGTCGAGAAGTACATCGGGGACGCGGTGATGGCCGTCTTCGGAGCCCCCGTGGCGCACGGCGACGATCCCGACCGCGCGATCGCCGCGGGCCTGACCGTGGTCGACAGGGTCTCGGCGATCGAGGGCAACCTCTCCGTGCGTGTCGGGATCGAGACGGGCGAGGTCCTGGCCGTCCCCGAGAGCGGCGACCTGCGGGTCACCGGCGAGGCGGTGAACGCCGCCGCCCGTCTCCAGCAGGCGGCATCGCCCGGCGAGGTTCTCGTCGGGGAGCGGACCGCCCGCGCCTGCCGCCGCGCGCAGCTCGAGCGCAATGGCCACGTCGACGCCAAGGGCATCGACAATCCGATGGCTGCCTTCCGGGCTGTGGCGGTCTGCGACGAGGAGCTTTCACAGGTGCCGCTCGTGGGCCGGGAGGACGACCTCGACATGCTCCGCCTGATCGCCCGACGGGCGGCCAGGGAGCGGGTCCCTCAGCTCGTCACGGTGATCGGCGATGCAGGGATCGGCAAGACCCGGCTCGCGGGGGAGCTCTTCGACGAGCTCCGCTCGCAGGGATGGCGCACCGTCGTCGGCAGGAGCCCACCGTACGGGCACGGCATCGCCTTCTGGGCCCTCGGCGAGATCCTCCACGACACCGCCGGGGCCTCGACAAACGCCCACGCCGACGAGGTCGAGCCCGCGCTGCGCGGCGTGCTCGAGGAGGTCGGCGCCGATGACTCCGCCGAGCTCGCGGCGGCGCTGGTGGTGGCGATACGAGGCGCCGAGGAGGGGGCCGACGCCGAGGACGAGCTGAAGCGCGCCTGGCGTCGATTCGTGGCGCTGCTCGCCGGCGACCGGCCCCTCGCGATCGGAGTGGACGACGCCCACTGGGCGGATGAGGGAACGCTCAACCTGCTCGAGGAGGCGGCCTTCGGCCTCTCGGAGGCCCCGGTGATCATCCTCTGCACCTGCCGCCCCGAGCTCGCCGAGCGCTTGCCTGATTTCGGGCGAACCGCGCGAAACCACACGCAGATCGAGCTCATGCCGCTGGATGGGCCATCATCGACTCGACTCGCCGAGCTCCTCCTCCCCACGGACCGACGCCTGATCGCCGAGCGAATCGCCGACGCCGCGGGCGGCAACCCCTTCTTCACGGAGGAGGTCTCCCGCGCCATCCGGGAGGAGCGCGAGGAGGCCGTCCCCGAGCGCCTGCCGGACACGGTGCAGGCCGCGATCGCGGCCCGCATCGACCTGCTGCCGGCAGAGGAGAAGCGCGCGCTCCAGTTCGCGGCCGTGCTCGGGCACACTTTCGCTCAGGGCCCGCTGGAGGAGCTCCTCCGAGGGGACCCGGGTGACCTCCTCTGGTCGCTGCGACGGAGGGCCCTGGTCGAGGAGCGCACCACCTCCGACGCCGGCAGCTACGCCTTTCGCCACCAGCTGATTCGCGACGTCGCTTATGGCTCACTGCCCCGCGCCGAACGGGCCGCCCTGCACGAGCAGGCGGCGAGCGCCCTGATGTCGCGAGAACCGTTCGCCGAGCGCGCCGAGTTGGTCGCCTACCACCTCGACCACGCAAACGAGCTCCAGCCCACGCCCGAGCGGCGGAATGCGGCCTGCACAGCCCTCGCCGGCGCGGCCGCCAGCGCCGTGCGCCGCGGCGCCGTGGCTCGGGGGCAGGCTCTCTACGAGGAGGCCGCCGATCTCTCGGAGGGCTCCGAGCAGGTGGACTGGCTGATCGCGGCGGGCGAGGTCGCGCTGCGACGCTGGCGGGGCGACTACGCGATGCGGCTCTACCGCGAGGTCGGCGATGCCGCAGAGCGCATCGGCGACCCCCGTGCCGCGTTCGGCTACGCGCGCGCGGTCGAGATCGGCACTCGGATGAGCGGGATCAGCGGCAACCCGGACGCCGAGCAGCTCCGCCCGATGCTCGAGCGCGGGCGAGCGCTGGTCACGGACGACGACACGGTCACCAAGGCCCGGCTCTTGCTCGACGAGGCCTGGCTCGCCTGGAAGAACGATCAGACGCTTGAGATGGAGCAACCGGCAATCGGAGGATTGGAGCTGGCTCGCGAGGCGGGGGACCTCGCCGTCCTCCAGTCCGCGCTGGATGCGGTCACGGCGAGCGACTGGCAGCAGGGCCGGCACCGCGACGCGGTCGAGCACACGCGGGAGCGCCTGGAGTTGCTACGTGACGCTCCGCGAACCGCGACCCTGGACGTCGAGCGCAGCGACGCGCTCCACATGATGATCGAGTGCCTCCTGCAGACGGGCGACTTCCATGACGCCGAGACCTACGCCACGGAGGCAAGGGACCTCGACCTCTCACGCGGGATCATCTACTCGGCCTGGCAGCGAGGACTGCTCCCCGCCTTCTTCCTCGGCCACTGGGACGAGGCGCTCGACATGGCGACCCACGTCCGCGACGCGTGGATCGCCGCGGAGCGACCACCGCTCGGCGCCTTCGCCACCTCGATCGCCTGCGCGGGAGCGATCATGGGATTCCGAGGGGACGACGACTGGTTCGATTGGTTCGAGATCGCCGACGAGCTCTCGGAGGGAGCCCTCGGCAACAAGGCCGGCGTGATCGTGATGCGGGCCGACATCGAGCTGCATCAGGGAGAGGTCAAATGCGCCGCCGACCGCTTCGCCTCCGAAATCTCGACGACCTGGTTCCGCTCCCCGTATCTGGCCGGGCGGGCCGAGGCGCTCGCGCGCCTCGGCCGCAAGGACGCGGACGACGCGATCCGGGCGGCTGAGGAGGGCATCGGCGAGCACCGCTACGGCCTCGGGATCCTGCTGCGCGCCAAAGGGATCCGGTCCGGTGAGAAGGCCACCCTGCGTGAGTCACTCGAGCTCTTCAACGAGCTCGACTGCCCGTACCAGACGGCGCGCACCGGCTGGCTGCTCGGCGGCGAGGAACGCGAAGAGGCAACGCGGATCTTCGAGCGGCTCGGCGCGACCCTGCCGGCGGACTAGCCGGCGTGCCTCTGCTCGGCGTCGCGCAGCCTGGACGTCAGGGTCTCCAGCATCGCCCAGGCGACCTCCGGATGCTGCTCGATGAAGGGCCTGAACTCCCAGGCCGTGAGCCCCTGGCAGCGCAGGTCGGTGGTAGCGACGATCGTTGCCGAGCGCGGGCCGCTGTCGATCAGCGCGATCTCGCCGAAATACTCGCCCGGGCCGAGGGTGCGGACGATCTTGCCGTCGATGCTGACGGTCGCGTTGCCGTCTTCGATCACGAAGAAGCCGATCCCGCTCTTTCCCTGGGTGGTGATCGCATCACCCTCACCGAAGGTTCGCTCCTGCATGCGATCGGCGAGCTTCTTCAGCTCCTTCGGCTTCACACCCTGGAAGAGCGGGACTCCGCCGAGCGTCTCCACCACGTCCGCCACGGACACAGCATATTCCGGCTTCGCCATCAGATCGCGGCCACGAGCGGCCGCCCCAGATAAGTCGCTACGGGCTTCGCCCTTCGCTCCGGAGTGGAGCGGCCTGGTGGCCGCTTGACGCAAAGGGTGAATCGTGGTTCACTTCTTGGCGTGCCCTATCGAACCACCGAGCGGACGAAGGCGCGCCGGGCCGAGACCCGCGCGCGGATCGTCACCGGGGCCCGCGAGCTGATCGCCGAGGGCGGCTACGTGGCCGCGCAGATCGCGCCGGTCGCGGACCGAGCGGGGGTCGCCGTCGGCACCGTCTACCGACACTTCCCATCCAAGTCCGACCTTTTCGCGGAGGTCTTCCGGGAGGCTTCGCAGCACGAGGTGGACGCGATGGCCGACGCGGTCCATGCGTCCAAGGGACCCGCCGCCGAGCGGATCGCCGCAGGCGTCGAGGTCTTCGCCCGCCGCGCCCTGGCGGGGCGCCGCCTGGCCTGGGCCCTGCTCGCCGAGCCGGTCGACCCGGCCGTCGAGGCCGAGCGACTGCATTTCCGCCACAGCTACCGCGACCTGATGGCAGAGGTGATCGCCGAGGGGATCGAGGACGGTGAGGTGCCCGCCCAGGACGTCGACGTAACGGCCGCGGCCCTGATCGGAGCGATCGGCGAGACGATGCTCGGGCCCCTCTCGCCCGCCCACTCAGATAACGGGTCCTTCCACCATCAAACGGGTCGCTCCTCTCGGAGCGCCCTCGCATTGCGCCCTCGCACCACAGACCCCGAAGCGCTGATCGCCTCCCTGACCAGCTTCTGCACTCGCGCAATCGGAGAGGAGCTCGTACGTGTCAACAGTTGAAAAACCCACCGGAGTTCGTACCCACGAGGTCAGCAACCAGCCACCCCCGCTGGTGGACTACAACGTCTTCGAGTCCGATCAGGTCATGAATGAGGCCGTGCGCCGGGAGGGCGCCGACTGGGCGATCGAGAAGATCTCCGAGGTCGGCGAGATCGCTGGCCGCGGGGACGTGATCGAGCTGGGCCGGCTCGCCAACGAGAACGCGCCGAAGCTGCGGACCCACGACCGCTACGGCAACCGGCTCGACATTCCCGAGTTCCATCCCGCCTGGCACGACCTGATGAGGCTCGGTATCTCCCAGGAGCTCCACTCGATGCCGTGGCGCGAGCCGCAGCCGGGCGCGCACGTCGCACGCGCGGCCGCCTTCATGTGCTTCTCCCAGGCCGAGGCCGGGGTCGGCTGTCCGATCTCGATGACGTACTCGGTGGTGCCGGCGCTGCGGAAGCAGCCGGAGCTCGCCGAGGAGTGGGAGCCGCGCATCCTTTCCAACGTCTACGACCCGCGCCAGATCGCAGCCTCCGAGAAGGAGGGCTCGCTCTTCGGCATGGGGATGACCGAGAAGCAGGGCGGCTCGGACGTGCGCGCCAACACGACGGTCGGGCGTCCGATCAACGGCGGCGGCCCCGGCGCCGAATACGAGATCACAGGCCACAAGTGGTTCTTCTCCGCGCCCCAGTGCGACGCGTTCCTGGTGCTCGCCCAGGCGGACGGCGGCGTCTCCTGCTTCCTGATGCCGCGCCGCCTGCCGGATGGGGAGCTCAACCGCTTCCGCCTGCAGCGCCTCAAGGACAAGCTCGGGAACCGCTCCAACGCCTCCTCGGAGATCGAGTTCGACGCGGCGTGGACGCGCCTGGTCGGCGAGGAGGGCGCCGGCGTCCGAACGATCATCGAGATGGTCAACCACACTCGACTCGACTGCGCGACCGGCAGCGCCACCGGGATGCGAGCCGGCGTCGCCCAGGCGATCAATCACGCTTCGCACCGCGTCACCTTCGGCAAGCTGCTGGTCGAGCAGCCCCTGATGCAGAACGTCCTTGCCGACCTGGCCGTCGAGTCGGAAGCGGCCACGATCAGCTCGCTGCGCCTGGCGCGCGCCTACGACGAGGCGATCGCCGGCGACGACCAGGCGCAGGCGTTCAAGCGGATCGCCAACGCCGTGCTCAAGTACTGGATCTCGAAGCGCGGGCCCAGCCACGCGGTCGAGTGCCTCGAGAGCCTGGGCGGCAATGGCTATGTAGAGGAGTCCGGGATGCCGCGCCTCTACCGGGAGGCCCCCCTCTCCTCGATCTGGGAGGGCTCCGGGAACGTCCAGTGCCTCGACGTCCTGCGCGCGATGGTGAAGAACCCCGACTCGGTCGAGGCCTTCTTCGCCGAGGTCGGCGAGGGCGCGGGCGAGCCCCGCCTCGACGCCTACCTGTCCGAGCTGCGCAGCGACCTGGCCGACATGACGGGGATCGAGTCACGCGCCAGGCAACTGGTCGAGCGGATGGCTCTGGCGCTGCAGGGCTCGCTCCTCCTTCGCTTTGGAGACGAGGCCGTGGCCGACGCCTTCTGCGCATCCCGTCTCGCCGGTGACTGGGGGCATGCCTTCGGGACGCTGCCCGCCGGCACCGATTTCACCAGGATCATCGACCGCCATCGCGCAGTCGCCTAGGCACTCCAAAGGAGAGGACATGGACTACGAGACCCTGCGCTACGAGCGCGACGGGCACGTCACCGTGCTCACCTACGACCGGCCGAACCACCGCAACGCCGTCAGCCGGCAGATGAACCGGGAGCTCCATGACGCCTGGCAGCGCTTCCGCGACGCCGAGGACGAGTTCGTTCTCGTCATCACCGGCGAGGGCGACGCCTTCTGTGCCGGCTGGGATCTCGAGGACGCCGCCGAGCTCGGTGAGGGCGGCCGGCCGGACTGGGACCAGTTCAAGACGAGCGTCTACAACACGCCCGGCGAGTGCGGCTACACGAGGCGGGTGGACGTCTTCAAGCCGGTGATCGCCGCGGTCAATGGCTGGGCAGTCGCCGCCGGCCTTGAGAACGCGCTGCTCGCCGATATCCGGATCGCAGCAGAGAACGCGGTCTTCGGTGCGCTGGAGCGGCGCTGGAACATCGTCGGCGGGGACGGGATGAACGTTCGACTGAGCCTGGCGGTGGGCTACGGCCGCGCGATGGAGATGATCATCACCGGCAGACCGGTGGACGCCGAGGAGGCGCTGCGGATCGGACTGGCGAACGAGCTGGTGCCGGCCGGAAAGGCGTTGGAGCGGGCGGTGGAACTTGCCCACCAGATCGCCGAGCTGCCGCAGGGCGCGATCCGCTCGGACAAGGAGACGATGGTCCGTAACGTCGGGCGGACCTACGAGGAGCAGCTGCGCCAGGAGGCCGAGAACACGATCTCGATGTTCGCCCGGCGTGACTCCCACGCGATCGGGGCGCGCGCCTTCAAGGAGAAACGGACCCCGGAGTGGCCCCACCACGGGCTCTAGCCGTGGGTGGACTCATCGGTGCGCGAGCGGCTGGTTACTCTGAGGCCATGTGCAGAAACATCAGACAACTCCATAACTTCGAGCCCCCCGCGAGCGAGGAGGAAATCCAGGACGCCGCGCTTCAGTTCGTCCGCAAGATCAGCGGATCGAACAAACCATCGAAGGCGAATGCCGAGGCGTTCGAGCACGCCGTCGAAGAGGTCGCCGCCTCGACGCGGAAGCTGCTCGACTCGCTGGTCACCACCGCCCCTCCGAAGAACCGGGAGGAAGAGGCGGCCAAGCGGCGGGCGAAGTACGAAGAGCGCTTCGCGGCCTAGGGTCGCGCCCAGCTTCGGACATGCTCGGGGACCGGCGGGTCCCCTGCGAGATCCGGCGCGGAAATAGGATCGCCCGTCCCGAGGGTGAGAGGCAGCTGCCCGGCCCAGTGGGGCAGGTCCAGGTCGGCCTCCTCGTCGACCGGGGGGCCGGTCCGGACCTTCGCCGAGGCCTCCTCGATCGGCATCGAGAGGACCCTCGTCGACCTCAGGTCCCTCGCGTCAGGTCCGCGGATCTCGTCCGGGCGGCCCGGAGCGATGTGATCGACAACCGCCCGGAGCGCCCGCTCCTTCTCGTCCGGGTCCGTCACCTCACGCGCCGTCCCGAGCACCATCACCGAGCGGTAGTTGAGCGAGTGGTGAAGCGCCGCCCGCGCGAGCACCAGTTGGTCGACCAGCGTCGCGGTCAGGCAGCAGGGGGCGCCATCGGTCAGCGCCCCGAGGGTGCGGTTGCCCCGGGCTCCGTGCAGGTAGAGGGTCTCCCCCTCCCTGGCATGGATCGTGGGGATGACGTAGGGCTGTCCGTCCTGGACGAAGCCGACGTGGCAGACCAGCGCCTCGTCGAGGATCGAATGGACCAGGTCGCGGTCATGGCTCCCCCGCCCGGGCTTGCGATAGACGCGCGTGCGCTCGGTCTGTTCGTAGGCGGACACGCTCCGATGGTAGGCGCGAGTCCGTTCACGGCGGAGAGGAACTGGCGCGATGCAGTGCGCCACTCCGGAGTACGGACGACTGAGCTCAGCCGGTCATCCAACTCTCGTCCAGCTTGCGGATCACGGCCTCGGAGAGCCTGATCGCATCAGCGACCGTGTCGTAACGCACGTTCTCCGGGGTATCCGTCTTCCAGTGGTAGTTCGACGGGTTCTTCCACTGGTTGCAGGAGGCCACCGAGACGCACTGGTAGCCGGCGGCAAGTGGGAAGACGCCGTCTGTCGCGTTGCGGAGCCGCAGGTTGGGCACGAGGGCGATGCCGAGCTCCTCGGCGGTCGAGTCCAGCAGCTCCAGTGACTCGGCCGGGTACTCGCGCAGCTTCAGCATGCCCTCGCCGCGCAGCACCAGGAGGTTCGGCGAACCCACCGTGTCGAGGCAGAGGAAGAAAGTCCGGTCGGTGGGCAGCTCGTGCGCGTGGCGCTCCATGAACATACCCATGCCCTCGCAGAGCGCCTCCTCCGAGGTGGACAGGAACATGATCCGCGTGTTCTCGGGCGGCCGTTCGGAGAGCGTCCGGGCCAGGGCGAGTGCGGCGACGCACCCCGTGCCGTTGTCGTTGGCGCCGGGCACGACCTGCCCCGCGCCGAGATGAGCCATGAACGCGGCACTCCCGGCCGAGACGAAGGTCCCGAGCCCAGTGAGGCCGCGACTGCCGAGTGCGGCCCCGGCGGCGACGATCCCGGGGCCCGCCACGACGGGCCACATCAGCGGCGGGCTGGTGTCGTTGTTCTCGAAGACCCACGGGGCGTTCTCGCCGACGGCCTCGGTGATCGCGGGGTTGAAGAAGAAGGCGGTGTGGGCGGCGTCGTGATGGGACATGAGCACGATCGTTCGCTCGGCGTCGGCGGGCCCAATCTCCGCCAGGACGTGATGGGCGCTCCTCTGCGGGAGCAGCTTCCTGAACGTGCGCCCACCTGGAGGCATCTCATCGGCGATCAGGGCGGACGCGGCGGCGCCGGCGAGGACCGCCAGCGCCCGGCGTACCCTGCCCCCTCGGCGGGCGAGCATTCCGGCAAGCGCTCCGGCGCCCGTCAGCAGGCCGATCGACCACCAGAAGGTCCCGTTCGCCATCGGCTCCTCCTCGACGCGAACCTCGCGGGCACCGGCGTCGCGCAGGGAGCCGGCAAGCCACTCCGCTGCACGCCGCTCGCCCTCGGACGCCGAGCCGCGCTCGTAGGAGCAGAGCTCGTCGAGGCGCTCGCGCATCCAGGCGGCATCGGGCGGGGTCGAGATTGCCGGGGCAGCCTCCGTGGCCATCCGGGAAAACTAACCCCCTCTCCCTAAGATCAGTCCCATGGCCGGCGGCGGCGTCACGCTGTTTCGCATCCGTGGCATCAGGATCGCGGTGGACTACTCCTGGTTCGTTGTCCTCTTCCTGATCATCTTCTGGCTCACCGGCTTCTACCGTGACGTCCTCGACTCGCCCTCGGGCGACTCGGCGCCCTATGTGCTCGCTGTCGCGAGCGCGGCCCTGTTCTTCGCCTCGATCCTGCTGCACGAGCTCGGACACGCCTTCGTGGCCAGGCGGCACGACATCGGCGTCTCGGGGATCACGCTCTGGATGTTCGGCGGCTTCGCCCGGCTGGAGAAGGACTCGGACACTCCCGGCACGGAGTTCAAGATCGCGATCGCCGGGCCCCTGGTCACGGCGGCGATCGTCGTCGTTTGCGCGATCGTCGGCCTCGCGCTCGCCGGTAGCCACGAGTTCAAGCACGCCGTGCTCACCCAGGGCGACACCCGCACCTCCGGGATCGCCGCACTGGTCAGCTGGCTGGGGAGCATCAACCTGCTGGTTTTGATCTTCAACCTGGTGCCCGCCTTCCCGCTCGACGGTGGCCGCATCGCGCGTTCGATCGCCTGGTGGCGCTCCGGCAGCCGCAACACCGGCACCCGGTTCGCGGCGACACTCGGTGAGTGGTTCGGGCTGCTATGATCCTCGGCGGGCTCGGTTACTTCGTCGTCTATCTGGGGGACCTCCTCGGTGGTATCTGGCTCGCCTTCGTCGGCTTCATCCTCCGCGGCGCCGCCAAGGCGGCGCTGGCGCAAACGGAGGTCAGCAGCCGGATCGAGGGGATCTCCGTCGCCGACGTGATGGATCGGGACCCGGTCGCAATCCCGGAGGGCGCCTCGATCGAGCAGGCGCTCGACGAGTACTTCCTGCGCTACCGATCCCCCTGGTTCCCGGTCGTGGATGCTGCCCAGCGGTTCATCGGGCTGGTCGACCGGGGCGCCGCCGACAACGTGCAGGCCGTCGAGCGGACCTCAACGATGGTCAGCGACGTCCTCGCCCGCGACAGCGGTACGCTCACCGTCAGCGAAGACGATCCGCTCGAGTCTGTGCTCGGCAATGAGGCGCTACGCCGCCTCGGTGCGCTGATCGCCACCGACGCCGACGGCCGTATCCGCGGGGTGCTGACGATCGACGCGATCGGAAAGGCGCCGGGCAGGCCGTAGCGGCCACCAGGCCGCAACTCGGAGCGACGGCCCTGGGCCGTGGCGACTTATGCCCGGCGGCCGCTCGTGGCCGCGACCTGATGGCGAAGCCTCTTGAATAGGATCGGCCGTGCCGGACCATGACGTCTTGGTGATCGGGGCGGGCCTCGCCGGACAGAGGGCCGCGCTCGCCGCTGCCGAGCAGGGCGTCTCGGTGGGGATCCTGAGCAAGGTCCACCCCGTCCGCTCGCATTCGAACGCCGCGCAGGGGGGGATCAATGCGGCGCTGCAGGAGGACGACAGCTGGGAGTCGCATGCCTTCGACACGATCAAGGGCTCGGACTATCTGGCCGACCAGGACGCGGTCGAGATCATGTGCAAGGCGGCGCCCGAGGAGCTGCTCCACCTCGAGCATCTCGGCGTCACCTTCCACCGCAACGAGGAGGGCAAGCTCGGCACCCGGGCCTTCGGCGGGGCCTCGGCGGCGCGGACCTACTACGTCGCCGACATCACCGGCCAGGCGATCATGCACGTGCTCTACGAGCAGCTCATGAAGTTCTCCGAGGAGGTCGCCCGCTACGAGGAGTGGTTCACGACAGCGTTGGCCACTGATGATGAGGGGAACTGCATCGGCGCGATCTGCCGGAACGTCAAGGACGGCTCGATGGAGCACTTCGGGGCGAAGGCGGTGATCCTGGCGACCGGGGGCAACGGCCAGATCTGGCACCCGACCACGAACGCCCTGATCTGCACCGGCGACGGGATCGCCCAGGCCTACCGCGTCGGGGCGAAGCTGATGGACATGGAGATGATCCAGTACCACCCGACCACCCTGGCGGGCAAGGGGTTCCTGATCACGGAGGGAGCACGGGGCGAGGGAGCGCATCTCCTCAACGCCAACGGCGAGCGCTTCATGGAGCGCTATGCGCCCAACAAGATGGAGCTCGCCTCCCGCGACGTCGTCTCACGAGCCGAGCAGACCGAGATCCAGGAGGGCCGCGGCTTCCCCGACGGCACGGTCGCGCTCGACATCACAGTGGTCCCCCGCAAGCGCATCCACGAGGCGCTCCGCGAGATCGTCCTGGTCGGCCGCGACTTCGCGGGGGTCGACATCACCAAAGAGCCGATCCACATCAAGCCCGGCAACCACTACACGATGGGCGGGGTGAAGACCGACAACGACGGGCGCACCAACGTCCCAGGTCTATACGCCGCCGGGGAGGTCGCCTGCGTATCGGTCCACGGCGGCAATCGCCTGGGCGCCAACTCCCTGCTCGACACGCTGATTTTCGGCCGCCGCTCCGGGGTCGACGCGGCCGATCGGGCGAAGGGGCGGGACCAGACGCATGTGCCCAACACCGTTCTCCACGACGAGGAAGCGCGGATCGCCGAGATCGTCGGCCGGGATCACGGCTCGGGCCGGCGCGTCTCCGAGATCCGCAAAGAGCTCGGCGACACCATGGACGAGCACGTCGCGGTCTTCCGCGACGCCGAGGGGCTCAATACCGCACTGGAGACGGTCAAGCGCCTCGAGGAGGAGGCGCAGTCCTCCTACATCGACGACAGGGGGTCGGTGTTCAACCAGGACGTCCTCGGGGCGCTGGAGCTCGGCTACATGCTCGACTGCGCCGAGGCGACCTGCGTCGGCGCGATCCATCGCACCGAGAGCCGCGGCGCGCAGTTCCGGACCGACTTCCCGGAGCGGAACGACGAGGAGTGGCTCAAGCACATCGACCTGACCCGGACGGACGATGGCCCCGAGATCAGCTACTCCGACGTGACCATCACTCAATGGCAGCCGCAGGAAAGGACCTACTGATAAGCGCCGCCTCCTCCGTTTCGCGCCCGGCGGCGGCGGATGGGTAGTGTGAGGAGAGATGGCTGAGTTCACTCTCAAGGTGAGGCGCTTTCAGCCCGAGGCACGTCAGGGCCCCTACTGGGAGACCTTCGACGTCGACCTCGACCCCACACTCTCGGTCCTCGACGGCATCCTGCAGGCCAAGGACCGCGACGACGGCTCGCTGGCCGTGCGCTGCTCATGCCGCGCCGCGATCTGCGGCTCCTGCGGGATGAAGATCAACGGCCAGTCGACCCTCGCCTGCAAGACCATGCTCGAGGAGGCCCAGTCCTTCGCGGAGAGCCACGCCGTCGCCAACGGCGAGGAAGAGACCGAGACGAACGGCGGCAAGCCCGCGATCATTGTGGAGCCGATGGGGAACATGCCGGTGATCAAGGACTTGGTCACCGACATGGAGTCGACACACTGGACCAAGATCCGCCGGGTCACCCCGTGGCTGCTCCCGGAGGGCGACCCGCCCGAGCGCGAATACATCGTCCCGCCGGAGTCGATGATCGACATCACACAGTCGATGGCCTGCATCCAGTGCGGCGCCTGCGTCTCCTCCTGCCTCTCGATGGAGGCCGACCCCGACTTCATCGGTCCCGCCGCCCTCGCCAAGGCGTACCGCTTCGTCGGCGATCCGCGCGACGCCGAGACCAAGGAACGGCTCCACGACCTCGCCCAGGACCCTCATGGGATCTACGACTGCACCCATTGCTTCTCCTGCATCGACGCCTGCCCGAAGGGCGTGGCCCCGATGGACCAGATCATGCGCCTCCGGCGCGCGGCCGAGCGAAGAGGGCATCCAGGATCAGAACCACGGCCACAGCCACATGGAGGCGTTCACCAAGATCATCGAGAAGAAGGGGACCCTCGACGAGGCCCTGCTCCTCCAGGAGTCCCTGGCCCCGGGCATCAAGGGCAAGCTGGCGCCGAAGCACGGCGCCATCAAGGGGCTCCTCGAGAGCATCCCGACCGCGATCCGCGGCATCCGGACCGGCAAGATGCGCTCACTCCCGAAGCTGATCCCCGGCGTCCACCCGAAGCTCCCGGGCGATGCCCAGAGCCACGTCAAGCGGATCTACGCCCACACCGAGGATCACGAGGTCGAGCTCAACCTCTACATCCGCGGCGAGGAGACCGACGGAGACGAGTCGGTTCCCGAGGGCGAGGCCGTTCCCGAGGGGGAGATCCAGCCTGAGCCCGACGAGGCAGGAGAGTCCTGATGGCCGACCTGAAGATGGCCTACTGGCCCGGCTGCGTCAGCCGGGGCTTCACGTCCGAGCTGCACGGATCGATGGCGCTGGTGGCCGAGCGGCTCGGGATCGAGCTCGTCGAACTCGACCGTGCGAACTGTTGCGGCGCCGGCGTGATCGCCGAGCACAACCAGGAGCTTGCCGACACCCTCAACGCCCGCACCTTCGCCCTCGCCCAGCAGACCGGGCTGCCGATGATGAACATCTGCTCCACCTGCCAGGGCGCCCAGTCGGAGTGCCAGCAGCGGCTCCGCGACTCCGAGTACCGCTCCCACATCAACGAGACCCTGGCGGAGGAGGGCCTCTCCTACGACCCCGAGGGCTTCTCCAACAAGAACTTCCTCTGGGTGCTGGTAGAGGACTACGGACTGGACCGACTGAAGGAACAGGTCCAGCGCCCGCTCGGGGGTCTGCGGATCGGCCCGTTCTACGGTTGCTACATCCTGCGCCCGAAGCACCGGCTCGGCTACGAGGAGCATCCCGAGCGCGACCTCTATCTCGACCGCCTGATCGAGGCGCTCGGCGGCGAGGTCGTGCAGTACGACGGCGCGCGCAAGTGCTGCGGGTTTCCGATCATCACGATGGCCCGCGAGGTCTCCCTGCGGCAGGCCGGCACCCACGTCGGCGATGCGCTGGACGCTGGTGCCGACTGCCTGGTCACGCCCTGCCCCCTCTGCCACCTCAACCTCGACATGCAGCAGCCCGAGGCGGCGAAGGCCGTCAACCGCGACCTCGGTCTCGCTGTCCTGCATCTCCCCCAGCTGGTCGGCCTCGCTCTCGGGTTCGAGCCCAAGCAGCTCGGCATGCAGAAGCACATCGCCTCGACCAAGTGGGTCGAGCAGAGGCTAAGCGACCGTCAGGCCGCTCAATCTCGGAGCGGCGACGTAGTCGCCGCGACTTGAGCTGGGCGGCCGCTAGGGTCGCGACCTGATGGCGAAGCCGTCTGACCTAGAGGAAATCGAGAAGCGCCTCGCCCTGATGGAGGTGCGGCTGGAGCAGCTCTTCGAGCCACCTCAAGCTCACACCGCGGGGCGGGAGCGGCGGCGAGGGCGAGGGCGCCGGACTCGATCCCAACGACGACCCCGAGATCCAGGACCTGCTCGCCAAGGGCAACGAGCTCCAGGCGACGAAGCGCTACCAGGAGCTCACCGGCGCCAGCCTGGAAGAGGCGAAGGAGGCGATCGACCGAGCCCAGGCGTAGGGTCTGGGCCCGATGGCCTCGACCCAACCGCCTGAGACGCGGCATCGGCTCGCGGTCCGCATCCTCGTCGTCCTCGCGACGATCCTCGCCTTCCTGGCGATCTTCACGAGCTGGATCGACCGGCAGGCGCTCGACACCGACCAGTGGGTCGACACCAGCGGCAGGCTGCTCGAGGACAAGGAGATCTCCGACGCCCTCGCGACCTATTCGGTCGACCAGCTCTACGCCAGCGTGGACGTCGCGCGAATCCTGAAGAAGCAGCTGCCGCCGGACCTGCAGCCGGTCTCGTCTCCACTCGCCGCCGGGGTACGCGAGTTCGCGACCCGCGCCGGGCAGCAGGCGTTCCAGTCACCCCGCGTGCAGACGCTTTGGGCGGACGCCAACCGCGTCGCGCACACCCAGCTGGTCTCGATCCTGAAGGGCAACAACCAGGCGATCACCAGCCAGAACGGCAAGGTCGTGCTCGACCTGCGCCCGATCGTTCTGCAGCTCGCGAATCGGATCGGGCTGAAGAAGCAGGCGCAGCAGGCGATCAAGAAGGGCGAGGCCCAGGGAATCCTCAAGCCGGACTTCGCCCGGCTTCAGATCGCCGACTCGCAACAGCTCGGCACGGCGCGGACCATCACGAAGCTCGTCGAGGGTCTCGCCTGGTTCTTTACGGTCGGCACCCTCGCACTTTTCGCGCTCGCCGCCTACCTGGCGGGCAGGGGCCGCCGCTGGGTGGTCGTGCTCGGATACGGCCTCGGCCTGATCGCCGCCGGTCTCGTGGCGGTCGCGGTGCGTGCCGCTCTCAAGGGGCCCTTCGTGGACAGCCTCGCTCCGACCCAGGACGCGCGGGTCCCGGCGGAGCACGCGTGGGACATCGGCACGTCGCTGCTGCAGAGCATCGCCACCAGCGTGGTCGTCTTCGGCATCGGCTTCGTGATTGCCTCCTATCTGTCCTCGCCGGCCCCACAGCGCTATGAGCATCCGCCGGGCGACGGCACCTACCCTGCGCGATCGGCCGGGGATCGTCTGGTCGATCTTCGCGGCCCTCGCCCTGCTGGCCGTGCTCATCTGGCCGCCCAGCGGAACCCGGCTCCTGGTGTTCACCCTGCTGTTGATCGTGCTGGCGGGAGCCTGGCTCGAGGAGGTCAGGCGGATGACCGCCCGCGAGTTCCCGGACGCCAAGAAGGGCGACTGGATGAAGTCGATGCGCAAGCGCATGCGCGAGGCTGGCAGCGAGGCCGGCAAGCGCGTCAGCTCGGCGATGAAGGAGTTGACCGACGACGACGGCGAGCACCCGGACGACGCCAAGCTTGAGCGGCTGGAGAAGCTCGGCGAGCTGAAGGAGAAGGGCGTTCTGACCGCGAGCGAGTTCCGCCAGGAGAAGAAGAGGATCCTCAGCGGCGGCTAACCGTCAGCGATGCGCCGCTCGATCCAGCGCGCGCCGACAGTGTCGGTCAGCCCGTGGACCAGGATCGAGGCGAGGATCACGAATGCGGCGGTCTCGAAGATGACCTCCGCCTCGCCCACATCAGAGTTGAGCACGAGCTCGGCGAACAAGCATCCCGGCAACGCCCTTCGGCCCGAACCAGGCGATGAACGCCCGGTGCGGCCTGGGGAGGTCCACCCGTACGAAGGAGAGGCTGATCGCGACCGGCGCGCGACCAGCAGGGCGAAGGCGATGAACGCGACCAGCAGCGGGATGCTGGCGTGGTACCCGGTCGCGACGATCAGCGCCCCGAAGGCGAAGAACGTGAGCACCTGGAGGATCGAGCTGACGTTCTCGCTGAAGACGACGAAGTCGTCGGCGATGTCGTGCTCGGCGACCGCCAGTGAGATCCCGCAGACGAACGCGGCGATCAGGCCGTTGCCGATGGTGACGTCCGCCACGCCGTAGGCGAGCAGGCCGACGCCGAGCGCGTAGATCCCCTCGTAGCGGCGGACGATCCCGCCGCCCGGCAGGTGGTGGGTGAGCCGGCCAGCCGCCTGGCCGAGGACGATCCCGATCGCCGCGCCGAAGGCCGCCTCGCCGACGAGCTTCGCCGCCTCGATGCCCGCGTCACCGCCCGGGCGAGGCGAGGATGATGAAGAAGAGGACGAACGGCAGCGCCAGGCCATCGTTCAGCCCGGATTCGAGGTTGAGCGCGTGGCGCACCGAGGCGGGCACGCGCTGCGAGGTGACCACCGCCGAGGTGACCACCGGGTCGGTCGCCGAGAGGACGGCGCCCAGCAGGAACGCCTCGGCCCAGCTCAGCTCCGAGAAGAGCAACTTCGCCGCGAGCGCCAGGAAGGCGAGCGTGAGCGGCATCGCGATCAGCAGCGCACGGACCACCGGGCCCCAGTGGAGGACCAGCAGCTCCCGCTCGACGAAGAGCCCGTCGGAGAACAGCGTGACGATCAGGGCAAGCAGGAAGAGATGGACGACCGCCGAGTCCGACCCGATCGACGTGAATCGCACCCGTCTCGGCCAGGATCAGTCCCGGGGCGACCGAGAGGACCGAGATCGAGAGCACGGTCCCGCGCATCAGCCCCGAGAGGGCGGCGGCCAGTGCCAGCAGGGCGCCGCTGATCAGAAGCGCCTCGCCGAAGCCGACGTCCATGCGCGGGCTTATACAGTAGATGCGGCCCGCTGCGGACTAGCGCTTCTCGCTTCCTCTGCTTGTGCTTCTTCGCCTCGGCTGCGCGCTTGTGCTTGTGGTGCTTCTTGCGCTTGCGGTGGGGCTTGCAGGGGGTCGAGCAGCCCGGCCGATTCAGCACGTCCTCTCCGAAGGGACGCAGCCCGGCCTGGCCCGCGTAGCCCAGGTAGGGGAGCCCGAAGTTGTGCTCGACCGAGCGCAGCAGGCTGTAGTGGTTGTACGGGACGTCCGACACCGTCCCCGGCCTGATGCAGTTGGACACCATCACCGCCCCGATGCGGCCGCCCCCCGGCCCGCCCCCGAAAAGTCCCGGCGTCGTGGTGTTCGGGCCGGACTGCTCGCCGCAGCAGGCGCTCGTGTCGTCCACCTCGGCCTCGTCGAAGGTGACGATGATCAGGCCCCGGTCGCGGTAGGCAGGCGAGGCCATGATCTGGGGGATCAGGTCAGCCAGGAACCCGTTCGCCTGCGTCATGCCACCGGGGCCTCCGTCCGCACAGGGCGTGTCGTGCCCGTCATTGCAGAGGTCCGGCGTGATGAAGGCGTAGTCCGGCGTCGTGGACTCCGATTGCAGGTCCGGAGCGAGCCTGCTCAGGTCGACGTCGTTTGCCTGGCAGGTAGGGAAGTCGATGATCGAGTGGAAGTAGACGAAGGGGTTGTGGCGGGCGGCGTACTGATCGGTGGGCGTCGCGGTCTGAGTGCCGTCAGGCGAATTCAGCCCCGGATGCCGGCAGGTGGAGGGCTCCGCGGGCGCGGAGTTCGCCATGTCCTGCATGTAGCCCCTCCACGTGTAGCCGCTGCCCTCCAACTGGGTGGCGATGTTCTGGACCCCGGGCGGATAGACGCAACCGGTGCCGACGAACTGCCCGCCCGAGCTCGGGGTCCCTGGGAGGAAGTCGCTGTAGATGGGGCAGTCCACCTGCGTCGTGGGGTTCGGCGCCTGGCCGCTCACCATCGAGATGTAGTTGTCGAGGCTGAAGTGCCCCGTCGCGTAGTAGTTGGGGACGAAGGCGCCCTTGGAGGTCAGGGTCTTGGCCAGGTAGGGGATCTCCGTCCCTTCCCCGAAGGTCGCCGCGGCGTCCTCGTTTTCGAGCACCACGATGAAGACGTGCCTGACGTGCGGCACCTCCGCCGTCGCCGAGCCCGTCCACGCTCCGAGCAGCCCGACCGCGATTGCCGCCAGCGCGGCGAGGCGCGCGATCATCGGCTCGCCTCCCAGGCGGCGACCTGCTTGCCGAGCCTCTGGACCGTGCTGTCAGGGCTGGAGAAGATCTGATCGGGCCTGGCCGGCTCCGTCGGATATCCGAGGTGCTCGATGTAGGTGAGCATCTCCGGCGAGCCGATGTGGAGTCCCTCGCTCTTCTCGGCGCGCTCCGCGGCCGCGTCCATGCCGCCCGGGACCTGCTCGGAACACGGCGTGGCGACGGGCGGAGCGGGATCGGGCAGCTGGGGCGGATCGAAGTGCGGGTTCTGCCAGTCGAAGGAGCGTCCGATGTTCGAGGCGTAGCGGTGGCGTTTGGTCAGGTAGCCCAGCCCGAATCGGTAGGAGACCAGCTTGAGGATCGACTCGTGAGTGAGGGTCATGTGGTTGACGTGACCGCGCCGGGCGTACGGTGAGATCGCGACGCCGGGAACCCGGAAGCCCGTCACCCCGAAGTTCTCTTCCAGGTTCGAGCTGGAACGATCATCGGGGACGAACCGCGGCGCCACATGGTCGAAGAACCCTCCCCACTCGTCGTAGTTGATGAACATCGCGCCGCGGCGGAACTGCGGCGAGGAGATGAAGGCGTGGACTACGTCCGACATGAACGCCTGACCGATGCGGATGTCGCCGTGGGGATGCTCGTCGCCCGATAGGCCGTTGCCGCCACCTCCATCGAGGAACATCGGGTCCACGAAGGCGAGGTTGGGAAGACGCCCGGCCGCGGCGTCGGCATAGAACTCGGCGATCGGCTTGATGATCGGCAGGTAGCGCGAGCCAAAGATCGCGATAAAGGGCAGGTCGCTGTAGTAGTAGGTGACGCTGAGGCCGGCGGCGATCATCAGGTCCCAGATCGTCTCCCAGCGGTAGAGACCGCCCTGGTTAAGGGCCGCGGCGACGTCCGCCGCACTGCCGTTGGTCTTGTTGCCGCCCGACTGCGCCGAGTGCATGTATTCGCGATTCGGCCAGGTCGGACCGAGCAGCGAGCAGAAGTAGCGGTCATACAACGTGAAGTTGTCCGCGAGGGCCGGGAGGAACGGGATGTCCCCTCGTTCGTAGTAGCCGATGGCGTAATCGTCGTTGGGGGAGCGACGGAAGCCGTCCAGCCTGCCCCCATTGAACTGCCGGCGCCCACCGTCCCATGAGTGGTCCGGATCCTCGAAGGCACAGCCCTGGAAGTCGGGTGCCAGGCCGTGAGTCGGATGCTGGACGCCGTTGTCATCCGGATAGGAGAGCCCGGCGTTCCGCCCGTCGGCGTTCGGATGCCAGCCGAAGTAGTGGTCGAAGGAACGGTTCTCCTGCATCAGCACCACGAAGGTGTCGACCGGCATGTTCGAGGGACTGGGGAACGGCGCGGAGGCCTGGACCCGACCGGCGTGGTGGACGAGGGCGTCGACCGGCCAGGCGCTGGCGAGCCCCGCGGCGCCCGCCACCGCCGCGGTCTTGGCGAGGAACTCCCTGCGTCGCATGGAGTCCTCGCTCACGGGGTCACCACCTTCTCGCAGCCGTAGACGCCGTCCTCCGCGCGGTCGACGTAGACGGTGTCGAAGCCGGCGCCGCAGTCGATCTCATCCAGCCTGCCGTTGCGCGCGTTGAACACGTCGTTTCCCGGCGAGCCCTGCTCGACCCCGTCCACCATGTTGAGCTGGTTCTCACCCGCCCCGCCGATGATGCGATCGGGGCCGGGGCCGCCCGAGATCACGTCCTCCCCGCGCCCGCCGCGCAGCTTGTCCTTGCCCTTCCCGCCGAGGAGCGTGTCGTTTCCGGCGTCGCCGAAGAGCCGGTCGCGGCCCTTCTTTCCCTTGATCAGATCGTCGCCGCCGCGCCCGAGGATCCGGTCGCCCCGCTTGGTGCCCTTCAGCACCTCGCCCTTGGAGCTGCCCCTGATCGTCTTGGCGGCGACCATGGCGCCGGCGCCGAGGGCGAATGCCAGGACGACGCAGAGCGCCACTATCAGAGCGGTGGGGCGCTCGCCCTTGCTCTCCCGGCCCGGCTGTGGCGCGGTTCTCCTCAAGCCGCAGCGAATATATCCCCGCCCCCGCCGCGGTGCGTCGCGGGCCCGTGAACCGGAGCTAGCTCAGCGAAGCGCCCGCCGGAACCCGAACGAGATCCCGCTGGTGGAGAAGCTCGGCGACCTGGACGGCGTTGGTGGCGGCACCCTTGCGCAGGTTGTCGCCGACGACCCAGAGGTTGAGGCAGCGCTCGTGCGAGGGATCGCGGCGGATCCTCCCGACGAGGACCTCGTCGCGGCCAGCAGCAGCGATCGGCAGCGGATAGATGCCGGCGCCGGGGTCATCGAGCACGATCAAACCCGGCGCGTCGGAGAGGAGCTCTCGGCACTCCTCCGGGGAAAGCTCGCGCTCGGTCTGGACGTTCACCGACTCTGAATGCCCCGTGACCACCGGCACCCGCGCGCAGGTCGCCGAGATCCCGACGGCCTCGGAGAGGCCGAGGATCTTCCGCGTCTCGGCCATCACCTTGCGCTCCTCGGTCGTGTAGTCATCGCCGTTCTTGAAGTTTTCGACCTGTGGCAGCACGTTGAAGGCCACTTGGTGCGGGTACACCTGCGGAGTCTCGATCGGCCTGCCCTGCAGAACCGCCTCGGATTCGTCCCGCAGCTCCTTGATCGCGTTGCGGCCGGTGCCGGAGACCGATTGATAGGTGGACACGATCAGCCGCTCGAGCCCGGCTGCATCGAGGATCGGCTTGAGGGCGACCATGAGCTGCATCGTCGTGCAGTTCGGGTTGGCGACCAGCCCGTTGTGGTCGGCGGCGGCATCGTCGTTGACCCCCGCCACCACCAAGGGCACATCGTCGTGCATCCGCCAGTAGCTCGTGTTGTCCACCACCACGGCGCCGGCGTCGATCCACTTCCGGGCCCAGGCCGAGCTCACCTTGCCGCCCGCCGACGAGAGGATCAGGTCGAGTCCCTGGATCGAGTCGTCGGTCAGCTCCTGGACCTCGAGCTCGCTCCCCGCGAAGGGGACCTTGCTGCCGGCCGAGCGCGCCGAGGCCAGCGGCCGCACGTCGGCCGCCGGGAACTTCCGCTCGGCGAGTACCTCGAGGATCGTGGAACCGACCGCACCCGTGGCGCCGGCGACTCCGACCCGGTATTCGCGGCTCTCGGGCATGCGCAAAGACTACGGGGCGGCTGGGCCGGTCAGCCGGAGACGGTCGGGCGATGCTCGGTTCCGGTCGGCTCCTCCTTGCGGATCGCGTCGGCCCCTAGCTCGAACGCGTCGTGGAGGGCCTCAACGGCCTGTGGCACCTGGTCCGCCCGGATCACGGTGGAGATCTTGATCGGCGAGGTCGAGATCATCTCGATGTTGATCTTGTTCTCCCCGAGCACGCGGAAGACCTTGGCGGCGACGCCGGGATGGCTTCGCATCCCCGCGCCGACGATCGAGACCTTGCCCATCGCCTCGTCGGTCTCGATGCCGATCTCGGAGTCCTCCAGGCGGATTGCCTCGACCGCGCTCTCGAGATCATCGGACTCCACCGTGAACGAGAGATCCGCTCCACCATCGTGGGAGACGGGCTCGTTCTGGATGATCATGTCGACGTTGATGTTGGCCTCGGCGAGCGCTCCGAAGATGCGGCCCGCGACACCGGGCTCGTCCGGCACGCCGGTCAGCGTGACGCGGGCCTCGTCGGTCGAATGAGTGACTGCTGTTACGAGAGGTCGTTCCACTGTCTCCTGCTCCGAGACGACGAGGGTACCGGTGCCCTCGTCAGCCGAGCTGCGGCAGTGGATGCGCACGCCGTGGTTCCGGCCGTACTCGACCGCGCGCAGCTGTAGCACCTTCGCCCCCGAGGACGCCATCTCGAGCATCTCCTCGTAGGAGACGACGGGCAGCTTGCGCGCGTCGGAGACGATCCTGGGGTCCGCGCTGAAGACGCCCGCAACGTCGGTGTAGATCTCGCACTCCTCGGCGCCCAGTGCCGCCGCCAGCGCGACCGCGGTCGTGTCGGAGCCTCCCCGCCCCAGCGTGGTGACGTCCCGGCTCTCGGTCGAGACGCCCTGGAAGCCGGCGACCAACACGATCGAGTCCTCCTCGAGGGCGCTTCGGATGCGGTCGGCGCGCACGTCGATGATCCGCGCCTTGGTGTGAGAGGAGTCGGTGACGATCCCGGCCTGCGAGCCGGTCAGGGAGATCGCGCGGTGGTCGAGGTCGTTGATCGCCATCGCGCAGAGGGCGCATGACTCGCGCTCTCCGATCGAGAGCAGCATGTCCATCTCGCGCGGATCGGGGCGGGGCGAGATCTCACGCGCCGCCTCGAGCAGCCGGTCGGTCGTCTTTCCCCGGGCGGAGAGCACCGCGACCACCTGCTTGCCCCGCTCGCGGGCGGCGACGATCCGCCTGGCGGCGCGCTTGAGCTCCTCGGTGCCCGCCACCGAGGTGCCGCCGAACTTCATCACCACGATCCCGTCTGTCCGGGTGGCGTTCATCCGCGTGAGGATAGGCGCCGGTCCCGCGTTAAGGCCCGCTTTCACTCTTTTGGAATGATCAGCGTTCGGTGAGCGGATCTACACAGGGGGTGGTGACCGGTCGCCCGGCCAGCCCCGGGGCGAGTGCGCCTGCGATCTCCGTTCACGGCCTTCGCAAGACGTATGGCGAGAACGAAGCGGTGCGAGGCATCGACTTCGAGGTCGCGCCCGGCGAGGTCTTCGGTTTCCTCGGCCCCAACGGGGCGGGCAAGACGACCACCATCGAGATCTTGGAGGGGTATCGGGAGCGGACGGCGGGGAGGTCTCGGTGCTCGGCATCGACCCGGGGACCCCGACGCGCGAGTGGCGATCGCGGATCGGCCTCGTACTCCAGGAGTGTGAACTCAGTCCCCTGCTGACGGTCGCGGAGACGATGGAGCTGTACTCGAGCTTCTTCCCCAACCCGCGACCGGTCGATGAGACCCTGCGGCTGGTCGGGCTCGATGACCGCAGGGCGGTCCGCGTCGGCGCGCTCTCCGGCGGGCAGCAGCGGCGGCTCGACGTGGGCGTCGGGATCATCGGCAACCCGGAGCTGCTCTTCCTCGACGAGCCGACCACGGGCTTCGATCCGTCGGCGCGGCGCGACGCCTGGAACATGATCGAGGGCCTCAAGGAGCTCGGCACCACCATCGTCCTCACGACCCACTACATGGACGAGGCCCAGCATCTCGCGGACCGGGTCGTGATCATGCGCGAGGGCGCGATCGTGGCGGAGGGACCGCCTCAGACCCTCGGCGAGCAGCTCGGGCGGGAGACGATGATCCGGTTTCGAACGTACGACGGAGTCGCGGACCGGGTATCGAGCGCGATCGGCCGCCGGCCCCAGGTCTCCGGCAACCAGGCGACGATCGCCAGCACCGATCCGCAGCGTGACCTCTACCGGCTCCTGAGCTGGGCCGAGGAAGAGGGCATCGAGCTGCCGGACCTGGAGGTGAGGAGGCCCACCCTCGAGGACGTCTTCCTCGAGGTGACGGGCGAAAACGGCGCGGAGAGGGACCGATGAGCGACGCGAGCCTCGTCCTGATCCAGACCCGCTACGCGCTCCTCGCGACCCTGCGCACACCGCGGGCGTTGCTCTTCGGGGCTCTCTTCCCGATCATCTTCCTCGTCCTCTTCAACTCGCTCTTCACCAGCGGCGGCGGCCCCGACACGACGACCGTCGAAGGGCACACCGTCGACGTCCACTCCTACTTCACGGCGGGGCTGATCGCCTATGCCCTGGCACTCTCCTGTTTCAGCACGCCGCTGATGGCGCTCGTCGCCCAGCGAGAGCGCGGGCAGCTCAAGCGCCAGCGCGGGATGCCCCCTCCCACCTGGACCTTCGTCGCCGCACAGGTCCTGCGCTCGGTCGCCTTCGCTTTCGCCGTCGGCGCGGTCATGATCGCGATCGGCATCGTGGCCTACGGGGTCGACCTGCCCGCACAGACCATCCCTGGGTTCGTCGTCTATCTCTTCCTCGGCACGGCCACCCTCTCGGCCCTCGGCATCGCGGCCACGTCGCTGGCGAAGAACGAGGACAGCGCCCAGCCGATCGGCGCCTTCACCGTGGTGATGCTCTCCTTCGTCTCGGGCATCTTCATCCAGCTCGACACGCTTCCCAACTGGATGGCGGACATCGGCCGGATCTTCCCGCTCTACCACCTCGCCGCGGGACTGCAGACCACAGTCGCGCAGGACCCGACTGGCATCGGTCTCAACGCCGGCGACGTCATCGTTCTCGCCCTCTGGGGCCTCGCGGCGATCAGGATCGCGGCGAAGAGCTTCAAGTGGGAGCCGCAGGGCCGCGCGGGCGGCTCTTCGTGAGGCACGTCACACACGGCTGATATATCGGATTGATATATCTGTGCGCGATGGAACTGAACGCCACGGGCAAGGTGATCCTCGGGATGCTGGCCGGCAGGCCGCGGTCCGGCTACGAGATCAAGCAGCTCGTCGACAGCTCGGCCCGCTTCTTCTGGGCCGCGAGCTACGGGCAGATCTACCCTGAGCTGAAGCGCCTGGAGGAGGCCGGCCTGATCAGCGGTGCGGACTCCTCCCAAGGGGGCCGACAGCGCACCCTCTACAAGATCACCAACGCGGGAATGAGGGCCGCACGCGCCTGGATCGCCCGCCCCCCGGAGGTCTTCGAGATGCGGGACGAGGGGCTGCTCGAGCTCTTCTTCGCCGGCTCGATCGAGCCGGCCCGCACCGCCGAGATCGCGCGCGAGCGCGCCGCCGCATCGAGAGAGAAGGCGGCGGAGCTCCGCTCGATCGCCAAGGCGGTCGAGGAGGCCGGGCAGCCGGAGGGCCCTGAGGCGGACCCGGATGCGGGCTCGCTGATGGTGCTCCGCTACGGCATCGAGATGAGTGAATGGGCGGCTGAGTGGTTCGAGCGGGCCGCTGAGGATCTGGAGAATCAAACGGCCGGCCGACAGGTCGGCACAGCAAGGGGATAGTGATGTTCAACGCACTCGCATCACTCGCTCAGCGTCACGGCAAGCGCACGGTGATCTTCGCGGCGGTGTTCTTCGTCATCGCCGGCGCGCTCGGCGGCGGCGTCGCCAGCAAGCTGGCTCCGTACGGCGACGATGACCCGGCCACCGAGAGCGTCAAGGCGGCCGATCGCCTGGAGGCGGATGGCTACCGCGATCCGAGCGTGATCGTTCTCTTCCAGAACATCTCGCCGACCTCGAGGTCGGGCCAGCAGAGGATCCAGGGGGTCGAGCGCCAGCTGCGAGCGGACCGGGACGTGGCGCGGATGACCGGCTACCTGGAGACGCGCAGCCCCGACTTCGTCTCACACAACGGCACAGCGACGTACCTCGCGGTCAGCCTGAAGCCGACCGACGACAAGGAACAGCAGGACGCCGCCAAGAGGATCGCCGATGACCTCTCGGGCCAGCCCGGCGTCACCGTAGGCGGGATCGCCCTCGCCCAGCAGCAGGTGAACAAGCAGGTCGAGAAGGACCTGCGGATGGCGGAGATGCTCGCCTTTCCGATCCTCTTCCTGCTCTCGCTGCTCTTCTTCCGCAGCGGGGTCGCAGCGTTCCTCCCACTGCTGATCGGCGGCCTGGCCATCGTCGGCACGTTCCTCCTGCTCCGGATCGCCAACGAGTTCGTCGACGTCTCGATCTTCGCCCTCAACCTGACCACCGGGCTCGGGCTGGGGCTGGCGATCGACTACAGCCTCTTCGTGGTCTCCCGCTACCGCGAGGAGATGGCGAAGGCCGGGCCAGGCGCGGAGGCGATGAAGCGAACCCTCAACACCGCCGGGCGAACGGTGCTGTTCTCCTCGCTCACCGTCGCCGTGGCGCTCGCATCGCTGATGGTCTTCCCCCAGCGCTTCCTCTACTCGATGGGCCTCGGCGGAGCCATGGTCGCGCTGCTCGCCTCGGCGATCGCGCTGACGGTCCTGCCGGCGGTGCTGGCGCTGCTCGGTCACCGGGTGAACGCCTGGGCGCCGAGCTTCCTGCAGCGGCGCGCCGAGCGTGACGCCACGGTCACCCAGGAGGGCTTCTGGTACCGGCTGTCGCGCTTCGTCATGCGCCGACCTGTCGGGATCGCGACCGTGACCGCCGCCATCCTGATCGTGCTCGGACTCCCGTTCTGGAACCTCAAGTTCACCTCGGTCGACGCGCAGGTGCTGCCCGAGAGCGCCAGCGCCAGGCAGGTCGACAACGTGATGCGGGCCCAGTTCCCGCCCTTCCACGACACCCCGAACCTGCTGCTGGTTGAGAACGCGACCCCGTCGTCGCTCGCCGCGATCCACCGAGAGGTGTCGCAGGTGAACGGCATCGCGGAGGTGGGGCCGCCCCAGCCGCTGGCCAACGGCGACGCCGTCCTCCAGGCCTACTCCGACGACAGCTACATCTCGGACACCAGCCGCAACGCCGCGAAGGAAATTCGCGACCTGCCGGTCCCCGGTGGCTCCCAGCTGCTGGTGGGAGGCGCCGCGGCGCACTTCGTCGATTTGCAGCACAGCCTCGAGACGCATGCGCCGATCGCCCTGGCGATCGTGATCGTCGCGACACTGATCGTCCTCTTCCTGATGACGGGATCTGTCGTGCTCCCGGTCAAGCAGCTGGTCATGAACGCCCTCAACCTGAGTGCGGTCTTCGGCATCCTGGTCTTCGTCTTCCAGGATGGGCGCCTGGAGGGCCTGCTCGACTACCGGAGCCAGGGGGCGCTCGAGCAGACCATGCCGATCCTGCTGTTCGCGGTCGTCTTCGGCCTCTCCACGGACTACGGCGTCTTCCTGCTCTCGCGGATCAAGGAGGCGCACGACTCGGGAATCCCAAGTTCGGAGGCGGTTGCGGTGGGCCTGGAGCGGACCGGGCGCATCGTGACGGCGGCCGCGCTGCTCTTCGCGATCGCCATCGGCGCCTTCGCGACCTCGCAGATCATCTTCATCAAGGAGAACGGGGTCGGCACCGCCCTCGCCGTGCTGATCGACGCGAGCCTGATCCGCGCCCTGCTCGTGCCCTCGCTGATGGAGCTCCTTGGCGACTGGAACTGGTGGGCGCCGAAGCCGCTGCGCCGTCTACACCGGCGGATCGGGCTGAGCGACGCGGGTCCCAAACCGGTCACCGGCTGAAGGCGCTCAGTTAGCGGCCAGGCCCACGGGTATCCTGGCGGCCCGTGACCATCGCCACGGCCATATTCCTGATCGCGATCGGCGCGATCCTGCGCTACGCGATCAACGTCACGAGCGACGTGATCAACATCCAGACCGTCGGGCTGATCCTGATGATCGCCGGCGGGGCCGGCCTGGCGCTCTCGCTGCTCTACGAGCTGGTCCAGCAGGGCGGCTCCCCCAAGGACGAGGACGAGTACCCGCAGCGGCGGGGCGGGTACGACGACCCGACCCGCCGCATGTAGCTGGATTCAGCCGAGGCTCTGCCGGCCGGCGAGCGCCTTGCCGAGGGTGACCTCATCGGCGTGCTCGAGGTCGGCGCCGACGGGCAGGCCGCTGGCCAGGCGCGTCACCGTGACCCGGTCGCGCAGGACGTCGGCGATGTGAAGCGCGGTGGCCTCACCGGTGGTGGTGGGGTTGGTGGCGAGCACGACCTCCTTGACCTCGCCGTTGACCCGATCGATCAGCTCTGCGATCCGCAGATCCTCGGGGTCGATGCCGTCGATCGGAGAGAGGGCGCCCCCGAGCACGTGGTAGACGCCGCGGTACTCGCCGGTCCGCTCGATCGGAATCACGTCGGCGGGCTCCTCCACCACGCAGATCAACGACTGGTCGCGGCGGGCGTCCTCGCAGATGCGGCAACGGGGCCCTTCCGCGAGGTTGAAGCAGACCTCGCAGAGGCCCACCTTCTCCTTCACCTCGCGGATCGCCTCGGCGAGGCCGAGCGCGTCGGCGTCGTCCGCGCGCAGGATGTGGAAGGCGAGCCGCTGAGCCGTGCGCTGCCCGATCCCCGGCAGCTTCGAGAGCTCCGCGATCAGCTGGCTGATCGGTCCGGCGTACATATGGCGACAAGCCTAGGGGAGCGGTCGGCACCGCCGCCGGATCTACATGCCGGGCAGGCCGGGAAGCCCGCCGCCGCCCAGGCCGGCGATGCCGCCCATCCGGTTTGCGGCGAGCTCTTGGGCGGAGCGAAGCGCCTCGTTGACCGCAGCGGCCACCATGTCCTGAAGCATCTCGGCGTCCTCCGGGTCGATCGCCTCGGGGTCGATCTTGATCTCGCGCAGCTGCATGTCGCCGGTCATCGTCACCTTGACCATGCCTCCGCCGGCGCTGGCCTCGACGGTCTCGCTGCGGAGCTGCTCCTGGGCCTTCGCCATCTCGGCCTGCATCTGCTGGGCCTGTTTGAGCAGCTGGTTCATGTTGGGGCCCTGGGGCATCAACCGGCCTCGCTCTCTCGTGCCTCGTCCGTGCGAACCTCGCTGGCGTCGAAGTTGTCCTTGATCAGGTCGATCAGATCCTCCTCGCCCATCTCAGCCGATTCCGAGGAATCGGCTGCCTGACTGTCGTCCTCGATCAGCTCGTAAGCGGGCCGCATCCGGGTGCCGACGATCGCGCCCACCGCCTCGGTCATCCGCTCCACGTTGGCCCGGGACTCGGCCTTCTTCTTGTTGAATTTCGCCGACTCCGGAAAGCCGATGCGGAGTATCGACCGCTCATCGTCGATGCCGAGCGGCTTTGCCTCGTCGAAGAGGGTGGAGAGCATCGCGGACCCGGAGTCTCGCAGGTGATCCACGACCGCCGGCCAGAGCTCGATGACCTGGTCGATCTCCACAGTCGTGGTTGCTTCCGGCACGGCTTCGTCCTCGGGCGGTCCCGGAGTTTCCGGCTTGGCTGCCTGCTCCGGCGCGGCAGGCGGCTTAGGGTTTTCAGGCGCCGCTGCCCCCTCACCGCTCAAGCGAGCCTCGAGCGACTCGATACGGCGCAGGAGAGCCTCACGCGACGAGTCGAGACTCGGCGTCGCCACTTTCAGCAGAGCGACCTCCAGGGTCAGCCGCGGGTCGTCGCCCTCCCGCATGGCCGCGACGGCGGCAC
>CAWJDA010000009.1:0-123878 GCA_963841525.1 uncultured Solirubrobacterales bacterium | reverse complement strand
AGCGGTGCTGCGCGGAGAGGTGTTGCCGCACTCACGGACGCCATCGGCTGCGGCGGTGCAGCTCACATCCGGGCCGAAGACGCTCGGAATCGCGGCCTGCGCGCTGGACGCGGCCAGCAGCGATCCGAAGATGACCGACACCAGCACGAGCTTGCGCATTTACCTCTCCTGTCCTCTCAAGTCACCTAAGGCGTGTCCCTCGGCACGCCGCGCATCCCACCGATGCGCCCCGGCAGGATATCCAGAGACGATGGGTGGGCGAATACGTGATTTTCAGCGCTTTTCGGCCTGACCTGCCGCCAGCTCGTCAGCGATCTGCTCGGCGCCGCCGCGGCGCTGCACCCGGGCCGCGAGCTCAGGGTGCCGGTAGCCGAACTCGGCTGTGAAGCGCTGGCGGCGCGGCGCCACGGTGATCTCGTTGCGGTTGCGCTGGATCGCGCGTACAACCGCCTCGGCCACCTTCCCCGGAGTGGTGGTCCCCAATCCCGGCGGCGGCTTCATGTCGGCGTCGGCGAACATGCCCGCCTCTCGTACGAAGCCGGGTGAGACAACGGAGACGCCGACGCCATGCGGATGCATGTCCTCCCGCAAGCCGAAAGCGAATCCGCGGAGCCCGAATTTGGTGCCGTTGTACAGCGACGCGCGCGGCGAGCCGACCTTGCCGGAGAGCGACGCGATGAAGACGAAGTGGCCCTCCCCCTTCTCAGCGAGCTTCGGGCCGATCGCGCGGGCCATCAGGATCGGCGACTCGAAGTTGACGCGGAGCGCCCGCTGCACCTCCTCCGAGCTGAAGTTTTCGAGCCGACCGGTGGCGGGCAGGGCGGCGTTCGCGACCAGGCCATCGAGATCGCCCGCCCTCTCGACCAGCTGCTCGGCGGCCCCCGGCTCGGCGAGGTCGGAGACGACCGCGAGGTGGCGCTGCTCGCCGCCCGGCAGAGAGTTGGCGAGGCGCTCGAGCTCTTCGCCCTTTCGCGAGCTCAGAACCAGCACGGCACCGTGGCCGGCGAGCCGCGCGGCGATGGCGCGACCGATCCCCCCGGTTGCTCCGCTGAGCAGCAGCCGCTTGCCCTCGAGATCCACGCCCGGAACCTACCTGACCCCGCGCTACAGACGGACGTCCACGTTTGTGAGTGCACGCTCACAGAGAAGCTGTGCTCTGCTACGGTCGTTTGCAGGAGAAAACTGGTTCCAGGAGGGAAGGAACCGGAGGAGGGATTTCTTGCTGTCTCGCTCGAGTCGCCGAGAGCACCGGCTTGGATTGGCAGGACTGCTTTTCATCGTCGCCCTGGTGGCGGCCGCCCCCGCGTCCGGTCAAACGGAGAGCACCACGACGGCCGTGCCGGGCGCGCCGGAGGGCTCGAGCGGCCCCATCAACACCGCGACCATCCTGCCGGGCGGCAAGGCGAGCATTCCCGCCGGAGCTCCGTATGCGGTCACGCGCGCGATCCAGGCCGCCAACCGCATTCACCGCAGGACGTATATCTGGGGCGGCGGGCACCGCAGCTTCAAGGCGAAGGGATATGACTGCTCGGGTGCGGTGAGCTATGTCCTGCACGCCGCGGGGCTGCTCAGCTTCCCGCTCGTCTCAGGGCAGCTCGCCTTCTGGGGGGCCCCCGGCCCCGGCACCTGGATCACCGTGTACGCGAACAAGGTGCACACCTACATGATGATCGCGGGCCTCCGCTACGACACCTCGCCTCGCGGCGAGACGGTCGACCAGGGGCGCGGCCCGCGCTGGCGCTTCACGGTGCGGACCGGCTCAGGCTTCGCCGTCCGGCATTACGCCGGCCTCTAGCCGGTCGATTCGGTCGCCCGCTCGCAAACTCCGCGGGTTTGTGAGTGAGTCCTCACAGATCGGCGCACCTTGCTAGGCTTCCGCGCGCAACAAACGCCGAATCTCGTTCCCGCCAGGGCGGAGCGAGAGCGGGGGAACCAAGCAGTTGGGGCGAATCCACCTGAGATGGGGTGGAGGCGCAGGCTCTTTCAGCGCCAGCCCGTCAGCTAACCCCGTAGGCCGACGAAGGAGAACGGTTTGCGGTCGAACTCAATCAATGGGTGCGAGGGCGCGCCGCCAGGCGCGACCCGTTTCAGTAAGCAGCTGGCTTTGGCAGGGCTCCTGTTGGTCGCGTCGGTCGCCGGTGCTGCGCCGGCAATGGCCCAGACCGGCGGAATAGGATCGCCGGGCAGCGTCACAACGACTCCGACGGCCCCGAGCGGGACGGCTCGGATGCAACCCGGCGGCACGGCCCTCGCCCCGGCCAACGCTCCACGGCCGGTTCGGAAGGCCATCAACGCTGCCAACAGGATTCACGCCCGCCCGTACATCTGGGGCGGCGGCCATCGCCGCTTCAAGTCGAGGGGCTACGACTGCTCCGGCGCGGTCAGCTACGTGCTGCACGCCGCGGGCATCCTGCGCGGCCCGATGGCCTCCGGTCCATTGATGTCCTGGGGCTCCCCTGGCATCGGCCAGTGGATCACGGTGTACGCCAACAAGACCCACGCCTGGATGACGGTGGCGGGGCTCCGTTTCGACACCTCCTCGGCGGGCGAGTCACTGAACCAGGGTTCCGGTCCCCGTTGGCGGGTGAACATGCGGGCCGGGACGGGCTACGCAGCACGCTTCTACCCAGGCCTCTAGCCGCCCAGCGCGGCCCCGAGGCCACCTCTCCTCCCCTAGGCACGTCGCGCCGCCCCTCTCCCGGGCGGCGCGGCGCGCCGTGCCATCGGGCGCGCCAGGAGGAACGAAGCGGCGCATCGCCCTTCGGGGCCATTTTCCTGCAGGAGCCGCGATCCCGGGCGTCGAATCCAAAGATCGTGCGCGTAGTCACGAGCAAGCGGTTGCCAACTGCAAACGTTCTTTCACGTTTGGTAAGGTCCCGCGCCAGTTACGCCGAGTCCCATCCCTACGTGGTGATGGGAGCGGGGGAACCAAGTATTGGGGCGAACCCACCGGATTCGAGGGTGGGAGCGCAGGCTCCTTCAGCGCCAGCCCGTCAGCTAACCCCGCAGGCCTGCAAAGGAGAACTGATAGATGCGAGACACACTTAGCCTTAAGCGTCGCCTCGCAGTGGCGGGGATTACGACTCTGTTCATGATGGCCGTGGCAGTGCCCGCGGCCGCCCAGACCGGCGGGTCCGGCCCGCCCGGCAGCACCACTACCACCACCCCCACGGCTCCGGTCGGACCCCCCGGCCGCGCCAAGCTGCGTAAGGACGGCACCGCCCTTGCGCCCGCGGACGCGCCTGCCAACATCCAGACGGCGATCGCGGCCGCCAACTCGATCCATACCCTCCCCTACATCTGGGGCGGCGGCCACAGGAGCTTCATCTCCAGCGGATATGACTGCTCGGGCGCAGTGAGCTACGTCCTCCACGCGGCAGGCCTGCTGGCGAGCCCGATGCCCTCAGGGCCTCTGGCGAGCAGCTGGGGCGCGCCCGGCAAGGGTCGCTGGATCACGGTCTACGCGAACGCCAGCCACACCTACATGATCGTGGCGGGACTCCGGTTCGACACCTCCTCCGGGGGCGACCGGTGGAACCAGGGAAGCGGCCCGCGCTGGCGTAAGAAGAAGCGCAAGCCGGTGGGCTTCACGGCGAAGTACGCCCCGGGTTACTAACCGGCTTCGCCACCAGGTCGCGGCCACGAGTGGCCGCTTGACTCCCGAACGTCAAAGGCGGGATGTCCAAGCCATGCCGCAAAGATTGGCCAAACCGTCCTCGCGAGGCAGGGTCGGGCTCGGATATACCTAGGGCCCGACGGGGTGGCGTTGTACGGTGCGCACAGCGGACCCCGCAGCCAAGCAGCGAAGGAGAAGGCGGTGGCCTCGACCAAGGCAGCCACGAGTGAGGAGGAGCCCGGCGCGACCGGCGCCGCGGACGCCGACGTCCGCCTGGTCGGGGTGAGCAAGCACTACGACGAGGTCGTGGCCGTTAAATCGCTGGACCTCGAGGTGAACCGCGGCGAGTTCTTCACCCTGCTCGGCCCCTCGGGGTCCGGCAAGACCACCACCCTCCGCATGATCGCCGGCTTCGAGGAGCCGGACACCGGGCGCGTCGAGCTCGGCGGCAAGGACGTCACCTCTCTGCCGCCCTATGACCGCTCGGTCAACACCGTCTTCCAGGACTACGCGCTCTTCCCGCACATGTCGGTGGGCGAGAACGTCGCCTACGGGTTGCGGGTCAAGGGCGTCGGCAAGGAGGATCGGCGGCGGCGCGCCGCGGAGGCACTTGCAACCGTGCGTCTCGGCGGCTACGAGGGTCGCAAGCCGAATCAGCTCTCCGGCGGCCAGCAGCAGCGCGTGGCGCTGGCTCGCGCGATCGTCAACGAGCCCCGGGTGCTCCTGCTCGACGAGCCCCTCGGCGCGCTGGACCTGAAGCTGCGCGAGCAGATGCAGATCGAGCTCAAGGCAATCCAGGGCGACGTTGGGATCACGTTCATCTACGTGACCCACGACCAGGAGGAGGCCCTGACTATGTCGGACCGGATCGCCGTCTTCAACGAGGGCGCGGTCGAGCAGATCGGCGCCCCCACCGAGATCTACGAGAAGCCCGACAACGCGTTCGTCGCCGGCTTCGTCGGCGTGTCAAATCTGCTCGAGCGCGACGGGCGACAGTTCACTGTCCGCCCGGAGAAGATCTCGATGATCGAGAACGGCAAGGCGCCCTCAGGACTTCACGTCGAGGAGGGGACGATCAAGGACGTCTCCTACGCCGGCATGATCACCCGCTATCTCGTCGACCTCGAAGCGGGGGGATCGCTGCAAATCGTCCGCCAGAACCTGGAGACGTCCTCCGCGGATGCCCAGGCCCAACGCGGCCGCAAAGTGAAAATCGGATGGCGAGCGGATCAGACCGTCGCCGTAGAGGAAGAGGAGGAAGGAAAGTGAGCCGATTCGGAGCTCGCTCCGCCTGGCTGCCCGCCGCAATCGTCGGAGGGCTCGCCGCAACCATGCTGGTGATCGCCGGCTGCGGTGGTGGTGGAGGAGGAAGCGACAACGGCACTGCCCAGAAGTCCATCGGGGCAGGTGAGGGTCAGCTGAACATCATCTGCTGGGCCGGATACTGCGAGGACGGTTCGACCACGAAGGGCGTCGACTGGGTGACCCCGTTCGAGCAGCAGACGGGTTGCCAGGTCAACGTCAAGATCGGAGACACCTCCGACGACATGGTCGACCTGATGCGAACCGGGCAGTACGACGGAGTCTCCGCCTCGGGGAACGCGACCGCCAAGCTGGTCGACGGCGGTGACGTCGCCCCGGTGAACACCGATCTGGTCCCGAACTACAAGACGATTTTCCCCGACCTGAAGGACCAGCCGTACAACACGTTCGACGGGGTGAACTACGGGATTCCGCACGGACGGGGGGCAAACCTCCTGATGTGGAGGACCGACAAGGTCCATCCCAATCCGACCTCGTGGTCGGTGATCCTCGATCCCAACCAGGCCAAGAAGTACAGCGGGCACATCAGCGTCTACGACGATCCGATCTACATTGCGGATGCCGCCGTGTACCTGAAGGCCCATCAGCCCAATCTGGGGATCACGGATCCGTATGAGCTGAACGACGACCAGTTCAACGCGGCCGTCAACCTGCTCAAGCAGCAGCACCCGTACGTCGGGGACTACTGGTCCGACTTCACCAAGCAGATCAACCTGTTCACCAGCGGTGACGACCAGGTTGGCTCGACGTGGCAGTACCAGTACTTCACGTTGCTCGCCAGCAAGGTGCCGGTGGCGGCCCCAGGGCCCGCCACGGGATTCGTCCCCACCGAGGGAGCGACGGGCTGGTCCGACACGTGGATGATCGCCAAGAACGCCGCTCATCCGAACTGCATGTACAAGTGGATGAACTACGTCACCAGTGCGCCGGTGCAGGCGCAGATCATGCAGTGGTTCGGGGAAGCGCCCGCCAACAGCAAGGCGTGCGATCCGGCCATGGTGACTGCGGCGGGCAAGAAGCTCGGACTGCCGCCGGACCCGCAGTTCTGCGACGAGTACCACGCCGCCGATCCGTCCTTCTGGAAGCGCGTGTACTTCTGGAAGGTGCCGGTGGCCGACTGCGGTGACAGCCGCGGCGACACCTGCAAGGACTACAACGACTGGTCCGCCGCATGGACCCAGATCAAGGGGTGATTGCGCAGATAGAGATCACCTCATGATCGAAGTGCCGTGGAAGCGGCCGGCCTAGGCGCCGGCCCCCAGAAGAGGTCGGCGGGCCGCAGGCTCGCCGACCTCTTCCATGGCCGCCCCTGGCTCCAGATCGGGGCGCTGCTGGCGCTCCCGATCGCCTGGCTCGTGATCGGATATCTGGGGTCGCTGGCGGGGATGCTGATCTCCGCCTTCTGGAGCGTGGACGCCCTCAGCGGCGAGCTGATCAAGGGCTTCACGTTCGACAACTTCAAGGAGCTCACGCAGCAGTCGGTCTACACGGACGTGGCCGTGCGGACGATCGGGATCGCCGCGGCCGCCACCGTGACCGACGCGTTGATCGCGTTCCCCATCGCCTTCTACATGGCCAAGGTCGCCTCCCCGAGGGTCAAGGGGCTCCTGGTGGTGGCGGTCCTGATGCCGCTCTGGTCCTTCTACCTGGTCAAGGTCTACGCCTGGCAGACGATGCTCTCGTCGGACGGGGTGATCAACTGGGCGCTCGATCCCTTCGGTGTCAAGGGACCCGGGTATGGAGCCACCGCCGTCTGGCTGGTCGAGAGCTACCTCTGGCTGCCTTACATGATCCTGCCCATCTACGCGGGGCTCGAGCGCATCCCCAACTCTCTCCTCTCCGCCTCCGAGGACCTGGGCGCGAAGCCGTTTCGGACCTTCCGCCGCGTGATCCTGCCGCTCGCCTTTCCGGCCGTGGTCGCCGGGTCCATCTTCACCTTCTCGCTGACGCTCGGCGACTACATCACGCCATCGCTGGTCTCTCCGAACACCCAGTTCATCGGCAACGTCGTCTTCTCCCAGCACACCAGCAACCTGCCGTTGGCCTCGGCCTTCGCCACCGTGCCGATCGTGGTGATGGTGATCTACCTGGTGATCGCCAGGAGGCTCGGCGCCTTCGAGCACCTATGACCTTCTCCAGGACCACACGCAACCTGCTCAGGCTGGCCGTCGCCGCCGGCCTCGCGTTCATCTACATCCCGCTGATCGTGATCGCGATCTATGCGTTCAACGGTGGCACCTCGCTGAAGTGGCCGCCACCGAGCCTGACGACCCACTGGTTCGGTCAGGCGATCGACAACCCGGGCGCGCGCCACGCGCTCCTCACCTCGATCGAGGTGGGACTGGTCGCGACCGCGGTCGCTCTCCTGCTCGGCACGCTCGCGTCCTTCGCGGTGTCGCGCCACAGCTTCTTCGGCCGCGAGACCGTCTCCTTCCTCGTGATTATCCCGATCGCGCTGCCCGGGATCGTCACCGGGCTGGCGCTGAGCAACACCTTCACCCAGGTCCTCGGTGTCCAGCTCAGCCTGCTCACGGTGATCGCCGGACACGCCACCTTCTGCATCGTCGTCGTCTACAACAACGTGATCGCCAGGCTGCGGCGAATCTCGGGGAACATGGAGGAGGCGTCGGCGGATCTCGGCGCGCACACCTGGCAGACCTTCCGCCACATCACCCTGCCCAACATGCAGACGGCGCTGGTGGCGGGGGCGCTGCTCGCTTTCGCCCTCTCCTTCGACGAGATCATCGTCACCAGGTTCACCATCGGCGCCGGCGAGGAGACCCTGCCGATCTGGATCTTCAACAACCTCTTCCGCCCGCACAATCTCCCGATCGTCAACGTGGTGGCGGTGCTGGTGGTCCTGATCTCGATCATCCCCGTCTACCTCGCCCATCGCCTGACGCGCGAGGAGAGCATCAGCGCGCGCGGCGGCGGCGGGCCGGCGGCCGCCGCAGAGAGCGCGGTCGTCGTCAACTAGGCCGTGACGTGGGCAGCACCATGCGCTGCTCGAAACTTGACAGCCACTCGACGTCGGGCTACGGTCGGCGCCGATGGGGGGGACCGGCATCATGAGGCGCCGGGCATTCGCCCTCGGTCTGACCACCGTGGCGATGCTGCTCATCGCGGTCGCGCCGGCCGCCGCCCAGAGCGTCAAGCTGGCCCCGTTCGGGGACCAAACCTTCAGCTCGCCCTACTACGTGACCGGCGCTCCGGGGGACCCCAGCCGGGTCTTTGTCGTCGAGGGAGGAGGCACGATCCGCCTGGTCAAGAACGGGGTCACCCAGGCCACCCCCTTCCTGAACATCAGCAGCGACGTGTACACGGGATCGGGATGCTTCGTATAGCGACTGCGGCCTCTTCTCGATGGCACTCGCACCCGACTACGCCACGAGCGGCCTCTTCTACGTCTTCTATACACGGGCCCCGACGGGCACCGAGGCTTTCGACCTGCGCATCGAGGAGTTCCGCCGCTCGGCCGCCAACCCCGATGTCGCCGATCCCGCCAGCGGGCGAATCGTGCTCGAGATTCCGCTCGAGAACCTTCCGGGAGGGGACCCGACCGCCGGCCACAACGGAGGCCAGTTGCAATTCGGACCCGACGGCCTCCTCTACATTTCCGTTGGCGATGGCGACTGCTGCTCGGATCCGAGCGGCAACGGGCAGAACACCGGCACGCTGAACGGCAAGCTGCTGCGAATCAACCCCGCCGGGACGATGCCGAGCAGTACTCGATCCCCGCCGACAACCCATTCGCGGGCGCCACGCCAGGCAGGGACGAGATCTACGCCTATGGGCTGCGCAACCCGTACCGCTTCTCATTCGATCGTCTCACCGGGGATTTGACGATCGGGGACGTCGGTGAGGCCAACTGGGAGGAGGTCGACTTCATGCCTCGCGGCACGGGGCTCGGTGCCAACTTCGGCTGGAACTGCTTCGAGGGCACCCGTGGCTTCTTCATGGCGCCGCCCTCCTGTATGTCGTCGCCGCCCGCCAACCCCACGCCTCCGGTGCTCGAGTACCCGCATCCCACCAATCCGTCGGGCCCCGCCTCGGTGAACGGCGGCTACGTGATCCGCGACGGAGCGCTGCCCTCGCTGCTCGGCCGCTACATCTACGCCGACAGCTTCGCCGGCCTGGGCAATGAGCTGCACACGGTTCAGCTCTCCGCGGGCAGCTCGAGCGGCGACTCGGCCCTCGGGGTCTCCGCCACCAACGTCGTCTCCTTCGGCGAGGACGCCTGCGCTCACATCTACGTCGCGACGCTCGGGGGGCCCGTCTACAGGCTGGAGCCGACCAGCGGCGCGTTCCCGTGCGCGCCACCAACTCCCCCGCCTTCGCCTCCGCTCCCAGCTCTAGGTGCAAAGCCAGCGTCGGCCGCGAAGAAGAAGTGCAAGAAGCACAAGCACCGCGCCGCTTCGGCGAAGAAGCACTGCAAGAAGAAAAAGCGATAGCGCCCTGATGGGCTGGTCGCGCCGCCTACGGGCGGTTCCGGCAAGGACGAGCAGATCCGTTAGCCGAGCCACCTAGACTGACGCGGGATGGTCGGCGTTCGCCAGGGAGCCGTCGCGGTTGCTGCACTCTGCCTCTGTCTCGGCGTGGCGACGGCCGCCCATGGCGCCGGTGAGCCCGCCTTCGACTGCAAGAAGATCCATCGCGGCACGGCCCAGATCGATCCGAGCCCGAAGGGACGCGCACCGGTCGCGATCGGCGACTCGACGATGATCCTGCCGATTCCGAACCTCGATGCGGTCGGCTACTCCGTCAACGCCCGCGGCTGCCGCGGCTTCAAGGAGTCCATCAACATCGCGGCAAGGCTGAAGGCCAAGCACCGCCTCCCCCACCTGGTCCTGATCAACGCCTACGGCAACGGCGGGGTCAACCCCGGGTTGATCTCGCGGGCGCTCGACGTGCTCGGCAAGAAGCGCATTCTCGGCCTGGTGACGGCGTACAACGCCGACACCGGCGAGCCGCCCGCCCCCGACACCGACGTCCTCTTCAAGGCGGCCAAGCAGCACCGCCACCGGATCTTTGTTTTGGACTGGGTCAACTACAGCCTCTCCCACCACGCGACCGAGCCGACCCCCGGCGCCTGGTTCCTGCCCGACCTCTTTCACCCGAACTACACGGGAGCCCAGGCCTACGCGGACTTCCTCACTCAGGCGCTGCCGCTGGCGCGACAAGGGCGGTTTCCGCCCTTGCCTTAGATTCGACCGCGGTGTTTGTGGCGGCCGTTGATGGCGAAGCCGTCAGGCGATTGGGATCAGCTTCTTCAGCAGCCTTGCGAACGCCTTCGCGCCCGAGAAGGTCAGATGGAGCCCGTCTGGCTGGAACCAGCTCGAGTGGCCCGCGCTGTAGTGGACCCAGTCGAGGACCTTGACCCGTTCCGGGTCGCGCTGGCCGGCGTTGCGGATCACCCTCGCGTCGTTCGATTCGCCGCCGCCCAGCTCCCTGGGCGTGACAAGCCCGAGCTTGCGCTTCGGGCCGAGGATCTTCTTCGCCTGCTGGATCTGGCCGGCGGTCACCGAGGCGTCGGCGCCGAGCCCCAGGACCACGAGGTGGGGCAGCTGGTGGCGCCGTCGCGTCTGCCGGAGCAATCGCAGGCCCTCGGCGAGCTGCCGGCAGCCGCGGGCGTTGACCTTGTAGCCCACCCGCGCCAGGGCCGGCAGGGCGAGGAGCATCGATGAATCCCCGACCGCCAGCGGCGGCCGCGGCGCCACCTTGTGCTTGGGGCTGGTCGTCTCGACCCCGCCACAGCCCGCCTGGGCGGACGGGGCCAAGAGCAGCGAGAGCACGATCGCCGGCGCGAGGACGAGTGCAAGCGCTGCGCGGGCGGCGCCTCCGTTCATCCGGCGGGATTCTCTAGCATCGCGCCTCGCTTGGTGCGAGGGCGCGCGCCAGCGCGACCCGTATCGAGGTCGAGAGAGAGGGCGGCAGGTGCTCTTCCCAACAGTCGAATTCGCGATCTTCTTCCCGATCGTCCTCGCCATCTCCTGGGCGCTGATGCCCAGGCAGCACTGGTGGAAGCCGTTCATCGTGATCGCGAGCTACGTCTTCTATGCGGCGGCCGACCCTCGCTTCTGCCTCCTGCTCGCCTCGATCACGCTGGTCAGCCAGCTCGCGGCGGTGGCGATCCACCGCACCGAGGACGAGCGCCTCCGCAAGTGGTTCACGGCGGGCGGCGTCGCCTTCGATCTCGGGATCCTGGCCGTCTTCAAGTACTACGGTTTCTTCGTCAGCGACGTCTCGGACGCGCTCGACTCGGTCGGGCTCGGGACGCCGTTCCCCCTCGTCCAGATCGCCCTGCCAGTGGGCGTCAGCTTCTTCAGCTTCCAGGCCGTCACCTACGTGGTCGACACAAAGCGGCGCCAGACCGAGCCCGCCTCGCTCCTCGACGCGGCGATCTATCTGAGCTTCTTCCCCCACCTCGTGGCCGGCCCGATAGTGCGGGCCAGCGAGTTCCTGCCGCAGCTGCAGAAGCCCCGCGACCCGAGCCGGGTCGCCGTCGGCGCCGGGCTCACTCTGATCGCAATGGGCCTGATCAAGAAGGTGCTGATCGCCGACTACCTCGGCCGCGAGGTCGTCGACAAGGTCTTCGCGGTACCGCAGTCCTACAGCGCCCCCGACGCGATCCTGGGCGCCTACGCCTACGCGGCCCAGATCTTCTGCGACTTCTCCGGCTACACGGACCTGGCGATCGGGTTGGCACTCCTGATGGGCTTCGTCTTCCCCCAGAACTTCAACAGCCCCTACCGGGCCACCGGATTCCGTGATTTCTGGCGCCGCTGGCACATGACCCTGTCGCGCTTCCTGCGCGACTACCTCTACATCCCGCTCGGTGGCAACCGCAAGGGCCGAGTGCGCACCTACATCAATCTGCTGCTGACCATGACGCTCGGCGGCCTCTGGCACGGCGCCGCGTGGAACTTCGTCGTCTGGGGCGCCTATCAGGGGACCGGTCTGTCGGCCGAGCACGCCATCAAGGGCCGGCTCGGACGCATCTTCCCGGGCTGGCTACGGTGGTTCGTCACCTTCAACCTGATCGTGATCGGCTGGATCCTCTTCCGTTCGACCAGCCTGTCCAACTTCGGCGACTACATGTCGGCCCTGGTCCGCTCCGGCCCGGCGACGCTCTACTCCGTCCCTGTCATAGGGGCGATCGTCCTCGTGATCGGACTCCAGCTGCTGCCCGAGAGGCCGATGGAGGGCATCGAGCTGCGGCTCGGTCGTCTCCAGCCCCTGCTGCTCGGCTCCGCCCTCGCCCTCGTCGTTCTGATCGTCGGCGCGACCGTGCCGAGCCAGGGCGTCCCCCCCTTCATCTACTTCCGCTTCTGATGACAGAGCGACGCGAACACGATGCCCTCGAGCGGCTCGTCCCGGAGGACTTCGAGTCCATCGCGGAGATGGAGGCCGAGGCCCGTCCCGGCCGCGAGGGGGAGCCCCATGGCGACGACAGCCTGATGGAGCGGTTCGACCGCTGGCACCTGCGCCGCTTCAGCGCCTGGGACGGGGTCAAGGCCGTCACGCTGACGACGGTCCTGCTGCTGCTCTTCGCGGGCGGCGCCGTCCACAAGGCGGCCGACGAGCTCAAGCCGGGGCTCGGCCGCGACATCATCAAGGCAATCGCCAGCCCCGCCGGCTGGGTCGCAGACGAGCTCCCCTTCGCCGGCACCCGGCGGGACCTGACCTCGTGGCTCTCACCCGATCAGAAGCTCGTGGGGCGGGGTTTCCAGGCCGGCGGCGGGCTGCCCTCGCCCAGCGGCCTCCCGCCGGTGCCGAGTAGCCCTCAGCCGCTGCACACCCTGCTCGTCACCGGAGACTCGCTCTCCACCCCGCTCGACATCGAGATTGCGCGCAAGCTGGCCGACCAGGGCGCCGGAGTGAATGTGATCCGCGACCCGCACCTAGCCACCGGGATCTCCAACACCGGCCTGGTGGACTGGGGCAAGCTCTCCTCGACGCAGGCCGCCTCGGACGATCCCGACGCCGTCGTCCTCTTCATCGGAGCCAACGAGGGCTATCCGATGCCCGGGCCCAACGGGAGGCAGGTGAGCTGCTGCGGCCCCGCCTACGAAGCGATCCTGCGCTACCGGATCGGCCTGATGATGGACAACTACCTGCGAGGTGGCGTGCAGAGGATCTACTGGCTGACGGTACCGACCCAGCGCGACCCGGCCCGCAAGCCGATCGCCGACGACGTCAACGAGGCGATCCGCCAGGCTGCCGCCCGTTATGGCGGCGCGGTCCGGGTGATCGACCTGGTGCCGACCTTCACCCCCGGCGACTCCTACCGGGACTCGATCTCGATCGACGGCAGGCAGACGATCGTCCGCATGGCGGACGGCATCCATCTGAACGAGAACGGCTCCTCCGTGGCCGCCGACCAGGTGCTGCAGGCCGTCGACCGCAACTTCGACTACTGACCGCTCGGTGCATCTGTGGGTCCGGGCACACAACCCGGCTCTGTGCAGCAGATCACGGTCGGGCCGGTATCGCGCCGCCTAGGGTTTGGCTCACCGCACGACGAGGGGAACAGAATGGATTCCGGTTTCAACTACATGCACACACAGGTTCACGCGGCGGAGCTGCACCGCCGCGCCGAGCTGCATCGACAGGTCGCGAAGGCCCGCCAGCCCCGGCAATCGCCGCGCCCGACGAGGCCCTCACTGCTGGCGCCACCCAGCCTGATCGAGACGGTGCAAGCGACGTTCGCCCGCCTCACGCACGCACGGCACACTCCAGCCCTCGGCTCGAAGGCCCCACGCTCCTAGCCCCGCCCGGGGTGAACCAGCGCTAGGTGTTCTGCGTGTAGGTGCTCTTCAGCCGCTTCGACGGGTTCGAGACCTTGCGGCACTTGGCGGTCGCGTTGTACTGGACGTTCGGCACGCCCGTCCGCTTGCCATCCTTGCAGGAGAAGCCCAGGACCTTGTGGTCGCAGTTGCCCGCGGGGCCCCCGGCGTGGTGACGGCACTGGTGATAGGCCTTGATCACCTTCTCGGCCTTGGTGCAGGTGACGCCCTGCACCTTGAGCGAGGTCACGTAGGAGGCGCCGAGGTCCTGCTGCTGGCCATTGATGTCGCAGGGCGAGAAGCTCGCGGCATGTGCGGTCGGGGACGCACCGCTCGCCTGGACGAACAGGCCGGCCAGCAGCCCCGCAACCACGATCGCTCCCGCAATGACCCTCCGCAAGATCAGCGAAGAATAGACTGGCGCCCTCGTGAAGGTCGGATCGACTCCTCTCATCCTGCTGGGATCGGCGCTCTGTGCCGCGGCGATCGCCGGCTGCGGGGGCGGCTCGGACAGCAGCACGAGCACCACCGTGCTCAGCACCTGCGACATCAACGGCAGGCAGCAGAACCTGGGGGCGTCCTACGTCACCTCGATCGAGGTCAGCGGCGTGAGCTGCAGCCAGGCCGAGAAGACGGTGGTCGCCTACCACCACTGCAGGCTCGCCAACGGCGGCGCGGGCGGCACCTGCAAGTCCCCGGTGCAGGGCTTCACCTGCACCGAGGGCTCCCGCCAATCCGTGCCGGGGGTCCAGTACAACGCCACGGTCGAGTGCCGCAAGGGCGGCGCCGAGATCAAGAGCTCCTATACGCAGAACTTCTAGCGGTGGCGAGGCCGCGCCATGTCGGAGCGAAGGGCGAAGCCCGAAGCGACTTGTGCCGGGCGGCCGCTGCCACCGCGATCTGATGGCGAAACCCTTTGCGTTTCTAGGTGTGACGCTGATCTTCGGGCTGTGCCAGGCGAGCAGCGCTCTCGCCGTCGGCGAGCCGGCCTTCGGCTGCGGCCACGTCCACACCGCCGCGGCGCAGCGGAACCCGTACGGGAGCGGCCACGGGCCACCGCCGATCGCGATCGGGGACTCAACGATGCTGCTGCCGATTCCCGACCTCACCCGCGTCGGCTTCGACGTCAACGCGAAGGGCTGTCGCGGCTTCAAGCAGAGCATCTGGGTCGCCCGCGATCTCCGCAACCGGGGCGAGCTGCCCAAGCTGATTCTGATCAACGCGTACGGCAACGGGGGGGTCAACGACGGCCTGATCAAGTTCGCGCTCAAGGTGATCGGGCCGAAGCGGACGCTGGTGCTGGTGACCGCCTACGACGCGGACACGGGCCACCCGCCGGCACCCGACACCGACGTGCTCGTCGAGGCGGCCAGAGACCACCCTGACCAGATCAAGCTGCTCGACTGGGTGCGCCACTCCCTCCCGCACCATCGGGCCGATCCGTCGCCGGGCGCCTGGTTCCTGCCCGACCTCTTCCACCCGAACTTCGCCGGAGCCCATGCCTACGGGAACTTCCTCGCGCAGGTGCTGCCGGGCGGGGTCCCCTCGAAGGCGACGAAGTCCTCGGGCGATGGCGTACCCTGGTGGCCCTTTGCTTTGGGGGGTGTGGTGCTGATCGGCGCTTTAGCGCTCCTTCTTCGCCGCAGGCATGTTGGTTAGCCAATCATCACCATGAAACGCGTCCTCGTCTCGATGCTCATGCTGGTCGCCGCGCTCACACTCTCGAGCAGCGCGATGGCGCGTGGCGGCGCCGGCCACAACCCAGCGACCAAGAAGCTCGAGGACGCATTCAAGGCGGCGCTCTACTTCCGCTCGGTGAGCCCCAACGGTTGCTACCCGTCGGCGCCGCAGCTGGCCAAGGACATCGCCTCCCGCAAGCAGGGACTGCGGACCGGGGTGGCGGGCGGCCCGGGCTCGGTCCACCACCGGAGCATCGTGTACGTCCTCCGGAAGGGCTCGGCCTGCAATCACATCCGAATGGCCCTGCTCAGCTCGTCCGGCCTCTATGTCCTCAATTCAGCCCAGGGCAACATCAGGGTGCAGGGCCGCCGCGGGCCGCGCAACGATCCGGGGCAGAGCGGCCCGGCACGCGGCGTCTCACTGATCAGCAGCACCGTCCGGATGCGCAACAACAACGAGCTCCAGCGCCTCGAGAGCGTCTGCCCCGGCGGCCGGTTCCCGATCGGAGGCGGCATGACCTCCTCGCCCGCTCCGTCGCCCGACGGTGAGGGGATCTACCCGCACTCCTACGAGCGGCTCGGGGCGCAGCGGGGTTTCCACATCAGCGAGGTCCTCTTCGACCCCACAATCGCCTCCACCACCCCGCGGAACATCACCCTGCAGACCGTCTGCGCCCGCGGCCTCGTGCCCGCGAACCCCTCACCGCACAAGACCGTCTTCATCCGCACCGGTGAGACCAGGACCGCCACCGCCCGCTGCCCGAAGGGCCAGTACCTGATCATGGGCGGCTTCCAGCGCACTGACTTCACGATCTATGGCGGCAACTACATCACCGACTCACGCGCCGCCGGGCCGCGGGCATGGCAGGTGACGGGCTCCGCGTTCCACGGCAGCGGGGAGCTCACCGCGATCGCCTACTGCGTCAGGCACAGGGGCAAGATCCTCACCGAGGTCTCGTCGGCCTCGGCGCCGGTCCCGGCGCGCCAGAGCGCCTCGGCGACCACGCCACCGTGCCCCGCGGGCCTCAAGCTGACCTCCACCGGTTTCAGCCTGAACCGCTCGTCCAACGCCTTCTACGCGGGCAGCTCGCTCAGCCCGGACGGCACGACCACGGCCAACGCCTTTGGCTACTTCGGCGATGCACCGAGCCTCACCGCTTACGGCTACTGCCTGCGGGCGAAGTAGCCGCGATGAGGTCTGGGTCAAGACGCGGACTATTGGTGAGCTCGTTCGGATATGCCGAAGGAACCCACCAGATCCTCGTTTCGGCGCCTCAGGCGTGGTTGAGCATGACGTGCTTGATGTGGGTGTAGTCCTCGCAGGCGTAGACCGAGAGATCCTTGCCGTAGCCGGACTGCTTATAGCCGCCGTGCGGCATCTCGGCCACGATCGGGATGTGGTCGTTGACCCAGACGCAGCCGAACTTGAGCGCCTTCGAGACGCGCATCGCACGGCCGACGTCCTTGGTCCACACCGATGAGGCGAGCCCGTAGCGGACCCCGTTGGCCCACTCGATCGCCTTTGCCTCGTCCTCGACGGACTGAACGGTGATCACCGGCCCGAAGATCTCGTCCTGGATCATCCGGTCGTCCTGGTTCGGACCCGCGACCACGGTCGCCTCGAGGAAGTAGCCGGGCAGATCCGGCCGGTTCCCCCCGGTGACGATCTCGGCGCCGTTCGCGTCCTTGAGGAAGCCCTCGACGCGGTCGCGCTGGCGCTCGGAGTTGACCGGGCCCAGCACCGTGTCGGGATCGAACGTGTCGCCGGTCTTGTAGTCCTTGGCCTGCTCGGCGAGGCCCGAGACGACGTCGTCGTAGACGCCCTTCGAGGCCAGCACGCGAGTCGCCGCGGTGCAGTCCTGGCCGGCGTTGAAGTAGCCGGTCCCGGCGATCGTCTCCATCGCAAGCTCCATGTCGGCGTCGTCGAAGACGATCACCGGCGCCTTTCCGCCGAGCTCCAGGTGGACCCTCTTCAGGCTGTCCGCCGCGTGCTCGGCGATCCACTTCCCGGTCGCCGGTGAGCCCGTCAGCGAGACCATGTCCACCTCTGGGTGCGTGACCAGGGAGGACCCCGCGGGGTCGCCATGGCCGCCGATGAAGTTCATGACGCCGGGTGGATAGATCTCGGCCGCCAGCTCGGCGAGGATCTTGAGCGTCGTCACCGGGGTGGTCTCGGCCGGCTTGAGGATCAGCGTGCACCCGGTGGCGAGCGCGGGGCCGATCTTCCAGACGGCCATCATCAGCGGGTAGTTCCAGGGGGTGATCTGCCCCACCACGCCCGCCGGCTCGCGGCGGATGTAGGAGGTGTGGTCCTCCATGTACTCGCCCGCGGCGCGCCCTTCCATCGTCCGGGCGGCTCCGGCGAAGAAGCGGAGCTGATCAACCATCGGCGGGATCTCCTCGTCGAACATCGCCTGCCTTGGCTTTCCGGCGTCCCTGGTCTCCCAGTCCGTGATCTCCTCGGCCCGCGCCTGGAACCCGTCGGCGAGCTTCAGGAGCAGCTCCTGGCGCTCGGCCGGGGTCGTGTACTGCCAGGTCTCGAACGCCTTGCGCCCCGCCTTCACGGCCCGGTCGACATCCTCCTCGGTGGAGACGGGTGAGTGCGCGATCACCTCGCCGGTCGCGGGGTTGATCACGTCCTCGGTCTTGCCCCCCGCCGGATCGACGAACTCCCCGTTGATCATGTTCTTGAGGTCGAGAACCTCGGTCGCATCCTTCTTCTGCTTCTTCGCGGTTGCGGTGGCCATTGCTCCTCCTTGGTCAGACTTTCTGTTTGCTGCCGAGAACGTCCTCGACCGGCGTGTGATCGACGCCGACGGCTTCGGCGACTGCCGGATGGGTGACAGTACCGCCGGTGACGTTGATCCCCAACCTGAGGCCGGGATCTCGGCGGGCGGCCTCCGCGACACCGTGGTCTGCGAGGGCCAGGACGTAGGGAAGCGTTGCGTTGGTCAGTGCGTAGGTGGAGGTGATCGGCACCGCGCCGGGCATGTTGGCGACGCAGTAGTGAGTGATCCCGTCGACCTCGAAGACCGGGTCGCGATGAGTGGTCGGGTGTGAGGTCTCGAAACAGCCGCCCTGGTCGATCGCGACGTCCACCAGCACCGCGTTCTTCTTCATCAGCTTGAGCTGCTCGCGGCGCACCACGTACGGCGCCCTGGCGCCGTGGACGAGGACGGCCCCGATGACCAGGTCGGCGCGCGGCAGCATCTCCTCGATCGCGAGGGTGGATGAGTAGACGGTCGAGGCACGGCCGCCGAAGGCGGTGTCGAGCTCGCGCAGCTTGTCGATCGAGACGTCGTAGACGAAGACATCCGCCTCCATCCCGATGGCGATGAAGGCGGCGTTCATCCCCACCGCGCCGCCGCCGATCACCATCACGGTCGCCGCGGCCACCCCGGGGACGCCGCCGAGCAGGATGCCGCGGCCCCCCAGCGGCTTCTCGAGGAAGAAGGCGCCCGCCTGGGTGGCGATCTTGCCGGCGACCTCGCTCATCGGCGCCAGCAGCGGCAGGCGGCCCTGAGAATCCTCGACGGTCTCGTAGGCGACGCAGGTCGCTCCGCTCGCCTGCAGGGCCCTGGTGAGCTCCGGGGCCGGGGCGAGGTGCAGGTAGGTGAACAGGGTGTGCTCCGGCCGCAGCGTCTCGACCTCCACCGGCTGAGGTTCCTTCACCCCGAGGACCATCTCGGCCTGTTCGAAGACGGCGGCCGCGTCGGGCAGGATCTGCGCCCCCTGGGCGCTGTACGCATCGTCGGGGATCGCGCTGCCCTCGCCGGCGCCGGCCTGAATCAGGACATCATGACCATGCTCGGCGAGCTCGCGGGCCCCGGCCGGGGTGAGGGAAACGCGGTACTCGTCGTCCTTGATTTCGGTTGGGACCCCGACGTGCATCAGCCCGTCCTGGTGGAGAGCGCCTGTGCCTTCTCGAGCGGGGAGCTGCTCACGTCTATGCGGACGCCGCGCGGCTCGAGCTCGGCGAACATCTCGTCGGGGTCGATGCAGCTCTCCGGGGGGAGCGCCCCGTTCTTACGGATGCTGCCTCGGGCCAAGAGCCTGACTGCGGCGGCCGCCGGCGACGCCGTGGAGACGATCCCGCCGCCGAGGCTCCAGGTCTCGTTGGGCGGAGTGACGCTGCGGGCCCGGATCACGGTCTCCGGCCCGGAGACCTCGACGATGTGGATGGAGAGCGTGTTCGCTGAGGGGGGCGAAGCAGAGCGGGCAACTTCGGCAATCCGCTCCTCGCTCGCCCCCGCCAGCTCCTTGAGCCCCTCGAGCACCTTCGGTGACAGCGAGAGCGCAAAGGTCACGTTCGGCGTCCCGAAGGAATCACCGAACGTGAGGACCTCCGAATGGAGGGTGAAGATGGTGTCGGCGACGCCGATCGGCTCGCCGAAGTCAGCGCTGGGCCCGTGCTGCAGCGGCTTCATCTCCTGCGGCCGGCCGTTTATGAGCGCCATCGGCGCCATCGTGATCTCGTCGAGCAACGTCCGCACGGCGTAGGGAAAGCTCAGCCCCTCAGGCGGGTCGAGGTCGCGGCCGGCGGCGAGCACCGAGATCGAAACCGGCTTTCCGGGCAGCTCCCGCACCGCGCGCGCCGCGAGCAGGTTCGTCTTCCCGGGGGCCGACCCGATACCGAGCAGCGCCAGGCGCCCGCGCTGCTCGAACTCGTCGGAGAGCTTGAGCTGCTCCGCGGTGACGTGATAGAGCCCGCCGAGGTCCATGTAGTGGCAGCCGGCATCGAGGCAGGCGCGCATCGCGGCCAGGTTGATCCGGTACGCGGCGGAGTTGACCAGGACCTCCACGCCCGCGAGCTGCTCGGCGAGGTTCGAAGTCGCGTCCGCCTGGCGCGCCTGGGCCTTGCCGCCTCCGTGCTCCATCGCCACGGCCTCGGCCCGCCGCAGATCGATGTCGAGGAGGCGCATCGATGTGACCTCCGCGGACTCTGCGAGATCGCGAACGATCGCCGGCGCGATGGTCCCGCCCGCTCCGAGCACGGCGACCCTCACGCGATCAGCTCCTTGGCTCTCAGGGCAAGCCAGAGCTCGACACGGTCGTTCGCGCGGCTCAGGTCCCGCCCGGTGAGCTCCTCGATGCGCTTGATCCGGTAACGGAGCGTGTGGCGGTGGCAGTAGCAGTCGCTCGCCGCCCGCTCCCAGTGGCCGTTGCGGTCGATGTAGGCCTCGAGGGAGCGCAGGAGCTCGCCGGCGTAGCGCTCATCGGAATCCTCGATCGGCCCCAGGACGCTCTCGCAGTAGAGGCGCAGCGCCTCGCCGTCCTGGACCGAGAGCAGAAGTGTGAACGCGCCGAGGTCGCGATGCGAGGCCACCTCGGGGGCCGCGCCATTGGCGAAGCCGGTCGCCTCCAGCGCGCAGCGGGCTTCATGGAAGGAGTGGCGCACCCGCTCGGTAGGCAGGGCCCGGCTGGTCGCAGCGCGGGTCGCGCCGTGCGCGGTCTCGAGCACCACGCGGGCCTCGCTGGCCATCTCGAGGGGGTCCCCTTTGGTGCCGTCGACGACGGCGCAGAGCAGCTCGTGCCGCCCCGCGGGATGGGGGGCGACCAGAGCCGCCCGGCCCTGACTCGCGAGGTGCTCGCCGAGAGTCGGCTCGGCCGCCGCGGCGTCGCCGAGCTGGAAGGCCAACACCACGGCCCGCTCGCCGACCCCGAAGGGCGCGAGCCGGTCGCGAATGTCATCCGGCGCCAGGCGCCCCGAGAGCGTGGCCGCCAGGACCTCCCCGGAGAGGCGGCGCTCGGTCTCCCTCGCCACGCGCTCTCTCATCAGCTCCAGCGCGACGACGATTGCCGCCTGCTGCACGCAGAGGCGCTCGAAGTCCCCAAGCTCCCCGGACCGGCGCACCACCACGAGCCACGCCTCGGCGGACCCGGGCCTCGGTGAGACCGGATGCGCCAAAGCCCGGCCGCGCAGGTCCGGCTGGGAGGGCACGAAGGGCGCGGCGGCCGTCCCGCGAGGCTGGACCTCGGCGCGCACGGCGTCGAGCAGGTACTCGGGGAGGCGGCGGCCTCCATTGGCCAGCACCTCCCCCCGGGCGTCGAGGACGACCGAGCTGCCCCCGATCGCCGCGGCGATCTCGCGCGCGATCTCGTCCAGCCCGCCGCCCTGCAGGACCAGCCGCTCGAGGCGCTCGTTGACCGCGATGCCGCGGGAGAGCACGTCGTACTGCTCGTTGACCAGCCGGCTGAACGCCGCCTCCGTGATCGCGATGAAGGGCGTCTCGTACGGGACCTCGAAGACGGGAAATCCGGCCGCCCGAGCCTCGGTGAGAACCGGCTTTGGAACCTTCGCGTGGTCGAAGCCGGTGCCAAATCCCAGGCCGGCGACGCCCGCGTCGGCGAGGCGTCGGATGAACGCCCGCTGCTTCTCGGCGTTCTCGAGCGGGATGCCGGTGGTGAGCAGGAGCTCACCAGCCGAGAGCCAAGGGGTGGGATCCAGCAACTCGGTGATGTGAACCCAGCGAATCTCGCGCTCGGGCGCCCCGTCTCCTCCCGCCAGGACCTTGAGGCCGAGCTCGGAGGTGAGGCTCTCGACGGTGAGCATCAGCGACCCACGCGACGCGATGACTCTTCCAGCACCGGTCGCAGGACCTCCACGATCTCCTCGAATTGCTCGGTGTCGGCGATCAGCGGTGGCGAGAACTGGATCACCGGGTCGCCGCGGTCGTCGGCGCGGCAGATCAGTCCGCGCCTGTAGAGCTCCCCGGAGAGATAGCCGCGCAGCAGCTTCTCGGACTCCTCATCCTCGAGCGACTCCTTCGAGTCCTTGTCCTTGACCAGCTCGATCGCATAGAAGTAGCCGTCGCCTCGCACATCGCCGACGATCGGGATGTCGCACAGCGACTCGAGCGCCGCCCGGAACTCGCCCTCCTTGGCGCGGACGTGCCCGCAGAGGTCTTCTCGCTCGAAGATGTCCAGGTTCGCCATCGCGGCGGCCGCCGCGACCGGATGCCCAGCAAAGGTGGAGCCGTGGGAGAACATCGCGGTCCCCTCGGAGTACGGCTCGAAGACCCGGTCCGAGGCGATCATTCCACCCATCGGAACGTAGGCCGAGGTGAGGGCCTTGGCCACGGTGATGATGTCCGGCCGGTAGTCGTAGCGCTGGCAGCCGAACCAGTGGCCGAGCCGGCCCCAGGCGCAGATCACCTCGTCCGAGACCAAGAGGACGTCATAGCGGTCACAGATCTCTCTGACGCGGTCGAAGTACCCGGGCTGCGGCGGAATGCAGCCGCCGGCGTTCTGCAGCGGCTCCAGGATCACGGCGGCGACCGTCTCCGGCCCCTCGAAGATGATGGCCTCCTCGATCTGGTCCGCCGCCCAGAGGGGATCGCGGTCCGGGGGCCACCGGTAGCTGTTCGTGTTGGGCACGTGGATGCCCCCGGGTGCGAGCGGCTCGAAGTTACTGCGCAGCGCGGGGATCCCGGTCGCGCTCAGAGCCCCGAGGGTGGTGCCGTGGTAGGCGACGTCCCGGGCGATCAGCTTCGTCTTCTGCCCGTTGCCCCTGGTGCGGTGGTAGCTCCGCGCGAGCTTGATCGCCGACTCCACGGCCTCGGAGCCGCTGTTGGTGAAGAAGACCCGGTTCAGATCACCCGGGGTCAGAGAGGCGATGCGGGTGGCCAGCTCGATCGCGCGAGGGTGGGCGTAGCTCCAGACCGTGATGAAGTCGAGCTCGCGGACCTGCGCTGCCATCGCGTCGCCCAGCTCGGTCCGGCCGTGTCCGGAGTTGACGCAGAAGAGCGCCGAGAGGCCGTCCAGGTAGCGGTTGCCGTGCTCGTCCCAGACGTAGCACCCCTCGCCGCGCACGATGATCGGGACCTCGTGATCGGCGTCGAAGGAGCCCATCCGCGTGAAATGCATCCAGAGGTGGCGCCTTGCCTGCTCCTGCAGGGAACCAGCCACAGCCTTGGCCGTTTGCGGGGCGCTCGTAGCTGCCATTCACTCCTCCTCTCCTCTCTAGCCTCAGCGTACAAAGCTACCCCCAGCCGCTCGGCCCTACAAGCGAAATATGTGAAATGAGGGACAGGCGGCTTGTACAAGGCGTACAACGAGCGACCCCGGTTTTAGGGCTTTCGCCACTTGCGACGATCTGGTGCGTTACTTAGGCTCGCGCCACCGCGGTGGCCAATCGGGTTGCACCTGGGGCCCGCTAGGGAAGGAGAAGTGGATGGAGAGCGCTTCGATCGCAAGCGGAACCCCCAGTGAAGCCAGGGAAGGCAGCAAGGGACTGAAGGCCGGAGCGCTCGGCTGGGTGTCCAACCTGGTGATCGGCGTGGCGTCGACCGCACCGGGGTACAGCCTGGCGGCGACCCTGGGCTTCATCGTCGCCGTGAACGGGATGGGCTTCCACGCCCCGGCGGTGATGCTCGTCTCCTTCGTCCCGATGCTGCTGATCGCGGCCGCGTACTACTACATGAACAGGGCCGATCCGGACTGCGGCACCAGCTTCACCTGGGTGACCAGGGCGATGGGGCCGCGGCTCGGCTGGCTCACCGGCTGGACGATCGTCGTCGCCGATGTCGTCGTGATGGCGGCTCTGGCCTACATCGCCGGCGTCTACACCTTCCTTCTCTTCGGGCTCGACGCGGCGGCGGCCAATCTGCTCGACGTCAGCATCGTCGCGGCGATCTGGATCATCGTGATGACCTGGATCTGCTACATCGGCATCGAGCTCTCGGCCCGCACCCAGTACTTCCTGCTCTCCGCGGAGATCGCGGCACTGGGGATTTTCGCGGCAGTTGCCCTCGCCAAGGTGTATTTCGGCGATCCGGGCGGCTTCCACGTCCAGGCGGACTGGTTCAACCCGTTCACCCTCCACGGCGGCGGCAGAGCCCTGATCGACGGTGTCCTGCTGGGGGTGTTCATCTACTGGGGCTGGGACAGCGGGGTCTGCGTCAACGAGGAATCCAAGGACAGTGCCAACGGGCCAGGACGGGCCGCGGTCATGAGCACGATCCTGCTCGTGCTGATCTACGTGGTCGTGGCCACAGTCGGCCCAGGCTTACACCGGCACCACCTTCCTGAAGCACCACGGCGACGACGTGCTCAGCGCGCTCGGTGGACCAGTGTCTTGGGCTCGCCGCTGGACAAGATCCTGATCATTGCGGTGCTCACCTCGGCGTCTGCATCGACGCAGACGACCATCCTGCCGACCGCCAGGACCACGCTGTCGATGGCCCGCTTCGGCTCGATCCCCAAGATCTTCGGCCGGATCCACCCGCGCTATCTGACGCCCGACGTCTCGACGCTGGTGATGGGCGCGGTCTCCCTGGTCTGGACGCTGCTCATCATCAACGTCAGCCAGAACGTGCTCAGTGACTCGATCACCGGGATCGGCTTCCAGATCGCCTTCTACTATGGGCTCACCGGCTTCGCCTGCTGCGATCTACTACCGCAAGGAGATCTTCAAGAGCCTGAAGAACTTCATCATGGTCGGGGTGGCGCCCTTCCTCGGGGGGGCGATGCTGACGTTCATCTTCGTCAAGGCGTTCCTCGACTACAAGACCACGAGCACCGACGTGAACTACTCGGGTGGCTTCCTGGGAGTGGGAACCCCGGTCGCGATCGGGGTAGGGGCGATACTCGTTGGCATCGTGTTGCTGGTGTTCGCCAACGTCGCCTACCCGAAGTTCTTCAAGCGCAAGTGGGAGACGGCCGACCCCGGAGTCCTCGAGGGAACCGTCAAAGGCGAAGCGTCCGTGATGTCGGACTGAGGAGGAACGCAATGAGCGAGATAGTCATCGGCTACGACGGCTCCGACTCCTCAAAGTCGGCGCTGAGCCAGGCGTTCGACTTCGCGAAGGCGCTCGGCGACAGCATCGTGATCGTCTTCGGCGCCGCGCCCGGAGGCTACGGCGGCGGCGAGGTCCCCGAGCAGCGCGAGGCCGTCGAGGAGTTCGGCCAGAAGTGACCCAGGAAGCCATCGACGCCGCCAAGAAGGCAAAGGTGGACTGCATGGTCGAGATGATCAACGAGCACCCCCACGAGGCGCTGATCACCGCCGCCGAGAAGCACGACGCCCGGATGATCGTCGTCGGTAGTCACGGAGAGAATCCGATCAAGGGAGCGATCGTGGGGTCCACGCCGTACAAGCTCGTACAGCTCTCCGAGGTTCCGGTGCTAGTAGTGCGACCGTGACCCCGGAAACGGACAAGAGGGGCCGCAATTGCGTCGTCCTCGACTCCGTGACCAAGCGGTTCGGCGAGCTCACGGCCGTCGACGCGATCGACCTCGATATCGAAGAGGGCGAGTTCTTCACCATGCTCGGACCGAGCGGCTGCGGCAAGACGACGACGCTGCGGATGATCGCCGGCTTCGAGGAGGTCACCGACGGCCGGCTGACGATCGACGACGTCGACATGCTGGGAATCCCGCCCCACAAGCGCCCCACCAACACCGTCTTCCAGAGCTACGCGCTCTTCCCGCACCTGGGCGTCAAGGAGAACGTCGCCTTCGGGCTGCAGCGGAAGGGCGTCAAGAAGAGCGAGATCGACCGCCGGGTCCGCGAGGAGCTCGAGCGGGTCGGGCTGGCGGCGGAGGCGACCCGCCGCCCGTCCCAGCTCTCCGGCGGCATGCAGCAGCGCGTGGCGCTCGCCCGCGCGCTGGTCAACCTGCCGCGGGTCCTGCTGCTCGACGAGCCGCTCGGCGCGCTCGACCTCAAGCTGCGCAAGGGCCTCCAGGTGGAGCTCAAGAAGATCCAGCGCGAGGTCGGCATCACCTTCGTCTACGTCACCCACGATCAGGAGGAGGCGTTGACGATGTCGGACCGAATCGCGGTCATGAACAAGGGTCGGATCGAGCAGATCGGCGACCCGGAGGACGTCTACGACCGCCCGACGACCACCTTCGTCGCGGGTTTCATCGGCGTCTCCAACCTGATGCCCGGGACCGTGCGCACGACCGGCGCACTGGGCGAGGTCGAGCTTGACAGCGGGGTCCATGTGAGCACGGACGTCGATGGCTTCCGCCCGGGCGATCGTTGCCACGCCGTGGTGCGCCCCGAGAAGCTCACGATCGACTCGGGGGATCGCGGGCAGCCCAGCGTCGAGGGACTGGTCGAGAGCTCTATCTATCTGGGGACTTCGACACAGCTGATCGTGCAACTGCCGGGCGAGGTGCGGATGACCGTCCTGGTGCCTAACGCCGACGAAGCGGAACGCCAGAGGCTCCCGGGAGGAGGGGTCAGGGTGAAGCTGTCCTGGGCCCCGGAGCACATGCACGTGGTCAGGGAATCCGAGACCAACGGCGCAGGCCCGACTGAGCGGGCAGTGGAAGCAGCTTGAACGAACTAGGCGAGGAGGAAAAAGTGAGCAGCAAGAGGAGATTTCGGGCACTGATCGCGGCGGGCGGGGCGCTGGCGGCTGCGGTCGCTCTGGCGGCCTGTGGGGGCGGCGGAAATGTCGGCGGGGGCAATGCCGGCGACGTAACCGTCGCCAAGGGCGGGACGCCGAGCGGCAACGTCCTGATCTCGAACTGGCCGGGCTACATCGACCCCGGTGCGAATGGGTCGGTCGCCAGGTTCGAGAAGGAGACGGGGGTAAAGGTCGATTACAAGGAGGACGTGAACGACAACAACGTCTTCTTCAACAAGCTGAAGCCTGAGCTGGATCAGGGCAGCTCGGGCGGTCGCAGCCTCTTCGTCGTCACCGATTGGATGGCGAAGCGGATGTGGGACCTCGGCTACCTGCAGGAGATCAACCACAGTGACCTGCCCACCGTGTTCCAGAACATCCTGCCCCAGTTCGAGAAATCAACGGAGGACCCTGGCCGCAAGTACTCGATTCCCTGGCAGGGCGGCCAGACCGGCATCTGGGTCGACACGGCCAAGGCGCCCGAGATCCATTCGGTCTCCCAGCTGTTCGACCCGAAGTACAAGGGCAAGGTCACGATGCTGACCGAGATGACCGACACCGTGCCGCTCGTCCTCCAGAGCGAGGGGATCAATGTGAATGACGCGACCAAGGACGACTGGCTCGCGGCGATCGACAAGCTCCGCGAGGCGCGGGACTCGGGACAGATCCGCCAGTTCACCGGCAACGAGTACACGGAGGATCTGACCAGCGGAAACATCGTCGCCGCTCTGGGTTGGTCCGGCGACGGCTCCCTGATCGGGAGGGACAGCGTCGAGTGGCGCAGGCCGACGGACGGCTGCGACACGTTCTTCGACCAGATGGTGATTCCGGTCGGAGCCCCGAACACGGCCGCGGCGCTGGCGTTCATGAACTACGCGTACCGGCCCGAGGTGGCGGCCAAGATCACCGATTACGTCCAGTACGTCACGCCGGTCGATGGCGTGCGCCCGATCCTCCAAAAGGTGGATCCGAAGGTCGCGAACGATCCGAAGATCTTCCCAACCCAGCAGGAGATCGCGCCATGCTCCGCGGACCCGGCCCCGCCGGGCAACGCTCAGGACCAAGCCGACGTCCAGTCGGCCTTCCAGGAGGTGATCTCCGGCTGAGCGAACGAGGCGTCGGCGGAGGAGAGAGACGATGGGCGAAAAGGGGCGCTCCAGCATGAAACGGGCCGCGCCTCGCGGCGCGCCCTCGCATCTCCGCCGGCGCCTGATCCCCTACTGGCTGCTCGCGCCCGGCGCGATCTGGCTGATCCTGTTCTTCGTGGTCCCCATGTATTTCATGGGGGAGATGTCGCTGCGCTCCGGTATCCCGAACAGTCCCGAAGGGTTCACGTTCAACTGGGCTTTCTCCAACTACTCGGATGCGCTCGCGGGTCGCGGCGAGCAGATCGTGCGCACCTTCTACTACGCGGGAGCGGCGACGATCATCGCCCTGCTGATCGCCTACCCACTCGCCTACGCGATCGCGCTCAAGGTCAACCCCCGCTGGCGCCTGCCGCTGCTGTTCGCGGTGATCGCCCCCTTCTTCACCACCTACCTGATTCGCACGGTCGCCTGGGAGACGATCCTCGCCGACGACAGCCCGATCGTGAACGTGCTCAAGTTCCTCCACATCGTCCCCGATGACGGCCGCGTACTGGCCACCTCCGGCGCCGTCATCGCCGGCCTCACCTACAACTTCCTCCCCTTCATGATCCTGCCGATCTACGCGAGCCTCGAGCGGATCGACACGAGCCTGATCGAGGCGGCCAAGGACCTCTACGCCTCGGCCAGGCACGCCTTTCTCCGCGTCACGCTACCGCTGACAATGCCGGGGGTCATCGCGGGCGTCCTGCTGACCTTCATTCCCGCATCCGGCGACTACGTCAACGCAGCGTTCCTGGGCGGCGCCAACAACACGATGATCGGCAACAAGATCCAGTCGACCTACCTGCAGCAAAGCGACTATCCCAAGGCCGCCGCACTCTCATTCCTGATGATGGCGGCGGTGCTGGCGGTGGTGTTCATATATATCCGGCTCGCCGGGACCGAGGCGTTCGTCGGCAGCGAGGAAGAGGTGCGATAGGGGATGGAGTCCGCCACCGCTACCGCGGCGCCATCGATCTCAGCAGCCCCGAGCCGGGCGTGGTCGTGGGTGAGGCGAAACGGGTTCAAGATCTACGCGGGCTTCGCGATCGCCTACACGCTGATTCCGATCGGGGTGATCGCGGTCTTTTCGTTCGCGGACGCCTCGGAGAACCGGGACAGGCTCGCCTTCGCGATCAACAATGGATTCACGCTCAAGTACTGGGAACACGCCTTCTCGATACCGGACCTGAACAGCGCTCTCTTGACGTCTTTCAGGCTTGCGGCGCTGGCGACGCTGATCTCGACGGCGATCGGAACGCTGATGGCGATCGCGCTGGTTCGCTACCGGTTCTATGGCCGAGGTGCCTCGAACCTGCTGCTCGTCCTGCCGATGGCCACGCCGGAGATCGTGATGGGGGCATCGCTGCTTTCGCTGTTCCTGATCTATGGCGTGGCGCTCGGGTTCACGAGCCTGCTGATCGCGCACATCATGTTCTGCATCAGCTTCGTGGTGGTCGTTGTCCGCTCGCGCTTGATCGGCTTCGACCGAAGCGTCGAGGACGCCGCCGCGGACCTAGGGGCCACCCCCCTGGAGACCTTCAGATACGTCACCCTGCCGCTGCTCCGTCCCGGAATCCTGGCGGCGGCATTGCTCGCGTTCGCCCTCTCGATCGACGACTTCATCGTCTCCGACTTCAACAAGGGCACGACGGAGACGTTCCCGATCTACGTCTTCGGGGCGCACCTGAGGGGCATCCCCGTTCAGGTCAACGTCCTCGCGACGATGTTGTTCGCGCTTACGGTCACCGCGATCTGCTTCGTGCTCTGGCAGCAGCGCCGCGCCGAGCGAATGGCGTCCGTGCGTCCTGAGCAGGAGGTTTGAGTGACCTCGAATCGAGGTAGTTCGCCCCTGTGCGGACGGGGGAGCTCGCAATCGAGCAAACGGATGCAGGAGTAGCAGTGCTGACCATCTCCGGCGAGCATGACTTGAGCACCGCGCCGACTCTTCGGCGTCGGCTCGATGGATTGCTCGACGAGGGCACGGCCACCGTCGTGGACCTCTCGCCCGCCACGTTCGTCGACTCGTCCATCCTCGGAGTGATCCTCGACGGGCGCCGCAGAGCGGCCGACGTGGAGGTTGGCTTCTCGGTCGTCCACGCGAACGGCGCCGATGCAGTCGATCGGGTACTCGAGGTGACCGGCCTGCGCGCCGAGCTGCCCGTGCATGCGAACAGGGAGGACGCCTTCTCGGAGGCCTCCAAGGACTCCGGAAGGTCACCGGCATGAGCGAGGGCGGATTCGAGCTCACCCTCCCAGCCACCGCCGAGAACGTCATCGTGGTCCGACAGGCGATCGCCGGCCTGGGCGAGGCCCTCGGCATGCCCGGTTCCCGTGTCGCCGACCTGAAGACGGTGGTCACCGAGGCCTGCAACAACGTCGTCCTGCATGCCTACGACGAGGAGCCCGGGCCGCTCCACGTGAGCGCCGAGCCGCATGAGACCGACCTCGAGGTAGAGGTCGCCGACGAGGGCCACGGCTTCAGACCGCGGGCGAACGAGGGCGAGGCATCGCTGGGGCTGGGCCTGCCCCTGATCGCGGCACTCTCGGACGGTTTCGAGATCAGCGGAGGTGCGGGCCAGGGCAGCCGCACGACGATCCGCTTCGGCTATGCGCCACCGGAGTCCAGCAGCAACGGGATTTCCACCGAGGCGCCCCAGGAGCTGGCGATGGCGCTGACGCCAGGGGTGACCGTGAAGCCCGTGCTCGCCAGGGTGATGGGTGCCCTCGCCGCGCGCGCCGAGTTCTCCGTGGATCGGCTTGCGGACACGGTACTGCTGGGTGACGCGGTCTCAGCGTCGGCCGAAGGGCACTTCTCCAACGGGCGTATGCGGCTCTTCATCAAGGACGGTGACGGCACCCTGGACGTACGGGTCGGGCCCCTGGTCGAGGGAGCGGGCCAGCGCCTCTTGGACGAGATGGAGGTCCCCGGGGCCGGCTCCCTGAGCAGCCTGGCTACCAACATGGAGGTCTCCACCGAGGAGACGGGCGAGGGCGAGCAGGCGGAGTTCCTCGTCTTCGAGGTCAGCCGCTAGCGCGCCTTCGCCATCGGATCGCAGCCACAGGTGGCCCGCTAGAGCTCTTCCTCGGGGATCCGCTGCCGGAGCTTCTCGAGGGTGGCGCGCAGGATCCGCGAGACGTGCATCTGGGAGACGCCGACCTGTTCGGCGATCTCACTCTGCGTCAAGTCCTCGACGAAGCGGAGCTGGAGCACCTTGCGGTCGCGATCCGAGATCTCCTTGAGCACCGGCCCGATCGCCTCGCCATACTCGACCGTGTCGAAGGAAAGGTCCTCCGAGCCGATCCGGTCGCGGAGCGGGCCCGGCTCGTCGCCGTCGCCCATCGTCGAGGTCGCGTCCAGCGACACGGCGTGATGTCCCTGGGAGGCGTGCATCGCCTCCAGCACCTCCTCGTCGGTGGCATCGATTCGCTTTCCGATCTCCTGGACGGTCGGCGAGTGTCCGAGCTTCGCCGGCAGCTCCGCCATCGCCCGCTCCACCTTCAGGATCCGCTCCTGGACGTCTCGGGGGACGTGAACCGACCAGCCGCGATCGCGGAAATGCCGCTTGAGCTCGCCGAGAATGGTCGGGACGGCGAAGGTCGAGAAGGCGGTGCCGCGCTCGGGATCGAAGCGATCGATGGCCTTGACGAGGCCGACGCTCGCCACCTGGACGAGGTCGTCGAAGGGCTCCGCGCCGCCGGCGTACCGGGCGGCGAGCCTGCGGGCCAGCGGCATGAAGCGATCAACCAGCTCCTCGCGGACGATCGGCGACTGATCCTCGGCGTAGCGCTCGAGCAGACGGCGCTCGCCGATGAGCTGCTCCTGCGGCCCAGGAGAGGGGGTCTGATTCATATCGAAGTCCGCCAAGGCAATTTCGTCTCATCGACCGGCTCCTCGGCGTCCGTGGCTATGTGCCCCTGTGGGACGCGAGGATTAGCCGCCCACCAAGGCTAGCTCCCCGCGACAAGAAAATTGAAAACGTCGGGTTTCGCCCGGGACGGTGCGGGTAGCGCTCGGCTGACCAGCCAGCCGCCCAACAAGGAGTGATTCGAATGCCACCGCGCGGTGTCAAGAAGGGCACGAAGCGTGCCAGGCAGTACGAGAAGATCAAGAAGAGTGCGCGCAGCCGCGGCGCATCGGAATCGCGTGCTGAGGAGATGGCCGCTCGCACCGTCAACAAGAACCGGGCGCGCTCCGGCGAGTCCCGGACGCGCTCGCGCAGCTCGACCGGCGGCACCTCGCCTCAGCAGCGAGGGGGCCGCAAGTCGGGCACCAACCGGCCCAAGGGGCAGACCAAGGAGCAGCTCTACAACCAGGCCAAGCGCTTGCGGATCGACGGCCGGTCGAGCATGAACAAGAGCCAGTTGCAACGAGCGGTCGCCGCGAAAAGTCGCTGATATTGATCCCCGGATATTGATCCCCGGGTTTAGGTACGCGGGGGCGGGGTACGCGGATTCTGAGTCGAGGCAGCGGGCGGGCGCGCGGAGACCCCCTACTCCGGCGCCCGCCCTCATATTCAATTGCCTCGTCTCCGCCGGGTTTCAGCCTCGGCGCAGGCGGGCGGATAGGGCGGCCGGTTTCCTTCTCCCCCTGGCCGTCCTGACCCCGCCTAGCCTCGCCGGGACGTTGGGCCGACGCCGGCAGTCGCCTACTGCTCGCTGCTGCGGACGCAGCCTCGCCGCCTCGCCGGGACGTTGGGTCGACGCCGGCAATCGCCTACTGCTCGCTGCTGCGGACGCAGCCTCGCACGGCGACTACCGTCGTCGGCCCAATAGCATCGGCTCGTGGCTGATTTCGAGACTCGTCTGCTCATCGACGGTGAGCAGACCCAGGGAGCGGACTCCTTCTCGAGGTCGAGAATCCTTATACCGAGGAGGTGATCGCCTCGGTGGGGAGTGCAGGCGAGGATCAGGTGGATGCTGCGATCGGTGCTGCTCGCGATGCCGCTCGGGATTGGGGGCGCACGCCGGCGGTCGATCGGGGTGAGATGCTGCGCGAGGTCGCCAATCGGCTGAGGGCTCGTACCGATGAGCTTGCCGAGGTCATGACGCTCGAGGGCGGCAAGCCGCTCGTCGAGAACTCCGACGAGGTCGGCTGGACTGCCGCCTGCTTCGACTACTACGCCGAGATCGGACGGGATTCCGCGGGGCGGGTGATCCCCTCGATCGAGTCGAGCCAGCTCTCGCTGGTGCTGAAGGAGCCCCTCGGCGTGATCGGCTGCATCGTGCCCTGGAATTACCCGCTCCTGCTTCTGGCGTGGAAGATGGCGCCGTCCCTGGCGGCGGGCAACACCCTGGTCGGCAAGCCTTCCGAGCTGACGCCGCTCTCGACGCTGATGCTGGCTCCCTGTCTGGACCATCTCCCTGCGGGCGTCGTCAACCTCATCGCCGGCGGGCCGCCCGTCGGCGAGGCGATCGTGACCGACCCCAGGGTCGACGGCATCGCCTTCACCGGCTCGATCGGGACCGGGAAGAAGGTCGCGTGGGCCTGCGTCGACCGGATGGCACGCATGAACCTCGAGATGGGAGGCAAGGATCCCTTCATCGTCTGCTCGGACGTGGCGGACCGGATCGACGTGGCCGCCAAGGGCGGCGCCTGGGCGGCGTTCCTCAACTCCGGGCAGGTCTGTACGTCGGCCGAGCGCTTCTATGTGATGGACGACGTCTATGACGACTACCTGTCGGCGTTCGTCGACTACACCAAGAGCCTCGTGATCGGCGACCCGATGCAGGGCGACACCGACATCGGGCCGATGGTGTCGGCCGCCCAGCGGCAGAAGGTGTCCGATCAGGTCGAGGCCGCGATCAGCGCCGGCGCCGATCTCGTGGTGGGCGGCGACGGCGCGGGACATGACCGCGGCCACTTCTTCTCTCCGGCGGTCGTCACCGGCGCGCCGGCCGAGACCGATCTGCTCCGGGAGGAGACCTTCGGGCCGGTTGCGCCCCTGGTGCGGGTCGGCAGCCTCGACGAGGCGATCGAGCTGGCGAACTCGACGCCGTACGGGCTCGGCGCCAACATCTACACGGAGGACTTCAAGACGATCCTGCGCTGCATGCGCGAGGTGAAGGCGGGCACGGTTTGGTTCAACGACCCGCTGACGGACAACGACGCCGGGCCGTTCGGCGGCTTCAAGCAATCGGGTCTCGGCAGGGAGCTGGGCCGCGAGGGGCTCGAGGCCTTCCAGGAAACCAAGCACGTGCACATCGAGAGCGAGGTGGCCCCGAAGGAGTGGTGGTACCCGTACTCGCGCTACACGGGCGGCGAGCCGCCGCACGGGGCGTAGTGGCCGATCAGAACGAAGCCCCCTATCTCGACGCGGTCGTCGCGTACGTGGCGCGCGACCCTGGGCGCTTCCACATCCCCGGCCACAAAGGGACGGAAGCCGATCCCGGCCTGATCGCCGCCCTCGGCGAGGCCGCCGTCCTACACGACGTCCCACCGAGCATCGAGGGAATCGACTTCGGGCCCGAGCCGACGCCCTTCCAGCGCGCCCAGCGTCTCGCAGCCGACGCCTGGGGCGCCCAGCGCAGCTGGTTCCTGGTCAATGGGGCGTCGGGCGGAAACCACGCGATCTGCATGAGCCTCGCCCACGCGACCGGCAAGCTCGCCACGGGGCCACCCCACCGCGGGCGTGTCGTCGTCCAGCGCAACGTCCACTCCTCGATCATCGACGGCCTGGTGCTCTCCGGCCTGCGGCCGACGTTCGCGGCGCCGGAGATCGACAAGGAGCTCGGGATCGCGCATTGCGTGACCCCCGAGGCCCTCGACGCCGCGCTGGAGTCCGAGCCGGAGGCGGTCGCGGCGGTGCTGGTCTCACCCACCTACTTCGGCGCGGTCGCCCGGATCGAGGAGCTCGCCGAGGTCGCGCACGCCCGCCGCGTCCCGCTGGTCGTCGATGAGGCCTGGGGATCCCACCTCTACTTTCACCCGGAGCTGCCGACCGGCGCTCTTCGCAGTGGCGCCGACCTCGTCCTCTCCAGCACTCACAAGATCGTCGGCAGCCTGACCCAGTCGGCCATCCTCCACCTCGGCAAGGGCGGCCAGGTCGACGAGGACATCATCGACCGCTCGGTCACCCTGGTCGAATCCACCAGCCCCAATTCCCTGCTGACGGCCTCCCTCGATGCCGCCAGGCGATTCGCCGCCACCCGAGGGGAGGAGCTGCTCTCGGGGACACTGGAGGAGCTGGCGAGGACCCGCGAGCAGATCCGCGAGATTCCCGGGCTCGATGTCCTCGACGAGCGGCTGGCGGGACGGACGAGCGTCGCCGCCTGGGACCCGCTGCGGCTCTCGATCGACGTCCGGGGAACGGGCGCGACCGGCCATCGCATCGCCCAGCTGATGCGCGAGCGAGACGACGTGGTCCTCGAGCTCTACTCAGAGAACGTGATCGTCGCCGTCTCGGGGATCGGCGAGACGCCGACCGCGCCGTTGGAGCGGCTCGTCGAGGCGCTTCGACACGCGGTCGAGCAGATTGGGCCCGCGGATGTGGAGGAGCGGCGCGCCTTCGCCGAGCCGCCCCCCTGGGGACCGCTCGACCTCGCCCCCCGGGACGCCTTCCTCGGACCGCAGGAGGTGGTCCTGTTCGATGCCGCCGAGGGCCGCATCGCCGCCGAGTCGCTGGCCGCCTACCCGCCCGGGGTCCCCAACGTCCTCCCGGGCGAGCGGCTGACCCGGCCGACCATCGCCTACATCGCCGACTCGCTCGCGCACGGAGGCCTCGTTCGCGGGGCGAGCGACCGCACCCTGCAGACGATCCGGGTGGTCACCGAGTGAGCGACGAGTCGGCCTGGGGGGTCGACTCCGAGTATGGGCGGCTGCACGACGTCCTGGTCTGTCCGCCGGACAGCTTCCGCTGGCGCGAGACCAGCGCGATCACACGGGCCACCCTGGAGGCCGGGCACCGTTTCGACCCGGAGGTCGTCGCCGAGCAGCACAAGAGCCTGGTCGCCGCCTACGAGGAGGCGGGCGTCCGCTGCCACTTCCTCGAGACCGAGCCGGCGCTGCCGTACGCCGTCTTCACCCGCGACTCGAGCACGATGGGACCGAACGGCACGGTGATCACCCAGCCGGCCCAATGGTGGCGCCGCGGCGAGTATGCCCCGGCGATCCGCTTCTACCAGCTGGCGGGCATCCCGATCCGCGGCATGATCACGGCGGGATCGCTCGAGGGCGGCGACGTGATGATCGTGGAGCCCGGGGCGGTGCTGATCGGCACCGGCGAGGGCCGGACCCAGGAGATCGCGGCCACCCAGCTCGCGGCCTGGTACCGCGAGGACGGCTGGGAGGCCCGCGTCCAGGCGTTCCCTGAGCGCTATGTCCACATCGACGTGCTCGTGGCGGTGCTGGCGGAGAAGCTGGCAGCGGTCTGCTCCGACGTGCTTCCCAACCAGGCGGTCGAGTGGCTGCGCGCCAAGGGCTTCGACCTGATCCACATCAGCGAGGAGCAGGCCTTTACCCTCGGTGTGAATGCGATCTCCCTCGGCGGCGACCGGGTGATCTCGGCCGCCGGCGCCGCGGAGCTCAACGGCGCCCTGCGCTCCCGCGGTCTCGACGTGATCGAGCTCGATCTCTCCATGTTCACGCTGGGGGGCGGCGGCCCCCACTGCCTGAGTCAGGCGCTGCGCCGAGAGCGCGAGGGTGCGCGATAGCGCGACCCGTTGATGGCGAAGCAGCCGACCATCGACGCTGGGAGGGTGATCGCCGACCTGCGCGAGCTCCAGAGCCGGACCGGTGACAGCGCCGGAGCGCAGCGGCTCTGCTGGAGCGAGGGGTGGCGGCAAGCGCGGGAGTACGTCCGGGAGCTGATCGCCGAGATCGGGCTCGAGGCGGAGGTCGACGAGGCCGGCAACTCCTGGGCGTATCTCCAGGGTGAGGCTGAGCCTGCACTCGCGGTCGGCTCTCACATCGACTCGGTCCCCGACGGCGGCTGGCTGGACGGGGCGCTTGGCGTGATGGGAGGTCTGGGTGTGTTGCGCGCCTGGGCGAGCGAGGGAAGCAGACCACCGCGGACAGTCGCGCTGGTTGATTGGGCCGACGAGGAGGGGGCCCGCTTCGGGCGGAGCCTGTTCGGGAGCTCCGCGGCGGCGGGCACACTGGATCCCTCCGAGCTCGCGAACGCGCGCGACGCCGACGGCCTGCGCGCCCCTGGCGTCCTGGCCGAGAACGGGGTGGACCTCGAGCGCGTGCTCGAGTGCGGCCCGCGGCTTGAGAGGCTCGGGGCGTACCTCGAGCTCCACATCGAGCAGGGCCCCATCCTGGAGGCCGAGGGGATCAAGGCCGCGGCGGTGAGCGGCTGCACCGGGGTCGAGCGTCACCGCTTCGTGATCCGAGGCCAGGCCGCGCACGCCGGTACCACGCCCATGGCTGCCCGCCACGACGCCGGGCTCGCCGCGGCGGCGGCGGAGCTGCGGATCGAGGAGATCGCGCGCCAGCAGGGCGGCGTAGGCACGGTCGGCGTGGTCGACTACGAGCCTGGAATCGTGACGGCGATCGCGGGGGTGGCCTCGATGCAGGTGGACCTCCGCCACCCGCAGGCCGACGCCCTGGCGCGGATGCTCGCCAAGATCCGCGAGGCGGTGGCCGATTCCGCTCAGGTGCGCGGGTGCGAGAGCAGCGAGGTGCCGATCTGGAGGATCGAGCCGATCGCCTTCGACCCGGAGCTGGTGGCCTCGGCGCGTCAGGCCTGCGAGCAGGTCACAGGTACCGCCCACGAGCTTCCCAGCGGGGCGCTCCACGACGCCGCTTCGATGGCCGGCCGGATGCCCGCCGCGATGATCTTCTCGCCGTCGATCGGCGGCGTCAGCCACGCGCCTGAGGAGGACACCGACGAAGCCGACCTGCGGGCGGCGATCGAGGTGTTCGGGGTCCTCGTGAACTCCCGGCTCTCCTAAACCCCTGCACAACTGCAAGAACCCTCGCGTGTTGGTGGGTAGGACGCCGTTAGCTTCGGCGTCGCTCGTCCGATATGGCAGGAGTCGACACAACCGCACCTGGGAGCGCGTCCCGCCGTGCTCGATCCGCGATCGCGCTGGTCGCGGCGCTCACCGTGCTCGCATTGCTGTTGATCGCCGGCCGGGACGCCGCGCCCGCCTCGGCCGCCAAAACTTCCGCGGGATGCCCCGCCCCTCCCTACGGCCTCGCACCCACCGGGTTCGCTGCCAACCGTTTCACGATGTTGATTCGAATCAACACCCAGGGCAACGTCAACACCTGGACGCAGTTCAACACGGACCCGGACCACGAGGGTCTTGCCCCGTTCGTCCGCCCGCAGGACATCTTCGTCCTCAACACCCGGTTCACCGGCAGCGGCCAGTTCCCGGCGATGACGCCGTCCGTCGCCGCCGGGCTCGCGTCCTCGCTCCGCGCCACCTTCCCCTGTAACCGGATCATCGCCCTGGACGGATTGGGCTTCGACCCCACCCAGGCCGGCTACGCGTTCACCGGGATCGATGACCCGAACGTCTTCGCCCTGATGGCCGACTTCGAGCAGGACGACTGGAACAGCGGCCGGCTGACGGACCCCGCGCGGCCGCCCTGGGCAAACAAGTTCGCGACGACTTTCCCGAGGGTCAAGGGCTGGAATCTGAGCCTGGCCTCGACCGCGGCCACCAATCCCGTCGGAGCCGGAAAACGTACCGGCCTTGCTCCGCAGGACTTCGCCGACTGGAACTACGGCCAGATCGCGCAGGACCTCAACAAGAAGAATCTGCGACTCGGCTCGCGCAAGCTCGGGCCGCAGAGCGTGCAGACCCAGGACGCTTGCGCCGAGCGCGGCGCCGCCGGCTTCGGAGCCCGAGCCAAGGCGCTCCGCCTCCAATACAACTTCAAGTTCATCACCAAGAAGATCAAGGTCCCCGGCAAGAAGAAGAAGCGGAAGAAGACGATCCGGCTGCCGCTGAAGAAGAAGGCGAAGCCGGTGCTGAGCAACCTGGCGATGGAGATCTCCTTCACGGACAGCCCCCAGGCGAGCGCGAGGCAGGCAATCCTGAGCACCTCGCCCGCTCAGGCCGCGGCGTGCGTGCCGCCGGGCCTCAAGCAGGGCATCGGCGCGTTCTTCCTCTTCGCCGCGGAGGACGCCATGCGGCTCTTCTTCCTGCAGCCTCAGATTGCGCCACTGCGGCCGCCGATCGGCACCGCGGCGTCCTCCGGCGGCACCGGCGGGATCGGCAGCCCGGGCTAGACCGACATGAATCGGGTTGCCGCTTACGCGGCACCCTCGCGTAACACCACCGTCTTCGCGCGCAGATCCGAGAGCGCCTCGGCGGCGTCGTCCCAGGGCACCTTGTTGACCGTCATTGGGTCGGGATCGAACCTGCCCTGGCGGACCAGCTCGAGCACCTCGGGCATCAGCGGGCGGACGTGCGGCCGCCCCGTCACGAAGGTGATCCCCTGGGTGAACATGTCCAGCAGGGGCAGGGGGGTCGGCTGGAAGTAGATCCCGATGCTCGTGCAGATCCCGTCCGCGTCGGTCGATCGCAGGGCGCAAGCGATCCCGGCGGGGTTGGCGCTCGCGTCGACCGTGATCGGATAGAAGCCCACCCGGTCCGGGAACTCGTCATCGAGCACGTTCGCGCCCAGCTTCTCGGCCAGCTCGCGATCGCGTTCGCGGCCGCCGACGACGTCGACCCGCTCCGCGCCCAGCGCCAGCGCGATCGCGATCGAATAGAGCGCGATCGATCCGGCGCCCATCGCGATCAGGACGGCCGATCCCGGCGCCCGCTCGAGTGGACCGGCGACGGTCCGCCAGGCGTCCGGGATGTTGTCCGAGAGGCTCGCCACGGCGGTCGGCGCGACTCCCTCGGGGATCGGGACGAGCATCGCGTCGGCGTAGGGGACCTTGACCGCGTCGCTGGCGAAGCCTCCATAGGACTGCGGACCGATCGGCAGGCCGTACATCGAGAGCCTGGGGACGCTCTCGCAGTTGCCCGAGCGCCCCTCGAGACAGGCGGCGCATGTGCCGCAGGAGATCTGGAAGGGAACGCTGACCAGATCGCCTAGCTTCACGGACTCCACGAAATCCCCGACGTCGGTGACCTCGCCCACGCACTCGTGCCCGAACGGGAAGCGATTGGCAACAGGGGCGAATCCACGGACGAAGGCGGCATCGAGGTCACAGGTGGCGAGAGCGACCGGCGTGACGATCGCCTCGCCGTCCCCCTCGAGCTTCGGGTCAGGCGCCTCCCGCCACTCGAGCTTGCCTTTCTCGATGAACTCGAGCTGCCTCACGCGGGGACCTCGTCACCCGCTTCCGCGGCTGCCGGCACCTTCTCCTTGCCGGACCCCTCCTGCTCGCGCTCGGCCTTGGCGGCGTCGCGGAGCTGCTCGAAGCGGACGATCTGGCCGGCCGCGCCCCAGTTCCCATCCGGCACCTCCTGGATCAGCGTCCACACCCGAACGCCGGCGCCCTCTCCCCAGTCGGTCTTCTCGAGAACGACCTTGGTCACGTCCTCGACCAGGCCGGCCTTGCGCCGGTCGCTGAGCGCTCCGCTCGGGACGGTGATCTCAACGACCGCATGGGGCTCGGCGACGCCGTCGGGGGTCTGGATCGACTCTGCCGGGAGGGCGTGCACGTGGGCCCAGGTGATCGAGCGGAAGAACTCGGTGTCGGGCGCTCCCTCCCAGCGGAGCAGGGTGGCGCCCAGCTCGCGTGCCAGCTGCTGCTGGTCATCGTCGGAGAGGGCCTCGGCGGGAATGGTCAGGTCGAGCTTCGGCATTGGTCCTCCTCGGTCCGGCCTGCCAATTCGGGAGCCGGTTTGGGTTCAAAAGTCGGACGCAGGCTATAGGGTTCGGATTCCGAACGTAGCCTCGCTATGCTGGCCTCGATGCGCGCTGCCGAACTCGCCGAACAAAACTGCTCGATCGCCCGGCCCGCCGCGCTGCTGGGCGACCGCTGGACCCTCGTCATCCTCCGCCAGGCCTTCAACGGCACCAAGCGCTTCGAGGACTTCCAGGGCGCCCTCGGCATCTCCCGCTCCCTGCTCTCCGAGCGGCTCGGCCGCCTGGTCGAAGCCGGTGTGCTGCGCCGCGAGCCCTACAAGGACGAGGTCCGCACCCGGGACCGCTACCGCCTCACCGAGATGGGGCTCGACCTCTACCCCGTGCTGATGGCGCTGCGTGAGTGGGGCGATCGCTACATGGCCGAGGACGGCCCGCCCCTCGAGGTGCGCCACCGAGGCTGCGGCGGAGAGCCCACCCTCGAGCTGCGCTGCTCGAAGTGCGGCGAGCAGGTCGGCGCGCGCGACGCCGAGGCCTTCCCCGGCTCCGGCGTCAAGGCCGCCGCCTAACGAAGGTGGATCAGCACTTGCGGGCGGCGGCCCTGGTCTTGCCAGGCCCAACCGAGACCTTTACGGCCTTGGCGTCGCCGCACTGCGCCAGTCGAAGGACGCGAGCGCGCGGCCGCGACACGACGCGGGCGCCAGTCACACCGACTCGATAGCCAGTCGGGTACTGGACGGCGGGGACGCTGAGCTTCGTGACCGAGTCGGCGTCGAACCGCTTGCCCTTGCCGGCCGGCTTGGTCCGGTAGACCAAGCGGAAGGTGCGAGTTGCGGTGTCGAAGGAGGATCGGCGCGGCGTGCCCGAGGTAACGGTCGCGAACGGTTGAGCGAGCGCCAGCAGCTTGTCGGTCTTCACGTTCGCCCCCACCGGTGGCTGGCTGATGTCATTGATCAACCCCTCCATCGGGCGCGGTGCGGATGGATCCGTGTTCCAGTAGGACCAGTAGGTCCAGCTGATGCCGAGCGTGTTGGCGCCGTTCATGTAATCCGCGAAGTTCGCCAGGTTGTCCGTCGCGCCTAACTCCGTCATGAACAGCGCGTCGCCGTTCCGCCGGCTCTCATCGAGCGCGTGGGTGAACGAGAGGTTGGCGGAGAAGCTGCACGGCTTTCCCGCCAGGTATGGGATGAGAAACCCGATCAGGGGGTCTGCCTGCCCGCAGTAGGCGTTGAAGGCGAAGCCCGCCCGCTTGCTGACCTTGCCGACGCCGGTCACCCCGCCGAAGTCGAAGGTGAGGATGGGCGCGGGGAACACCATCGTGCCCTTGTCGGCGCGTCTGATCGCCCGCGTCACCCGCCGGTGGAAGTCGGTCAGCGTGGTCGCCTCGAACTGGGAGACGCCGCAGCTGTCGGGAGAGGTGCCGCCCCCCGCGAGCGCGCACTGCTGGAGAGCGGTCCCAATCCAGGGCTCGTTGAAGAGGTTGTATCCGACGATGCCGGGCTTGCCGCGAAAGCGCTTGGCGACATGCGCCCAGGCGGCAGCGTAGAAGTCCTGGACGCCGCGGCCGGTTCCCGGAACCTGGGTGTTCGCCCAGAACGCGTCATAGGCATGGTTAAGGGCGTTCTGCACGACGTAGTTCGCCGGGAATCCGGCCTGGGGCGTGGCGGGCTCGCTTGCGGCCTGGCCCACCACCGCCCAGTCCGGTGCACCCTCGCCCTGGAAGCGCTCGTTGTACATGTCCTGGTGGAAGTCGAGCAGCACCGCGATGCCCTGCTTGCGGAGCAGCTTGTAGGTCCGCATGATCCGGTTGAGGTAGGCGTCGTCGTAGACGCCCGGCTGTGGTTCGAGCGCCTTCCAGATGATCCCGAGGCGCACGACGTTGAAGCCGTTCTGGGCGAGGAAGCGGGCGTCGTCCCTGCCGAACCCGATTGCGTCGGGCGCGTAGCCGGAGGCCTGGATCTTGTTGACCATATTGACCCCGTGGAAGGTCAGGACCCGCCCGGCCGAGTCAGTGATGAAGCGGCCGGCGTGCGCGTATGTCGCAGCGTCCTGTGACGGTTTGGCCGTAGCGATCGCGCTCGTGGGGAACGCCGCCATACACAAGCCAGCCACGATCAGAAGACGCTTCCACATGAGTGTCCTCTCGCCAGGGCGAAGCCTACGGGTAGTTCCGGCAGGGCTCGCCGCGCAGGCCCGGGCACGGAGGCAGCGGGGTGGGCGCCGAGACTCCCGGCACCAGTGGCAGGATAAGGCGCGACGGGTGCTTGTGCGAGAAGGCGACCGTGACCTTCGTGTTGTGGGTCGGCACGGTCTCGCCGAAGGCCCAGACCGGCTGGTCGCCGACCGGGGCGCTCACCGTCACGCGGATCCGTGAGCCGGCACGGTAGACGTGGCCCTCGTAGTAGAGCGGGATGACCAGCTTCGTCAGCTTGCCCTTGGGGAGGTTGGCGACGTCCTCGCGCCTCAGGCTGAGGACCGGCTCGAGCAGGGAGCTGTGCTTCGGGTCGAGCTTGCGGCGGCTGGCCTTCAGGTAGCCGCTCTGGACGTAGGTCTCCTTGCCGTCGGGGCGCACCTCGGTGACGGTCACCTGTAGGTCGACATCGGGGACCGAGGTCCGGATCCAGGCGTGGACGGCGCCCGCGCCGATGATCCCGGCGTCGTGCGCCAGCGGCGGGGTGACGAAGGACGCGGCGGTGCCGGCCGGAGGCTGGCGCCAGTCGAAGTTCGGGTGGGCGGTCCAGAGGTCGCCGCCGCCGGTGTCGGTGCCCGCGAAGTCGGTGGCCGGGCGGGCGCCCTTGTCCCAGCTGAAGGCCTGGCCGCCTCCCTTGCGGCCCTTCTTCGGCGGCTTGCCGGTGAGCGAGCCGTCGGCACCGAAGAACCAGGATCGCGCCCGCGTGCCGGGGATCGGGAAGCGGCTGAAGTCGCGCTCGAAGGTCGGGTACGGGGCCCCGGTCGCGCCGCCCGCGCCGTTGTCGAACATCACGCGGATCGACGGTTGCGCCTGGAATGCGTTCAGCGCCGCCTGGTAGTCGGGCTGGTCCTGGATCGGGTCGTGCGGCAGCGTCACTCCCAGAACTCCCATCGCGGTCTGGTAGATCACCGGCGCAAGGGCGTCAGTTCCGGGCGGGTACTGCGGTTTTCGCTGGGCCACGTAGAGCTCGAGGAAGTCGAACCAGCGGTTGAAGGTCTCGGGATCGAGCGAGTCGATGTGGAAGCCGTTGGTGAAGGTGAACCACTTCCGCCTGGTCGAAGTGAACCGGTCGGCGAGGTTGGGGCAATGGGCTCCGGTCTGCTCGTCGTTGAACTGACAGGCCATGAAGACGGGCACGCGAATCTTGTTGACGAAGGTCGCCGGCGAGAGCGGGTTCGCGACCCTGGGCCGGAAGTAGCGGTTCTTGGAGATCTTGTTGATCAGGTCCGCGGCGGCCGTGTGCAGGGTCTGATTGGCCTTGCAGATCTGATCGCCTTCCTGGATCCGCTTGTACGCCCAACCCTGGCCCTCGGTCGGCGAGGCGGGCTTCGAATCGTCGACCCGGTCCTGGGCCCACTGCACGGCGAAGCCGGTGTTGAGCAGTCCGCCGGGATAGAGGGTGGTGGCGGTGTTGTCGATCACCGAGAGCGGGGTGATCGCGGCCAGGTGGGGCGGCGCCGTGGAGCCGACGAAGAGCTGGCTGATCCCGCCATAGGAAACGCCGACCATGCCGACCCTGTTGTGAAGTACCCAGGGCTGGCGGGCGGCCGTCTCGACGACGTCGTAGCCGTCCAGGCTCTGCAGCTTCTCGAAGTAGTCGAAGGCCCCGCCCGAGCAGCCGGTGCCGCGCATGTTCACGTCGACCACGGCGTAGCCGAGCAGGTTGAGGATCTGGCTGATGCCGCTCTGGGCGCCGGCCGGGTTGGCGTAGCCGTAGCCGGAGTACTCGACCAGCGTCGGATAGGGGCCGGCGGAGGCGGGGCCGGGCAGCCTCACGTCGACCGCCAGGCTGGTTCCGTCCCTCGTGGTCAGGTACCCGTAGCCTCCGGCGGGCAGGGTCTGGTTGTAGATCGACGGGTCCTTCGGTGCGGAGCGGTCGGTCATCACCCCGACCGGCAGGGAGAGCGAGCCGTCGGCGGCACGGACCCGGTAGCCCTTCCCGGCCGCGACCCGGCGGAAGAGATCGCCACCGAGGCTGCCGACGGGCTTCTTGGAAACCGTCTTGCCCTTGCGGACCAGGCGCAGGCTGGTCCCGGGCTGGGCGCCGGTGACGTAGACCTGGTTGACGCTGCCGTGGACGGCCAGGGAGTTCGCGGCGGACGCGGACGAGGGCAACAGCAGGGCGAGGGCGAGGGCGGCCAGAACCGGCACGCCGGTCCGCTTCGCAAGCATCTCTTTCCCTGCGCTGCTCATTCCCTGCCTCTCCTTGGCCTGAGTCCCTGGGGACCGCAAGCATATTGAGGAGGAGCGCTCGACGGCTTGACGTCCTTACCCGGTGTGCACGGCGTCTCCGCCCATCTCGTCGAGCGTGTTGCCGATCGGGAGGGATCGGGTTCTCGCGCATGATCCGGGCCATGTGGAGCAGATTGTGGGCACACCAGGAGCTGGCCCTCAGCGTGTAGGGATGGATGTGTCCCCCGGCCTCGAGGAAGGACGGCCCAGGGCCCGCGTCCCCGACCCAGTAGGTGTCGGCGTTGGGCGGCACGACGCAAACCCAGGTGGGTCATGTTGAACAGGGTCGTCTCCGCGCATGCATGGGCGCCGTCCTCGTTGCCGGTCACGACCACACCGGCGACCTTGTTGTAGAGGGGGTACTGGCCGAGATCGTTGCGCTCGTTGTAGGTCCCGTCGAGCCGCTCGATCACCATCTGGCAGACCGAGGAGCGAACCCCGAACCAGATCGACATCCCCATCAGCAGGACGTCCGCGGCCTTCACCTTCTCCAGGATCTGCGGCCACTCGTCGCCGTCGCCCTCATCGGAGCTGACGCCGAACTTGACGTCGTAGTCGACCGGCCGCAGGAGCTCGGTCTCGACGCCGTGCTCTGACAGGATCCCGAGCACGCGGTTCATCAGCGCCTCCGTATTCGATTCCTCGGGCGACTTCTTCAGGGTGCAGTTGATGCCAAGCGCCTTCAGGCCGGCGCCGGCGTCGGCGCCTACTGACTCGGCCATTCCTTCTCCTCTCGTTGGACGATCTGGGCTTCGTCTGACGGTGGGCGCAATCGTTACGCACTCGGGGAGCCGGGATCGAGCGGTCGATAGTGTCTGCCGCCGTGGCCAGCTACGACCTGATCAAGGACCTGCCGCTCCAGATCGACTCGTACGAGCTTCAGGGCCTCGAGTTCCACCCGCCGGGCACGGACTTCGACCGGCTGACGACGATCATCCACCTGAAGGGCGGCGACCACGAGGGGCTGGGCGAGGACGTCGTCTACGACTCGCTCGACCACATCGCCTTCCAGGACGCGGGCCCGGCCCTGGAGGTCGCCCGTGAGCACACGATCGCCTCCTTCTCGGAGCTGCTCGAGGGCCTGGACCTGTTCCCGAGCCCGCCGGAGCGGGAGGTCTCGGTCAACTACCGGCGCTGGGCGTTCGAGAGTGCCGCCCTGGACCTGGCGCTGCGCCAAGCTGGCAAGTCCCTGCACGAGGTGGTCGGGCGTGAACCCCGGCCGGTCACCTTCGTCGTCTCGATGCGCCTTACCCCGCCCGGCTCCGACGAGGTCTCCACCATCGAGCCTGTCCGGAAGCGGCTCGAGATCTATCCGACCCTGCGCTTCAAGCTCGACCCGACCAACGACTGGAGCGACGAGCTGATCGAGCAGCTGGTCGAGACGGGGGCCGTCGACTCGCTCGACCTGAAGGGCCAGTACAAGGGAACGCCCGTCGATGTGGATACGGATCCCGAGCTCTACCGGAAGCTGGTCGAGGCATTCCCTGACGCCTGGCTCGAGGATCCCGACGTGAACGACGAGACCAAACCGATCCTCGACCCGGTCGCCGACCGCGTCACCTGGGACGCTCCGATCCATTCCGTGAACGACATCAAGGCCCAGCCCTGGCCCCCGAAGATGGTCAACATCAAGCCGTCCCGCTTCGGCCCGCTGAGCGCCCTGTTCGCGGCCTACGACTACTGCGACGAGAACAGGATCGGCGCCTACGGCGGCGGCCAGTGGGAGCTCGGCCCGGGCCGCGGGCATATCCAGTACCTGGCCTCCCTTTTCCATCCGGACACCCCGAACGACGTGGCGCCGTCCGGCTACAACACGGCGGGCACCGAGCCGGGGCTGCCCTCGAGTCCGCTCGACGCGATGCCGACGGAAACCGGATTCCGCTGGGGCGAGTAGCGAGCGAGAAACCCTGCTGCCCGTGGCGCAGATGTCTCAGGGGATCGGCCCGGTCAACCCTTTCGCGCTCTGCGGGGAGACCTCGAGCGGCAGGGCCGGATAGGCTCCAGCCATGGCCGATCAGAGCTTCGCCGACGCCCTCAACGCGCAGATCTCGAACGAGTTCGCCGCCTCCCAGCAGTACATCGGGGCGGCGGTCTACTACGACTCCGAGACCCTGCCGCGCCTGGCCGCCTTCTTCTACCGGCAGGCGGTCGAGGAGCGGAACCACGCAATGATCATGGTCCAGTACCTGCTCGATACCGATGAGGAGGTGCGGATCCCTGACATCAAGTCCCAGCAGACCCGGTACGACGACGTCTCCGGCCCGGTCAAAATGGCCCTCGAGCAGGAGAAGCGGGTCAGCGACGAGATCAAAGATCTCTTCAAGCTCGCCCGCGACCAGGGCGACTTCCCCGCCGAGCAGTTCCTCGCCTGGTTCGTCAAGGAGCAGGTCGAGGAGGTCTCATCCATGAACGACCTTCTCAACGTCTGCGAGCAGGCCAAGGAGAGCCCACTGCTGATCGAGGACTTCCTGGCGCGCGAGCAGATCGGCGACGACGGCGATGATCCCGCCATGCCTCCGACTGCCGGCGGCGCGCTCTAGGCGCGGGATCTCGGCTGGGGCTCAGCGCCTCCAGATCGTGGGCTCGGGACCCCGCTGGCGCGTGAACACGGCAACCAGGACGAGGGGGGCGAACCAGATCACGTAGGGATAGAACCAGTGGTTCGCGGTCACCTGGACCGCGATCAGGAGCGCCGCGGCAAGAGCCGCGACCTGGACGGTCGAGCGCCGGTTCGGGACGAAGAAGAACAGGGCGGCCAGCCCGACCACGAACACCTTGCTGACCGTCTGCAGGAAGTGAAGCGACGGCGCCTGTCCCCAGACGCTGAACGGGGAACCCCGCGAGGCCTGGTAGCCGAGCGAACGGTCATAGAGCTCGCGGAAGCCGCCGTCGGGTAGCAGCGGGATCGTGACGATCGCCGCCGCGGCAAGGAAGGAGATCGCGAAGAGCACCAGCGTGCGGGGCCTGCGCTCTCCGTAGCCGGCGGCGAACAACGGCACCAGGACGAGCGGACCGAACTTGCTGAGGCCCGCCAGCGCGGACATCGCGCCGCGCGCCGGCGCTGATGCGAGCACCAGCAGGCAGCAGATGACCAGGAACGCGATCAGACCGTCGTTGAAGCTCGACCCGAGCGTGTAGAGCGTGAACGGAAAGGCGAGCCAGGCGTAGGCGAGAGCGATGCCGAGGGTGCGGCCCTCCGGCCCCGCGCGGATGCCGCGTCCCAGGCCGAACAGCGCGAGCGCTGTGAGCAGCTCGAAGCCGAGGGCAGTCGCCCGCGCGGCCGAGACATCGTCCCACCGGCCGCTCCAGGGAAAGACCTGTTCGAACGGAACGTAGGCCAGGTAGTCGACCGGTCCGTAGACGTCGCCCCGGATCGGCATGCCGGAGGACGCGCCCTGCCCGTAGACGTCGTCCCCCTTCATCAGGCGGTCCGCGCCGATGACACCGGCGAGGCCGACGTCGATCACCTTGCCCTCGGTCCCGATGTAGGCGGTGTGGAAGGCAACGAGCGCCACGATGCCCGCCACGAGCCAGCTCCGAGGCGCCAGCGGCAGCAACCGGTCGCGGCTCTCAGTCGGTCTGAAGCCGGCGACCAGCATCCGCAGGAAGACGTAGGCCAGCACCGGGTAGACCAGCCCGACCGAGGCGCCGATTTTTCCGTGATTGAAGAAGGCGAGGGAGACGCTGAAGCCGAGCAGCGCCAGCAGGTCGAGATGGATGAGGCGCAGCGGGCGGCGCGGATCGACGAAGGGCGCCAGGAAGAGCACGCAGAGGGGCAGCCAAACCCACCAGCTGCTCGCCCTGCCCGAGACAGCGCCGGGGTAGCCGCGGGCGAGCCTGGTGTCGACCTGGGTCCCGGTCCACTTCTCGAGCACGCACGCGCCGCTGTCATCGATCACCACCTGGCCGATGTCCGTTCCCTCTGCGTCGAAGTAGTCGACCTGCCACTGGGGCGGCAGGCCGGCGCCGGTGCGGGTGCGCGTCTCGAAGCGACGGACCGATCCCTGTGGTGTGAGGGCCTCGGTGGCGATCGCGGTCGCCTGCCCGGGGGTGAGCCGGAAGCCAGCAACCGGGGAGCCGGGCGCGAGCGGCCGCGACAGCGTGGTCAGCTGGCCTCCGAAGGGAGGCTGGTCGGCGGGATCGGAGGAGCCCGCGTCGCAGGCCCACGCCGCCGGCGGCAGCGCAAGGATGGCCGCAACTGCAATCAGGGCGACTCGCGTTGGGCGCATGACCGGCGCAGTTTCTCCCATTCCCGCTGTGGGAACCCCCGATGAAGGCGACCCGCCCGCACCGACCAGCTACGGCGAAGAAGTGCCGGTCTAGCGCGATGCGGCTGAGGCCGAGAGCGTGGGTATCTGCCCGGCGATCGCCGGGGCGCAGGCCGCGAACTCCTTCTCGCTCGGCATATCGCGCCGAAGTCCCTCAAAGGCGATGCCGCCGACGATCAGCGGCAGCCAGAAGAGGATGATCCGGTAGGCGAGCACAGCCGCCGCCGTCGGAGCCGCCGCGGCCCCGTAGACGATCAGCGCCCCGATCAGCCCGAGGTCGATTCCGCCGATCCCGCCCGGGACCGGCAACGCGCCTCCGAGCTGGCCGATCAGGTAGCCCATCAGGATCACGGTGAGCGGTGGCGAGGCGCCGAACGCGTGGTACGTCGCCCAGAGGACGGCGTTGTCAAAGGCCCAGTAGCCGACCGCACCGGCGATCACGCCGAGATGCCCGGAGGCCAGGATCTGCCGAGCCTCGGCCACGCCGTCGACGATCGCCAGGCGCGTCGCGCTGATCCCCCGGCGAAGCCGGGAGGCGTCGGGCTCAGGCGGCTCGCCCACACCGAGGCGCGGGATCGCCGCCACCGCAACGATCGAGAGGGCCGCCAAGGCCGCCGGCAGTGCGGTCAGCCAGAGCGACAAATCGGGGCCGAGCAGACCCACCGCCAGCGCTGCTCCGAGCACTGCGACCGCGACGAAGTTCACCCCGCTCTTGATCAGGAAGAAGGCAACCGAGCGCCGGGCGATTCGCTTGCCGCCCATGCCGCCGCGGTGCAGCACCCACGCGCCGAGGGCCAGCCCGCCCGCACCGCTCGCGGGGACCAGCGAGCCCATCGCGAGCTCGGACCCCGAGATCTGCCAGCTCCGCCGCCGGGTCAGCCCGGTGCAGAAGATCGGGCCGAACATGACCACGTACGAGACGAACGAAAGCCCCTCGAGCACGAGCGCCACCACCAGCCAGCCCGGCCTCGCCCTGACGAGCAGGTCGCGCACGTCGCCGAGACCGGGAGCCAACAGGAAGACCGCAACCAGCACCGCCAGCAACCCGACCGCCTGCAGCGTGCGCCGTCGCAGGCTGCTCGACTGGAACTCCTGGGGCAGATCCTCCGAGGTGGGCGTCAGCACCGTGATCTGGGCATCTTCAACGATGTCCTAAGCATCGCTGACGGCCAAGCTCGTCGAATCCTCGCCTTTCAGCCAAGCGTCAACCAACGGGAGCGACGGGACTCGAACCCGCGGCCTCCGGCGTGACAGGCCGGCGCTCTAACCAACTGAGCTACGCCCCCGAGGGGTATCCGGCGGCGCACTGTGTGGCCGCCGTGGGTGCAGGCTAGCCGCTCAGCTACTCCGAGACGGAATAGGGTGGCCGCCATGCGACTGGTGACCTATCGCCGCGACGATGCGGCACGGGCCGGCGCACTGACTGCGGACGGGGTACGCGACGCGGCCGAGGTCCTCGGCATCGAGGCGATCGGCGTCAGGGAGCTGATTGCCGACGGACGCGTAGAGGAGCTGCGGCGGGGCCTCGAGCGAGCCGACGCCTCGCCGGTCTCCGGTGCCGAGCTTCTTCCTCCCCTTCCCGACCCGGACAAGATCGTCTGCATCGGCCTCAACTACCGCTCCCACGCCGCCGAGGCCGGGATCGACCCGCCCGATCAGCCCACCTTCTTCGCCAAGTTCCGCAACGCCCTCGCCCCGGCAGACACCACAATCGACCTGCCGGCGGCGAGCGAGAAGGTCGACTACGAGGCCGAGGTCGCCTTCGTGATCGGGCGGCGCTGCAAGGAGGTGGAGGCGACCGACGCGCTGGGTGCGGTCGCTGGGTACATGCTTCTCAACGACCTCTCCGCCCGGGACCTGCAGTTCGCCACCCCGCAGTGGATGCCCGGCAAGGTCTTCGACGGCTCGGCGCCGTGCGGGCCGGCGCTCGTCACGCCCGACGAGGCCGCCGCCCCCGACGAGATCTCCTTTGCCCTCGATCTGAACGGCGAGCGCATGCAGGAGGCCTCGACCTCGGACCTGGTCTTCTCGATCCCGGAGCTCGTGGCGAGACTCTCGCAATGGATGACCCTCGAGCCCGGGGACATCATCTCCACCGGCACGCCCTCCGGGGTGGGCAGCATTCGCCAGCCGCGCGTCTGGCTCAAGCCGGGGGACGAGATCGTGATCTCCTCGCCCAGCCTCGGCGAGCTGCGCACGACCATCGCCTAGGGGTGCGCCGCCGACCTACTCCGAACGCTCCTCGACCAGCTTCTCGATGGAGCGGTAGACGCCCGGCGCGTCCTTCTTCAGCCTCTGCACCTCGAAGTGGCCCAGGCTGATCAGCCTCATCCTCGAGGTGGCCGTGACGGTGGCGCTGCGCATCGAGTCGTCGAGCATCCCCGCCTCGCCGAAGACGTCGCCGGGGCCCAGGTCGGCGATGTGCTCGCCATCGCGGGTCACCTCCGCGGTGCCCTCCTCGATCGCCAGCAGCTCGCGCGAGAAGCCACCCTCGGAAACCACCACCTCGCCTTCGGGGATCTCCTTGGACTGCGCGAAGGCGGCGACCTGCTTGAGCTCCTCGTCGGAGGCGTCCGAAAACAGGGGAATCCGCTTCAACTGACTTGCGTCCACATCGCCAACGTATCCGAAAGGCCATGGGAGGTTCCAGATCAAGGTCGACCCGGACGACACCGGCAAAGTCATGCTCTACGGGCAGGCCTAGCGGCCCGTAGCACCCGAAAATTTGATTCCAGGCGGGGCGCTCGCCTGCCGATAGGTGGGTTAGGCGTCTGAAATGCCCCTGCCCGCATCCATCACAGACTTCTTCTTCGAGTGGTACCCGGTCTTCGGAGTCTTCTTCTCCGCGGGGATCCTGGCGGTCTTCGTCGTCCTGCTTCGCACCACGATGGGGACGACACGACCCGAGTCGGTCAAGGCCAGCAAGACGGGGTCCGTCCGGTGGGAGGACGTACAGGGGGTCGACGCCGCCAAGGAGGAGCTGGTCGACGTCGCCGAGTGGCTCAAGGACCCCAAGCGCTTCGAGGCCCTCGGTGCCAGGGCTCCGCGCGGCGTGCTGCTCTACGGCCCGCCCGGCACCGGCAAGACGATGCTGGCCCGCGCGGTCGCGTCGCACGCCGGCGTTGACTTCTTCGCCGCCTCGGGATCGAGCTTCGTCGAGATGTTCGTCGGGCGCGGCGCCGCACGCATCCGCCGCCTCTTCAAGGAGGCACGGCGCTCCGGCCGCGCGGTGGTGTTCATCGACGAGCTCGACGCGGTGGGCGGCCATCGCGGCTCGGGCGCCGGCGACGGCGGCACCTCCGAGCGCGAGCAGGCCCTCAATCAGCTGCTGGTCGAGCTCGACGGCTTCGAGCGCGACCCGGGCACGGTGATCGTGCTGGCGGCCTCGAACCAAATCGACAAGCTCGACAAGGCCCTGCTCCGGCCGGGGCGCTTCGACCGCCAGGTGCTGGTCGCCCCGCCGGACCGCGACGGCCGCGAGGCGATCCTGCGCTCGCATGCCCGCGACAAGACCCTGGCCGACACCGTCGATCTCCTCGGCGTGGCCCGCAAGACCACCGGCCTGACCGGCGCGCAGCTCGCCAACGCGCTGAACGAGGCGGCGATCATCGCGGGCCGAGCCGGCCGGATGGCGATCGGCCGCGAGGATCTCGACGAGGCGCTCCTGCGCCAGTCGGTCGGCTCCCAGCAGTCGCGGCGGCTGACGGAGGTGGAGCGCCAGATCGTCGCCTACCACGAGGCGGGTCACGCCCTCTGCCGGCGGCTCTGCGGGCTCGACCCGCCCGAGATCCTCAGCATCGTCCCCCGCGGGCCGGCCCTCGGCTTCGTGGGCCACTCCCCGAGCGAGGACCGCTATCTGCGCTCGCGCAAGCAGCTCATGGACGAGACCGTGATCCTGCTCGGCGGCAGGGCCGCGGAGGAGGAGGTCTTCGACGAGGCCTACTCGGGCGCCGCCGACGACCTGGCCCGGGTCCAGAAGATCTGTGTCCAGATGGTCACCGAGTTCGGGATGACCCTCTCGCACGGGCCGCCCGACAGCGCGCCCCTCGCGCAGCCGACCAGCGACTACGCCCTCTCGGACCGCACCCGCCGGGAGGTCGACGAGAACGCCCAGGAGCTCGCCCACATGGCTTACGCACGCGCCCGGCAGCTCATGGAGGTGAACCGGCGCTGCCTGGATGACCTCGCGAGCAACGCGCTCGAGCGAGAGACCCTTACCCGGGAGGACCTCGACGAGATCTTCGACGCGCACGAACTGCGCCGCACGCTGCTCCCCGATGACGAGGATTCCAAGGCTCGCAAGCTGATCGCCAAGGACCGCGCCCGCTCGACCGGCGCGCTGATGCCGCATCACAGCAGGCCCGAGGATCGGGACGACACCGCCTGAACGGGATCTCGACGACTACATCCGCTTCTAGTCCCGCGCGCTGGCCCGCTGCCACTAGATCAGGACAGCGGGCCGGCACGGAAACTCCGGCCGTAGCTGCCAGGCGCGGGGATGCTCAGACGGTGCGCCTGCCGCGTCCCATGAAGAAAATCAGCAACGCGACAATCGCGAGTGCGAACAGAACCGGGTGAATAATGGCCCCCCCAGCGATCGCGATGACCAACAGGACGATGCCTGCAATTAGCCACAACATGAGCTCTCCTCCTTCCTTGGCCTGGCTTGCTCGCGGCGCGTATACCCGCACCGCCGCGGCGCAACCGGATCTGGCCAGCCAGCCAGGGAGCGGAAGAGATGGGCGGTGCCGGGCTCGAACCGGCGACCTTCTCGGTGTAAGCGAGATGCTCTCCCAGCTGAGCTAACCGCCCTGGGACGCACGATTATTGCGGCTGCGCCGCGCACGGTCGGGCACCGCCGACCGGCCCAGGGGGGCTGGCCCCGCCGCGTCGTAGGGTTCCGCACATGAGGGTGCTGATCACCAGCTCGCGGATGCCGTTCGCGCTCGACGCGATCCGCAAGCTGGGCGAGGCCGGGCACGAGGTTTACGCCTGCGACAGCTACGCGGCCTCGCCCGGCAGTCACTCCAGGTACCTGACCGACCACTTCACCACGGCCTCGGCGTCGGCCGATCCGGAGCAGTTCGCCTCCGACGTCGAGCGCATCGCGGGCGTGAACCAGATCGACGTCGTCGTGCCGATGTTCGAGGAGGTCTTCTACCTGGCCGCCCAGCACGAGCGGATCTCCGCGGTGACCAGGCTCTACGCCCCGCCCTTCCGCACGCTCGCGCAGGTTCACGACAAGGGCACGTTCCAGGAGCTCTGCGACCGGCTTGAGATCCGCACGCCGCACACGGTCCTGGCACACACGCGAAAGGGGCTGGACGAGGCGATCGGGCGTTTCCCCGAGTACTTCGCCAGGGCCGCGTTCTCGCGCGGCGGTGTCGGCCTGCTCACCAACACCGGCCCGCTCGCCGGGCAGCTCACCCCGGACGACTGCCACCCGACCGAGGCGAATCCCTGGCTCGTCCAGGAGTTCGTCGGCGGTCCCATGCACTGCACCTACTCGGCGCTGCACGACGGGAAGGTCGCCTCGCACATGTCCTACCGCGCGCCGCGGCAGTGGGAGCACTCGACCGGGATCCAGTTCCTCTCGGTCGATCCGGAGGACACCCTGCCGACCGTGCAGCGGCTCGGCTCGGAGCTCGCCTGGGACGGCCAGATGTCGCTTGACTTCATCGAGACCAGCGAGGGGCTGGTGATGATCGAGTGCAATCCCCGCCCGACGGACGGTGTCCTGCTGATGGAGCCCGAGGAGCTCGAGCGGGGGCTTCTGTCGCCACAGGACGAGACCCTGCTGGTGCCGGCCGGGCGCGAGCAGCAGCTCGACTTCGCCGTCTTCGCGCAGATCTTCAAGGAGCCGCTCCGCGAGGCGCCGAAGACGATCCAAGACCTCGCGAGGATCCCGGGGACCGACCACGGCTGGCGAGACGCAATGCCGAAGCTCTACTCGTTCCTCGCTCTGGGGCGATTCGAGCGTCTCAGCCTGCGGGATCGCGAGCAGCTCTTCGTCGCGATGGCCGACGGAATCACCTGGGATGGCCAGGCGATCCCCGGTCTGCCGGCCGACGACGCTGCATATCTCGCCAAGCTCACCGGCGACGACGAATCATGAACGGCGGCCACGAGAGACGCCGCCCGAGCTAGCCGCGCTGCCAGAATGGCGGCGATGGACCGCTCGATCCTCTGGAGGGCGGCGGCCGCCCAGGTGGTGGCCGTCGCGGCTCTCTCCCTGATCCTGGCCGTGGCGCTTCCGCATTCGTTCTTCGACGACTGGGGCTGGATCACCGGTCCAGTCGCCTGGCTCGCCTGTGCCGCGTTGACGGCGTGGGCGCTTCATCTGAGCGTCCCGGGCGCGCTTCTGGGGGCGGTCCTCGCGGGGATCCCGAGCGCGATCGCGGTGGTTGCCGGCGTGCACTGGCTCGGCGTGGCGATCGCCGTGGCCGCCTTCGCGGCCTGGTGCGCCTGGCTCGCGCGGCGGCCCGGAGGAGCGGCGTGGACCTAGGGATCGGGGGACGGACCGCCCTCGTCATGGCGGCCAGCAGGGGAATCGGGCACGGCATCGCCGAGGCGCTGGCGCGCGAGGGCGCTCGGGTCGCGATCTCGAGCCGCTCCGAGGACTCGCTGAGGGAGGTCGCGAGCAAGATCGATGGAGAGGTGGGGGTCTTCCCGGCCGACACGGGAGACCTTGACCGGCTGCGCGAGCTGGCCCCGAAGGTTGCTGATGCGCTCGGTCCGATCGAGATTCTGGTTCTCAACACCGGTGGGCCGCCAGCGGGCGGGGCACTCGACAACTCGCTGGAGGAGTGGGAGGTGGCCTTTCGCTCCCTGGTCCTGGCTCCACGGATCGTGACGGAGGCGGTGCTGCCCGGGATGCGGGAGCGGGGCTGGGGCCGGATCGTGAACGTCTCCTCGTCCTCGATCCGCGAGCCGATTGCGGGCCTGACGCTCTCCAACGCGAACCGGCTCGCGGCCCTCGGGCTGCTCGAGACGCTCGCGGACGAGGTGGCAGCCGACGGCATCACCGTCAACACCGTCGCCACCGGGATGTTCGCAACGGAGCGGCTCGCCGACCCGCAGGGCTCCCTCGCGGGGGCGGAGGAGGCGGCCCGACAGCGGGTTCCGGCGACGCGGCTCGGCCGCCCGGAGGAGTACGGCGACCTGGTGGCGTTTCTGTGTTCGGAGCGGGCCGCCTATCTGACGGGAGCGGTGATCCCGCTCGACGGCGGCCTGCTCCGCTCGGTTTAGCCCGCAGCTCGTCGCGGCGGCGCTCAGGCCGGAGCCGGCCGCGGTGCTCGCCGGAAGGCGAACAGAAGCCAGACGCCGCCCGCGATCATCATCGCCACGCTGATCAGCTGGGCCTGGGTGAGCCCGATGGCGACATCGCTGTTGCGACGGATGAACTCGACGAGAAAGCGCTCGGTGCCGGCCAACAGCAGGTAGAGGGCGAAGAGTGTGCCGTTGGTGAAGCGGTCGCGGAGGCGCCAGAGCACGAGGGCGACCAGGCCCATGGTCAGCGTCTCGTAGACCGGGGTGGGATGAACGGTCTGGTCGGTCGGCTTGGTGCCGTCCGGGTAGGCCATCGCCCAGGGGCCGTTCCATGCCTTGCCGTAGTCCCCGTCACCTGAGAGCTGGCACCCGCAGCGGCCGACCGCGTAGCCGAGGGCGAGCGCGGGCGCGGCGACGTCGAGGAGGGCAAGGGTCAGGAAGCCGCGCCACCAGGCCCAGAGAAAGACGCCGATGGCGCCGCCGATCGCGCCGCCGTACCAGACCAACCCGGAGCCGGAGAAGATGTTGCCGAGCAGGTCATGCTTGACGTCGCTGTAGTTCTCGATGATGAAGTCGAGGCGGGAGCCGATCAGTCCGCCGAGCAGCGCGGCGAAGCCCATCTCATAGGCCCAATCGACCGGCTTGCCGATCTCGGCGAACCGCTTCCAGACCAGCGCCCCGGCGGAGATGAACGCGACGGCGAAGCAGATCCCGAAGGTCTGCAGAGTGACCGGACCGAGGTGGATCTCAGGGAGCACTCGTCGGGAGGCTAGTGAAGCGGCCTAAATAGCCCCGGCGGGAGTCGAACCCGCGCTACGAGGTTGAAAACCTCGCGTGCTAACCGTTACACCACGGGGCCGCGTTGCTGATCTTAGGAGGCCGACGAGAGCAACCGTTCGAGCAGCGCCTTCTGCGCGTGCAGGCGGTTCTCCGCCTGGTCCCAGACGGCGGAGCGTTCGCCGTAGAGGACCTCGGCGGTGATCTCCTCGCCAGGGTGGGCGGGCAGGCAGTGCAGGGCGATCGCGCGGTCCGAGGCGGCGGCGAGCAGCTCGTCGTTGAGCTGATAGGGCGCCAGGTCGGCACGGCGTCGGTCGATCTCCGCCTCGTCCCCCATGCTCACCCAGACGTCGGTGTAGATCGCGTCGGCGTTGCCGGCGGCGGCCCTCGGATCGCTGGTGAGCTCGGCTAGGTCCGTCCTCGATCCCGTATCCATTGGGGCTGGCGATCACGACCTCGACGCCCGCGATCCCGCCGAGGATCGCCAGCGAGCGTGCGACGTTGTTGCCGTCCCCGACATAGGCCAGCCGCAGACCGTCGAGCTCGCCGAAGCGCTCTCTCAGCGTGAGCAGGTCGGCCAGCGCCTGGCACGGATGGTGCTGGGGGGTGAGCCCGTTGATCACGGGGACGCTCGCCCCCTCGGCCAGCTCGCGCACTCGCTCGTCGGAGCCGGAACGGATCACGATCCCGTGCAGGTACCTGGAGAGGATCCGGCCGGTGTCGCCGATCGACTCGCCGCGCGTCAGCTGCATTTCATCCCCGCGCAGCACCAGCGGCGTCGCCCCCAGCTCGGCGACCCCGACCTCGAACGAGACGCGCGTCCGGGTCGAGGGCATCTCGAAGACCAGCCCGACCGAACGCCCTGCCAGGGCGACGGCGCCCTCGCCGCGGTCCCGCCGCTGTTTGAGCTCCTCGGCGCGGTCGAGGAGCGCCAGCAGCTCGGGGCGGTCGAGCTCCTCGCCCGTCAGGAAGTGGTTGGCTGGAAGATGTGCGGCCGGCGAATTCATCGAGCCGCCGATAGTAGGGCCGTGCAACTGACCGCAATGACATGGAACTTGTTCCACGGCAGGGACTGGCCACCCGAGCCGGAGCTACAGGTGCGCGCCCACAAGGGCAACTTCCGGCGCGGCCCCCGGCGCGGCAAGGGCTACGAGCAGGTGAACTGGGACCTCTTCGGCGAGTTTTCCTCATTGATCTCCGCCACGGACTGGGACGTGGCCCTCTTCCAGGAGTTCCCACCGAGCTGGAAAGCGAAGCTGGCCAGCGCCTGCGGTGCCGAGGCGCATCGCGCCCTCAGCGGGCGCAACTGGCTGCAGCCCCTCACCTCGATCATCGGCCGCTGGCGACCGGATCTGCTCGGCGCCTGGGAGGGCGGCTCGAACACGACTCTGGTCCGCCGCGCCGCAGGAGGAATCGCCGAACGCCGGCGGGTCGTTCTGACCCGGAGGCCCGAGCTCCGTGTCATGGCCCTCACCCGGCTCGCATCGGGGCCGTGCGTCGCCAACCTCCACGTCAGCACCAAGCCCTCCTCTGCGGAGCGGGAGCTCTTGGACGCCGCCCGCCAGGCGATCGAATTCGCCGGCTCGGCGCCGCTGATCTTCGGCGGCGACTTCAACGTCAGGCCCAAGGCGAGCGGGGTCTTCGACCAGCTCGAGGAGCGCTTCGGCCTCGCTCCCCGCACAGCCCCCGACCGGCTCAGCCACCTGCTCGTGCGCGGCCTCAAGGTGATCGAGCACCCAGCCGCCTGGCCGCCCGAGGCGCGGGACGTGGTCGACCCCGACACGGGCCTCAAGATCCGTCTGGCCGACCACAACCCCGTGGCTGGAAAGTTCGCGACTGTGGGATAGTGCGGACGATGGCACGCTCTCCCACCGGGAAGGAAGAGAACACCCGCGCCGAGCAGAGCGTGCAGGCGTTCCGCGACGCGCTCGAGAAGAGCATCACGATCCCCCGCGACCGGCTACAGGAGGTCGTGGACGACGCCGTGAAGCGGGGCCGCATGACCCGCGGCGACGCCGAGGAGATGGTCGGGCGCCTGGTAACGCGCGGCCGCGAGCAGGCCGAGGACCTGCTCGCCCAGCTCGAGCGCGTCCTCTCGCAGGTCCTCGAGGCGCCAGACCGAGCCCGCCGGGAGGTCTCAGGGCGCGCGAAGCAGGCCCGCAAGCGGACCGTCGCCGCCGTCGAGGGGCCGCTCGCGAGCGCCGACCGGGTACGCCGGGCGGCTCGCGTCCCGGGCTTCCCGATCACCGCCTATGACGAGCTCTCGGTTCGCCAGATCAACCGACGGCTCCAAGACCTCGGCCCGAAGCAGCTCCGTGAGGTTCGCGACTACGAGCGCAAGAACAAGGCCCGCAAGGGCGTGCTCCGCGCTGTGGATCGCAAGCTCCAGAAGTAGAACGGACTACTTCAGCGCCGTGCGCCGCTCGTCGAGCTCCTTGGCGATCTCATCGAGCGACTCCGGCGAGGTCTGCGCCCGAACCGCGAGCTTGGCGAGCTCCTTACGGACGTCCTCGGTCGCCTTGTCGAGGGTGTCGCGCCAGCCGGAAATCTGGTCCTGGGCCTTCCCGGTGGCGTCGCCGGAGACGTCACGCAGTTGCGAGATGGCGTCGTCGATCCTCGACCGCACATCACCGGTTGCCTTCTCGCCTGCCGCCCGCAGGTCGTCGATCGCCTTCTGCACCTGATCCCTGACGCCACCACTTTCGCTTGATTCCACCTTGGACCTCCTCGGGGGGTTTCCCGCAAATTCCGTGCAAGCCTATACGTCGACCAGCTCCGAGGCGAGGCGATCGAAATCCAGCGCCCCGCCCGTCGCCTCGGCGAGCAGCGCCTCCGCCACGAGGCGCTGGCCCTGCGACCAGAGCCCGCGCAGCCATTCCCCCGCCTCGCGATCCTCGAACCACGTCTCCCCGAAGCGCTCCGCCAGCCCGGCCCGCCAGTCCACCTCCAGTGCCCAGGCGCGCAGGTAGCAGGCGACGTAGAAGCTCGAATCGACGTCAGAGAGCCAGGTCTCGCGCGGCCACGGCACCCCGATCCGCTCGCCGAGCAAGGCCGAGTAACGCTCCGGCATCGCGCTCAGGTCCGCTCCCGGCGCGTGCAGCTCGACCTCGTAGGCGATCTTCGCCGAGTAGCGCCGCAGCATCACCAGCCTGGCCGCCCGAGCATGCTCGATCGCTGCCTCCGCCTCATCGACCCCGAGGAAGCGGGCGAGCCATTCTCCGTTCGCAGTCAGCCCCTCGAGCAGGAAGGCGAATGACTCCGTGACACGCGTTGTCGCCGAGATGGCGGAACTCGAAGGCGAGCTCCGCGTCCGTGCACCCGTAGTGCTCCGCGTGACCGGCCTCGTGGAAGAGCGCCGCGTAGTCCTCCCGGCCACCGATCGGCGGCAGAACGAGATAGACCTCCTCGGGAACCCGCGGGGTCGAGCAGAACGCGCGCGGGCTCTTCGTCGGCCGCGCCTCCGTGTCCAGGGTGACGTTCGACTGCCCGTCCAGGTCGATCCCAGTCCGGCCAGCGTGTCGCGGAGGGCCGGGACCATCCGCTTCGGCTCGGGAAGAGCGAGTCGAGGTGGGAGGCACGGAAGAAACGGGCGAGGTCCGATCGCCGCAGCTCGCCCAGCCGGCGCCCGACCGTTCGCGCCAGCTCCGGATCGACGGTGTCGGCCGTAGCCGGCTCTCCGTAGTCGCCACGAAGTCATCGAGCCGCCGTGCCAGAGCCGTGAGATCGAGCGCGCGGACGTCCGAGTAGGCGTCGAGGTACGAAGGCCAGCCGAGCTCCGTGCAGGCGGCGTGGGACCTCTCGAGCCCCTCCAGATGCAACGGATTGAGCCGCTCCGCGAGGACTGCGTTGCGCAGCCGCCTCGATCTCGGCCCGGCGTTCGGAGTCCGGCTCGTTCGCCTGGACCACCGGAGCCATCCGGTAGGGAATCGTCTCGCCATCCACCTCGATCTCGAGCGACGCCTCGAGATCGGCTACCCGGGCCTCCAGGTCGCGGCTGACCGCTCCCAGGTGACCGTCGAGGGCGAACTGGTGCAGGTAGCGAAGCCTCGTCTGCTCCTCGCCGCTGTCGGCCTTGCGCGCCTCCCCAAGGCGATCGACAGCCTCCCGTTCGAAGAGCCCGGCGTGCCTCTCGTAGATCGGCTCGATCTCCAGATCCGGCTTGTGGCCGGCACCCTGCAGGTAGTACTCGCGACCGATCTCCTCGAGGAAGACCTCCGCCTCCCGCCGGTATTCGTCGAGATCCCAGGCCACGCGCGGCTGCAACGATAGGCCGCATGACCGCTGAGACCGCAATGCAGGAGCGTCCGGCCCGCGGGGAGCTCCTCACCCTCGACGTCGAGTCGCTGGCCTACGGCGGCAAGGGCGTCGCCCGCCGGAACGGCTACGTCGTCTTCGTTGCGGGCGGGCTGCCCGGCGACCGGGTCACCGCCGAGGTCACCCGGGCCAAGCGCGGATACGCCGAGGCCTCGACCAGGGAAGTTGTGCGCCCCTCCCCCGACCGGGTCCCGCCGCGCTGCGACCACGGCGGCGAGCCCTGCCCCGGCGCGCCCTGGCAGGGTCTCGCCTACGAGGAGCAGCTCCGCCAGAAGCAGTCCCAGGTGGAGGACGCGCTAGTCCGTCTCGGCGGGCTGGAGGGCTTCGAGTTGGAGCCGATCGAGCCCGCCGTCGAGCGCTGGCGCTACCGCAACAAGCTCGAGTACTCCTTCGGCGAGCGCGACGGCGAGCTCGTCCTCGGCTTTCACGCCCGCGGCCGCTGGGATCTGATCGTCGACGCCGAAGACTGCCAGCTCGCCTCGGAGCGCAACAACGCCCGCCGCAACGAGCTCCGCGACTGGGCCCGGTCGGCCGAGCTGCCTCCCTACGACAAGCGCAGCGGGCTGGGTGCGCTTCGCAACCTGGTGATCCGGGAGGGCCGCCGCACGGGACAGCTGCAGAGCCGGCTCGTTACGTCCCCCGCCGAGATCCCCCGGCCGCCGGTCGACCTCCACACGATCGTCGAGGGCCCCGGCGGCGGCACCGACGGCCCCACCGGTGCGCTCGGCGCCGAGCACCTGGAGGAGGAGCTCAGCGGCCTGCGCTTCCGGATCTCCCACCGCGCCTTCTTCCAGACCAACACCGAGATGGCGGACCGCCTCTACCGGATCGCCGGAGAGATGGCCGGGCTGACTGGATCCGAGCGCGTCTTCGACCTCTACTGCGGGATCGGCACCCTCGGGCTGACCCTGGCGAGTCAGGCAGGCGAGGTCTGGGGAATCGAGCTCGTCCCCGAGGCGATCGTGGACGCGGAGGAGAACGCGCGCCTCAACGGGATCGAAAACGCCCGCTTCCGAACCGGGGACGCGCGCAAGGAGATCCGGCCGCTGCTGGCGGAGGCCGGACGTCCCGACCTGGCGGTCGTAGACCCACCCCGCGCCGGCCTCTCCAAGAAGGTGGTGCGCCGCCTGATCGAGTGCGACGCGCCGCGCATCGTCTACGTCTCCTGCAACCCGACGACGCTCGCGCCGAACGCCGCCCAGCTCACGGAGGCCGGCTATAGGCTGCGCCGCGTGAAGCCGGTCGACATGTTTCCCCAGACCCCGCACATCGAGTGCGTGGCGCTGCTGGAGAAGACATGAACAGTCGGGGCTTCGGCGTCACCGCCGGCCTCGACCCTGAGATCGCGAGCCCACTTGCGGCGCGCTGCCAGGAGCTCGGCTACAGCTCGATGTGGTCCAACGACCATCCGGGAGCAAGGGGCCTCGAGACGCTCGCCGAGTACGCGAAGGGAGCCGACCGCATCGACCTCGGGGTCGCGGTGATCGCCCTGGACCGGCAGTCGCCCGAGGAGATCGCGTCTGAAATCGACCGCCTCGGCATCGACCGCGATCGCCTTTGGCTCGGCCTCGGCGCGGGATTCACCGAGAAGCCGCTCACTGCGATGCGTGAGGCGCACCCCGGCCTGCGCGAGGCGCTGCCGGGTGTGCGGCTCGTGCTCGCGGCGATGGGGCCGAAGATGTCCGCGCTCGGCGGCGCCGAGTGGGACGGCGTCTTCCTCAACTGGATGACCCCCGAGTTCGCCGCCCGCACCCGCGAGCGGGTCGAGGAGGGGCGCAAGAGAGGCCGGACGCGAGACGCCGCCGATCTTCGGCTACGTCCGCACGGCCGTGGGGGCCGACGCCGAGGGCCGGCTGGCGAAGGACGAGTCGTTCTATCGCGACCTGCATCCGGCTACCGCAGCCACTTCGACCGGCAGGGCGCCCCAGAGGGAACCGTCGGGGTCGCCGCCGAGAACGCCGGCGTCGCCCAGCAGGAGCTCTCCCGCTACCGCTCCCTCGACACCGTGGTGGTCAGGGCGCTGGCCAGCGCGACCTTCGAGGATATGAGCACGCTGGCCGAGGCGGCCGCCCCCGGCGTCTAGCCGGCCTCGGTCTCCTCGTCCTCCTCGACTGGGACGACCTCGGCGGCACAGATCGCGCAGAGAACCAGCCCGCTGGGAGGACCCTCGCTGAGGGCGGTCTGCTTTTCGGCGTCGGTCAGTTTCGCGCCGCAGTTCTGGCAGCGATCCGGCAACTGCTCGATGGTCCGCTCCTCGAGCTCCACGGCCAGAGTCTATTCCCGAAAAAAGGGCGCGTCTAATACGGCGGCAGCTTGTCGTACCACTCGCCGAGGGCCCGGAACGCCGACCAGAAGCGCTGCTTGGCGTCGTCCGTGTCGAGCGATTCGTCGATGTCCGGCACGTAGAGTGCATCGATCGTCGGGGTGAGGCGCTGCACCGCACCCTCCCGCGGCTCGATTGGATCGGCGAGCGGCAGCTCGAGATCGTTCAGCACCTCGAGCGCCTCGGTGCCCATCACCACGACGATCCGCGGCTGGACGATCACGATCTCCTCGGCCACTCTGGCGATACAGGCCTCCGACGCATGGGTCGGATCCGTCAGCGGGCACTTCACGCAGAGGGTGCCGAACACCACGATCGGGTCGATCGCGAGCCGCTTGAAGCTCTTCATCAGTGCGTTGCCGGCTCGCCCGTAGAAGGCGACACCCTCCTCGATCTCCGAAGGGGTCGCGGCCCGCTTCAGCATGAAGATGTCGGCCTGGGGATGGCCGGAGCCCTGCACCGGCATGACGTTGCCCCGGGGGCAGTCCTGGCAGGAGGACAGCTCCCTGCCCAGGTCGTTCAGCTCCCGGATCGCGCGCTCGAGGTACTTCTCGCGGATCTCGTCGTCGGTGATGGATGACACGGCGCCTTGACTTTTCTTCGGCCCGGCCCCGGCCCCTTGCGGGTGCATCAACTCTTGCTCGCGCTGCGGCGACCCGGCTTGCGACGACCGTCACGTTCCGCAAGGGACCGCCCACCTCTCCCGCCGCTCGTCTGCAGGAACTTGAGCGCCTGGACGTAGACGAGATTCTTGTGCTTACGGACGATGTCCGCGTCCCGCATCGACTCGAGGAACTCCTGCGGGCCGTCGAAGTCCCGCAGGCGGATCTTGACGCTGCCCAGGCCCTGCGCGACGTGGCTGTCAGACCCGGCGCCCGGCACGATCGAGTACTTGCGGGCGAAGCGCACGGCCTCCTCGTTGAAGGCCGAGAAGGCGACACGCGGGTTGAAGACCTCGAGGATGTCGATCTCGTGGACGATCTCGAGCAGGTGCTCGTAGTCCGGCACCGAGTGCAGCCGGTCGAACGGATGCGGGACGTAGACAAGCCCCCCCTGCCGGCGGATCTCCGCGATCGTCTCAGCCATCGACATCCCGCGCTCGATCCGCTCCGTCAGGAAGAGGCCGATCACTTCCCCCTGATGCGCCGTCTTCACCTCCTCGGCGAGGATCACCTTTATCCCCCCGATCCGCTCGGCGATCTCTCGGGCCTCCAGCGCCCCCGAGATCTCGTTGTGGTCCGTGATCGCGATCGCGCCCAGCCCCTGTTCCTTGGCGGTCACGAGCAGCAGCTCCGCCGGGGTCGCGGAGTCCGGCGAGTGATCGGTGTGCATATGCAGGTCGCAGTGGATGTAGTCCCGCTCCCGGAGGCGCGTGCGGATCTCGCGGTTGCCTTTAGGGTCTTGGCGCCGCGCGGTGAGTCGGTGGTAGACGGCCTCGACCTCATCGGTCACCTGGGCCCAGGGCCGCGCCTCGCCGGAGTCCCGGGCCGCGACGCCAAGGCGCTCGCGTAAAGCCGTGTCGCGGCACAGCCTCTCCACCTGGGCGGTCAGCGTGAGCCCGTCCCCGAGCGGGAACAGCAGCCCGCGCTCGCCCTCACCGACCAGCTCGCGGTAGAGCTCGAGATCGGAGACGATCGGCACGGCGCCGGCGGCGAACGCCTTCCGGACGAGGCCGGGGGCTGCGCGCACGCCGCCTGATGCGAGCACAGCGACGTCCGAGCCGGCCAGGAACTCGGCCGGCTCGCCGTCCCCCGGGCGCACAACCCGGAGACGCTCCCGTAGCCGCTTGCTGACGCGGGCGAGTGGATCGGTGGGCCCGTCGAACCAGATCACACCCTCCCAGTCGAGATCCTGCGGGAGTTTGCGCAGTGCCCGCAGCAGCAGCCGGAGGGCACCTCGCTCCTCCTCGGCGCAGTGCACGATTCGCACCCGCCCCGGCGGCGGGGGCTCGAGTGCCGGCTCGGCGACATCGGCGCCCGGCCTGACCAGCCGGTACTGGCCCGGGAAGAAACGCTGCAGGAGCTCGCCGGTGGCCTCGTTGCTGGCCAGCCGCTCGTCGATCCGCCCGAAGAAGACCTCCACCAGCATCCGGGCCACCTGGGTGGAGAGGACGCGCTCAACCGGCTCGTGGAACGTCGCCACGTTGAGCGATTGCGAGTGTCGTAGCGCCGCCGACCCGGTGCTGGGGGCGAAGGGCTCGTGCACATGCACCAGGTCGAGGGGCACGGCCCCCAGCAGGCTCTCCAGCGCCCCGCTGATGTCGAGCGGGAGCGGCGAGGGCCGGCGGCGTGGGCCGCTCGGCAGCGGGATGCTCTGGCCGATCGCCACCACCCGCGGGTTGTCTCCGGTGAGCAGCGCCCTGGGACTCCTTGCCCGCCTCGCGGATCAGCCTGCGGCTCTCGCGGATCGCGGTCCGCGACTCGGATGGCGCCACGATCAGCACGCGATGGCCGCGCGCAGCGAGCTCCTCGGAGGTGCGCCTGACGAACTCGTTGATCTCATGCCGGGCCCCCCAAGGATGGGGACTGACCTGGGCAATGGCGAGGGAATCAGCGCCCACGCGCCGAGCTTAGGGGAGTGTGAAACTCAGGGCCGGCGGCGGTGGCCGCCGTGCGAGGCTGCGTCCGCAGCAGCGAGCAGTAGGCGGCTGCCGCCGTCGGCCCTGGGAGCCGCGGCTACTTTGACTTGGCCTTGGCCGTGGACTTGTTCTTCGCCCTGCCCGCAGGCACACCGCGCTGGCGGGCGTAGTCGGCGATGAACTCCTCGGTCATTTCGCGCGCCACCGGATCGGGCCGCTGGTTGTGCGGCGACTTCATCAGGTAGCTCGACGGGCCATCCAGTTGGCCCGAGATGCCATGGTTCAGGGCCAGCTTCACGATCCGCACGGCGTCGATGACGATGCCGGCCGAGTTGGGGGAGTCCCAGACCTCGAGCTTGAGCTCGACGTTGAGAGGCACGTCGCCGAACGACTTGCCCTCCACCCGTATATGCGCCCATTTGCGGTCGGTCAGCCACGGCACGTAGTCCGAGGGACCGATGTAGACGTCGTCGGCGGGCAGCTCGTGATCCATGATCGAGGTGACCGCGTTGGTCTTCGAGATCTTCTTGGACTCCAGCCGCTCGCGTTCGAGCATGTTGTAGAAGTCCATATTCCCGCCGACGTTGAGCTGGCTGGTGCGCTCCATGCGCACGCCACGCTCGGCGAACAGCCTGGCCAGCTGGCGGTGAACGATCGTCGCGCCGACCTGGGACTTGATGTCGTCGCCGATGATCGGCAGGCCGGCCTCCTCGAAGCGCCCGTCCCAGTAGTCCTCGCGGGCGATGAAGACCGGCAGGCAGTTGACGAAGCCGACGCCGGCGGCAAGCGCTTGCTCGACGTACCACTTGGTCGCCTGCTCGGAGCCAACCGGCAGGTAACAGACGAGCACGTCCGTCTGGGTGTCCTGCAGGATTCCGACGATGTCGGCGGTCTGGCCCGGGGCCTTGGTGATCTTCTCCTTCAGGTACTTGCCGAGACCGTCGTGGGTCATGCCGCGATGAACCTTGACCGCGAGGTTCGGGACCTCGGAGAACACATACGTGTTGTTCTGTCCGGAGAAGATCGCCTCGGAGAGGTCCTTCCCGACCTTGTCCGCATCGATGTCGAAGGCGGCTGTGAACTCGATGTCGCTGATCTGGTAGCCGCCCAGATCCACATGCATGAGGCCCGGAACCTGCTCGGCAGGATCGGCATCCTTGTAGTACTCGACACCCTGCACGAAAGAGCTCGCGCAGTTGCCGACACCGACAATCGCGACGCGGACCTTGTCGTCACGAGCGCCGTTGCGCCGGGCGCCGTTGGCTCTTCCACTCACGGTGCTCATCTCTGGGAAATCCTCCTAGGTAACGAGACTCAGCCTTGAAACCACACTTGCGCTGCTGCCTGGTTACACGTCGTCGGCGGGAACGGCGTGCTCGGCGGGCGCCTCCTGCCGGACAACCGCGCCGCGCGCCTTGAGCTCGTTCCTCACGTGCCATACGCGCTGTACCACGGTGAAAGCCGTCAGCGCCGCCATAGCGTAGATGGCCGGGGCAAGCAGGTCTGCATCGAACACCCCGGCTCCCTTCGCGAAGACGAGGCCGACCGAGAGTATGACTACCCGGACCGGGCGCGTGGCCAGCCCGACCTTGCACTCGACGCCCAGCGCCTCGGCCCGCGCCCGGGTGTAGGAGACCATCAGGGAGCCCAACACCACGACCACGCACATCGCGGCTGCGAACTCATCGCCCGAGAGCGCGAAGCGATAGGCGACGGCGGTCAGCACCAGCCCCTCCTCAACCCGGTCGAGGGTCGAGTCGAGGAAGGCACCGAAGAGAGTCCCCTTGCCCGATACGCGCGCGAAGCGCCCGTCGAGCGTGTCCATCACCGACCCGATGATGAAGGCGACGCCGCCGAGGAAGTAGAGGCCCTGCCAGATCAGGACCGCGGCCGCCAGGTTGCCGACCAGGCCGATCATCGAGATCGCGTTCGGGGTGAGGCGGGACTCGATCAGACGGTCGCGAACCGCGGCGGAGAGGTCGGCCGCGGTTGTCGATCGCGCATCGGATGCAGTGGACCCGTTGCGGGGACGGTCTCGCTGGTCGATGCTCATCGGGATCGGGCCCTACGCGGGCGCCGCCTCGGGCTCCGGCTGAGGTTCGAGGTCTTTCGGCGGTGAACGCGGGAGGCCGCCGAACGACCAGTCCGGGTTGAGCCGGGCGAGGAGGATGGCGACGCCCGTCGCAATCGCGGCCGTGAGCAGGCCGAAGACCGCGTCGAGCCAGAAATGGTTGCCGCTGGCGACCACGACGTAGGTCATCAGCAGCGGATAGGCGCAAAGCAGTCCGCGGATCACCGGTTGGCGTACCAGCATCGCCAGTGACCAGGCCAGGATCACCGAGAGGCCGACGTGCATCGAGGGAACCGCGGCGAATGGATTGAACAGGGGGTCCCCCGGGTTCGAGAGCAGCGGGTCGTTGCCGGTCACATGAGTGGACGGGTCGAGACCGAGCTCCGGGAGAAACCGGGGCGGCGCCGTCGGGAAGAGCGCATACCCGATCACCGAGATGGCCATCGCGGCGATGACCGCGTTGCGGACGAAGCCGAAGCTCCCGCGATAGCCGAAATAGAGCACGGCGAGCATCACGCAGCTTCCCTTGAAGTGAAGGTTGGCGTAGCCCCAGCGGGCGACGTCGGCCGGCCAGCCGGCGTGCACCGCCCAGTGCTGGACGCCCGGCTCGATCAGCAGGCCGAGCGAGCGCTCCGCGCTGACCAGGTCACGGGCATGGGAAAAGGACAACCCCATGCTGCCGTCGACCGCGCCGCGAGCGTGGCGCCAGGCCCAGTAGGCCGCGGCGAGCAGCAGTAGCTGGACCGCGAGGTCCAGCGGCCCACGTGGCAGGAAGCGATTTGGGAGGGCGCTCCGCAGGCGAGTCCGAGGAGCGACCCGATTCAGGTTCGGGGCGACGGTCACCGCGCCCCGCCCATGCGGGCGATGGTGGCCGCCCGCCCCGCCGAGGACTGCGCCGTCCCGTACTGGATCACCGGGTCCTGGTGACAGCGTGGGCCCGAGCTGACGGCCCGCCACGGGGTGAAGTCGATCCCGATCCGGAAGCGGCCGGGCGTGGTGACGTCGATCATCGTGTAGCCGCCGGGGGCCTGCTCGACGCAGCCACTGCCGTGCTCGATCGACCAGTACGGTGTCCAGTGCACTCGGACGAGCACCGTCCCCGGTTGGCTGGCGTCAACCACGAAGCCCTGCGGAGTCAGCTTCACCATCTTTCCGCCGATGGCGAGCGGCGACGGATTCCGCACCGCGTAGACGGTCCAGTTCTTGCTGTGGAAGACCTTCTTCAGGTACGAGGGCGGGCCCTTCTTGATCAGCCGCTTCTCGCCCAGGGCGGCATAGTCGAGCGGCGCCCGCGGGACGGCCACGTAGCCGACGCCCAGGTCGTCGAGCCAACTGCGGTACTGGGTCCCGGTGATCGGCGCCGACTGGTAGAGGAGCGGATTGAGCTTGCGGTCCAGCTGGCGCTCCCACCCTCTCGCTATGTAGATCCCGTTGGGCACGTAGGCCGATTCCCAGTGGTGCTCCTCGGGGAGAACCTCAACCCGCTGGGAATCGCGGTGCGGCTGCCCGCGCAGGAAATCGATCAGCGGCGCGTAGTAGCCCGCGCTGACCGAGGGTTGGGCGTTCACCTCCTCGAGGTCCCGCACCACCGGGGACCACTGCCAGTAGATCAACACCGGCACGAGCAGGATCAGGGCGAAGCGCTGGCGGCGCCAGAGGCCGAAGGCGAGGACCGGCCCGAGCAGCAACGCTCCCATCCGGGTGGCGTTTCCGCCCATTGGGGTCTGAATCAGGAAGGCCGCCGTCAGGGCCGCGCCGTAGGCGGCGACGCCGTATCGCAGCAGCCGCTCCTCGGGCGGGAGCGCGACGAAGACGGCTATTGCCACCAGGATGGCCGGCTCGTAGCTCGAGAAGTCGAAGGGCTCGGTGCCGCCCTCGGGGAACGCCGTGGAGATCAGCAGCCCGACGCCGACGCTGACCACGGCGAGCTCGAGCCCCCTGCGGCTGCGCTCCGCGATCGCGAACGCGACCACTCCACAGGCGAGGAACAGCGAGGCGACCGGGCTCGCGAAGGGAGTCGCCGCGGCGAACAGGATCGCCAGCCAGCGATGGCCCCGCTGCGCTGCGAGCACAGCGCAGAGCGCCACCGCCACGCCGAGGGCGAATGTGAGGCGCCCTGTGAACAGGCTGATCGCGGTCGCCGTCGCGAACCAGGCCACACCGAGGCGGGCGCGATCGCCGAAGCGGTGGTACGCGATCGATGAGAAGAGCAGCGCCGCCACGATGGCCGCCAGCACTCCGACCAGCCGCGGCCCGATCAGGCCGCCGAGGACCGGCAGCAGAACGCCATAGCCGGGCAGATGGTGGCCGCCGAACCAGCCGTTGTCCCAGGTGACCAGCCCCTGGTTGGCGAACAGGTCCGACCGGTAGATCTGGGCGGCGTGATCGGCGCTGTCCGGCTGGATGATCAGGTAGGCCGCGCCGAGGGCAGCGGCCACCAGGCCCGGCTCGCCGTAGCGGCGGAGCACGTCTCGTGCGCTCAAGCCGTCGCTGGCCGCCAGGACCATGCGGCGGGCCGGACGCGGGCCAGGATGAGCCTCGCGGTGACGGCCGACAGCACTGCAACGAGCAGGCCGAAGGCTCCGTCAACCCAGAAGTGATTCGCGGTGACGATGACGACCCAGAAGACGAGCACCGGATAGGCGCACCAGAAGATCTTGCTGACGGTGTGCCTCGAGATCAGGACGCCGGTGACGCCGATCATGGTGGAGAAGGCCACGTGCATGCTGGGGATCGCCGCGTACGGATTGATGAACAGCTTCACCAGGCCGGAGTCGTGATTGACCTGGGCGTATTTCGTGATCGTGTCGGTGAACTCGTCGAACAACCGCGGGGGCGCCGTGGGAAGGAGTGCGTAGCCGACCACGGCCAGTCCCATCGCGACCATGAACATGTTCCGCACGAAGTAGAAGTTCTGGTTCCTGAAGACGTAGAGCCAGACGAGGAACGCGGTCGTCACCACGAAGTGGCTGTTCATGTACATGAAGTTGGCGAAGTCGATGATCCAGCGGTGATCGATGAACACCTTCTGCAGGTTCGGCTCGAAGAAGGTGTGGATGCTCTTCTCGAACGAGATCACGTGCTCCCCGTTGGCGATGGCGATCGCCCGCTGGCCGTCGGCGACGCCGCGCACGGCCTCGTAGCAGAGCTCCGCGACCACGAACAGGCTGAGCTGCCGGGCCGCATCCCCGTACCCCTGCGGGAGCCAACTGCCGATTTTGTCGATCGCCGCACGCATGACCGAGAGATTCTAGTAACCCCGTGAGGACAGCTTCGTCACGCGGGCGCGAACTCTTCGTCGATGGTGAGGAACCGAACCACCCGCTCGACGACCTCGGGATCCTCGATCCACGGCCAGTGTCCGGCGGCCGGAAGCTCGACGAGCTCCGCGTTCGGCAGCGCAGCCGCGTAGGCGGGCCCGAAGCGCGCGGGAAGGTAGCGGTCGCGCATCCCCCAGACGACCAGCGCGGGGCAGGTGAGGGTCCCCAGGCGGGCGCCGGCGTCGACGAGGCGTCCGGGTCCGCGGAGCGGTAGAGCCGCAGGATGGCCGCGACGCCGACCGGGTCTCGGAGTTGCGCGAGCACCTCGTCCACGAGGGCCGGGGCGTGCCGGCTCCAGTCCCCGCGTGACTCGCGGAGACCGAGGTCGACCAGCCGTCTCGTCGCCAAGTGGCGCGAAAGCTCGCCGAGACCCCGCGTCCTCCAGATCCGCGCCGTCCGGTGCCAGCGGTAGCCCGGCAGCAAGACCACCGCGTTGATGATCACCAGGCGCCTCACTCGCTCAGGCTCATCCTGGGCGGCGATCAGCCCGACCGTGCCCCAGTCGTGAACGACGAGCGAGTACTCGTCTACCGCCATCCGCTGCAGGAAGCGGCTCGTGAACCTGGCAAGGCCATCCATCGAGTAGTCGAACTCCGCCGGCGATGGCCGCGCTGAGTGTCCCCAGCCGGGGAGGTCGAATGCCAGTGCCGGACCGTCCATGCGTTCGAGGAAGGGCTGCCAGTCCTCGGAGTGAGTTGGGTTCCCGTGGATGAAGACGGCCGGCGGACCGTCTCCGCTCACTCTTCGGAAGAAGGTGGAGACGCCATCGACCATCACGGTGCCGATCTTGACCTCGGCCACGATGGGCGCGGACAATAGATGCGAGGGTGCCATGCGAGGGGGCGCCGTAGGCGCCACCCGTTTGATTCACGGGCAACCCGTTTAATGAGGGGATGCCCCTACCCAGCAAGGTCAAGCTCGCCGATGGCAGGACCGCGGCGCTTCCCCCCGGCACCCCGCCCCGCATCCCGAAGCGCGATCCGAACTGGAAGCGGCCGCCTCGCCGGCGGGTGCTCGCCATCCGCGATCGCCTACGCGAGATCTACGGGCAGCCGGTCAACGAGCCGCACGGACATCCGATCGCAGAGCTGGTCCGGACGGTGCTCTCCCAGAACACGAACGACCGCAACCGCGACGTCGCCTACGCTCGGCTGCGCGAGCGCTTCCCGACCTGGGAGGCGGTCCGCGACGCGCCGACGGAGGAGGTCGAGGCGGCGATTAAGCCCGGAGGACTGAGCCCGACCAAGGCGCCGCGCATCCAGGAGATCCTCGGCCGCCTCGGAGACCACCCCGACCTCGACTGGCTAGCCGAAGCCCCCCGAGACGAGGCGCTCTGCTTCCTCGACGGCCTGCCCGGGGTCGGCCGCAAGACCGCCGCCTGCGTCATGCTGTTCACCTTCGGGCGACCGGAGATCCCGGTCGACGTGCACGTCCACAGGGTCGGTGGGCGTCTCGGCCTGTTCAGGGCTGAGTGCTCCCTTCGAAGAGGCGCACGACGAGATGCTCGCGATCACTCCACCCGAGGACGCCTACGAGCTCCACATCAACCTGATCCGGCACGGACGGGCGATTTGCCGCCCCCGTCCGCGGTGCAGGGAGTGCGCGCTGCGCCGCATGTGCCCGTGGTTCCGAGTGGCGCAACAGGACGCTATATGCTCCGGCGCGCGAAATGAAGCGGAGCACCTTCGTCATCTTCGGGCTGGTCGTGTTGCTCCTGGGGGTCGGAGTCCCGGCTTGGGCATACACCCACCAGGGCTCTGAGAGCTCTGCTCCGGACGAGGTCGCGGCCAGCCTGCAGCCCGGTCAGGACCTGTTCGTGACCAACTGCGGTGCCTGCCACACCCTGGCCAAGGCGGGCACCGACGGGGTCGTGGGGCCGAACCTGGACGACCTCCTGGCCCCGCCCAGCGCCAGCGCCCCGGACCCGGCCACCATCAAGCCGCGTGTCCTGAGCGCCATCAACAACGGGATAGCGGGTCGCATGCCCAAGGGCGTGCTCAGCGGCCAGCAGGCCGACGAGGTGGCCACCTTCGTCGCCCAGGTGGCCGGCACCGGTCAGTAGTACCTACGAGTTCTGCGGGAGATCGCGGTATCGCCCGCAACTATGCACCAAATTCGGTTGTTAGCGGCAGAGAGAGGAGTCGAGGGCTCCGCACGCACCGACGCGTGGGACGAGGGGCCCCCACCGAAAGGAGTTTCGTTGAGTCAAGCAAATCGGCGCCCGCGGAAGCGGGGGCGCATGGGTCTGGCGTTGGTCATGGGGCTGGTTGCAGCCCTCAGCCTGACGCTGCTCCCGGGCGTCACCGACGCCAAGGGCAAGTCAAGCAAGGGCGGTCATCAGCTCACCGTGATGACGCGGAACCTCTATCTCGGGGCGGACCTGAGTCCGGCGCTCAACGCCCCCGACGTGAACGGTGCCGTCGACGCCGCCTACCAAATCGAGCAGCAGGTGCACCGGACCAAGTTCCCCTCGGTCCGCGCCGGGCTGTTGGCCAAGGAGATCCAGAAGGCGAAGCCCGACATCGTCGGGCTTCAGGAGGCGGCTTGGTGGCGGACCGGCCCGTACAGCCTGACACCGGCACTCACCAACCATCCCGAGGCGACGCAGACGGATCCTGCCGGCGGCGATTTCCTCAGCGATTTGCTCGCTCAGCTCAACAAGGGCGGCAAGAAGGGGAAGAAGGGCAGCGCGAGCGCTGCCAAGAAGAAGAACAAGCCGCTGCAGTACAGGATCGCGGTCGTCAAGACCGAGTTCGACTATGAGCTGCCGGTCAACCAGGGCTCGGGCGGGCTCGGTGCTTGTCCGGCCCAGTGCCACAACGAGCGGCTCACCATGCGCGACGCGATCCTGGTCCATAAGGGCGTCAAGATCGGCAACGCGAGCAGCGGCACGTTCAACACGCTGTTGCGCGTCAAGGTCGGCGGTGTCCTCAACGTCGACGTGACCCGCGGCTGGGCCGCGGTCGACGCCAAGGTCCACGGCAAAAAGGTTCACGTCGTCGACAGTCATCTGGAGGCATTCGACAGTGCTGCCAGCAACACGGGCAGTGACGGCAAGACCTACCCGAAGGGCGGGATCCGCGAGGCTCAGGCCAAGCAGCTGATCGCCCCGGACGGTCCGACCAGCTCGAAGCTGCCGACGCTTCTGATCGGCGACTTCAACTCCGATTCACCAGTGCATGGCGACCAGGTGGACCCCGGCGACGCGCTGGCGTACAGGGCGCTGCTGGCCGGCGGCTGGAGCGAGCGTGCTTTGACGCCGCCCCCGTTCGGGTGCTGCATCCAGGACTCGAACCTGAGCGATCCCAGCACCGCCGGGATCACTCATCGGGTCGACCACATCATGTCCAACACGAAGAAGATCAAGTTCAAGAAGGGTGGACTCACCACCACCTATGCCAACGGCCTCTGGTCGTCCGACCATTTCGGCGTCTGGAGCCGTCTCCAGGTCAAGTAGAAGCGAGCCGAAAAGCGAGCTGAGAGAGGCCGGGCCTGGGCCCGGCCTCTCTTTCCTTCCATACTTAGGCCGTGGCACAGGGATCGAGAGCCACGGCTCCTACACGAAACCGGCAAGACGAGCACATCGTCCCGCCCCTGGCCGACCCGGGCAAGGAGGACCGTTTCGCCCGTGGCATTCCGGTCGTCCCCGAATTCGACGGCTACCGGGCATTCGCGATCTTCGCGATCCTCAGCACTCACCTGCTCCTGGCAGCGAATGTCGTGGGCGGGCCCGGCGGGGGCTGGGGAAACCAACTGATGGCCGGCCTGGGCGCCTGGCTGATCTCGATCCTGTTCATCGTCAGCGGCTTCGTCGTCTTCCTACCGACGGTCGCCCGCGGCGGCGAGTTCGGCAAAGTCGGCGGGTATGCGCTCCGACGCGCAGCGCGACTGCTGCCCGCCTACTGGTTGACGATGCTGATCGTCCTGGTCCTGATTGCTGCGTCGCCGAGCAGGCAGATGCCTGGCTGGGGTGACATGGCCGTGACCTTCGCCGGCCAGGACACCTGGGCCACCCTCTTCCACCACGGCTTCATCGCCGGCTTCAACCTCAACTGGCCGGTTTGGACGCTGACACTCGAGATCGGCTTCTACATCGTGCTGCCTTTCATCGCGTCCGCCTACTTCCGGCGACCGCTGCTCGGCTTGGCGATTGCCGCCGCCCTGTCGATCGGCTGGCGATTGGGATTCGACAATCTCTCCGATCTCGCCGGGATAGTCGGCATCCACGTGACCGCGCAGCGCGCTGCCGAGCTGCGCCTCGCGTCCTACAACCAGCTGCCGAGCTGGGCCTTCGCATTCGGCGCCGGGATGAGCGCCGCCTGGGCGTACGTGTCCCTGCCACACCGCTTCGGGAGGGAAAAGGTCGCGCGGATCGCCCGGATCGCCCTTCCAGCCTCGATCGCAGCGCTCGCCATCTGCGCCTACTTCTCGGGCCGCTACGCCCTCGGGAGCCTCCCGGTTGCGGCGGAACTGGAGGCTCAACGCAACATCCTCCTGTTCCTCGCCTATATCGGCTCGATCGCGGCGGCGATGCTCGCCCTTAGCCTCTCCGGACTGCGATCACCCTTCGCGTCTCCTCTCGCCCGCAATCTCGGCGACATCTCATACGGGGTCTTCCTGATTCAGATCCCGGTGCTCTGGGCGCTCTTCGAATGGACCAACGTCCCACATGACGGATCGATCGGGGCCCTGCTCGTGCTGGCCGCGATCGTGGTCCCCGCCTGCATCGCCTACGGATACCTCTCTGCACGCTTCCTCGAGCAACCGATCCGACGTTGGGCGCGGCGCTTCGGCCGCCGCGCGGAGGGTCGCGTCCCGCCTGAGCGATCGCCAGGCGTCGCCTCTGCGAAAGTCGACGCCTGACCTTCTCATACCCGCTCATTTCTGCTGCACTCTCACTTAGATTTCTTCATGCAAGCGCAAAAAGAGGCGCTACGCTGGAGAGACACGTAAGAACTTGAATCGGGTTGCTCCCCGGCTTCGTCTGCGGAGCACCCTCTCCCATCTGGAGGAATGAAAGTGGCAAAGACGATTGGAATCGACCTTGGCACGACTAACTCGGCCATGGCCGTGATGGAGGGCGGTGAGCCGGAGGTCCTCGAGAACGCCGAGGGCGGGCGCACGACTCCCTCCGTCGTTGCCTTCACCGATTCGGGCGAGCGCCTGGTCGGCACGGTCGCCAAGCGGCAGGCCGTGATGAACCCCGAGAAGACCATCTTCTCCATCAAGCGCTTCATGGGCCGCAAGGAGGCCGAGGTGAAGGAGGAGGAGACGATCGTCCCGTACAAGGTCGTCGCCGGCCCCAATGGCGACGTCCGCATCGACGTGGACGGCAAGCAGTACTCCCCGCCCGAGATCTCGGCGATGATCCTGCAGAAGCTCAAGGCCGACGCCGAGGCAAAGCTCGGCGAGCCGGTCGACTCGGCAGTGATCACGGTCCCGGCCTACTTCAACGACGACCAGCGCCAGGCGACCAAGGACGCCGGCAAGATCGCCGGCCTCGACGTCAAGCGCATCATCAACGAGCCGACGGCGGCCGCGCTCGCCTACGGGCTCGACAAGGAGGAGTCCGATCAGACCATCCTGGTCTTCGACCTCGGTGGCGGCACCTTCGACGTCTCGGTCCTGGAGATCGGCGACGGCGTCTTCGAGGTGAAGTCGACCGCCGGCGACAACCACCTCGGCGGCGACAACTGGGACAAGGCGATCGTCGAGTGGTTGGTCGCCGAGTTCAAGCGCGACCAGGGCGTCGACCTCTCCGAAGACAAGAACTCCCTGCAGCGCCTCTACGAGGCCGCCGAGAAGGCGAAGATCGAGCTCTCCACCACCCAGGAGACGCAGATCAACCTGCCCTTCATCACCGCGACCGACGCTGGACCGAAGCACCTCGACATCAAGCTGACCCGGGCGAAGCTCACCGAGCTCACCTCGGATCTGCTCGAGCGCGTGGTCGGGCCGGTAAAGCAGGCCCTGGCGGACGCCGGGAGCGAGGTCGAGCACGTCGTCCTGGTCGGCGGCATGACCCGCATGCCGGCCGTTCAGGAGAAGGTCAAGGAGCTGACCGGCAAGGACCCGCACAAGGGAGTCAACCCGGACGAGGTCGTGGCGATCGGCGCCGCGATTCAGGCGGGCGTCCTGGCCGGCGACGTCAAGGACGTGCTGCTGCTCGACGTCACCCCGCTCACCCTCGGCATCGAGACCAAGGGCGGCGTGATGACCAAGCTGATCGAGCGCAACACGACGATCCCGACGAAGAAGTCGGAGATCTTCTCGACCGCCGAGGACAACCAGCCCTCCGTCGAGGTCCACGTGCTCCAGGGTGAGCGCGAGATGGCCACCGGCAACAAGAGCCTGGGCAAGTTCCAGCTCACCGGCATCCCGCCGGCGCCGCGAGGCATGCCGCAGATCGAGGTCACGTTCGACATCGACGCGAACGGCATCCTCAACGTATCCGCCAAGGATCTCGGCACCGGCAAGGAGCAGAAGATCGAGATCAAGGGCGGCTCCGGTCTCGACGAGTCAGAGGTCGAGCAGATGATCAAGGACGCGGAGTCCCACGCGGATGAGGACCGCAAGCAGCGTGAGCTGGCCGAGGCCCGCAACATCGCCGAGAACGCCGCCTACCAGGCGGAGAAGCAGCTAGGCGAGCTGGGCGACAAGGTCGAGGCGAGCGCCAAGGAGGAGATCGAAACCGCGATCAAGGACGTGAGGGGCTCCCTCACCTCCGAGGACGCCGGTGAGATCCGATCCCGCTCCGACGCGCTGCAGGCGGCCTTCCAGAAGGTCTCAGAGGAGATCTACTCGCAGGCGGCCGATCAGCAGGCCGCGGCCTCCGGTGACGGCGCGGGCGCGTCGCAGAACGGCGCCGGCGACGAGGAGGAGGTCGTGGACGCGGAGGTCGTTGACGACGAGAAGACCTCGTAGGGAGGGCGCATGACTGACGAGCAGCGCGATGCGAGGGCGGCGAAGATGCGAGGGCGCGCGAAGATGCGAGGGCGCGCGACAGCGCGACCCGTGATGTGGTGGGTGATGTGAAGGGTGAGGAGGAGGTCGTCGACGCAGAGGTCGTCGACGGCCCCTCCGCCGCCGAGGAGGCCGATGGAAACGGCGCCGCGGACCAGGTCGAGCGAGACCTCGACGAGCTGAGCGCTGCCAAGCGGGAGCGCGACGAGTACCTCGAGCTCGCCCAGCGAACGCGAGCTGACTTCGAGAACTATCGCAAGAGGGTGGCGAAGGAGACCTCCGACGCCCTCGCCCGTGGCAAGGCGGAGCTCGCCCGCCAGCTGCTGCCGGTGATCGACAACCTGGAGCGGGCTCTTCAGTCCGGCGCCGATCCATCGGCGCACGAGGGGCTGGTTCGAGGGGTCGAGCTCGTGCTCGAGGAGCTTCGCGGCAAGCTCGGCAACGCCGGCGTCGAGGCCTTCGATCCGACCGGCGAGAAGTTCGACCCGGAGCAGCACGAGGCGCTCTCGGCCCAGCCGGCCGAGGGCACTGAGTCCGGAGTCGTCCTTGAGACCGTCGAGAAGGGCTACCGGCTCGACGGCCAGGTGCTGCGGCCGGCGCGCGTGGTGGTGAGCAAGTAATGGCGACCGCCCCGCGCGACTTCTACGAGGTGCTGGGCGTCTCCAAGTCCGCCTCGCAGGATGAGATCAAGAAGGCATACCGCGAGCTCGCCCGCAAGTGGCACCCGGATCGCAACCCCGACGACGCCGAGGCCGAGGAGCGCTTCAAGGAGATCCAGCAGGCCTACGACGCCCTCTCCGATCCCGAGAAGCGCAAGCAGTACGACGCGGGCGGCCGGTTCGCCGGCTTCGGAGCCGCGGGGTTCCCGGGCGGCAGCGGCTTCCAGGGCGGGGGAGGCTTCCCGGGCGGCGGCTTCGCCTCCGACCTCGGCGATATCTTCTCCTCCTTCTTCCGGGGACGCGTCAGCAGGGCCCGCGCGAGCAGAGTGGCCGCGATCTGGAGACCGAGGTCCGCCTCACCTTCGACCAGGCGATGCATGGCACCCAGATCGCCGTCTCGGTGCCGACCACCGGGCCGTGCCCGACCTGCCACGGCAGCGGCGCCAAGCCCGGGACCTCGCCGCGGGTCTGCCCGCGCTGCGAGGGGACTGGCATCGACGCCCAGAGCCAGGGCCTCTTCTCGATCTCCCAGCCCTGCCCCGAGTGCGGCGGCCAGGGCGAGATCATCGACGACCCGTGTCCGACCTGTCACGGCAGCGGCGTCACCGAGGAGACCAAGCGCTACCGCGTCAACATCCCCGCAGGCGTCCATGACGGCAGCCGGATCAGGCTCGCAGGCAAGGGTGAGTCGGGGTATCGCGGAGGACCGCGCGGCGATCTCTACGTGACCACCCGGGTCGCGCCCTCCCCGGTGTTCAAGCAGCGCCCCGACGGCAACCTCGAGGTCGACCTGCCGGTCACCGTCGCGGAGGCGATTCAGGGGGCTGAGATCGAGGTTCCGACGCTCGACGGCACCAAGACGATCCGCATCGCGCCGGGCACTCAGCACGGTTCGGTGCAGCGGCTGCGGGGAGAGGGGCCTCCCCGCCCGAAGGGCAAGGGACGAGGCGACATCTACTACCGCATCCGGATCGATGTGCCGAAGGAGCTCACCGAAGAGCAGCGCGAGGCGGTCGAGAAGCTCGCCCAGGCCTTGAACGGCCAGAACCCCAGGGCGTCGCTGCTCGGAGAGGCATCAACGGCCGCCAGAAACACCGCGGCCGGATCATCCGGCGCAGGAGGGAGAGTTGAGGACTGATGGCTAGCGGCGTGGGCAGAAGGAGGCAGGCCGAGAACGAGCGGATCGACCAGGAGCGGGGCGTCTTCATGATCTCGGTCGCCGCCGAGCTCGCCGAGATGCACCCACAGACCCTGCGGATGTATGAGACGCGCGGCCTGATCACGCCGAAGCGCTCCCCGAAGAACACCCGCCTCTACTCCCAGGCCGATGTGGAGCGGCTGCGGCGGATCCAGCAGATGACCAGCGATCAGGGCCTCAACCTGGCCGGTGTCGAGACAGTGCTGGAGCTCGAGCGACGCCTGGAGCGGATGCGCTCCGAGATGGCGAGGATGCGAAAGCGCGCCGCCGAGATGGAGAGCCGCATGACCGAGGAGCTCGAGAAGTTGCGCAAGTCCCTCGGCGGCGAGCTCGTTCCCTACGGCGCCTACGAGCCCAAGAACCTGCCCCCCGAAGCCACGCGGATACCGATCCGCCGCCGTTCCAACTAGGCCCCGCTAGAGGGACGGCCAGCCGCCGCGGCGGGGCGGAGGCTTCGCCAGCAGCCGCTGGGTGACGCCCTCAATCGCTTCGAACCCCGCCCCAACGCCGGGCGGCTCGTCGGTGAGGACCGCGAGGCCGATCCGCTCTCCGCCCCGGTGGACAAGCAGCGCGGCCTGGTGGGTGACGGCTCCGCTGGTCTCCTTCTGGCCGGCCGGGCGCCAGCCTCCCTTGAACCAGATGGACCACCCGTGGCCCACGGCCTGCGGGATCCCCCAGCGCTCCACGGGCGCGATCCGGGCGAGCAAAGTCTTGGCGTAGGCGCGATGGGGCTCGGGCAGATTCTGATCGAGCCGGTAGAAGAAGCGGGCCATATCGGCGGCGGTGATCTGGTCGCCGCCCCAAAAGCCCGGGGTGGGCTCGAAGTCCTCCATCCTGGCGCGGCTCGCGACTTCCTCGAGCCCCTGGTCGCCGACCTCCGCGTAAACCGCGTCGGCCGCGCGGTTGTCCGAGTAGGTGATCATCGGCTCGAGCAGGTCCTCCGTCTCACCGTCGAGCGGCAGATGCTCGATGGCGAGGCGTCGCAGCTCCGCCGCCAGCAGCAGTGCCTTGCTGACGCTCGCCGAGCTGAACCGCCGATCCTGGTCATAGCCCTGAAGGCCGATCGAATCGTCGATCACCGCGAAGGAGACATCGCCGCGGGAAGCGGCGAATTCCTGCGCTCGGCGGATGGGCCGGGGCGCCGGGTAATCGATCCGCGGCCAGCCCTGGCCCGGGGAAACGGCCCGATGAGCCTTCCCGGCATTGGCGGCAGCGGAGCGCGCGGTCGACCCGGCTGCGACCAGCACCGCGACGGCGAGCGCGACACTTGCCGTCCGGATCGCCCTGCTGCTCCCCACAGGGGAAGCGTATTGGCCGACTAGAAGGCGGACCGGGTGCCGGCGAGCTCGGGGTCGAGACCGGCGTCCTGAAGGGCCTCGACCTGGTCCAGGTAGAGCCGCCAGTAGGTGATCTTGCCATCGCGGAAGGTGATCGTGTGCGCGTCTTGGGTCTCGACCTCCAAGTCGTTCCGTTCGCTCTTTCTGCGTGTGTGGAGCAGGGCGACGACCCGGTCGCCCGCGGGCAGCAGGCGGAAGTCCCGGATCTCGACGTCCTCGAAACCGCTGATCAGCATTTCGATCACGCGACTGATCGCGTCGCGACCACGGTAGGTCCCCGGCGGGAGATCCGGGTCGTAGACCTCGGCGTCGTCGGTGTAGTACGGCAGGACCCCGTCCACACCATCGCGGTTGAACGCTTCGATCACGCTTTCAAAGATTTCGACGTTGGTCGGCATCGTCTTCCTTGACCCCACCGGCTTCATGCCCCATCCTAAACCCGGGTGGTCGGGCGACGCCACCTTAAATTCGGCGGCTCTCAGACGGCTCTAGGATCTAAGTCGAACTGACATAGATTTCTTTATTTTGCCGACTAAAGCGGCTACCATGACCCGAGATGCAGCCTGATCGATTCACAGTCAAGTCCCAGGAGGCCGTGGCCGCCGCGCAGCGGCTCGCCTCGGAGAACTCCAACCCCGAGGTCGCGCCGCCCCACCTGCTGCTCGCCCTGCTCGACCAGGACGAGGGCGTTGTCGTGCCGGTGCTGCAGCGCCTCGGCGTCGATGCGCAGGATGCGCGGAGCAGGGCAGGGGAGGCGATCGACAAGCTTCCGAAGCTGAGCGGCAACACCGTCCCCGATCTGCGTCCCTCCAGCGAGTTCGTCTGGGTGCTGCAGCAGGCGGAGAAGGAATCGACCGGCCTCGGCGACGAGTACATCTCGACCGAGCACATCCTGCTCGCCCTGTCCGAGCAGCGCTCAGGCGTCTCGGATCTGCTCCCCGATCGCAAGGACCTCGTCCGGGCGATCTCCGAGGTGCGTGGCCCGCATCGGGTCACGTCTCCCAACCCCGAGGACACCTTCGGCGCGCTCGAGAAGTACGGACGCGACCTCACGGCGGAGGCGGAAAGCGGCAAGCTCGACCCGGTCATCGGCCGGGACGAGGAGATCCGCCGGGTGATCCAGGTCCTCTCTCGGAGGACCAAGAACAACCCGGTCCTGATCGGCGACCCAGGGGTCGGCAAGACCGCGATCGTCGAGGGCCTCGGCCAGCGGATCGTCTCCGGCGACGTGCCGGAGTCCCTCCGTGACCGGCGCGTGATCGCGCTGGACATCGGAGCGCTGCTGGCCGGCTCCAAGTACCGCGGCGAGTTCGAGGAGCGGCTCAAGGCCGTCCTCAAGGAGATCCAGGCCGCCGAGGGCCAGATCGTCCTCTTCATGGACGAGCTCCACACCATCGTGGGCGCCGGCGCCGCGGAGGGCGCCGTCGACGCCTCCAACCTCTTGAAGCCGATGCTCGCCCGTGGCGAGCTGCGCGCCGTCGGCGCCACCACGCTCGACGAGTACCGAAAGCACATCGAGAAGGATGCCGCCCTCGAGCGGCGCTTCCAGCCGATCTTCGTGGGCGAGCCCAGCCCGGAGGACACCATCGCAATCCTGCGCGGTCTCAAGGAGCGCTACGAGGTCCACCACGGCGTCCGGATCACCGATGCCGCGATCGTCGCGGCCGCCACCCTCTCATCCCGTTACATCGCGGACCGCTTCCTTCCCGACAAGGCGATCGACCTGATCGACGAGGCCGCCTCGCGGCTGAAGATCGAGATCGACTCGATGCCGACCGAGATCGACGAGGTCGAGCGGCGCATCCAGCAGCTCGAGATCGAGCGCGAGGCGCTGAAGAAGGAGAAGGACAAGACCTCGAAGGAGCGGCGCGAGGCGATCGAGGCGGAGCTCGCCGATTTGCGCGAGCGCTCCTCCGAGATGAAGGCGCGCTGGCAGAACGAGAAGGGCGCGATCGACGAGATCAAGGCCGCCAAGGCCGAACTCGAGGAGATCCAGCGGGAAGCCGAGCGGGCTGAGCGCGACGCCGACCTCGAGCGCGCCGCGGAGTTGCGCTACGGGCGTATCCCGGAGCTCGAGAAGAAGATCCAGGACGGCGAGGCGAAGCTCGCCGAGCTCCATCGCGACGGCGGCTCGATGCTGACCGAGGAGGTAACCGAGGAGGACATCGCCGAGGTCGTCTCCAAGTGGACAGGGATCCCGGTCTCCCGCCTGATGGAGGGCGAGGTCGAGAAGCTGATCCACATGGAGGAGCGCCTGCACGAGCGGGTGATCGGCCAGGACGAGGCGGTGGAGGCCGTCTCCGGGGCGCTGCGGCGCTCGCGCGCCGGGCTCTCCGACCCGGACCGCCCGATCGGCAGCTTCCTCTTCCTCGGCCCGACCGGCGTCGGCAAGACCGAGCTGGCGCGGGCCCTGGCCGAGTTCATGTTCGACTCCGGGCAGGCGATGGTTCGCATCGACATGTCCGAGTACATGGAGAAGCATGCGGTCGCCCGGCTGATCGGCGCTCCCCCCGGCTATGTCGGCTACGAAGAGGGCGGCCAGCTCACCGAGGCCGTCCGCCGCCGGCCCTACTCAGTGATCCTTCTCGACGAGATCGAGAAGGCCCATCCCGACGTCTTCAACGTCCTGCTTCAGATCATGGACGACGGCCGGCTCACCGACGGACAGGGCCGCACCGTTGACTTCAAGAACACCGTGCTGATCATGACCTCCAACGTCGGCAGTCAGTTCATCGCTGCCGAGGCTGTCGAGGAGAAGGCGCGGGAGCAGGTGGAGGAGGCGCTCACGCAGACCTTCCCGCCCGAGTTCCTCAACCGAATCGACGACGTCGTCATCTTCCACCGCCTCACCAAGGCGGACCTCGGCAAGATCGTCGACATTCAGGTCGCCCAGCTCTCCGAGCGGGTCCGTGAGCGGGGCATCGAGATCGAGCTCACCGACAAGGCCCGGGAGCTGCTCGGCAACCTCGGCTTCGACCCGACCTACGGCGCCCGGCCATTGAAGCGCGTGATCCAGAAGCAGCTCGTCGACAAGCTGGCTCTGCGCCTGCTGGAGGGCGAGTTCGCCGAGGGCGACGCGGTGAAGGTGGACGCGGGTGACGGCGAGCTCACCTTCGCCAAGGCGAAGCCGGCCAAGCCCGCCGAGAAGCGCGAGAAGGCCCCCGCCTAGGCCGTCGCCTAGGCCGCCCTGCGAGTTCGCGTTCCGGTCAGCGCCCGGCCGCCGGTACGGCCCATCAATCGACCAACTTCTCGGTATCGGGCTAACTCCCCGACTAGACGAATAGGTGGGGGATGAGGCTTCATCCAATCGGCATCCGCGAAGCCGCCTGGGGCTTCGAGGAGAGGGTTCTGTGGCGCAGCAGCGACGCCACCCGTGACGCGATCGAGCGCACGGGTCGCGCCATGCAGCCGCTCCAGAGACTCATCCAGACCAGGCTCACCTGGCCGCTCGGGGATGCACTTCGCGAGCGGAGCGGGAGAACGCGAGCGGCGATTGCGGCGGGGGCCGCGACGGTTGCGATCGCTGCGGCAGCGGGCGGCGCGATCAGCGCCCCTCAGCATCATCCGGCCGCCCACAACCCGCTTCCGGCCGCCTCCGTGACCGAGGCGCCACCCGGCTCCGGCGCCCTCGCGCTTCAGGGGATCACTCCCCACTTCCACAACGGGCATGCGGCGCCGGCGCCGGCGCAACCTCCCACCCAGGCCTCGGCCCCTCCGGCCCAGGTCGCCTGGCAGTTCGCGCAGGCGTTGGTCGGCTACGAGGTCGGGCAGTCGAGCAAGAAGACCGAGGCCGCCTTCAACGCCACCGCGACGAAGCCCCTCGCCAAGACGCTCGCCAAGGACCCGCCCCGCCTTCCGGCCAGCGGCAAGGTCCCCCGGGCCCGGGTCCTCAACGTCGTAATCGGTGCCGCTGGAAAGGAGCAGGTGACCGCCAGCGTCTCGCTCGTCCGGCTGCGGGCAATGAGCGAAGTGCGCCTCACACTGACGAAGGCCGGCGACCAGTGGCGGGTCGCTCAGGTCCTGGGCTGATGGGACGGGTCAGAAGGGTCATCGCAGCGACGGTCGTGGGCGCGGCGATCGCCGCGCCGGTGGCCGCTGCGCAGACGACCACCACCGAGCCGGACCCCACCACCACGACCACGGACCCGGATCCGCCGGTCCAGCCGGTGCCTCCGGCGCCGATCCTGCCGCCCGCAGCTCCAACGCCCAAGCAGAAGGTGAAGCCACAGCACAAGGCGCCGAAGCAGCCCTCGCCCAACGGAGGCACAAAGCCGCAGGGCGGGGAGAAGGAGAAGGGCGCCGCCAAGGTGGACGGCACGGCTCCGCCGCCGCCGGCTCCGCTCCTGCCCACGGCGTGCGGGCCGATCGGCGTCCCAGCCTTCCTCGGGCCGATCTATCAGGCCGCGGCTCAGGCGTATGACCTCGGCCCCGCCGGCCCGTCCATCCTCGCCGCGATCAACGAGATCGAGAGCGGCTTCGGCCAGAACCTCGGGCCCTCCTCCGCGGGTGCGGAGGGCTGGATGCAGTTCATGCCCTCCACCTGGGTGACCTACGGCATCGACGCCGACCACGATGGGATCAAGGACCCGAACAACCCGAACGATGCGATCTTCGCCGCCGCCCGCTACCTGCGGGCCGCCGGCATGCCGGAGGATCCCGAAGGAGCGGTTTTCGCGTACAACCACGCCGACTGGTACGTCGCCGAGGTGATGGCGCGGGCCGCCTGCTTCAGCGGCATCGGCAACGGCGCAATCGGGGGTCTCTCGTTGATCCCGAAACGCCAGGAGTTGGTCTGCGCGCCCGCCGCGGGCGCCCGGGAGTCGATCCCCGACGACTACATGAAGGCTTTCCAGGACGCCGCCGGCCGCTACGAGCTCGGGCAGACAGGGGTCTGGGCCCTTGCCGCCGTGGCGCGCGTCGAGTCCAACTTCGGCAAGGGCATGAGCCCGGAGCAGCTCGACTCGACGGGTCCGCTCGGCATCACCGAGGACAACTGGAAGCGCTACGCCGTCGACGGTGACGGCGACGGCAAGGTCAGGCACTCGAGTCCCGCGGACTCGGCGGCGACGCTCGCCCGGATGATCTGGGCGGCGGGTGATCTGCGGGCCGGTCTCTTCCAACACAACCATGCCGAGTGGTACGTCGATGCCATCCTCAACGACGCCGAGGCGATGGCGGGCAGCTGCCAGGTGAAAACGGTCGCGTACTCGGTCGCGCTCCCCGGACCGACCAATGCTCCGATCAACTGGGCCAACGTCGAGCTCTCCAACCAGCTGGAGATGGTCGACATCCAGTCCGGCGCGATCGATCCGCGCATCCTCAACATCCTCGGCGCGATCAGCCAGCAGCATCAGGTCCGGATCTCGGCCCTGCGCTCCGACCACTCCAAGTTCACCTCGAGCGGCAATGTCTCGAACCACTATTACGGCCGCGCCATGGACATCGCTGCGATCGACGGCGTCCCCTGCACGGACGTCTCGCCCAACGGCCCCTGCGGGACGATCGCCCGCCAGCTCGGCGCCCTGCCCACGGGCCAGGAGCCGACGGAGCTCATCTACTGCTTCGACCCGGACGGCCCGGCGAACCCCAACGGCTTCGCGCAGGCCGACCACTGCGACCACGTACACGTGGGCTTCGACGCCTAGCGCGCGCGACCCCGATCCCTTCGGCACATGCGAGCCCTGCAGGTAGCGGGCCCGCCTGATGTGCAAGATGTCCGGTCGTGGTCCACAGGCTCGCGGCCAAGGGATTCAGCGAGGGCGCGGAGGCGTACGAGCGCGGTCGCCCCGGCTACCCGGATGAGGCGATCGACTGGCTGGCGGAGCGGTTGGAGCTCGATGGAGGCCGTCAGGTCATCGACCTCGCGGCCGGCACCGGCAAGCTGAGCAGGGCGCTGCGCGCCGCCGGCGCCGAAGTGATCGCGGTCGAGCCGCTGGAAAGGATGCGGGCGCTGATCGAGCCGCCGATCCGCGCGGTCGAGGGGACGGCCGAGCGGATTCCCCTGCCCGATGCCTCGGCCGACGGGGTGACCGTCGCCCAGGCCTTTCACTGGTTCGACGCGGAGACCGCGCTCGCCGAGATCCACCGCGTCCTGCGCCCCGGCGGGCACCTGGCCCTGCTCTGGAACGTCCGGCTCATGGACGACCCGGGCCAGGCGGCGATCGAGGAGCTGATCGCTCCGTACACGGCGGAGATCCCGCGCCACCGTTCGGGGGAGTGGCGCGGCCCGATCGAGGCCACGAACCTCTTCGGCCCCCTCGACGAGCGGAGCTTCCCCAACCAGCAGCGCCTCGACGTCGACGGTCTCTCCGACCGCGTCGGCTCCACCAGTGCGATCGCGGCGCTCGACTCGGCCGAGAGGGAGGCCCTGCTGGAGAGGGTCCGCGGCCTGGCGGCAGACGGGCCGCTGACGCTCCGCTACCGCTGCGACGTCCAGGTCGCGCGCCGCGAGCCATAGGGTTCGCCCCATCGCTCGCACCTTCGACACCGAGCGGCGTGGCCGCGTTCTTGTCGTTCGGATCGACCACCCGCCTCACAACTTCATGACAGCCGAGATGGTGCGCGAGCTCCAGGGGCTCGTTCGCTCGGTGAACGACGATGACGAGATCGGCGCCGTGGTGATCACCGGCAAGCCCGACGACCTCTACATCACTCACTACGACGTCGGCGAGATCCTGGAGAGCGTGCAGCGGGCAGGGATCGCCGCGCCACCCTGGCTGACGGGCATCATCCTGCGGATCGCCGGTGCAGTTCGCATGGTCCCAGCCCTCCGCGACCTGGCCGGGAGGACGCCACTCGCCGCCGTCTTCGAGCTCTACCGGATCCACGACCTGTTCCTGGAGATGAACCGCTCCGACGTGGTCTTCATCGCGGCAATCAACGGACCGGCGACCGGTGGAGGCTGCGAGACCTCACTGGCCTGCGACATCCGCCTGATGGCGGACACCGACATCGCGATCGGCCTGCCAGAGATGACGATCGACTTCAACCCGGGAGCCGGTGGGACGCAGCGCCTGCCGCGGGCGGTGGGCGTCGGCCGCGCGATGCAGATGATGCTCGAGGGTCGGGTCCTGAGCCCAGGTGAGGCGCTCGACTACGGGCTCGTACACGCGGTCGTGCCGGTCGACCAGGTGAAGGAGGCCGCAATTCGCACGGGCGAGCGCCTGGCGAGGCGCTCGCCGCTGGCGATCCGCTCGCTGAAGCGCGCCGTCTACGAAGGTGGCTCCCTGCCGCTCCATCGCGGTCTCGGGTTGGAGCGCAAGTGGTTCATGGTTTCCTCGGCCGGCCGCTCGTCGCGGGAGAAGATGGCGGCCATGAGCAGGCAGGTCGAGGCAGAGGGTCGGTCGCCGTGGGCGAGCGCAGACGGGCTGCTGCCCTGGCAGGAGGGGACAGCCGCCGGGGCCGAGGCGGAAGAGCCCTAGCCGGAACCGACCCCGGAGGGGCGCCTGGCGACTCCGCGGATCAGCGGCCGGACGATCGGTGGCGCCTTGGGAAGCTTGTCGCGCTCCAGGCTGTCGATCCAGAAGCCGGCGTCGGCGATGGCCTGATCGGTGGGGCGATTGGGATGACAGCCGCCGGCGAAGAACCCCCAGGGCCGCTGGAGCAGGTCCTGCCAGCGCCCGAGCCCGGGTCGGCTGCTGCGGACGTGCTCGAGGTAGAGCAGGCGACCGCCCTCGACGAGGACGCGGCGGGCCTCGGCCAGAGCCCGATGCGGCTCCTCGACCGTGCATAAGACCAGCGTCGCCACCACTGTGTCGAAGGAGCCGTCATCGAAGGGCAGCTGCTCCGCGGGCGCCTCTACGACCGTTGTATTCCGGACCCCGGCCGGCTCACCAGCCAGTCGCTCGCGGAGGCGCCTGGCCATGTGCGGGTCGGGCTCGGTCATGACTAGCTCGGTGACGGCTCCGGTGTAGTAGGGCGAGTTGTGGCCCGTCCCCGCCCCCAGCTCGAGCACCCTCCCCGAGGCCGAGGCGAGCAACTCGCGCCGCATCTCCCCCAGACCGGCACGCTCCGTCCCGGCGGTCATGCGGTCGTAGAAACGGGCGAAGATCGGGTGCTCACTCATGCCTTGATGATCTCCGCTTCCCCGGACGCGCGCCATCGCGAGATTGCAAGGTGCGCCCGAAAGTGAAAGAAAGGGGTTCCACCAGGAACATCACCAGCAGAGGAGAAGACATGCCGACATTCGTAATGCTCACCAACCTAACGTCCGAGGGAGTACAGACGCTGAAGAACAACCCGAGCCGGGTACAGGAGGTCAACAAGGAGGTCGAGCAGCTGGGCGTCAAGGTCAAGGAGCAATGGGCCACGCTCGGCCAGTACGACTTCATCACGATCGTCGAGGCACCCGACGAGAAGACCATGGCCAAGGTCTCCGTCGAGCTCGGCTCGCGTGGCACGATGAGCAGCCAGACCCTGGCCGCAATCCCGGCCGAGGAATTCGCGAGCAACCTTTGAGGGTTCTCGTCGTCGGCGGAGGGGGGCGCGAGCACGCGATCGTTCGTGCCCTGGGCCGCTCTCCGCAGCGACCGGAGCTGGTCTGCACCCCGGGCAATGCGGGAATCGCCACGGAGGTCCGCTGCCTCGACGTCGGCGCGGAGGACGTCGACGGCATCGTCAAGGCGGCGGCCGAGGAGGAGGTCGACCTCGTCGTCGTCGGCCCGGAGGCGCCGCTGGTCGCCGGCGTCGTCGATGCGCTCGAGGGCCGGGGGGTCGCGGCCTTCGGACCCAGCGGAGAGGCCGCCCGGCTCGAGGGATCGAAGCTGCATGCCAAGGAGCTCATGGGAGAGGCGGGCGTTCCGACGGCGTCCCACGCGGTCCTGCGGTCGCGCGAGCAGGCGCTCGATGAGATTGCGCGTGGGTCCTTTCCCGCCGTCCTCAAGGCCGACGGGCTCGCGGCCGGCAAGGGCGTGATCATCTGCGCGACGGAGGCGGAGGCGCGCGAAGCGATCGACGTCTTCTTCGAGGAGCGCCGTTTCGGTGACACCGAGGTGGTGATCGAGGAGTTCATCGAGGGGGAGGAGCTCTCGCTGCTCGCCCTCTGCGACGGCGAGAACGTGCTCCCCCTCGCTCCCGCCCAGGACTACAAGCGGATCCACGACGGCGACGAGGGACCGAACACCGGCGGCATGGGGAGCTACTCCCCGGTCCCGGGATTCGACCGGGCCGAGACGGAGCGGATCACGGACCTAGTCCACCGCCCCATCGTCGAGACGATGAGGAGACGGGGCACCCCGTACCACGGCGTCCTCTACGCGGGTCTGATGCTGACCGCGGCCGGACCGAAGGTGCTCGAGTTCAACTGCCGCTTCGGCGACCCCGAGACCCAGGCGGTGCTGCCGCGGCTGCGCGCCGACCTGCTGGACCTCTGCCTCGTTTCACGCGATCCGGGCGGACTGGCGGGCGCCGCCGCGGATTTCGGCGATGACTGGGCCGTGACCGTGGTGCTCGCCTCGGCCGGCTATCCGGCGTCATCGTCGAAGGGCGATGTGATCACGGGCCTCGATCGGGCGGCTGAGCTGGAGGGAGTCGAGGTGACGCACGCCGGCACCGCGCGGCAAGACGGGGAGATCGTGACCGCCGGCGGGCGCGTGCTCAACGTGACCGGCCTCGGCTCGACGGCGGCAGACGCCCGCCGCCGCGCCTACGATGCGGCCGAGCTGATCAGCTTCGAGGGAAGGCAGCTGCGCACCGACATCGCCCTTCGCGCGGTGGATCGGGCCGCGGCGGCGTAGGAATCGACCGAGAGGGATGACGACGAATGGAGGAGCTGATGCCTGAGGGCGAGGTTGCCGCCGAGACGATGCCCGAGGTCGAGGAGGCGTTCGAGGAGATCGAGGTCGATGCTCCGCTGGTGGGGATCATCATGGGCTCGAAGAATGACAAGCCAAAGCTGCAGCCCGCCGGCGAGGCCCTCCGCGACCACCGCATCCGCTATGAGGTCCGCGTCTTGAGCGCGCACCGCGATCCTGACGCCACCAGCGAGTACTGCACCAACGCCCGGATGCGCGGCCTGAAGGTGATCATCGCCGGCGCCGGGATGTCCGCGGCGCTGCCGGGCTTCGCCGCCTCGAAGACGGACCTGCCCGTGATCGGCGTGCCGATCTCCGGGAAGAACCTGGGCGGGCTCGACGCCCTGCTCTCCGCCGTTCAGATGCCCCCCGGCGTGCCGGTCGGCTGCGTGGCGATCGACGGCGCCAAGAATGCCGGCCTCCTCGCCGTCCGGATCATCAACGCGTAGTCGGATGCGAGGCGGCGGCGGACGCGAAGCGGAGCAACCAGCCGTTTTTTGCTGGGTCGTCAGAATCGGAACGTGATCCCCCGCTACACACGCGAGGAGATCGGCGCCGTCTGGACCCAGCAGCGCCGCATGGAGAGCTGGTTGCAGGTCGAGCTTGCCGCCACCGACGCCTGGGCGGCCGAGGAGGTCGTGCCGCAGGAGGCGGCGAAGGCCTGCCGCGAACGAGCCTCGTTCACGGTCGAGGCGGTCGAGGAGCGAGAGCGAACGACCGGCCATGACGTGGCCGCGTTCGTCGACGTCGTCTCCGACTCGATCGGGGAGGAGGGGCGCTGGCTCCACTACGGGCTCACCTCCTCGGACGTGCTCGACACCGCCCTCGCGCTGCAGCTCTCCGAGGCCGGCGAGGTCGTCCTCCGCGGGGCGCGCGCCTACCGAGACGCGCTCGTCGCGCGGGCGAAGGAGTTTGCCGAGACGCTCTGCGTCGGCCGCACCCACGGCGTTCACGCCGAGCCCACCACCTTCGGCCTGCGGCTGGCGAGCTTCGCCTTCGAGGCGGATCGCAACGTCCAGCGCCTCGCCGGCGCCTTCGAGCAGGCTGCGGTCGGCAAGCTCTCTGGCGCCGTCGGGACCTATGCCTCGGTACCGCCCCCGGTCGAGGCCCGGGTCATGGAGGCGCTCGGGCTCGCCCGCGAGGACGTCTCAACCCAGGTCGTCCCGCGCGACCGCCACGCGGTGGTGCTCGCCCGGATCGCGATCGCCGGCGGCGGGCTGGAGCGCTTCGCGACCGAGATCCGGAACCTGCAGCGCACCGAGGTGCGCGAGGTCGAGGAACCCTTCGGCAGCGGTCAGAAGGGCTCGTCGGCGATGCCGCACAAGCGCAACCCGATCCTGGCGGAGCGGATCTGCGGCCTAGCCCGCGTCCTGCGCGGCTACTCGCAGGTCGGGCTGGAGAACATCGCCCTCTGGCACGAGCGCGACATCTCCCACTCCGGCGCCGAGCGGGTGGTCCTGCCCGACGCGACGATCGCGCTCGACTACATGCAGCACATCGCCACCCGCATCGTCGAGGGGATGACCGTGCACACCGGCCGCATGCTCGCGAACATCGAGCTCACCCACGGCGCCCTCTTCAGCCAGCGGGCGCTCACGGCCCTGGTCGAGTCCGGGATGACCCGCGACGACGCCTATCGCCTGGTCCAGGAGTCGGCGCAGCGAGCCTGGGACGAGGAGACCAGCTTCCGCGAGCTGATCGCGGCCAAGGCGCCGCAGCTCGACCTCGACGCCGTCTTCGACTACGACGCCTATCTCGAGCACGTCCCCGGGGTGATCGCCCGGCTGGATAGGCTTGCCGCATGATCCTCTACACCTGCGCCCAGCAGGACAAGTACGGCTCGATCGGCCACCCGTGCGGCCGCGCGGCGGACGCACTCGACGATGCCGGCTACGAGTACGAGATCCGTGAGCAGCCCGGGTACCGGCTGGTGCCATGGACCTGGGGGCAGCGCCGCCAGAGCCGCGAGGAGGTCCGTGAGCTGTCCGGGCAGGTCAATCTGCCGGTGCTGCTGCTCGATGAGGGCAAGGCCGTCTTCCCCTCCGGCGAGATCGTCAAGTGGGCGAAGGCACATCCCAACGCCCGGCAGGAGACCGGAGGCGGATGAGCAGCTCGCTCGCAGACCTGCGGCTCGCGGCCTCGGGCAAAGTCCGGGAGATCTACGAGGACGGCGACGAACTGGTCATGGTCGCGTCCGACCGGATCTCGGTCTACGACGTGATCCTGCCGACCGAGATTCCCGACAAGGGCAAGGTGCTCACCCAGATGTCGCTGTTCTGGTTCGAGCTCACCGCCGACATCGTCCCCAACCACTTCATCTCCGAGGACGTTCCTCCGGAGGCTTCCGGGCGTGGCATGCGCGTGAAGAAGCTCGAGATGTACCCGATCGAGTGCGTCGTCCGCGGCTACCTCTCGGGGTCCGGCTGGCGGGAGTACCGCGAGTCCGGCGCGATCTGCGGCATCGAGCTGCCCGCCGGACTCACCGAGTCCGACAAGCTGCCGGAGCCGATCTTCACGCCGGCGACGAAGGCAGAGCTCGGAGAGCACGACGAGAACATCGACTTCGACCGCGCCGTCGAGATCATCGGCAACCGGCCGCTGATGGAGGAGCTTCGCCGGATCTCGATCGAGATCTACATGACGGCGGCGGACCACGCGGCCGAGCGGGGAATCATCGTCGCGGACACGAAGTTCGAGTTCGGCAGCTCTCCCGGCGCCGAGGTCGTCCTTGGCGACGAAGTGCTGACCCCGGACTCCTCCCGCTTCTGGCCCGCCGACGACTACGAGCCCGGCCGCTCCCAGGCCTCCTTCGACAAGCAGTACGTGCGCGACTACTCCGACTCCGTCGACTGGGATCACACCGAGCCCGGTCCGGAGCTGCCGGATGAGGTCGTCCAGAACACCAGGGCGAAGTACGTCGAGGCCTACGAGCGGATCACGGGCCGGAAGCTCGACTGAGTGATGCCAGGGTGCGCCGCAGGCGCAACCCGCTTGTGGCGAAGCCGTCCTGCGCGTCGTTAGGCTGACTACGTGAGAGCCAAGGTCCTGATCCGGCCGAAGGAGGGCATCCTCGACCCCCAGGGGAAGGCGGTCGAGCGGGCGCTGCCGGCGCTCGGCTTCGAGGGGGTCCACGACGTCCGGGTCGGGCGGCTGGTGGAGCTCGAGACGGACGACCCGGGCAAGCTCGACGCGCTCTGCGAGAAACTGCTCGCCAACCCGCTGATCGAGGACTTCGAGGTCGAGCTCGAGCAGTGATCGGCGTCATCCAGTTTCCGGGGTCATGCGACGAGCGGGACGCGCTGGCTGCGGTGCAGCGGGTCGGACAGGGACGCCTCGTCTGGCACGAGGAGACTGACCTCTCGGACCTCGTCGGAGTGGTCGTGCCAGGAGGCTTCTCCTACGGCGACTACCTGCGCGCGGGTGCGATCGCCCGGTTCTCGCCGGCGATGGAGGTCGTCAGTCGCTTCGCGGCAAACGGCGGCGCCGTGCTCGGGATCTGCAACGGCTTCCAGGTCCTCTGCGAGGCCGGGCTGCTTCCAGGCGCCCTGCTGCCGAACGAGGGGCTGCGGTTCATCTGCCGCCAGGTCGAGCTGGTGGCGGAGGATTTCAAGGGGCCATTCGGGTCAGGAATCGGTGCGGGCGACCGTCTCTCGATCCCGGTCAAACACATGAGCGGGCGCTACTTCGCGCCGGAAGAGGAGCTCGACCGGCTGGAGGCGAACGGCCAGATCGCCTTCCGCTATGGCGCCGGGGAGAACCCGAACGGCAGCGTCCGGGACATCGCCGGGGTGGTCAACGAGGCCGGCAACGTGCTCGGGCTGATGCCTCATCCCGAGCACGCGGTCGATCCCCTCACCGGGTCCGATGACGGGCTCGCCCTGTTCGAGGCCCTGGCCAGTGCGCCCCAGGCCGCTGCGGCGTGAGCGCGGTTTCCGAGAGCAGACACCGCGAGCTCGGGCTCACCGACTTCGAATACGGCCGCATCACCGTGCTGCTCGGCCGCGACCCCAACGAGGTCGAGCTGGCGATGTTCTCGCTGCTCTGGTCGGAGCACTGCGCCTACAAGCACTCGCGCAAGCTGCTGCGGCGACTGCCTACGGAGGGCGAGCGGGTCGTGATGGGCCCCGGTGAGAACGCCGGGGCTGTCGACGTCGGCAACGGCCACGCCGTCGCGTTCAAGGTCGAGTCGCACAATCACCCGAGCGCCGTGGAGCCGTTCCAGGGCGCGGCCACCGGCGTGGGCGGGATCCTCCGGGACGTCTTCGCGATCGGAGCCCGGCCGATCGCGGTGCTCGATTCCCTGCGCTTCGGCGAGCTCTCCTCCGAGCGCTCCCGCTACCTGTTCGAGGGAGCCGTCGCCGGCATCGGGCACTACGGCAACTCGATCGGGGTCCCGACTGTGGGTGGGGAGGTGTACTTCGAGCCGCCCTACGAGCACAACTGTCTGGTCAACGCGATGTGCGTCGGCCTCGCGCGCACCGACGAGATGATCCGGTCGGCCGCGGCCGGACCCGGGAACCTGCTGGTGATCATGGGCGCCTCTACGGGCCGCGACGGAATCGGCGGGGCCTCGGTGCTCGCCTCGGCCGAGCTGGAGGCCGGCGACGATTCGAAGCGACCAAGCGTCCAGATCGGCGATCCCTTCGAGGAGTCGAAGCTGCTCGAGTGCTGCCTGGAGCTGCTGGAGCGGGGGCTGCTCGTCTCGCTTCAGGACCTCGGCGCGGCCGGACTCACCTCGTCAGCCGGCGAGATGGCATCGAAGGGCGGCGTCGGGATCGACATCGACGTGGCGCGGGTGCCTCTGCGCGAGGCGGATCTCGAGCCCTTCGAGGTGATGATCTCCGAGTCCCAGGAGCGGATGCTGGCGGTGGTCGAGCCGGGGCGGCTCGAGGAGGTCGTGGCGACCTGCGATCGCTGGCAGACCGGCTCAGCCGCGATCGGGGAAATCACCAACGGCGATCGCCTGCGTGTCCTCGATGACGGCGTCGAGGTCGGGAACGTGCCGGTCGCGGCTCTGGTCGACGAGTGCCCGCTCTACGACCTGGAGCCCGAGGAACCGGCTGGCTGGATGTACGGCAACGAAGGGTCTCTCAGTGAGGACGACCCATCCGCGATCCTCTGCGCTCTCCTCGGCGCACCCAACATCGCGTCGAAGCGCTGGGCGTTCGAGCAGTACGACTCGGTGGTGGGCTCGCGCACTGCGCGGCGCCCGGAGGCCGCCGATGCCGCGGTCCTGATGCTGCCGGAGTCCGATCGGGCGATCGCCGTGGCAATCGACGGCAACGGCCGGCGGGTCGCCTGCGATCCATACGCCGGAACGGTCGAGGCGGTGCTCGAGTGCGCGCAGAACCTCGCCTGCGTCGGCGCCGAGCCGCTCGGCCTCACCAACTGCCTCAACTTCGGCAACCCGGAGAAGCCGAGCGTCGCCTGGCAACTCGACCGAGCCGTGATCGGCCTGGCCGACGCCTGCCTCGCTCTTCGGGTTCCGGTGGTGGGCGGGAACGTCTCCCTCTACAACGAGACCGAGCAGGGACCGATCTACCCGACGCCGGTGGTCGGGATGGTCGGTGAGCTGCCGGACCCGGCGCGGGTGCCGGGGATCTCGCCCGCTGGTGGGGACCGGCTGGTCCTGGTCGGACCGTTCGCACCGTCGTTGGCGGGCTCGGAGCTGGCGAAGCAGCGGGGCGAGCTCGACGCCGGCCTGCCGCAAGTCGAGATCGGCGCGGTCTCACAGGCCCTTGGGTTCATCCGGCAGGCGGTTCGCGACGGCGTCGCCGCCGCGGCACACGACGTCAGCGACGGCGGGCTCGCCTGCGCCCTGGCGGAGATGACAATTGCCGCCGGCTCGGGAATCGAGGCTGATCTCGATCCGCTGGTCGAGCTGCGCGGCGGTTCGGGCGAGAGCTGGCTCTTCGGCGAGGGGCCCGGCGGGATCGTGTTAGCGGTCTCAGCCGATCAGGTGAAGTCGCTTCTCGAGCGAGCCGAGTCGGCGGGAGTGGAGGCGGTGGAGATCGGCGGCGTCGGAGGCGATCGGATCTCGATCGCGGCCGCCGAGCGCGATGTCTCGGTGCCCCTCGCCGATGCCGAGCGCGCCTGGCGCTCGCTGGCGGAACGGCTCTGAATCCAGCGAATACGCAGCGCAGAGCGGAGTAGGATCGAGGGGTGTTCGGGCGACGCCTCTCGCACGCCGGTCACTCAGATCAGGGGGAACACCCGCATCCGCTCCGGCGACGGGTCGCGCTCACCCTGCTCGCGGCCGCGCTGCTCGCCGCACTTGCCCTGCTGATCGCGCCGCCGCACGCCCACGGCAACTTCGTCTACTGGGCGAACGGAACAACGCCGGGGTCAATCGGCCGCGCCAAGATCAACGGGACCGGCGCGAACAACAACTTCATCACCGGCCTCGATCAACCGACGGGTGTCGCCGTGGACTCGAAGTTCATCTACTGGACCGAGGGCGGGAACCGGATCGGGCGCGCCAACCTGGACGGCAGCTCCCCCAACCTGAACTTCATCACCACCGGAGTGACCAACCCTCTGGGGTTGGCCGTAACTGCCAACTCGGGAATCTATTGGCTGAACCACGTCGTGGGGGAAAGGGTCGGGCACGCCGACATCGACGGCAGCAACCCGGTCGATAACTTCTTCATGACGGGCTCGATCGACTCGTGTGGCCTCGGGGCCGACCAGAGTTTCGTCTACTGGCTCAATACCTCGGGTGATCTGCGGATCGGCCGGGCCGCCCTGAGCGGCGCGGGTCCCGACCCCAACTTCATCACCGTGCCCAGCGCGGGCTGCGGAGTTGCGGTCGACTCGAGCTTTCTGTACTGGGACGCGAACGACTCGATCGGACGAGCGCCAGTAGGCGGCGGATCCTCAAACGCTGCATTCATTCCTGCCGCCTCCGCAGGTGCTCCGTGTGGAGTGGCAGTGAATTCACAGTACGTCTTCTGGGGGAATCTCGCGGGCTCGCCCGGCTCCAACTTTGTCGGGCGGGCCAACATCAACGGAAACGCGCCCAATGCAGGGTTGGTCGCAGGTGCGGGAGTACCCTGCGGTCTCGCTGCAGCCCCCTCGAACAAGATCACGGTCAACTCCGTGACGAAAAAGAAGAAGAAGGGCACTGCGACGATCAACGCCAAGGTGCCGGGCCCGGGCCAGGTGACCCTGAACCAGACGAACACGCCACCCGACGTCAACGCCGTCGCGTCCGCCGTCAAGCAGGTCGGGTTGACCCTGACGGGGGCCTCGTCCTTCAAGCTGCCTGTGAAGCCCAAGGGCAAGACCGCGAAGAAGCTCAAGAAGCAGGTCAAGAAGAAGGGCCGGGGCGAGGTGAAGGTGAAGGTCTTCATCCACTTCGTGCCCGCGGGGGTGGCGGGAGTTCCGAACACGAAGCAGGTCACCGTCACCCTGATCAAGCAGGGCAAGCGGAAGAAGTAGCGACCCGCTTTCTGAGCTGAAACCCGCGATTTTGCGGCGGATTGAGGTCTCCGGCCCGGCCGTACCCGCTGCTACCCTGCCGGTGCGGGCTGCTCTCCTGTCCGCTACTTTCGATCTCCAGAGGTTGAGACACCTCCCACAGACGTGACCGACGCGCGCTTCGACGTTCCCGATCGCGATGGCCCGCGCGATGAGTGCGGGGTTTTTGGCGTATACGCGCCCGGACGCGATGTAGCCCGGCTCGCCTACTTCGGGCTCTACGCGCTCCAGCACCGGGGGCAGGAATCCGCGGGGATCGCCACCTGCGAGGGCGGCCACATCACCACGCTGCGCGAGCTCGGGTTGGTCTCGCAGGTCTTCGACGAGGACAAGCTGCGGGCGCTCGCGGGCGACATGGCGATCGGCCACGTCCGCTACTCGACCACCGGTGGTGGCGCGTGGGACAACGCTCAGCCGGTCTGGCGCGACGACGGCCGCGAGTTGGCCCTCGCGCACAACGGGAACCTGACCAACGCGGTCGAGCTCTACAACGAGCTCACCGAGGCGGGGCTGCACCTGCGCGGCACCTCGGACTCGGAGATCATGGCGGCACTGCTCTCCCGCACGGCAGGGGAGGGGGACGAATGGATCGAGGATGCGGTCGCACAGGTGATGCCGAACCTCGAGGGCGCCTATTCGACGGTCGTGATGACGAAGCACGCCGTGGTCGCCTTCCGCGACCCGCACGGCGTGCGCCCGCTCGCCCTCGGGAAGATCAAGCCGGGCGACGGCTTCCCGGAGTGCTTCGTGGTCGCCTCGGAAAGCTGCGCCTTCGACATCATCGGCGCGCAGATGATCCGGGAGGTGCAGCCGGGCGAGATGGTCTCGCTCACCGCCAAGGGCCTCGAGCTGAAGCCGGTGATCCGGGGAGAGCGACCCGCCCAGTGCGTCTTCGAGCACATCTACTTCTCCCGCCCCGACTCCAGGCTTGAGAACCGGGTCCTGCAAGAGGTGCGAGGGCGGATGGGCGAGCTGCTCGCGGAGGAATCGCCGGTCGACGCCGACCTCGTCATCTCGGTGCCCGACTCGGGCAACCCGATGGCCAACGGCTTCGCGCGCGCCTCGGGGCTGCCCAAGGACGACGGGCTGATCAAGAACCGCTACGTACAGCGGACGTTCATCCAGCCGGGGCAGGAGCTCCGCAAGCACGGGCTGCGCATGAAGTTCAACCCGCTCCCCGAGATCGTCGCCGGCAAGCGCGTGGTGGTGGTCGACGACTCGATCGTCCGGGGAAACACCACGCGGCAGATCGTGGCAATGCTCAGGGACGCGGGCGCGAAGGAGGTGCACCTGCGGATCTCGGCACCGCCGATCCGCCATCCCTGCCACTACGGCATCGACATGTCGACCCGCGAGGAGATGATCGCGCACGACCGTACGGTCGAGGAGATCGCCGAGGAGCTCGGCGCGGATTCCCTCGCCTATCTCTCGATGGACGCCGTCTACGAGGCGGTCGGCACGCCGCGCGAGAAGCACTGCGACGCCTGCTTCACGGGCGACTACCCGCTCGGCGATCCCGAGTCGGCGAATGGCAAGTTCGCGCTCGAGGACATCGCCGTCGTCCCCGCCAGCCGTTGATGCGAGGGTGCCCGACAGGGCAACCCGCTTAATTAGTGCAGTGTCCGCCGAGAACGTAGAGCTGCTGCGGCGCTACTACGACTCCTGGAACGCAGGCGACACGGACCTGGTGGTCTCGGCTCTTTCGGAGGATGTCGAGTGGCACGGCCACCCTCGGTTGCCGGAGCCGGGCCCCTACACCGATCCGGAGGCGGTGGGGCGCTGGATGAGACAGTTTCAAGAGGCGTGGGGAGAGCTCCGCGCCGAACCGGTCGAGCTGCTCGAAGCGGGGGACTGGGTCATCGCACTCGTCCACATGACCGGGCGCGGGCGGGGTAGTGGGGTCGCCGTGCAGGGCGGTGTAGACGTTCACGTCGTCGGCTTCCGGGATGGAATGGTGAGTTTCTTCCGCATCCTGCCGGGGGAGGAGGCCGCCGAGCGCGTGGGATTGGACGAGCGCCAGATGGATCTGCTGGTCCTCAGGGTGCAGGAGGGCCTGACCGAGGAAGTGATCGCCGAACGTCATGGCGGTGACGAGGCGACCGGCTCGGCGCTTGCGGGTGCCTACGAGAAGCTGCGCCGCCTGCCGCAGCTGGTGAACGAATGAGCACGTTCCGCGTCGTGGTGCTCGCCTCGGGTGGGGGGACCAATCTGCAGGCGATCCTCGATCAGCTGCACGTCGGCGACGAGGGAATCGAGGTGGTGGGGGTGGGCTCCGACAAGCCTGGAGCGACGGCGCTGGAGCGCGCCAAGCTGGCCGAGGTCGAGACGGCGGTCTTCCCGGCCGGCGAATACGAGAACCGGAGCGCACGCGACGGCGCGCTCGGGGATTGGATCGAGGGGACGGGTGCTGACCTTGTCGTCCTGGCCGGCTACATGCAGATGCTCTCGCCGGATTTCGTCGAGCGCTTTCGCGGCAGGGTGATCAACGTCCATCCGGCCCTCCTCCCGGCGTTCCCCGGAATCGACGCGGTCCAACAGGCAATCGACCACGGGGCGAAGATCACAGGGGTGACCGTGCACTTCGTCGACGAGGGGATGGACTCGGGGCCGATCATCCTGCAGCGCCCCGTGCCGGTCGCGCCCAGCCGGGAATGGGCGGAGACCGAGAAGGCGATCCACGCGACCGAGCACGCGCTGCTGCCGGAGGCGATCCGGCTGATCGCGGCGGGGCGCGTGCGGGTCGACGATGAGAATCCGCGGCTCGTGCACATCGACCCCGAGTCAGAGGACTGAGCCGGTGACGGTCCGTCATCCACGGTCTTAGACTCGCCTCTCCGTGTCGACCCCCTCTTCCGAGATCGCTCCGGAGCCCGCTGGCGAGGCGCTGCCGGTGCGGCGAGCGCTGATCTCGGTCGCCGACAAGACCGGCGTCGCGGAGTTCGCCGCGGGGCTGGCGAAGCTGGGGGTGGAGGTGATCTCAACCGGCGGGACGCTCTCGGTGCTCCGCGAGGCCGGGGTGGACGCGCGACCCGTTGAGGACCTGACCGGCTTCCCGGAGATCCTCGACGGACGGGTGAAGACGCTTCATCCGCATCTGCACGCCGGTCTGCTCGCCGTGCGGGACAACCCGGAGCACTCAGAGACCCTCCGGGAGCGGGAGATCGAGGAGATCGACCTGGTCTGCGTCAACCTCTACCCGTTCGAGCGGACCGTCGCCCGCCGGGACGTGGCGGAGGAGGAGGCGATCGAGAACATCGATGTCGGCGGGCCGACGATGATCAGGGCCGCGGCCAAGAACCACCGCTTCGTGGCGGTGGTCGTGCGGCCGGAGAGCTATGACGCCGTGCTCGACGAGCTCGAGGAGACCGGCGAGCTGTCGGCCGCGACCCGGCATTGGCTGGCCAACGAGGCCTTCGCCTACACGGCGCGCTATGACGCGGCGATCAGCCGCTGGTTCGGGCGTTGGTACGAGCAGCTGCCGACCTACTGGGTGACGGCCTGGGAGAAGGAGCTCGACCTCTCCTACGGCGAGAACCCGCACCAGCGCGCGGCGCTCTACGTGGAGCCGAGGGTGCGCTCGCACGTTCTCTCCCGGGTGGCGAAGCTGCATGGCAAGCCGCTCTCGTTCAACAACGTCCTCGACCTCAACTCGGCGCGGACGCTGCTCACCGACCTCGACGGTCCCGGCTGCGTGATCGTCAAGCACAACAACCCCTGCGGGGTCGCCGAGGCCGATGGGGATGCAAGGGCGCGCGACAGCGCGGCCCGTTTGATGAAGGCCTACGAGGCCGCCTTCGCCACCGATCCGATGTCCGCCTTCGGCGGCGTGATCGCACTGAACAGGCCGGTCGACGAGGCGCTCGCCCTGCGGCTGCACGAGCAGTTCATCGAAGTCCTGATTGCACCCGGCTATGAGGACGGCGCACTCGCAGTGCTCCAGCAGAAGGAGGGGGTCCGGATCCTGGAGGACACCGAGCGCCGCGCGCATCAGATCGAGCCGGACATCAAGCGGGTGCGCGGCGGGATCCTCGTTCAGGACCCCGACGGATCACCGGAGCCGCGCGAGCTGATGGAGGTCGAGACCAAGACCCAGCCGACCGAGGAGCAGTGGGCCGACCTGCTCTTCGCTTGGCGGGTGGTTCGCCATGTTCGCTCCAACGCGATCGTGCTGGCCCGAGACCGGGCGACCCTGGGGATCGGCGCGGGCCAGATGAGCAGGGTCGACTCCGTGCGGCTCGCGATCGAGAAGGCGAAGGACGCTCGCGGCCCGGACGCTGAGCCGCTGCTGGCCGGCTCGGTAATCGCCTCCGACGCCTTCTTCCCTTTCGCGGACGGCCCCCAGGCGGCGATCGACGCGGGAGCCACCGCCGTGATCCAGCCCGGCGGCTCGAAGCGCGACGCCGAGGTGATCGAGGCCTGCGACGCGGCTGGGGTGGCGATGGTGTTCACGAAGCGCCGCCACTTCCGCCACTAGGCCGCTGGCGAAGTTTTGGTCAGTTATCAGCGCCATAGCCGGGAAAACTGACCAAAACTCGGACGGCGCCACGGCGGACGACGGCGTAGCTGATGCCCCCTCCGGGACTCGAACCCGGTCTGCAAGATTAAAAGTCTTGCTGTCTAGCCTGTTGACGTAAGGGGGCGGGGCAAGTCTAGGCGCCGGTTCGCGGCGCACTAGAGTCCCCGAAGGCATGAGGATCTCCGCCAAGGTTGACTACGCCGTGCGGGCGGCGATCGAGCTTGCCGCCGCGGGTGGTGAACCGACCAAGGGCGAGACGATCGCCGACGCCCAGGACATCCCGCTCAAGTTCCTCGAGAACATCCTCGGCGAGCTCAAGCACACAGGCATCGTCTCCAGCCGCCGCGGCGCGCAGGGCGGCTACTGGCTCGCCAAGCCGGCTGATGAGGTCAGCCTCGCCGACATCGTCCGGGCTGTCGAGGGTCCGCTCGCGAGCGTCCGCGGCCAGGGCCCGGAGACCCTCACCTACAAGGGGGAGGCCGAGCCTCTCCAGAAGGTCTGGATCGCTCTGCGCGCCAACCTGCGCTCCGTGATGGAGGACACCAGCCTCGCCGACGTGGTCGGCGGCGAGCTGCCGGCCGCGGTCCGTGAGCTGAGCGAGCCGGCGGAAGCCTGGAGTCAGCGTTAGCCGTCGTCCTCCAGCATTACGCCACCTCCGGCTGCGTCGTGACCTTCGATCCACCGCCCTCCGGCGCGAACACGCGCGTGGACCGCGGCCGCACGAACACGATCTGTCCCTCCTTGAGCTCGAGCTGGTCGACCTCGTCGCGGGTGAGCTGAACCGAGAAGCCCTCTCCGTCCGTCAGCGACAGCTCGACCCTCACCTCGAAGCCGAGGTGGACGATCCGGTCCACCATCGCCTCGATCGTCTGCCCGTTGGGCTCGTGCTTGATGTCGACGTCGTGCGGCCGCACCCAGGCCTCGCCGAGGCGATGCGCCGGCCCGACGAAGCTCATCACGAACTCCGACGAGGGGTTCTCGTAGAGATCGCGCGGACCGCCGGACTGCTCCACCTTGCCGTCGTTCATGACGATGATCTGCTCCGCGACGTCCATCGCCTCCTCCTGGTCGTGCGTGACGAAGATGGTCGTCACGTGCACGTCGTCGTGGAGGCGTCGCAGCCAGGTGCGGAGCTCCTCGCGGACCTTCGCGTCCAGCGCACCAAACGGCTCGTCGAGCAGCAGCACCCGCGGCTCCACCGCCAGCGCCCTCGCCAGCGCCATGCGCTGGCGCTGCCCGCCCGAGAGCTGGTTCGGGAATCGCTTCTCGAAGCCCTTCAGATGGACCAGGTCGATCAGCCTCCTGACCCGCTCGCGGATCGTGCCGCTGCCCTCGCCCTTGATCTTCAGGCCGAATGCGATGTTGTCGTAGACGGTCATGTGCTTGAACGCGGCGTAATGCTGGAAGACGAAGCCCACGTTCCGGTCCTGCACCCGGGTGGTCGTGTTGTCCTCGCCCGAGATCAGCACCTGCCCCTCGTCGGGCTGCTCGAGGCCGGCGATCACCCGCAGCAGCGTGGACTTGCCGCTGCCGCTGGGACCGAGGAGTGCCGTCAGCCCTCCGTCCGGCACGTCGATCGAGACGTCGTCCAGGGCGACGAATTCCCCGAACCGCTTGGTCACGTTCTTGACGGAGATGGCCATCTCAGGCCTCCTTTTCGATGGGCTGCGGGACGAAGACCCCGGGACCAGGGGGCACGTGATCGTCCTCCGTGTCGGCACTTCGGGCCGATCGCTTCTGGAGGAAGTTCATGCTGAACAGCACCGCCATCGCGAGGATCGCTAGCACGATTGCGGCGGCATATGCCCCCGCCAAATTGATCTGATCGAACTGCGTCTTGACGAAGAGAGGCAGCGTCTGCGTCTTGCCGCTGATGTTGCCCGCGACCACGCTGACCGCACCGAACTCACCCAGTGCACGAGCCGTGGCGAGCACGACGCCATACGTGACGCCCCACCTGATGGCCGGGAGAGTCACCTTCCAGAAGGTCTGCCAGGGAGATGCACCCAGCGTCTCCGCCGCCTCCTCCTGGTCGGTGCCGATCTCCTGGAGCACCGGCATCACCTCGCGCACGACGAAAGGCAGCGAGACGAAGATCGTGGCCAGCACCATGCCGGGGGGCGAGAAGATGATCTGGATGCCCTGGTTCATGAACCATTCGCCGAACCAGCTGTTGCGAGGGGCGTAGACCAGGAACAGCGCCAGGCCGATGATGACCGGGGAGATCGCGAAGGGCACGTCGATCATCGCGTTGATCAGCGACTTCCCCCGGAAGTTCTGGCGGACGAGAACCAGCGCGGTGATCACTCCGAAGATCGTGTTGAGGGGGACGGCAATGCCGACGCAGACGATCGTCAGCCAGAAGGCGTGCAGGCCATCCGAGCTCGTCACCGCGTCGATCGGCTGGCTGAGTCCGTGCTCGAAGGTCCTGTAGAAGATCAGGCCGACGGGCACGATCAGCAGCGCCGCGAGGTACAGGAGGGCAAGCGAGCGGAGGCCGAGACGGGCGGGTCGGCTAAGCACGCTCATGCCTGGACCTCCAGCGTGCGAAGAAGTTGACCGCGAACAGAACACCGACGGCGATCGCGAGAAGCAGCACGGAGACCGCGGCGGCCCCGGAGTAGTCGCTCGTCTCCACCCGCCCGAAGATGTAGACCGATGCGGCCTGTGTCTTGAACGGGATGTTCCCCGTCAGCAGGACAAGGGAGCCGAACTCCCCGATCGCTCGGGCGAAGGCCAGCGCACAGCCGGCGACGATCGCCGGCGTGAGGTTGGGAAGGAGGATGCTGCGGAAGATCCGGTGATTGGGCGCGCCGAGCGAAGCGGCCGCCTCCTCCATTTCGCGGTCCACTTCCATCAGGACCGGCTGAACCGCGCGTATGACGAAGGGGAGTGTCACGAACAGCAGCGCCATGACCACCGCCGCCCTGGTGTAAGCCGCGTGGATCCCAATCGGGGAGTTGGGCCCGTACAGGGCGAGCAGTACCAGACTCGCCACGATCGTCGGCAGGGCGAAGGGCAGATCGATCACCGAGTTGACGAGCCTCTTCCCGGGGAACTCGTCCCGCACGAGGACCCAGGCGATCAGCGTCCCCATCACTGCATTGATCACCACGACGATCAGCGACGAGATCACAGTGAGCTTGATCGCCGCGACCGCTTCCTTGTCGGTGATCGCGTCGAAGAAGTGTCCAAGCCCGTCCGAGAAGCCACGGCTGACCACCGCGGCGAGTGGGAGCAGGACGATGACGCTGATCCACACCAGCGCCGCCCCACGGGCGAGGCCCGCCCCGCCGAGGGTGGGACGGAAGCCCACCCTCGGCGGTCTGGCTACAGCTGTGTCGGCTGATGCCATTTGGCGGCTCGCTCCGGCTGCCTAGCTCGTCGGGTTGCCGAGGTCCTTCTCGGCCTGGATGACCCAGCCGTTGTCGCCGAAGAACGGATCGGCGACCTTGTCCCAGCCACCGAACTTGTCGATGGTGAACAGGCCCGACGGCGTCGGGAACTTGCTGGCGTTCTTCTCTTCCACGGACTTGACTACCGGGCGATACCCCGCGTCGGCGAAGTCCTGCTGGCCCTGGTCCGTGTAGAGGAAGTCCACGAACTTCTGGGCCGCCGACGGCGCGTCCTTGGTGACGGCGATCGGGTTCTCGATCAGGATCGTGCTATCAGGCGTGACGTAGTCGAGATCGATGCCGTCCTTCTTGGCCTGGATGGCGTCGTTCTCATAGCCGACCAGCACGTCGCCCTTCCCGCTCGAGAACGTGTTGAGCGAGTCACGAGCACTCGAGTCCTGAACGGATGTGTTGGCCAGAACCTGCTTGACGAAGTCCTGCGCCTGCGCCGGGGCCTTGCCCTCAGCGATCTGCGACCCGTAGATGGCCATGATGTTCCAGCGGGCTCCGCCGGAGGTGGCCGGGTTCGGGTCGATCACGTCGACGTCTGACCGGGCGAGGTCGTCGAAGCTGGTGATGTGCTTCGGATTGCCCGGACGAACCATCAGGGTCACGACCGAGTTGGTGACGATGCCCTTGTACTGGTTCTGGTCCCAGTCGGAGGAGACGATTCCGGCGTCCACCAGGCGCTGCATGTCGGGCTGGAGCGAAAACATGACAACGTCGGCCGGCTGGCCGGATTCGACCGCGCGGCTCTGATCGCCAGACGCCCCGAACGAGTTCGAGAAGTCGACGTCCTTGCCGTCGGAGGTGTCCTTGAAGCCAGGCTCGAGGCTCTGCTCGTAGACCTGCTGTGGAGTCGAGTACGCCACCAGGCTGAGGGTGTCGCTGCTCGATCCGCACGCGGCGATACCGACCGTCGCTCCGAGAGCGACCGCGGCGATCCCCAGGCGCGCAAGGAGGCGTCCCGGTCGGCGCTTCGTCTTCTGAGTCATAGAGGCTTCCTTGTGGCCTTTCTTTATTGATTTCGTTGACAAGGCCGGGCAAGGTACCAGAGTTGTTGATGTTGTGGATCAAAAACATCCTAATTCTTCACTGGATTGGGGGAAATGCCCATCAAGCCGATCGGAAAGAGAAGGTTGATGGCCTCCCGCGCTCCACCGGCGGATTAGGGGACGGCACAGGGGGGAAGGACTCCACTCGCAATGCGAGTGATGTTCTTCCTCTGGCTCACCCTGATTGCGACCGGCCTTGTCTTCTACACCGTGATCGGCCTCGCGCACAACTGAGTGGCCCGCGTGCGCCGGTTCATCCGCGACCACTCGCTCTCACTGTTCTTCCTGGTGATCTTCTTGGCCGCACTGGTCGGCCAGGCGATCGCCGGGCACATCCTCCACAACGAGGACGCGATGGCCCATCACGGCACCACGATGACCTTCTGGCGCTACATCGTCTCCTCCGATTTCGGAAATGCGGTGATGGAGAACTGGCAGTCGGAGTACCTCCAGTTCATGCTCTTCATGCTCGCGACAATCTGGTTGGTCGAACGCGGTTCACCCGAGTCGAAAAGCCCCGGCCAGCAGGGCACCGAGTCCGAGAAGGAACAGAAGATCGGGCCCCACGCGCAAGAGGACTCGCCCGACTGGGCCAAGCCGCGTGGAGTCAAGACCTTCGTCTACTCGAACTCCCTGCTGATCGTCATGTCGATCATCTTCTTCGGCTCCTGGTTCGCCCAATCGGTGACCGGATGGACCAAGTTCAACGCCGAACAGGTGGACCACCACGAGAAGATCGTGTCCTGGCTCGGCTATGTCGGCTCAGCGGACTTCTGGGAGGCAACCCTCGAGAACTGGCAATCGGAGTTCCTCGCGGTGGGCTCCTTCGTCGCCATCACCGTCTTTCTTAGGCAGCGCGGCTCCTCTCAGTCCAAACCGGTGGGGGCGCCACACGACGCCACCGGAGTCGAGGGCTAGCAGCTCTTCAGCGTCAGGCCTCTAGAAGAGCTTGGTCTGGACGACCTCGGGCTCGGCGGCCTTTGCCCGCCGGCGGCGTCGCGCCTCCAAGCGGGCGCGGCGGCTGTAGCGCGGATCGTGAGAGAGGTTCGGCGCGCGGACGAGAGAGCCCAGGCGCTTGCGCTCGGCGTTCGGGGCATAGGCTCGTCCGTCATAGAGCCTCTCGTAGCGAGGGACGAGATCGGGTCGAGCGGCGGAGAGCCACGACATGAAAACCTCCTTCACCCCGGGGCGCAGGTGCAGCGCGATGCCGTTGACGAAGGTCGCCCCCGCCTCCTCCGCGATCGAGACGATCTCCTCCACTAGTTCGGGCTCGTCGTTGATCCCCGGCATCAGGGGAGCGACCAGAACACCGGAGGGGATGCCGGCCTTGTTGAAGGCGGCCACCGCCTCGAGTCGCTTTCGGGGATGCGGCGTATGCGGCTCGGTCTGGCGCCAGATCTTCTCGTCCAGCGTCGGTACGGAGAAGTTGACCGAAACGTCCGCGACCTCGGCGAGCTCCAAATAGAGATCGAGGTCTCGCCTGACCAGCGAGGACTTGGTGAGAATCGAGGCCGGCGTCTGGGCCTCACGCAGCGCCTTGATCATCGGCGGCATCAACTCGTACTTCCCTTCCGCCCACTGGTACGGATCGGTGTTCGTGCCGAAGGCGACCAGCTCCCGCTCCCAGCTCGGTCGGGCGAGCTCGGCGCGGAGCAGCTCCGGCACATTCACCTTGACGACGATCTCCCGCTCGAAGTCGCGGCCGGCGTTCAAGTCGAGATAGGTGTGGGTGTTGCGCGCGAAGCAGTTGTGGCTCACCACGCCGTTGGCGATGAAGTCACCAGTACCCGTCGTGATGTCGAACATCCGGACCCTCTTCCCTAAGGGTTCGATCGAGGTGACACCAAGCTTGGTTGCGGATTTGAGCGCGGTTCCTGCGATGGAGCGTTTCCTGCTCATCGCCGGATCAGTGAGTTGGAGGAATCTCAGCTTCTGTGTCAGGCCGCCGGTGATTCGAACGTAGGTGAGCCCGTTGTCCTTCGGAGGACGATCCAAGTTGTAGGTAAGACCAAACCGCCGAAGGCAGTAGGTAGTCCAATCGATGATTTTGGGATCAGTGTTCGCGATCCTAAGTACGCCCTCGCTGAAACTGCCCTCGGCGTCAAAGATCCCTGCGAGGAACCCCTTGCACCAGTCAGCGTCGGGCGAGCGCGGCCACCCGATCAGATCACTGATCGCGGAGACCCGCTCCACACCCGTCGCCCCGAGCGCGGTCAGCGGCCTGGTAGTTGCGGTGGAAGCCTGAAACAAAAAGCCGCGGGTTGCGACCGCTTCCTCGTCGAGGTACCGGCGAGCGCGGATCAGCGGCTCGATGTCGACGAGCGCCTGCCTGAAACAGTGGGCCCGCGCGCAGCGACCGCCATCGAGCTCCTTTGGTCCAGCGATGTACGCGTCGCCACGGATAAGGCCGCAGAGATATCCGCGCTTGTATTCGCGTGTGTCCTCTGGTGGCAAGGTCAACCTGCCGACGCCAACCATCTGATCATTGAGCGTCAGGTGCGGGCGCCGTCGTCGCCCTTGCTCGGCCCCGACCACGTACTTCCACTTTCCGCGTCGCGTCCAAAAGCGGTGATCACCACTTGCCACCAGCTCGGTCCCATCCTCCAGCGTGACGCGGTAGGCCTCCTTCCGGGTTTCCCAGTGGGCTAGGACTTCGGTGACCTCATACCGGCGGTACTTGCCCCGCCGAACCGTGCCATAGAGGAGATCGCCTACCTCGAGCTCGGCAAGCTGCTTACTGCGACCGTCGGCCATGAGAATCGGCGTGTCACCCACTAGGCAGTAGCGGCATGCATGGGCGCAACCTCTGAAGGCATTCACCGTGTAGTTGAACGGCAGGTAGTCGCCGGGCACCTTGTTGAGCGCGGATTTGGCGCGGACCTCGTGGAAGTTGATGCCGAGGGCCTCCGGAGCGTCGAAGGTTCTGACCCGCTCGACGTTCAGGCCGGGCAGGCTCCGCCCCTTCTCCTTCTCGATCCTTTGGGAGTCCCAGCGCATCAATCTCCAGTCTTGCAAGGTTCGTCCGGTGGGGCGAACATATGTTCGCATACCCGTCGGCCCGACCCGACTGCCTCGATTGAACGCCGGGTAGGAGCGTTTCGTGAGCCAGAGCCAGCTACCTCTCACCGGCGAAGAGAGCGGCGGCGCCGAGGCGCTGATTCCCGAGCACCCCACGCTGAAGTCGCTACGCGAGGCGGCGACCGGGTGCCGGGCCTGTCCTCTCTGGGAGACCGGGACCCAAACCGTCTTCGGCGAGGGCCTGAAGAGGGCGCGGCTGATGCTGATCGGCGAGCAGCCGGGCGATCGAGAGGACATCGAGGGCCACCCGTTCGTCGGGCCGGCGGGCAAGATCCTCGACCAGGCCCTCGAGGAGGCCGGCATCGAGCGCGCGGACGCCTACGTCACCAACGTCGTCAAGCACTTCAAGTGGACGCCGAAGGGCAAGCGGCGGATCCACCAGGCCCCGCGGGCCGAGGAGATCAAGGCGTGCGCGCCTTGGCTCGAGGCCGAGCTCGGCGTGGTCGACCCCGAGCTCATGGTCTGTCTCGGGGCGACCGCGGTGAGAGCGGTGCTCGGCTCGAAGGCTCGGGTGATGAAGGACCACGGAGAGCTCCTCGAGTCCAAGCTCGGCCGGATCGCGATGCCGACCCTCCATCCATCCGCCATCCTGCGTGCGGACCCAGAGGACCGGGACGACGTGCTGGCCCTGCTGGTCGGAGACCTGCGCACGGCCCGCCGGCACCTGGAAGCCTGACCGGACCTGACGTGACCGACGATCAGCCGAAACTGCATCCCGCCGAGCACCGTGCCTATCGGGAGCTCTATGCGTCCGCGCGGCACCTGACCCATCGCTGGGGACGGCTGGGCGCCGCGCTCGAAGAAACCCCCATGGGCGAGAGCCTGGCGCGAGGCGCTGCCGAGGCCGAGACCCTGCTCGAGGAGTTCCGGCCGCGAACCGAGGCCTACGGGCTCCGCGGTTGGCCCATGGCACAGGGAGTCGGCGCACGGTTCGCAGATCTGCGCACCGCCGTCACCGATCGCGGGGGCGACACGGGCATGGTGGTGCGCTTCGCCGTCCTGGATGCCGACCACCTGACGACGCTGCTGCGCCAGCTCGCCGAGCTGGCGCGGGCGCGCCACGACCCTGACCTGGCCGGGTTCTGCGAGGAGTGGGCAGGGCGATTCGAGTCCGAACTGGATGCCGTCCGCGAGGGAGCCGTGGAGCTCGGTAACGATCCCGACCGGGTGGCGGCGCCGGTCGACGACTCTCTGGTGAATCGCGCCGCCCACGGGGTGGGTTGGGCCTTCGGTGCCGTCGGCGAGGGCATCGACCAGATCGCAGGGCGCTCCCGTCGCTAGTGGCAGTTGGGCCGGGCTAGGAGAGGTCCGGCTGGCCCTCGAGCGGCGTCGAGGCCTCGGCGTGCAGGCGCCGTGGAATCCGTCCGGCCTGGCGGGCGGCCCAGCCGGCCTCAACCGCGGCTCGCATGGCCGTGGCCATCCCCGCCGGATCCTCCGCTCGTGAGACCGAGCTTGCCAGCAGCACCCCGTCGCAGCCCAGCTCCATCGCCAACGCGGCGTCCGAGGCGGTCCCGATCCCCGCGTCGAGGATGACCGGCACGGCGGCCCGCTCGGCGATGATCCGGATGTTGTACGGGTTGCGGATCCCCATTCCAGAGCCGATCGGGGATCCCAGCGGCATCACCGCGGGGCATCCGGCCTCCTCCAAACGGCGTGCGAGGATCGGGTCGTCGTTGGTGTAGGGGAGGACGGTGAACCCTTCGTCGACCAGGGTCTCCGCCGCATCGACGAGCTGCACGGCATCCGGGAGCAGGGTGCGGTCGTCCCCGATCACCTCGAGCTTTACCCAATCGGTCTCGAACGCCTCCCGGGCCAGCCTGGCCGTCCGGACGGCGTCCCGGGCCGTGTAGCAACCTGCCGTATTCGGAAGGGCGAACAGGTCGAGTCGACGGATCAGGTCGAGGACCGATCCCTCGGCCTCGGGGTTCACTCGCCGCAGGGCCACGGTGACGATCTCGGTTCCGGACGCGATCAGCGCCTCCTCCATCTGCTCGAGCGACCGAAAGCCCCCGGTGCCGACGATCAGCCGGGATCCCCAACTGCGGCCCCCGAGCTCGAAGCCGTTCCCCGCACCGCCCTGGATGGCCGCCAGGACCTCGATCCTCTGGCCCTCCCGCAGCCGGGTCGCGTCCCACTCGCTGCGGGGCACGACCTCGCCGTCCACGGCGACTGCCACGCCGCGCTGCTCAGCCGGCGCTCCCGAGGCCTGGATCGCCGTGGCGACGGTGGCGCCGTCAGGCAGAGCTGCGGGCTCTCCGTTGAGCTCGACGTTCATGCGATCTCCACGACGGTCTCGACGGTACGTCCGGCGAATCGCCGCGGCGAGAACGGGGTCAGATCCACCCCGGCATCCTCTCCGGCGAGGATGGCTGCGACGCAATCCGCGGTCAGCGGCGCCTGCAGGACCCCGTTGCGGAAGTGGCCGCTGGCGATCACCAGCCCCTCCGCGGCGCTCTCACCGATCAGCGGGGCGTTGTCCGGCGATCCGGGCCGCAGCCCGGCGGTCGTCTCGATCAGCTCGAGCTCAGCGACCTCCGGGATCAGGCGATAGGCCTCGCGCAGCAGCTCGTGGACCCCGCCCGCCGTGACCGTAGTGTCGAAGCCGCGCTCCTCCACGGTCGCGCCGACGACCAGCCTGCCGTCCCCGCGGGGGACCATATAGACGCGCTCGCCGGCGACGATGCGCTCGCAGACCGGCACGCTCGCGGAGCCGCGCAGCGTCAGGATCTCCCCCTTGATCGGGCGCACCGGCGGCCTCGCCTCGGGCGGTACCCAATCCATCCCCCCGGACCAACAGCCGGCGGCCAGCACCAAGCTCGGCGCGATGAAGGTCCGGCCATCCGCGGTCCCGACCCGGCAGGCGGAGCCATCCCGGTCGGAGGAGGTCACCTCGGCCCCCGTGTGCACCGGAGTCCCCTGCCGGGCCAGGGCCGCCAGTAGTGCCGCCACGACCCGCCTGGGATCCACGCTCGCCTCCCAGCTGACGTGCGCTCCACCGCGAACGGCGGTGGCGAGCCCGGGCTCGAGGTTCCGGCAGTCGCGCCCTGAGAGCCATTGCGAGGAGATCCCGAGTCGCCGGTGGAGCTCGTAGCGCCGTCGAAGCTCTTCTGCCTCGTCGCGGTCGAGCGCGACGTGGAGCGCTCCGTGCTCCGCGAATCCGAGCTCGGCGCCGGACGCCGCCTCGAGCTCGGCGGTGAAATCCCGCCAGCGCCGCAACGATTCGAGGTTGAAGGCGAGCAGGGCCTCCTCGCCCCAGGACGCCTCGCCACCAGGGGAGAGCATGCCCGCCGCGACACCGGTCGCGCCGGCGGCCGGATCGTCGCGCTCGAGCACGCAGACGCGCGCGCCCCGTCCCGCCGCGCGCCACGCCGAAGCCAGTCCGATCACGCCGCCGCCGATGATGATCGCGTCGAATTCGTTGTCTTTGGGCTCAGTCATCGCGCCTGCATCCGCGGCCGAGGCGCTCCAACCTCCCTGCGCCGGCATTACCCGGATCAGGTTCAGACGGTCGGCGGCGCTTCAGCCGCCCTCTCAGCCCGTTGGTGGGCTCCCGTTGCCCATCCATCGTACCCGCTGATCTACGCTCCTCTGCGGAGTGAACGACGCCGCGCCTCATCTCGCGCCTCCCGAGGCAATTGGCGAGCTGCGGCGTCAGCGGCTCCGATGGGCTCGCCTCTACTTCGTCTGCGACGCCTTGCCGCACGGGCGCGACCCGGAGTCGATGCTGAACGCCGCGATGAGTGGCGGTGCGGGCATGATCGAGCTGCGCGATCGAGAGCAGCCACGCCGCGTGATCGAGCGCTCCGGCCACACCTTCCGGCGGCTGGCCAACACCTATTCGGCGCTGTTCATCGTCAACGACGACCCCTATCTCGCCCTCGAGCTGCGTGCCGATGGAGTCCACCTCGGCCAGGACGACATGGACCCGGCGGAAGCCCGCCGGATCATGGGGCCCGACGCGATCATCGGCCTCTCCACCCACGATCGCGGCCAGGTCGAGGCGGCGGCAAAGAGCCCCGTCGACTACCTCAGCGTCGGCCCCATCTGGGAAACCCCCACCAAGGAGGGGCGACCAGCAACCGGGCTCGAGCTGATCCGTGAAGCCGCCGAGGTCGCCGCACAGCCCTGGTTCGCGATCGGCGGGATCGACAGCGGCAACGTCGATCAGGTCATCGCAGCGGGCGCCACGCGGGTCTGTGTGGTGAGGGCGATCCGGGACGCCGAGGACCCGCGCGCGGCGGCCACGACCCTCTTCGACGCGGTCGATCCGGCTGCCAGGGAGGAGGCCGGGCGCTGATGGCCGGCGCGCGGGACAGAAAGCGCGCCGAGCGCCAGAAGAGAAAGCGCCGCGCGGGCGACCGCCGGCCGGTCCCGGTCGATGCACAGGCGCCTCCCACGCAGGACGTGGCGGAGTCCAATGGAGGCGGAGCGCAGTCCGAGTCCTTCCAGGAACGCATGGCGCGTCGATACGAGGAGCGCAACGCGGAGGCTCGCGCCAAGCTCGAGCCCCTGGAGCAGGGCGAACGCCCGGCGGCCGTGACGGTCGGCGCCATCGTGTCGGCGGTGCTCGCGATCGTCTTCACAGTCTCGGCCGGCCTCGCCATCGCCGGCGTGGAGGCCGGCGGGCGCCACATCAAGGCACTTCCCATCATCGTCTTCGGGATCGTCCTCTGGGCGATGACGATCGGCATGTGGAGGACGCGCTACTGGGCAGTGCTCGGCTTCCAGACCGTGCTGCTCCTCGTCATGCTGGCGAGCGCGTTCGGCCTGGTGGTCGTCAGCTCGGTGCTCCAAGCGGTGGGGACGACGTTGCTGCTCGCCGGATCGGGCACGCTCTTCTACTTCATGATCCGCGCGATGGGCCGGATCCAGATGCCAAGCTCGCCCGGAGCGGACTAGAACGCTCCTATAGAGTCGATTGCCGATGGCCGAGTACGACGTGATCGTGATCGGAGGGGGCCCCGGGGGCTACGTGGCAGCCATTCGCGCGGCTCAGCTGGGCCAGAAGACTGCAGTCGTGGAGCGTGACAAGGCCGGCGGCCGCTGCCTCAACTACGCCTGCATCCCGGCCAAGACCGTCCTGCACACTGCCGAGATCTTTCACGCGGTCAGCTCGGATGGCGCCGACCTCGGCATCAAGGCGAGCGGGACCTCGATCGACTGGAAGGCGCTCCAGGAGCGCCGCACGAAGGTCTCCAAGACGCTCGAGGACGGCGTCCAGTTCCTCTGGAACAAGAACAAGGTCGAGTTCCTCCACGGCGAGGCCTCCCTCGCCGGCGGCGGGAAGGTGATGGTCGGTGACGACGAACACCAGGCCAAGGCCATCGTGCTCGCCACCGGCTCGGTCGCCCTGCCGATCCCGGGGGTCGACTTCTCGGACCGGGTGATCGACACCTGGGGCGCCTACTCGCTCGAGTCGATGCCGAAGTCCCTGGTGATCGCCGGAGCGGGCGCCTCCGGCTCGGAGATCGCCTCCGCCTACTCCCGCATCGGGGTCGAGGTGACGCTGATCGAGATGCTCGACCAGATCCTGCCGCTCGAGGACAAGGACATGGCCCGTGTGGTGGAACGCCAGTTCAAGAAGGACGACATGGAGGTCCTGACCGGCACAAAGGTCGAGTCCGTAGAGGAGCAGAAGACCGGCGTCAAGGTCAAGGCCGGCGACAAGGAGATCAAGGCGGACTACCTGGTGATCGCGGGCGGACGGCGTCCCGACACCGATCCCCTCAACCTCGATGCTGCCGGCGTGAAGATCAACGACCGCGGTCAGATCGAGATCGACGAGTTCCAGCGGACCTCCGCCGACGGCGTCTTCGCGATCGGCGATCTCGTCCGTGGCCCCGCCCTCGCCCACAAGGCCGAGGAGGAGGGCGTGGTGGCCGTCGAGACCGCTGCCGGGCATGAGACCGAGGCGGTCAACATCGACCTCGTCCCCGGCGCGACCTTCACCCATCCGCAGGTGGCGAGCGTCGGCATGACCGAGGAACAGGCCAAGGAGGCCGGCCGCCAGATCAAGGTCGGCAAGTTCAAGCTCGGCGGCGCCGGGGCCTCGGTTGTCTACGACGACCGTGCCGGCCTGGTCAAGATCGTGGGCGACCCCGAGTACGGCGAGATCCTCGGCGCCCACATCGTCGGCAACATCGCCTGCGACATGATCAGCGAGATCTGCAACGTGATGGCCCTCGAGGGCGGCTACCCCGAGCTGCAGCGGATCATCCACCCGCATCCGACGATGTCGGAGGCGGTGCTCGACGGCGCCCGCGCCGTCGACGGCTGGTCGATCCACGCTTAATGCGAGGGTGCGCGACAGCACAACCCGTTTAGTGATGGTCAAGAACCGACTGGAGGCCTTCAGCGACGGGGTCTTCGCGGTCGCGATCACGCTGCTGGTGATCGACCTCGCCGTGCCGACTGGGGATCATCTCTGGCACGACCTGAAGGACGAGTGGCCGTCGTTCGCGTCGTTCTTCGTCAGCTTCTGGGTGATCGGGATCATCTGGGTCAATCACCACGGCGTGCTGGATCACGTCAAGCGCGCCGACCGAGGCGTCCTCTATCTCAACCTGCTCGTCCTGATGACGGTCGTCTTCATCCCGTTCGCAACCGCCCTGCTGGCCGAGCACCTGAAGTCCGGCGCCGACGAGAAGGTCGCGGCCGCCGTATACAGCGCCGCCTCGTTGGCGATGGGCGTATCGATGGGGTTGCTGTGGACCTACATCACCCATCACCGCCAGCGGCTCGGCGTCGAGCTGACAGATGCGGAGGTTCAGAGCAGGACCAGGGGATTCGTGATCGGAAACCCCTTCTACGTGGCCGCCCTCGTTGTCTCCTTCATCAGCCCGGCGGTGGTGCTGGTGATCATCGCCGGGGTCGCGGCCTATTACATGGCGATCGGCATGAGGAGTCCTGACCTTTGAGCGACCGAGCGACCTTCTACTACGACTTCAGCTCGCCCTACTCGTACCTCGCGGCGGAGCGGATCAGCGGCCTCTTCGCCGAGGCCGGTGTCGAGCAACCCGAGTGGCAGCCGATCTCCTTCGGCCACGTCTTGAAGACCACCGGGCGACGGCCCTGGTCATTCGAGGAGGACCGCAGCGCCGACTTCGCCGAGATCCAGCGCAGGGCGGACGAGCGCGGGCTGCCCGAGGTCGTCTACCCCAAAGGTTGGCCGATCGAGAACTACTCCCTCAACCCGGTCCGGGCGGCGATCTACGCGAAGGAGTCCGGCCGTGTCGTTTCCTTCTCGCTCGCCTGCTTCCGCCAGATCTTCGCGGCGGGACGTGACATGAGCGACGTCGACAACGTGCTCGTCGCCGCGGCGGCGTGTGAGCTGCACCCGAACGCGGTGCTCAAGGGAATCGAGACGCAGTCGGTGAAGGACAGGCTGCGGGCGGCCACCGACGAGGCGATCGAGCTCGGGGTAGTGGGGATTCCCACCATCGCGGTGGGCGAGCGGCTGTTCTGGGGCGACGACCAGCTCGAGGAGGCCGTCAGAGCTTCACAAGAGGAGTAGGCTCGCCCTTGTGGCATTGAGGCCGCTGCCACTTCGTCCGGTTCTTCTCTCCCTGGTTACGACCGTCGCGATGTTGCTCGCGCCCTCAGTCGCATCGGCCGCCTGGACGGTGCCGCCCACCCCGAACGTCCCTGGCGCGGACGACACCAACCTCTACGGCGTCGACTGCACCTCGGCGAATTCGTGCATGGCCGTCGGCACCGCGGTATCCCCGGCTGGGTTCAGGGAGCCCCGTCCCTCGAAGACGGTGGCCGAGCGCTGGGACGGCACGAGCTGGCAGCTCGTGCCCACCCCCAATCCCCCGGGCGCGTTCAACAGCACGCTGAGGGACGTCTCGTGTCCGTGGCAGAACGTCTGCTTCGCAGTGGGCTACTGGGGAACTGTCCCGAACTCACCGCCCGCGCCCCCGGCGATAGCGAGACCGCTGATCGAGCTCTGGAACGGGACGAGCTGGTCGATCCAGTCGGGCCCGGACGTCCCGAATGGCGGGCTCCTCGCCGTCTCCTGCTCCGGGCTCTTGGCCTGCACCGCGGTCGGGAACGCCAACGGCGGACCCCTCGCCGAACGCTGGGACGGTAGCTGGCACGTTCAGTCCCCCCCGCAACCTGCGGGTTCGCAGGATGTCTCGTGCCCGCTGAGGCGCACTTGCACCGCCGTTGGCTCGAGTAGCTCGCCTCTCGTCGAGCGCTGGTTCGGGCGGGTCAACTCATGGGGCTTGCAGACCGCGCCTGAGCCCGACGGCGTGGACTCCTCCTCGTTCTACGGGGTGTCGTGTCCGGACGGACGAGTGTGTTTCGCCGTTGGACGCTCCTCGACCACGAACTCCCCGACCAACCAAGGCAATACGACCCTTGCGGAGCGTCGCGTCGGCTCGACCTGGTCGGTCATGCCCACCCCGAATCCGGGCCCGTACCTGAGCACGTTCGGCCTGACATTCGACGCACAGCTTCTCAGTGTCAGCTGTCCGGGACGACGCGCGTGTCACGCCGTCGGCTGGGGGCTGAACTCGACAGCTGACTTCGTCATGATCGACGAGCGCTACGACGGAGCGAGCTGGCACCTCGAAACGATCCCCTTCGGCAGCGGGATCCCGGAGGTCGGCGGCGTCTCCTGTCCGAACCGGCTCTTCTGCATGGCCGTCGGCCACCATTTCATCAACGGGATCCAGGGCACCACGCTGGCCGCGAAGTGGACGCCCTGAGCCGGTCTTCCTGAGCTTCGTCGCAGCGAGATCTCGACCGGCCAGAGCCCCGGGAGTAGGCTGAGCCCGTGGCCCAGAGCAAGACCAAGACGACCCGACGGGCGACCGGATCGACCGACGGCAAGGCGCCGGCGCGCAAGACGAAGCTCCCGGACGAGGCGACCTGCCGCGAGCTGCTCAGCCAGATGGCCCTGATTCGCCGCTTCGAGGAGGAAGCGGGGCGCCAGTATCAGCGCGCCAAGGCCGGCGGCTTCCTCCACCTGGCGATCGGCGAGGAGGCGACGATCGTCGGCACCACCTCGGTGATGCGCCCGGACGACTACCTGATCGGCACCTACCGCACCCACGGACACGCGATCGCGCGCGGCACCGACCCGAAGCGGGTGATGGCGGAGCTTTTTGGCCGGGTCGACGGCACCTCCGGCGGCCGGGGCGGCTCGATGCACATCTTCGATGCAGAGCGCCGCTTCATGGGCGGGTACGGGATCGTCGGTGGGAACCTGCCGCTGGCGGCGGGGCTGGCGCTCTCCTCCGACTACCGCGGGACCGACGAGGTGACCGTCTGCATGTTCGGCGACGGCGCCTCGAACACGGGCAACTTCGGTGAGACGATGAACCTGGCGGCGCTCTGGAGCCTGCCCGTTGTCTTCCTGGTCGAGAACAACCTCTACGGAATGGGCACGGCGCTCGAGCGGCACTCGGCTGTCCCCGACCTCTCCCACAAGGCGGAGGGCTTGGGCGTGCCCGGTGTCCGGGTCGACGGGATGGACGTGTTGGCCGTCCGCGAGACGGTTTCAGAGCACATCCGGCTGGCCCGCGAGGACCGGAAGCCGACCCTGGTCGAGGCGTTCACCTACCGCTACCGCGGCCACTCCGCCGCCGACCCCGAGGTCTACCGGGAGAAGGAGGAGGTCGAGGAGTGGCAGCGGAAGGACCCGATCGAGAGCTTCGCCCGCCGCTTGATCGAGGAGAAGGTCCTTTCCGAGGAGGAGATCCAGGCGACTCGAGACGAGGCGGACAAGATCGTCACGGACGCGGTCGAGTTCGCCGACAATTCGCCCGAGCCGCCCCTCGACTCGCTCTATGACCACCTCTATGTGCTCGGCGACCAGGTGCCGGGCTGGTACGGGGTCGACGAGCGCTCGCCCGACTCGCACGCGGCCGAGGAGGAGCGCGGTGCGAGCGAGCGGGCCCGGCAGCTCGCCGAGCGCGGGGCGGAGTACGCGGAGGACGAGGAGCTGCGGGAGGCCGAGGGCGACCAGCCGGACACCCGGCCCGAGGACGTGCACTGATGGCCACGATGCGGATGCGCGAGGCGCTGCGAGACGCGATGGCGGAGGAGATGCGCCGCGACGAGGACGTCTTCATCATGGGTGAGGACGTCGCCGTCTTCCAGGGGTCGTTCAAGGTGACCGAGGGACTGCTCGACGAGTTCGGCGAAAAGAGGGTCCGCGACACCCCGATCTCCGAGAACTCGATCGTCGGGATGGGGGTCGGCGCCGCGATGGGCGGCATCCGGCCGATCGTCGAGATCATGACAGTCAACTTCGCGCTGCTGGCGATGGACCAGATCGTCAACCACGCGGCCGCGATCCCCTACATGTTCGGCGGCCAGGTGCGCGTCCCACTGGTGATCCGAATGCCCGGTGGCGGCGGCCACCAGCTCGGCCCGACCCACTCGCACAGCTTCGAGGCGCTGTTCCTGCAGATCCCGGGCCTGCTCGTCGCCTGCCCCTCCACCCCAGCAGACGGCAAGGGTCTGCTCAAGGCGGCAATTCGCGAGGACAACCCCGTGATCTTCATCGAGCACGAGACGCTGTACGGGCTGCGCGGAGAGGTGCCGGAGAACGGGGACGGCGTCGTCGACTTCGGCGAGGCCGCCATCCGCCGCGAGGGCTCCGACGTCACCATCGTCGGCATCCTGAGGATGGTGGAGGTCGCGCAGCAGGCGGCCAAGACCCTGTCCGAGGAGCATGGCGTCGAGGCGGAGGTGATCGACCCGCGCACGCTTCGCCCGCTCGATCTCGACACGATCCTCGAGTCGGTGCGGAAGACGAACCGGGTGGTGATCGTCGAGGAGGGCTGGCCGCACGGCGGCGTGGGCGCGAATCTCGCCGCCCTGATCCAAGGGCAGGCTTTCGACTATCTGGACGCGCCGATCGAGCGCGTCACCGGCGCAGATGTGCACATGCCCTACTCGAAGCGGATGGAGCAGGCGGCGATCCCGCACGCCGAGAATGTCGTCAGCGCGGCGCTGCAGACGGTCGAGGGGAGCAGCTGATGGTCGACATCGTGATGCCGCGGCTTTCCGACTCCATGGAGGAGGGCACGGTGCTGCGCTGGCTCAAGGACGTCGGCGACGAGGTGGCCGTCGGCGAGGAGCTGGTCGAGATAGAGACCGACAAGGCGAACATGGTCTACGAGTCCGACACGGCCGGCGCGCTCGTCGAGATCCTGGCGCAGGAGGGAGACACGCTGCCCGTTGGGGATCCGATTGCGCGGGTGGGGGATGCCTCCGGGTGGTCGAGGGGGGCGGCGGCGGGGGCCGCGTCCCGGCAACACGCACCATCAACAGAAGAGCAGGGCGCCAATGGCTCGGATGGCGCAACGTCCCCACCCCGGCCACCGCCCCCGGTCCCAGCCCCGGCCGCCACGCCGTCAGCTCCTGCTTCCCCAGCCCCGTCGACCGCAGCGCCGGCGGCCTCTCCTTCCCCAGCCACTGTTGGAGGTGACGGCCGCGTCAAGGCCTCTCCGATCGCCAAGCGGATCGCGCGCGATCGGGGGCTCGATCTGCATGGGCTTTCCGGGTCCGGCCCCGGCGGACGGATCGTCAAGGCGGACGTCGAGCGAGCTCTCGCCGCCGGCGTTGCTACTCCGGCGCAGGCGCCTACCGCGCCGGCGGCCCCCACTCCCGCCGGCCCCACTCCAGGCGTCTCCGAGAAGCCCGAGACCGCCAAGGGCCAAGTGGAGGTCGTCGAGCTCACCAAGCTCCAGCAGACCGTCGCTCGCCGCATGGCCGAGTCCAAAGCCACCGCGCCGCACTTCTACCTGCAGGCCGAGTTCGACCTGACCGCCGCCGTCGAGGGCCGCAAGCGTCTCAAGGCAATGGCGAAGGAGGGCGAGGCCGTCCCCACCTTCAACGACATGGTGGTCAAGGCCTGCGCGCTCGCCCTGCGTGAGTTTCCCCGGGCGAACGGCGCCTACCGCGACGGGCGCATCGAGCTGTACTCGCGGATCAACGTCGGGGTGGCCGTGGCGGCGCAGGACGCCCTGGTCGTCCCCACCGTCTTCGACGCGGACCGCAAGGGACTGCGGCAGATCGCAACGGAGACCCGCGCCCTGGCCGCGCGCGTCCGGGACGGGTCGATCACACCGCCCGAGCTCTCCGGTGGCACGTTCACGGTCTCCAACCTCGGCATGTACGGGATCTCCAACTTCAGCGCCGTGATCAACACGCCGCAGGCCGGCATCCTGGCCGTCGGCGAGCTCAAGGCCAAGCCCGTGGTACGCGAGGGCGCGCGACAGCGCGACCCGTTTGATGGGGGGGGCGAGTTCGAGGCCCGTCAGCTGATGGGCGTCACGCTCGCCTGCGATCACCGGATCCTCTACGGCGCCGATGGCGCGCAGTTCCTCGCCCGGGTGCGTCAGCTCCTCGAGGAGCCGCTCGGCCTCGCTCTCTGAGCGGCAGGCCTCGCCGACTTTGCGAGGCTCACCGACTGGATCGAGCGGTACGAACGCCTGGCG
>CAWJDA010000008.1:0-36858 GCA_963841525.1 uncultured Solirubrobacterales bacterium | reverse complement strand
CGGGCTGATCCAGCGCGCGCACGCCCTGCGCCTGACCACCGTCGACTGGGAGGTCGATCCGAGGGACTGGGCGGCCCCGGGGGTCGCCGCGATCGCCTCCAACGTGATCCACAACGCCCACAACGGATCGATCGTGGTCATGCACGACGGCGGCGGCAACCGCAGCGAGACGGTCGCCGCGCTGCCCACGATCCTCTCCCACTTCCGTCACCGCGGCTACACGTTCGTCACCGTGGCCGAGCTGCTCGGGCACGAGTTCATCTATCCGCAAGGCCCGTAGGAATCCGGTTCAGGGCTCGGGAGGCTCGCGGAGCTGCTGCGCAGGGGTGAAGAAGTTGCGGCGGGCGAGTGTGATCGACATCAGGGCCGCAATGGACACCGCCCCGAGCAGAACGTAGAGCAGGATCAGCTGAAGCCGGACGGCATCGGTCGGATGGGCCCCGGCGAGGAGCATTCCCACCATCGTCCCCGGGAAGAAGATCAACCCGGTCGTCTTGGTCGAGTCGACCAAGGTGATCATCCCCGAGCGCAGGCTGCGCCGGACTAAAGGGGTCACCGCCTGCGACGAGGTGGCGCCGAGGGCCAGCGTCGCCTCTATCTTGCGCGCCTGCTCGTGGACGTCCTCGCCGAGCCTGTTGAGTGCCACTGCCGCCGACGTCATCGAGTTGCCGATCACCATCCCCCCGACAGGCACCAGGTACCGAGGCGTGGCCGGAAAGATGCCGAGCCCAACCACCAGGCCGAGCGTCGCGGCTGCGGCCACTGCGAGCGATCCGAGCAGCGGCCAGAAGGCGTTCGGGACCTGGCGGGCGCGATGCCGCGCAGTGAACGCACCGAACACCACCATCACCGTGATCAGGGCGAGCACCAGGACTGCGGAGTCCTGATCGAAGATCACGGTGATCACGTAGCCGATAGCGGTGAGCTGTACGAAGGAGCGAACGACAGCGATCCCGATGTCCTCCTCGAGGCCCGCGTGCCAGGAACGGGAGGCGATTGCCGCAATCGCCACCAGCGCGAGCGCCGCTGCGACCTCGCCGAAGGAGACGTGGATCGAGGAGGCGGCGACGATCAAGTGGCGTCCTTGATGCGAGGTGGAGCGTCAGCCGAACGCGAGGCTCCGCCCGTTTCATGCGTGATCGCGTGGTCGATCGGCTCGGCCAGGACCTCGGTAATCGGACCCTGAGCGGTAACCCTGCCGGCCTCGATCCGGACGACGTAGTCGGCGAGGCGCCTGGCCTGCCCCATATCGTGCGTGACCACGACGGTGGAGATCGAGGTTCGGCTGCGCAGGCCCCGCAGTGTCGCCTCGACCGCGTCCCTCGCGGCCTGGTCGAGGGCCGACGTCGGCTCATCCAGGAGCAGGACCCGCGGCTCCAGGGCGAGCGCGCGCGCCAGCATCACCCGCTGCTGCTCGCCGACCGAGAGCTTGGACCCGTCGCGATCCTCGAAGGTGGGGTCCAGCCCTGCCAGCTCCAGGCAGCTGCGCGCATCGAAGCTCCGTCCTGCCAGGCGGGGTCCGTACGCGACGTTGTCGTGCACCGTGCCATCGATCAGGGCGGGCAGCTGCGGGACCAGGCTGACCTCGCGCCTGAGCGTCAGCGGGTCGCGCTCGCGCACGTCGGTGCCCTCGTAGATCACCCGGCCGGAGTCCGGGTCGGCGAGCCGGTCGAGCAGGCGCAGCATGGTCGACTTGCCACTGCCGGACGGGCCCACGACTGAGCTCGCGCCGACGGGGAGGCGCAGGCTGACATCGCGAAGAACGAGCTCGCCCGCTCGCGAGTAGTTCACGTCCTCCAGCTCGAAGAGCACGGCCCGATTATCCGACTAAGCCCTAAACCGGCCCGCATAATCGGTGGCGTGGCGAAGGCGAACGCCAACCGGGTTCTCGAGCAGGCGCCCAAGGAGCGGCTGCCGAGCACGATCGACCCGATGCTGGCGAAACCCGGGGACGTCCCGGAATCCGACTCGGACGAGTGGGCCTACGAGATCAAGTGGGACGGAGTCCGCGTCCTCGGGTACGCGAACCACGGCAAGTGGCGCATGCTGAGTCGGCGCCAGGAGGAGGTCACCGCCCGCTACCCGGAGCTCGAGGCGATCGCGGATGCCATCTCAGAGCACGCCGCGATCCTCGACGGCGAAGTTGTCGCCCTCGACAAGGACGGGCACCCGCGCTTTCAGCTGATCCAGGGCCGCATGGGCCTCGCCTCGGCGGCCGCCGTCAAGGCGCGCATGAAGGAGCAGCCGGTTGACTACGTGATCTTCGACCTGCTCCACCTGGACGGGCGGCGCGTTCGCGAGCTGCCCTACGTCCAGCGGCGTGAGCTGCTCGAGGGCCTCGGCCTGGACGGGCCCCGCTGGAGGACACCCCGCTACCGCCACGGTGGCGGCGCCGAGCTGCTGGAGGCCGCCCGCCGCCAGGGGCTCGAGGGCATCGTCTCGAAGCGCACAGTAAGCCCGTACCGGCCCGGCAAGCGCACCGGCGAGTGGATCAAGACCCGGGTCTGGCGCCGTCAGGAGTTCGTGATCGGCGGCTACCTCCCGGGCGAGGGCAGCCGCGCGAAACGGGTCGGCTCCGTGCTGGTCGGCTACTACGACAAGCGCGCCTCCGAGCTCCGCAAGGGCGAGCGGCAGAAATTCCAGTTCGCCGGTGCCGTCGGCTCGGGTCTGAAGGAGAGCGATCTCGACTTCCTCACCCGCGAACTGCGCAAGCGCGAGCGCCCCGACAGCCCCTTCGACGTCGGTGCCCCCGCGGGGCCGAAGGCCCGCTTCGGGGTCTGGTGCGAGCCCGAGCTGGTCTGCGAGGTCTCGTGGACGGAATGGACCAACGAGGGCACCCTGCGCCAGCCGGCGTTCAAGGGGATGCGCGACGACAAGGACCCGCGCGAGGTCGTCAAGGAGTTCTAGCGGCCGCGATCTGATGGCGAAGCCGATTAGTTTCCGGCGCTGCGCAGGTCACTACACGCATGAGGACGCAAGGAAGCGCCCGATTGCCGGCGCCCGCCCAGGGGTAGTCTGGGCAATGTCGAAGGAATCGGATCGAGGTGATTGAGCATGGCTAGGGCCATATGGAGCGGATCGATCAGCTTCGGGCTGCTCAACGTGCCCGTGAAGCTCTACAGCGCGGTCTCCAAGCAGACCGTGCGGTTTCGCGAGCTGCGTGAAGGCGACGGCTCCCGCGTCAAGCACAAGCGCGTGGCCGAGACGGATGGCAAGGAGGTCCCCTACGAGAAGATCGTCAAGGGTTACGAGTACGCGCCCGACCAGTACGTCGTGCTGAGCCGCGACGAGCTGTCCGAGCTCGAGCCACAGCGAAGCCGCGCCATCGAGATCCAGGACTTCGTCGACCTCGACGACATCGACCCGATCTACTTCGAGCAGCCCTACTTCCTCGGGCCCGACAAGGGCGCCGAGCGCGCCTACGCCCTGCTGGTGCAGGCGCTGAAGGAGTCACGCAAGGTCGCGATCGCCCGCTTCGTCCTCCGCAACAAGGAGCACCTGGCAGCGATCCGCCCGACGGACGACGTTCTCACCCTGACCACGATGCGCTTCCACGACGAGGTCTCCTCGCCGCAGGACCTAGACGGCGAGGTCTTCGAGGAGGCCAAGCCGAAGAAGCCCGAGAAGCGCGAGCTCGAGATGGCCAAGCAGCTGATCGAGTCACTGACCAGCGACTTCGACCCCGACAAGTACCACGACGAGTACCGCGAGGAGCTGCTCGACCTGCTGGAGCGCAAGGCGGCCGGCAAGGAGGTCGTCAGCGCACCGAGCGAGGAGCCGAAGCCGACCAAGGCGCCGGACCTGATGGCGGCGCTCGAGGAGAGCCTCGCCGCGGTCAAGGGCGAGGAGGCTGCAACGGACGGCAAGGGATCCAAGGCGAAGCCTAAGACCAAGGCCAAGGCCAAGTCGAAGAGCACATCGAGCAACGGCCGCCGCAAGAGCACCGCGCGCAAGAAGGCAAAGGCATAGCTGCAGCACAGGAAGTCACGATCGGTCGCCGTAAGGTCCGGCTTACCAACCTGGACAAGGTCCTCTACCCGGAGACGAAGACCACCAAGGCGGAGGTGATCGACTACTACGCCCGGGTGGCCGACCTGATCCTGCCCCACCTGAAGGGGCGCCCGCTCACACTCCGTCGCTTCCCCGAGGGAGTCGGCAAGCCCCAGACCTCCTTCTTCGAGAAGAACTGCCCCAAGCATCGACCCGACTGGGTGAAGACGACGCCGATCTACGTCGACCGGCGCGCCGGGGAGATCGACTTCTGCCTCTGTGAGAACCATCCGACGCTGGTCTGGATGGCCCAGCTCGCCGCACTCGAGCTCCACCCGTCGCTATCGAAGGCGACGCGGATGGAGCAGCCCACCCTCCTCGCCTTCGACCTCGACCCCGGGGCCCCGGCGGGCCTGGTCGAATGCTGCATGGTCGCGCTGCGGGTCCGGAAGCTCTTCGGGGCGTTCGGCCTCGAGGGGTTCCCCAAGGTCTCGGGGGGCAAGGGCCTGCAGGTGTACTTCCCCCTCAACACCAAGGTGACGTACGAGCAGACCAGCCCGTTCGCCAAGGCCGTCGCCCAGTTGCTCGAGAAGCAGACCCCGAAGGAGGTCGTCTCGAAGATGGCCAAGGTTGACCGGGGCGGCAAGGTGTTCGTCGACTGGAGCCAGAACCACCAGAAGAAGACGACGATCAGCGTCTATTCGCTGCGCGCACGCGAGCATCCGACCGCCTCGATCCCCCTGCACTGGCGCGAGGTCGAGCGCACCGCCAAGGGCGGCGACGTGGAGAAGCTGCGCTTCGAGATCCCGGCAGCGATCAAGCGGGTCGATAAGGAGGGGGATCTCTTCGAGCCCGTCCTGAAGCTGAGGCAGAAGCTCCCGGACATCGGTGAGCTCGAGGCCGACTAGCTGAGACCCCCTGCCCTCCGGGGGGCGCTGGGTCGTCCCCGCCGTCCTCGCCGCGGTGCTGGCGGCAGCCCTGCTGGTCACCCCGGTGATCGGAGCGAGCTCGGGCATCTCGGGCAAGAAGGTGAACAAGGCGATCGCCAAGAAGACGAACGTCACGCCATTGCAGATCAGCGGTGCCAAGACGCTGGGGGCCAGCCTCTCGACACTCGGCACGCTGAAGGTAATTCGGGGCGCCTGGGACATCCGGACCACGTTTGACATCCGGCAGAACGCGGCCGGCGCGAACATCACCTGCTACCTGAGGCTGAACGGCGTCGGCCAGGACACTGCGGACTCCTTCGTCGGCACCGGCACGATCACGGCCAACCAGAACGTCGCGATGGAAGTCGCGGGGCAGGCAAAGGCGGCGACCTCCGCCCAGCTGCTTTGTTGCTCGACGGCCGCGGCGCAGGTGAACCACGCGGAGATCACCGCGCTCAAGGTCCCGTCCGTGAAGCTGATCAAGGGCTAGCGCACACCCGCTTGACGCCACCGGGCGCCGGCCGCGCGCAGTTGATGAGCGGCCGGCGCCCCGTCGCTGCTCCCCGCAGCAGCATCGAGTTCACCGCGATCAGGGTGCCGGGGGTGACGACCTCGGCCGTCGGCTAACTCAGCGGCTGGCGGACGACCGGATTGCGGTTGGCCGCCACCTCGTCGAGGCGACGCACCGGGGTCGTGTAGGGCGCGCCCTGCGCGACCCCGGGGTCCTCGGCGGCCTCCGCCAGGATCGCCTCCATCGCCTCGGCGAAGGCATCGAGCGTCTCGCGCGTCTCGGTCTCGGTGGGCTCGACCATCAGGGCCTCGTCCACCAGCAGCGGGAAGTAGACCGTCGGCGGGTGCATGCCGAAGTCGAGCAGGCGCTTGGCGATGTCGAGTGTCTTGATGCCGAGCTCCCTCTTCGCCGGGGCGCCCGAGAGGACGAACTCGTGCATCGGGCGGCGGTCGAAGGCGACCGGCACGTACTTGCCCGCCTGCCCCTCTCGCAGCCTGGCGAGCAGATAATTGGCGTTGAGCACGGCGGTCTCCGATGCCTCCTGCAGCCCGTCCCCGCCCAGGCTGAGGATGTAGGCGTAGGAACGCACGAAGACCCCGAAGTTGCCCTGGAAGCCGCGCAGCCGGCCGATCGACTTGGGCCGGTCGTAGTCCAGGTCAAAGGTGGGCTCTCCCCCGTTCTGGTGCTCGCGGCGAACCACCTGCGGCCTCGGAAGGAAGGGCTCGATCCGGTCGCTCGCCGCGATCGGCCCCGCTCCCGGGCCACCGCCGCCGTGCGGTTGCGAGAACGACTTGTGGAGGTTGACGTGGACGATGTCGAAGCCCATCTCCCCCGGCCTCGAGCGGCCCATGATCGCGTTCAGATTGGCGCCGTCGTAGTAGAGGGTGCCGCCGGCGTCGTGCACGATCGAGGCGATCTCCTCGATGTTCTGGTCGAAGAGGCCGAGGGTGTTCGGGTTGGTGAGCATCAGGCAGGCGGTGTCGTCCCCGGCCTTCGAGCGAAGATCGTCGATGTCGATCCCGCCGCGCTCGTCGGATTCGAGCTTGACCACCTCGTAGCCGGCCATGGTCACCGTCGCCGGGTTGGTGCCGTGGGCCGTGTCCGGGGTGAGGACCTTGGTCCTGGTCTCGCCCCGGTCGGCGTGATAGGCGCGGGTGAGCAGCAGTCCCGCCAGCTCGCCGTGTGAGCCAGCGGAGGGCTGGAGACTGACGTGCGGCAGGCCGCAGATCTCGGACAGCGAGCGCTGGAGTAGCCACATCAGCTCGAGTGCGCCCTGGGCGCGGTTCGGCTCCTGGGCCGGATGAAGCCGCGCGTGCCCGGGCAGCGCCGCCACTCGCTCGTTGAGCCGCGGGTTGTGCTTCATCGTGCAGGAGCCGAGCGGATAGAAGCCGGTGTCGAGGTCGAAGTTCCGCCGCGAGATCCGGTTGTAGTGCCGAACGATCTCCGGCTCGGAGACCTCCGGCAGCTCCGCCGGCCGGTCCCGAAGCAGCTTCTTGGGGATCAGCTCGTCAAGCGGGCGCTCATCCACCCCTGATTCGGGGAGGGTCGCTGCGCGCCGACCCTCGACAGAGCGCTCGAAGATCGTGGTCGCGGAGTCGCACTGCATCGGCGTCTCTGTGAGCTCCGGACCGGCGGCGGTGAGCTTGCCGTTCTGGCTCACGAGGCCACCTCCGCGACCTCGGCGCCCCGCAGGTCGGCCACGGCGCGGCCGAGCACATCCGCGAGCCGGTCGATGTCCTGCTTGCTGCGCCGCTCGGTGATCGCCACCAGCAGGCCGTTCTCGTGCTCCGGGTAGTCGCGCCCCAGCGGGTAGCCGGCGCCGATCCCCTCCGCGGCGCAGCGGTCCAGGACCTGCTCCACCGGCGCGTCCAGGGCCACCGCGAACTCCCTGACGACCGGCGCCTCGTGCAGCAGCTCGACGCCGTCGATCGCGCCGAGTCGCTCCCGTGCGTAGGCGGTCCGACGCACCAGCAGCTCGCCGAGCTCTCTGAAGCCCCGCTTGCCGAGCCAGGCGAGATGGACGATCCCGCCGAGCGCGTTCAGCGCCTGGGCGGTGCAGATGTTGTGCGTGGCCTTCTCACGGCGGATGTGCTGCTCGCGGGTCTGCAGCGTGAGCACGAAGCCGCGGCGGCCGTCGACGTCGGTCGTCTCGCCGGCGATCCGGCCGGGCATGCGGCGGATGTGCTCATCGGTCGCGCAGAAAAAGCCGAAGGAGGGGCCGCCGTAGTCGAGGCGGTTGCCCAGCGGCTGGCCCTCCCCCACCGCGACGTCGGCGCCGCACTCCCCCGGCGGCCGCAGGATGGAGAGCGCCATCGGGTCGCAGGCGACGACCACGAGGGCACCGTGCTCCTTCGCCTTCGCGGCGAGGGCCTCGATGTCCTCGACCGCGCCCAGGAAGTTCGGCTGCTGCAGGAAGACCGCAGCCGTCTCGTCGTCGATCGCCTCGGCCAGAGCGGCTACGTCGGTGACGCCACCCTCCAGGGGGACCTCGACGAGCTCGGAGCCGTAGCCCGCCCCGTAGGTGACCAGAGACTCGCGGCTGTGCGGGTGTACCCCGCGTGAAGCCACCAGCTTCTTCCGGCCGGTCGCGCTAATCGCCAGGTAGGCGGCGGAGGCGACCGCGGAGGGCCCCTCGTAGAGCGCGGCGTTGGAGACCGGCAGCCCGGTGAGCTCGGACATGGCCGTCTGGAACTCGAACATGACCTGGAGGCCCCCCTGCGAGATCTCGGGCTGATAGGGCGTGTACGGAGTGAGGAACTCCGAGCGGCTCGTGATCGCGTCGACTAACGCGGGCACGTAGTGGTCATACATTCCGGCGCCCAGGAAGCTGGCCTCGGCCTCGGCGTGTACGTTCCGCGAGGCGAGCGCGGAGAGACGGTCGTAGACCTCGGTCTCCGGCTGGCCGTCAGGCATCTCGAGCGCCCGGCCGAGCCGGACTCCCTCGGGGATGTCCTCGAAGAGCTCATCGATCGAGGAGGCCCCGACCGCCTGGAGCATCTCGCGCCGGTCCCGATCGGTTGCGGAGGTGTATCGGCTCACGGGCGTCCAATCGTAGTGACGCCCAGCGATGGGCCGGACCAAGCCCTGCTCGCCCGCATCGCTCGGCCGCGGAGCACAGCCAAGCGACTCAGCGACGTTCGCGTCTGCGCGCCTCCCGCCAGATCGAGGCCGTCAGCAGGACCGCGACGGCGATCGGGGTCACGAGCCAGGCCGAGGCCCCCTCGTCGAGGAGGGCAGTGAGCCCGAGGGCGACCACCACCCCGACCGCGGTGGCCCAGTCATCGCCGGCGACGAACTCCCAGACGCCGAGGATGGATCCCCGGATCCTGGTCATGCCTCGGCCGCCTGAGCGTCCGCAGCACCGACGCGGAAGAGACGCACGAGCCCAACGGAGAACGCGAGGACGGTCGGGACGACGACGAGGAGGGCGGCGTCCCCTCCCGGCCAGTGGGCCCCAGCACCCTCGGCGCCCCAGAAGACCCCGAAAGACGTGAGCATCACTCCCACGCTGAACTTCATCGCGTTCTCCGGGGCCCGGGCCAATGGGGCGTGGATCGCGACGCCGATCCCGGTGACGAGTAGGACGGCCAGGGCTGCGGAGACCGCGGCGAGCCCCACCCTGTGCTGGTTGGCGCCGAAGGTGAGAGCGATGAAGACCACCTCCAGGCCCTCCAGGAGAACGCCCTTGAAGGCGATCGCGAACGAGTAGCCGTCCAGCCCGTCATGGGGCGATCCGGCCGCCCGCGCAGCCGCGGCCTCCTCCCGGAAGATCGCCTCCTCGTCGTGCTGGGCCACGAGCCCGGCGCCGCGGAGGATCGCCTTGCGCAGCCACTGCAGCCCGAAGACGAGCAGCAGGCCTCCGACCACGAGGCGGAGCGTGTCCAGCGGCAGCGAGGTCAGCCTCGGCCCCAGGATCGCGGTGGTGACCGCCAGAGCCAGGACGGCGGCCGCGCATCCGGTCAGCGCCGATCGCCAGCTGCGCGTCGTGCCGACGGCGAGGACGATCGTCAGCGCCTCTATCGCCTCCACCGCGCACGCGAGGAAGACCGAGACTGCGAGTCCGACCGCCTGGCCGCTCACGAAGACGGCCTCATGGGCTCAGATTAGTCGGCGTCCTCGAGGAGCTTCTTGTAGGCGGCAGCGTCCATCAGGGCATCCGCCTCGGAGGGGTCCGACAGCTTCACCCTGACCATCCAGCCGTCTCCGTAGGGGTCCTGATTGATCTTCTCTGGGTTCTCGGCGAGGTCCGCGTTGACCTCGGTCACCTCGCCCGAGAGCGGCGCGTAGACGTCGGAGACGGCCTTCACGGACTCCACCTCGGCATAGGCCTCGTCCTTGGTCACTTCCTTGCCGACCTCGGGAGGCTCGTAGAAGACCACCTCCCCGAGCGCATCCTGGGCGTACCAGGTGACCCCGAAGGTCCCGACCTCGCCATCGATGCGAGCCCAGTCGTGTTCGGGGTGATAGCGAAGCTCGTCGGGATAGGTCTCCTCGGCCACGGCGGAAACCTATCGGTCCTGAGGCCCCTCAGTCCCTGGAATACAGGGGCCGCTCGCGGATCTCGGCCGGGCGGCGCTTGCCCCGGACGTCGATCTCGATCGCGGTACCGGGCTGTGCGAGGTCCTTGCGCACATAGCCCATCCCGATGCCGACCTCGAGCGAGGGGGACATCGTGCCGCTGGTCACCACTCCCGCGTCCTCGTCGCCGGCGACGATCCGGTTGCCCTGCCGCGGAATGCCGGCGCCGGTGATCACGAACGGCTCCAGGATCTCGCGCGGCCCCTGCTCGCGAACTTCCCGGCACGCCTCACAGCCCACAAAGCCGGTGTCCTCCTTGACGCACCAGCCGAGCCCCGCCTCGATCGGCGTGCGCTCCTCGGTCAGGTCGTTGCCGTAAAGGCAGTAGTTGACCTCCAGCCGGAGCGTGTCGCGGGCACCGAGGCCCGCGGGGCCCGCGCCCCCGCCGATCAGCGCGTCCCAGACCGTTCTCGCGTCATTGGCGGCCATCAGCAGCTCCACGCCGTCCTCGCCGGTGTATCCGGTCCCGCAGACGAGGGTGGGCGCCCCGGCGACGGAGAGCGCGGCGGTCCGGAACCGCTTGGGGAGCTCGCCGTCCGTGATCCGCGCGACGATCGAGCGCGCCTCCGGGCCCTGGACCGCCAGCATGGCGAAGGCGTCGATTCGATCCCGGACCTCCGCCTCGAACTCGACGGCGTGCGCCTCGAACCACTCGAGGTCACGCTCGTGGTTGGCGGCGTTCGTCACGGTCAGGTACCGGTCGTCGGCGAGCCGGTAGGTGAACAGGTCGTCGAGCACGCCGCCATCCTCTCGGCAGAGGCACGAGTACTGCGCGCCTCCGACCTGGATCTTGGAGACGTCGTTGGAGAGCAGGCGCTGCAGCAGCTCGGCCGCCCCAGCGCCCTCGGTCTCGATCTCGCCCATGTGGGAGACGTCGAAGACGCCGCAGGCGTTCCGCACCCGCTGGTGCTCGGCACGGATGCCGTCGTACTCCACCGGCATCTCCCAGCCGGCGAACGGGACCAGCTTGGCACCGGCCTCGACGTGGGCGCCATAGAGCGGCGTTCTCTTCAGGGTCTCGGCTTCCATCGGCGCGGACGATACTGCCGGTCATGGCGATCCCCGACGACGAGAAGATCGCTCGGATCAGCCGCCTGTGCGACGCCATGAACAGCGGTGATCTCGAAGCGGCCATCGAGATGGGTCATCCGCAGATCGTCCTGGTGCGAGCCGGTGGACAGAGCGAGCTGCGAGGGCCGGAGGCGCTCCGGGACTGGATGAAGCCCGACGCGTTCTCCTCCCAGGTCCTCGAGCCCCGCAAATTCGAAGCGTCAGGCGACCGCCTCTTGGTCCACGTCCACTCGACCGCCCGTGGCGCCGGCAGTGGCATCGAGGTCGAGATCGACGCCTGGACCGTCTACACGTTCGACCAGGCCGGGTTGATCCGGCACGTGGAGATCTTCCTCGAGCACGAGGAAGATGCGGCCCGCCGCGCTCTTCGCGCAAACGACCGTTAGCTACTTGAGGAAATCAGGAACGTCGATCTCGGACTCGGAGATCCGCAGATCGCTGAGCGTGTCGCGGCCGCCGCCCGGCTGCGTGGGACGCCGCTCGGCCGCCGAGCGAGCGGTGAACTCGGGCGCCCGGGCGATCATTTCGAAGCCCTCGAAGCCGGTGGCGATCACGGTGACCCTGACCTCCTCGTGCATCGAGGAGTCGACCACCGCGCCGAAGACGATGTTGGCGTTGGAGTCGGCGGCCTGGATGCAGAGCCGCGCGGCCTCGTTGACCTCGAAGAGGCCGAGATCCTCGCCGCCGGTGACGTTGAGGAGCATCCCCTTGGCGCCGTCGATCTTCTCCTCGATCAGCGGAGAGGTGATCGCGGCCTTGGCGGCCTCGACTGCCCGGTTCTCACCGGTGCCGGTGCCGACGCCCATCAGGGCCGAGCCGGCCTGGTGCATGACCAGGCGGACGTCGGCAAAGTCCAGGTTGATCAGGCCGGGGATCGTGATCAGGTCGGTGATGCCCTGCACGCCCTGGCGAAGGATGTCGTCGGCCTCGCGGAACGCCTCGAGGATCGTGGTCCGCCGCTCGACGATCTGCAGGAGCTTCTCGTTCGGGACGGTGATCAGGGTGTCGACCTCCTTGCGGAGACGGTCGATGCCCTCCTCGGCCTGGGCCATCCGCTTCTTGCCCTCGAACTCGAAGGGCTTCGTGACCGCGCCGACGGTGAGCGCGCCGATCTCCTGCTTGGCGATCTCGGCGATCACCGGGGCGGCACCGGTACCGGTGCCGCCGCCCTCGCCGGTGGTGATGAAGATCATGTCCGCGCCCTTCAGCGCGTCCTTGATCTCGTCGCGAGACTCGGCCGCCGCGCCGGCGCCGACCTCGGGATTGGCGCCCGCGCCGAGACCCTTGGTGAGGTTGTGACCGATGCCGATCTTGACGTCGGCGTCGCAGGCCTGCAGGGCCTGCGCATCGGTGTTGACCGCGACGAACTCGACGCCGCGGAGACCCGCGTCGACCATGCGGCTGACGGCGTTCGAACCGCCGCCACCGACTCCGACGACCTTGATTACGGCCAGATAAGACGTTTCCATGGTTGGTCGAGCTCCGAGCCCCGTCTGGTGGGGCATACCTGAACTACGGCAGAGGGTACGCGGTTTCCTGCAGCGCGCAAGCCTGCAGTCTCAAGTCTCCCTTGAGACTTGTGGCACGGTAAGTCTGCTGTCGAGGTCGAGGTGCAGGGTTGCTTGAGACCCCTAAAACCCCCTGCAAATCACGTATTTCGCGCAGCGCGGTCTCGTGCTGAGCGAAACAGCGCGATATGGCACCGAAGGGCCGAGCGCCGGTGCACGCCGCGTTGCAGAACCTCCCGCCGAGCGCCCCGGGCGGGTACTCAGCCGCCGGAGACCGGCTTGTCCGGGACGACGACGTTGACGTAGGAGGGCGAGCCGTGTTCGGGGCTGGAGAGCACCGTCACCGCGGCGTCCCACTTGTCCTGGGCGCGGGAGCCGTCGCCGAAGATCACCTGCGGGCCGTTCTTCAGGTCCACCACCACCCCGCCGCTCTGGTCGTCCCAGGTCGAGCCGGTGACCTTGTCGCGGAGGGGCCCCGGCGTGGCGCCGAGGATCGCCGCCTGGGCGGCGGCGTCCCCGTCGAGCCTGGCGCCGGTCACCGTCGCCCCCTCGATCCGCGGCAGGGCCTTCGCGTCGAAGTTCGTGCCGGCGAGTAGGTAGCCGTCGGCGGAGACCGCCGTCTCCTGGCCTCCGATCCGGACGAAGGCGACCGGTAGGCGCTCGGTGACGGTGACCGTCAAATCGTGAGGGAAGCTGGTGCTCGCCCTCACGGAAGCCACCGTCGGGAAGCGGGCGACGGCGTCGCGGAGCTCGCCGTCCTTGATGTGGAGGGTCGTCATGTCCTGAGCCGCCCGCTCGACCGCCGACTTGATCTCGCGTTCGTTGGTGGTGGCGCCGTCGATCGTCACTTCGTGGATCGCGAACCAGGAGAGGTCGCGGAACCAGACCATGTAGCCCGCGTAGAGGACGACGATCAAGATCGCCGCGGCGATCAGCCTGCGCCGGAGGACGGCACCGCGCGCAGCGGGCTTGCGGCGCACCCGGCCGGCGGGTCGGGAGTGGCTTACCGCTCGAGTTGCCATCCGCTCGGCCAGCTCACCTCCCCGAGGATCTGGACCTCCGGCTCCAGGGTCACGCCGAAGCGCTCGTGGACCTGGCGACGGGCCTCCGCCATCACCTCGAGGATGTCGGCGGTGCTGGCGCCGCCGGTGTTCTCGACGAAGTTCGCGTGCTTCGGCGAGAGCCGCGCCCCACCGACCTGCAGGCCGCGGCAGCCGGCCGCGTCCAGAAGCTGTCCTGCCGAGCGGCCGTCCGCCCGCGGGTCCTCTGGGTTCATGAAGGTCGAGCCGAACGTCTTGATGCCGGAGGGCTGGGCCTCCTTTCGCCTGCGCCTCATGTCCGCCATGGTGGCCTTCACATCGGCCGGATTCGACTCGGACAACGCGAAGCCTGCGAGCGCCACCACCTCCCGATCGCCGAGGTTCGAACCGCGGTAGCGAAAGCCCAGCTGATCGGGACCGCGTCGCTCGGATCCGGTAGGCGTGCAGACGGTCACCGATTCGAGGACGCGGCCGAGCTCCCCTCCGTAGGCGTTGGCGTTCATCCGGACCGCGCCTCCCACTGTGCCTGGGATGTTCACCCCGAATTCGAGGCCCGTTAGCCCCCATCCCGCCGCCTTCGCGGCTGCCGAAGGGAGCCTGGCGCCTCCGCCGGCGAGGATGCGGGAGCCATCCCTCTCCACCCTGGTCAGCTCCCCCGCCAGCTTCATCACCAGGCCGTGGAAGCCCTCGTCCGAGATGAGCAGGTTCGAACCGGATCCGACCATCCCGATCGAGAGGCCCTCGCCCTCTGCCCAGGCGAGCAGCTCGACCACCTGCGCTTCGGACTCCGGGCGGGTGAAGAAGTCCGCCTCGCCCCCTGCCCTCACGGTGGTCAGGCGGGAGAGCGGATAGTCGCGCTGGACGCCGGGGGGAGCGCTCATCCCGAACCGCCGTTCACCAGCGCGTCGGCGAGCTTGTAGATGTCCCCCGCTCCGATCGTGACCAGCACGTCGCCGTCGGCCAGGCGAGGGCGAAGGGCCTGGGCGGCGAGCTCGGCTGTGGGCAGCCACCAGACCGGACGGCCGCCGGCGTGGTCCGCGGCGGCACCGGCGACCATCAACCCGCTGACGCCCGCGAGTGGGCCCACGGGCTCCTCGCGCGCGGGATAGACGTCCAGCACCGCCACCTCGTCGGCCGAGGCGAGCGCGGCTCCGAGCTCGGTCGACAACGCCTTGGTGCGCGAGTAGAGGTGCGGCTGGAAGGCGGCGATCAGGCGTCGCGGCCGGAGCTCCCGTGCTGCCTCGAGAGTGGCGGCGACCTCCGTCGGGTGATGCGCGTAATCGTCGTAGATGCGAGCACCGTTGCTCTCGCCCCTGAGCTCCAGACGTCGCGCGACGCCCGGGAAGCCAGCGAGCGATTCCGCGCAGCCCGCCACATCGGCGCCCGCCAGAGAGAGACCACCCAGCGCCGCGAGGGCGTTGGCGATGTTGTGGCGACCTGGAACACGCAGGGCGACCTTTACGTCGATGCCGTCGCCCCTGGCGCGGAAGCGGCTGCCCACGTCCAGCTCGGTCTCGATCCCGGTGGCGCGCAGCTCGGCCTCCTGCGCGGGCTCCCCGGCCGCCGGCTCGAGGGCGAAGCGCAGGACGTGCTTGGCCGCCTGGCCGGGCAGCTGGACTTCCGCGCCCGCGACCAAGCCTGAGGCAGACGCGGAGAAGGCGGCAAAGGCCTCGGAGAGCTCCGCGAGCGAGCTCCAGCGGGAATGGTGGTCGAGCTCCAGGTTGGTGATCACCGCCACCTCCGGCTGCAGCTTCAGGAAGCTCCCGTCGCTCTCGTCCGCCTCCGCGACCACCCAGTCACCCTCGCCCCAGCCCGCGTTGGTGGCGGCTCCGTCCGAGCCGGCGCTTGCCAGCTCGCCGCCAAGGAAGAAGGCCGGATCGGCTCCAGTGGCGCGGAGAGCCCAGATGCACATCGCGGCCGTGGTGGTCTTGCCATGGGTACCGGCTACCGCGAGCAGGCGGCGCTCGGCGCACAGCTCCGCGAGCAGCTCGCCTCGATGGACCACTCGCTGGTCACGCTCACGGGCGCGGGCCAGCTCGGGGTTGTCCTCACCGATTGCCGTCGAGATGACAATCTCGGCCTCCGCGGGGACCTCGTCGGCGTCATGGCCCAGGTGAGGATCGATGCCCGCAGCCCGCAGACGCTCCATGTACGAGGACTCCGCGCGGTCGGACCCGGTCACCTGTGCTCCGAGGCGCCTGCAGACCAACGCGAGGCCGCTCATCCCTGCCCCCCCGACTCCGATGAAGTGCAGTGCTCGGCCCTTCATCTGCTCAGCCACGGCTGACGGCCTCCAGGACCTCGCGGGCGATCCGCTCGGCAGCGTCCGGCTTGGCCAGCCTGCGCGCGGCGATCCCCATCTCGCGCAGCCGGTCCTCATTCCCGAGCAGCTCCGCGATCGCGCCGCTCAGCCGGTCCGCCGTGAGCTCAGGGTCCGGGATCACCACCGCCGCCCCGCCGTCGGCCATCCAGCGGGCGTTGGTGCTCTGGTGGTCTGCCGTCGCATGCGGATACGGAATCAGGATCGCGGGGCGCCCCGCGGCCGCGATCTCCATGACCGAGCCGCCCGCGCGGGCGACCACGAGGTCGGCGGCGGCGAGGACGTCGCCGAGGTTCGGCTCGTATTGGAGCAGCGTGTAGCGCTCGGGGCGGCCCCGCTCGTCCCAGCGGCGCCGCAGCTCCGGGTAGTCCCGACGGCCGACGACGTGAAGGATCCAAGGCTGGCCGACGTGGTCATGGGGCAGATCAAGCCGGTTGAAGGCGTCGAAGGCGGCGAGGTTGATCGAGCGGGCGCCGAGGCTGCCGCCCATGACCGTCACGCAGTCCGCAGGCTCCGGGATCCCGAAGCGCCGGCGGGCGACGGTGACGTCGGCCTCCAGCACCTCCGTGGGGACCGGCCTGCCGGTGACGACGTAGGGGCCACCATCGCGGCCCGGGATGGGAAAGGCGAGGCAGACGCGCTGGGCGCGGCGGGCGAGCAGACGGTTGGCGAGGCCCAGGTGGCTGTCGGCCTCGGTGAGCACGAGCGGCAGGCCCATCCGCACCGCCGCCAGGCCAGCCGGTCCGGCAACGTAGCCGCCCCCGCCGAGCACGACCCCGGCGCGGCGGCGCTCGAGCAGCCGACGCGCCGCGCCCACCGCGCGCCCCGCTTGCCAGGCGGCCCGCGCTGCCTTCAGCGGGTTGCGACGGTCGAGCCCGCTGACGCGTAGGAAATCGATCTCGTAGCCGGCCGCCGGGACGAGCTCCGCCTCGGCGCGCCCGCGGGTCCCGAGGAAGCTGACCTCGGAGCCCTCAGCGCGAAGCGCGTCGGCGACGGCGATCGCCGGCACGACGTGCCCCGCCGTGCCGCCGGCCGCTATCACGACTCGTGCCACTTGCTGCGCGCTCACTCCTTCTAGGGGTTGCTCCTCGCTTCGCTCGGACCCCCTTTCCATTTCTGGTGCCGCCCTCGACCACTCGGAGTCTCGCAGGGCTCCCGGCCGTGGCGCGTCCGCCGCGACCGGAGCCACCGCGCCCCTTTGCCTGGGCCGCGGCGGGTCTCCGGGCCACGTCCAGGATCAGGCCCGCGGCCGCCAGGGTCAGGATCAGGCTCGTTCCTCCATATGAGACGAACGGCAGGGGCACGCCGGTGACTGGGGCGAGGCCGAGCACGGCGAACAGGTTGAGGGCCGCCTGGGCCATGATCAGCGAGGTCAATCCAGCCGCGAGCAGCTTGCTGAAGCGGTCCCTGGCGCGGTGCGCGGCGCGCAGCCCCGCGTAGCCGAACATTCCGAAGAGACCGACCAGCACGACCATCCCGACGAGGCCGAGCTCCTCGCCGATCACCGCCGCGATCATGTCGGTGTGCGCCTCGGGCAGGTACGAGGCCTTCTGCACGCTCTCGCCGAGACCCACTCCCGTCAGCCCGCCCGAGCCGATCGCGATCGTTGCCTGTTTGGCCTGGAACCCCGCCCCACTGGTGTCGCTCCCCGGATGGAGGAAGCCGGTGAGGCGAGCCTCCTGGTAGGGATGCATCGCGATCATCGCGAGGGCCAGGACTCCGATGATCGCGCCCACCGGCGCGAGCGTGCGCGCCCGCACGCCCGCCAGAAACAGCATGCAGCACACGGCGAAGGAGATGACGATCGCCGTCCCCAGGTCCGGCTCCTTGGCGATCAGCACCACGGAGAGCGCGACGATGAGCAGGTACGGGCCGAGGCCGCCGAGGGTCCGTACGCGCTTCGGCTCCGCCGAGAGCAGATAGGCGCCGTAGAGGACCAGCGCGATCTTCGCCAACTCGGAGGGCTGGAACTGCAGCACACCCCCTCCGACCCAGCGCTGGGCGCCGTTCACCGTGGTACCGACTCCGGGCAGCAGCACCGCGAAGAGCAGGAAGAGCGAGCCGACCAGGATCAGGGGAGTGAGCGGCTTGACCGCCGCGGCGCCTCGCACCGAGGCGACGCGCATCACGACCAGCCCGATGGCACCGAAGACCAGGGTGCGCTCCAGGTAGTAGAAGCCATTGCCGCCGGTGTTGAGCAGCGAGCGGGCGGAGCTGGCGCTGAACACCATCACCGCGCCGAAGGCGAGTAGGCAAAGGGTGGCGGTGAGTAGCAGCGAGTACTCGAGCGGGGGTGGTGGTGGCTTCCGGCGCCTTCTGTTGGGCCGGGCTTTCGCGCGCCCTTGCGTGGGGGTCATCTCAGCGCCCCGACCAGCTCACGGAAGCGATCGCCGCGCGCCTCGAAGTCCTTGAACTGATCGAAGCTCGAGCAGGCCGGTGAGAGCAGCACGACCTCTCCGGGCTTCGCCTCAGCTGCGGCCGACTCGACCGCCCGCTCCAGCGTTCCAACCTCGGAGACCTCAACGCCTCCCTCGGCCGCGGGCGGGAGCGCGCTGGCCAGGTCCCCGGCGGCCTCTCCGATCAGATAGCAGGCGACGCAGCTCTCGCGCACCGCGGGGCCGAGCGGTTCGAAGCTCTCTCTTTTGGGACGGCCACCCGCGATCAGCCGGACTCCGCCGTCGAAGGCGTTGATACCGGCCAGGGCCGACGCAACGTTCGTCGCCTTCGAGTCATTGACGTAGAGCACCCCGTTGACCTCGCCGACTTTCTCGAGTCGGTGGCGCACGCCCCGGAAGCTGCGCAGGCCCTCGGCGACGGCGTCGCGCGGCAGACCGGAGGCGAGCGCGGCGGCCGCGGCTGCCATCGCGTTCTCGACGTTGTGGGCTCCGAGCAACTGCAGGTCGTCGGCTCGGAAGAGCGGTTCGTCCGCTGCGAAGATCACGCCATCGCGCATGCTGAGCTCGCAGTCGGGGTCCGCCGATTGTGATTCGGCAGGGCAGAATTCCACCCGGCGCGCGCAGCCGCCGAGATCACGGCCGCGGAGCTCCGGCGTCTGGCCGTTGTAGACGGCGAAGTCATCGTTGCCCTGGTTGGCGAAGATCCGCAGCTTCGCCTCCAGGTAGTTCTCCAGCGTCTCGTGACGATCAAGGTGGTCGGGTGCCAGGTTGATGAAGACGGCGCATTCGGGGCCGAAGTAGGTGGTGTCCTCGAGCTGGAAGCTGGAGGCCTCGCAGGCCACCGTCGCGTCCGAGTCGATGGCGCCGATCAGGGAGGCGAGGGGCGTGCCGACGTTGCCGGCGACGGCGACCGGCAACCCGGCGGTCCGGTAGAGGTGGCCGATCAGCTCGGTCGTCGTCGTCTTGCCGTTGGTCCCCGTCACCGCGCAGAAGGCGTTGGGGATCAGCCGCCAGGCGAGCTCGAGCTCACCCGTGACCTCGAGGCTGCGCTCGCGGGCCGCGCGCACGACCGGCGCGTCCTGGGGCACGCCGGGGCTCTTCACCACCGTTCGGGCATGGTCGAGTTGCCGTGTTCCGTCCACGCCCAAACTGACTTCGACGCCCGCCTGCTCCAGGCCTGCCGCCTCCTCAGGCGTGCCCGAATCGACTCCGAGCACGGTCTCGCCGCGCTCGGCGAGCACGCCCGCGATCGCCGCGCCCGATCGCGCCAGGCCCACCACCAGGTAGGGGCCGGCGGGCAGCGGGGGGCGCGGTTTCGTGCCTGAGTTCACATAATCACCTGACTCTTGGTTCGGGGCCTCTGAGGAAACCCCTTGTAGAGCCAAATACCGCGTGATCGGGCCATGCCCCACTAGGAATGGGCGTAAGGCGGTTATTTTTGGGTAGGTTTTTGTAGCGCGGCTCCGGCTTCCGGTTCCCCTATTCGGAATCGGCTGTGCGGCAAAGGACTAGTCCGCCATCCGGTTTGCCGCTGGGAGTCGGGTCGCGCGTTTACGGGATTGAAAGATCAGGGAAAGGACCCGAAAGGACGGGGCGAGGCTCCCTGGGTGCCATCCATCCCGCCCGCCGCGAGATACTGCGTAGGCGATGTCGCAGGAGAACGTCGAGCTCTTCCGGAAGGCCATAGAGGACTACAACCGACGCGACATCGAGGCGATGCTGGCGATCTGGCACCCCGAGGCCGAGTGGTACCCCTTCACGGCGCAGGTTGAGGGCGACGACACTTACCACGGTCACGAGGGCCTGAGGCGATGGTGGGCGAACGTGAACGCCACGTTCGAGGAAATCGAGGCGAGTGTGGAGGAGGTTCGAGACCTCGGCGACACCGTCCTCGCACTCGGCCGGCTTCGCGCCCGGTTCAGGAGCGGCGTCACGTTGGACTCAGAGATCGGCTGGCTCACCCGCTACCGCGACGGTCTCGGCGTGTGGGGTCGGGCATACCAGAGCCACGCCGAGGCCCTCGAAGCCGCCGGGCTGTCGGAGTAGGGATTCCGGGCGGCATCGAGGCCGTGTCCTGCCGCGCCGCGGCCGATGCTCATAGGGTGATGACGTGGGCCAGTACGAGAACTTCTTCCTTGCCAGCTCGGGTGCGTCTGCTGCGTTTCTGGGACTGCTCTTCGTCGCCCTCTCAATCGTCAATACCGACGATCCGGACTCCGGGACTCGGGAGAGGCGGACCGTGTTGGCCGGCAGTGCTTTTCTCGCCCTGGTCGACGCGTTCTTCGTCTCGATTCTGAGCTTGACCGGAGGGGCGGTCATCTTCGGCATATCCAGCCTGGGGATGGCGATGATCGGGTTGCTGGCCTTCAGCCGCTTGATGCCGCGAGCAAAACGGGCTGGGAACTTCTCCCGCGGCTTCCCAACTCGCAAGCTGAACATCGCCTTGGCGACAATTTCGGGTGGCGGTTATTCAGTCCAACTCGGCCTTTCCGCGGCCCTTCTGGCGGATGTCCATAGCTCGGCCCTCCAGCGCGCTTTGGTGCTCGTCATCGTCGCGCTCTTCGGCAGTGCATTGGCGCGGGCGTGGGAGGTCACGGGGATAAGAGGGCGGCGCTAAACGGAGGAGACAGCTGATCGGCTCACGCGGGCGAGGAGAGGCCTCTCACCGCGATGTCGCGTGCGACGATGGCGGCGTCCTCACCGACTCCGAGGAGAAGCGATGACTTGCGCTTGCGAAGGAAATCACGCCTCCGGGAACTCGCGAAGATTGACGGCGTCGTCCTCGGACATCCGGGGGCAGTATTTACGATCCGATCGACTGCTGGTAGAGCGTGAAGCCGATCCCCGAGCAGACGGCGGCGATGATCCAGAACCGCAGCATGATCTTGGTCTCCGACCAGGCCAGCAGCTCGAAGTGGTGATGGACCGGGGCCATCAGCAGGACGCGGCGACGCAGCATCTTGAAGGTGGCCACCTGGAGCGCGACCGAGAGGGCCTCGATCACGAAGATGCCGCCCGTGATGATCAAGAGGATCTCCGTCTGCGTCATCACCGCCAGGGCCCCGATCGCGCCGCCCAGGCCGAGTGAGCCGGTGTCCCCCATGAAGATCGACGCGGGGAACGCGTTGAACCAGAGGAACCCGATGCATCCCCCGACCAGGCAGGCCGAGAGCAGCGAGAGGCTGTGCTGGCCGGTGGTGATGAACGTGATCGCCGTGTAGGCGAGCAGGACGATCGCGCAGCAGCCGGCGGCAAGGCCATCGAGGCCGTCCGTCAGGTTGACCGCGTTGCTGGACCCCGCAATCACCAGGAAGATCACCAGCGGATAGAGGCCATCCGGGATGTCGAGGGAGGCATGCGAGATCCGCAGCTCGAGGCTCGAGTCGAGACCGACCGAGTGGCGGGCGACGTACCAAAGGCCGAGCGCCAGGCCGAGCTGGAGGAGCAGCTTGTAGCGGGCGGAGAGGCCCAGCGAGCGCCGGCGGGTGATCTTCAGGTAGTCGTCGACGAAGCCGATCGCTGCGCAGCCCAGCGCCACGCCGAAGACGGCGAGGCTCTGCGTGTCGCGGTCCGAGAGCACCAGGTAGGGGACGGAGATCGCGGTGAAGATCAGCAGGCCGCCCATCGTCGGCGTACCCGCCTTCTCGTGGTGTTCCTCCGGCCCCTCCTCGCGGATCTGCTGGCCGAACTCCCTGAGGCGGAGGTACTCGATGAACTTCGGCCCGAGAAAGATGCAGATCAGCATCGCGGCCATGCCGGCAATGAGGATCTCGCCGAGCATCTAGCGCTCCGTGAGCTTCTCGGCGACTCGCTCCAGGCCGACCGCGCGGGAGCCCTTGACCAGAACCGCATCGCCCGGTTGCAGCGCTGCCGCGAGCGCGTCGGCGGCGGCCTCGGCGTCCGCGACCCGCTCGTCCGGCCGGTACTCGGAGGCGAGCTCGCCCACGCCGATGATCAGCTCGATCCCCTGCTCGCGAGCGTGACGCCCGACCTCGCGGTGATACGCCGCCGCCTCGGGGCCGAGCTCAAGCATCTCGCCGAGGACCGCGAGCCGCCGGCCCCTGGTCTCGAACGTCGCGAGATGGTCCAGCGCCGCCCGCATCGAGATCGGGTTGGCGTTGTAGGAGTCGTTGATCAGGATGGCGTTCTCCGGGAGCTCCACCAGCTCCCCACGAAGGCGCGAGAAGACTATCCGGGGGGCCAGATCCGCCATCTCGCCGACCCCGAAGCCGAGTGCCTCCCCTGCAGCGATCGCCGCCAGCGCGTTGTCGAGGTTGTGCGCCTCGGTGAATGGGAAGCTGAATGCCTGCTCGCCCGCCGGCGTGCGCACCAGGGCGTGCGTCTCGCCGGCCTCAGAGGACACCTCCGAGGCCTCCACCTCACCCCCCGCGCCGAAGCGCAGGAGGTTCGGCGCGCGCTCGAGGTGGGGCAGGAGCGCCCCAGCCGACACCGGGATGACCGCCGTCCCGCCGGGCCGCAGCCCGTCGATGAGCTCGGCCTTGGTCGCCGCGATCGCCTCGATCGAGCCGAGCAGCTCGATGTGGACCGGCCCCACGTTGGTGATCACGCCGACGTCGGGCTCGGCGATCGCGCAGAGCTCGGCGATCTGGCCCGGGCCTCGCATTCCCATCTCCAGCACCAGCACGTCCGTCTCCTGGGGGGCCGCGAGCACCGCGAGGGGCAGGCCGATCTCGGTGTTGAAGTTCTCCGGGCTCGCCTCCACCTTTCCCGGGAGCAGTGCAAGACAGATGTCCTTGACCGACGTCTTGCCCGTCGAGCCGGTGATCCCCACCACCCGGCAGCCGAGCTCCTCACGCCAGGCGCGCGCGAGCGACTGCAGCGACGCGAGAGGGTCGGCGGCGCCGAGGACCCAGCCAGACGAGGGTCCGCCTGCTCCCACGTCCCGCTGCATGGCGAGCTCGCGGCCCCACTGGGACGCAACCAGGATCCCCCAGGCGCCCTGGCGCAGCGCGGCGGCTCCGAACTCGCCGCCGTCGAAGCGCTCTCCCGGCAGGCCGACGAACAGGTCTCCCTCGCGTACCTCGCGGGAGTCGATCACCACCCGAGCGGGCCCACCCGGTCGCCCGCTTGCCAGCACCTCCGTCCCCGCCGCCGAGGCGAGACGGTCGCCCTCGAAGACGATCAACGCACGGCGCTCGTTGTGAGTCTTCGCAGCTCCTCCCGAGCCACGTCGCGGTCGTCGAACGGGATCTTCCGCCCATCCTCGAACTCCTGCCCCTGCTCGTGACCCTTGCCCGCGATCACGACCTCGTCGCCCTCCTCCGCGCGCGAGACCGCCAGAGCGATCGCCGCCCGCCGGTCCGGCTCGACGACGACCTCGGCGTTCGGGCTCGCCGGGATGCCCGTACGAATCTGCTCGATGATCGACTGCGGATCCTCGGAGCGAGGGTTGTCCGAGGTGACCACGGCGACGTCGGAGAGCTCGGCTCCGGCCCGGCCCATCAGGGGCCGCTTCTCCCGGTCCCGGTCACCGCCGCAACCGAACACCGAGATCAGGCGGCCGCCAGTCAGCTTCCGCGCCGCGGCCAGGACACTCTCCAGCGAGTCGGGCGTGTGGGCGTAGTCGACGATCACGCCGAAGGGCTGTCCCTCGTCTATCGACTCGAACCGGCCCGGCACCTGCTCCGCCGTGGCGAGCGCGCGGGCCGACCCACGGAGGTCCAGGCCGAGCGAGTGCGCGACCGAGAGGGCCGCCAGCGCATTGGAGACGTTGAACTCGCCCGGCAGCGGCGTCTCGACCGCGAATTCGCCCTCGGGCGAGACGCAGAGGAAGCGCGATCCGCCGGTGTCGAAGGTGACCTCGCGGGCGCTCAGGTCGGCATCGCCTCCCTCCGCCGAGTAGGTGATGCAGTCCCCGCCGGAACCGCAGGAGAGCTCGTCCGCGAGGCGCAGCCCATACGGATCGTCGGCGTTCAGCACGGAGACGCCGCCCTCGATCTCGATCAGCGGGGCGCCTCCCTCCCCGGAGAAGAGCAGGCGTTTGGCTGCGAAGTAGTCCTCCATGTCGGCGTGGAAGTCGAGGTGATCCTGGCTCAGATTCGTGAAGACCTTGACCGCGAAGTTGATGGCATCGGCGCGATGCAGCACCAGCGCGTGCGAGGAGACCTCCATGGCGCAGGCATCGTCACCGGCCTCGAGCATTCGGGCGAAGGTCCGCTGCAGGTCGATCGCCTCGGGAGTGGTGCGCTCGACCTCCTCGACCCGGCCGCCAACGACCTGCTGCACCGTGCCGAGCAGGCCGCAGCGCGTCCCGTCGGCTTCGAGCAGGTGACGGACCAGGAAGGCCGTCGTCGTCTTGCCGTTGGTGCCCGTGATCCCGACGACGGTGAGCTCGGAGGTGGGATCCCCGTTGAAGGCAGCCGCGATCGGTGCCATCGCCGCCCTCGCGTTCTCGGCGCGCGCCTGGGGCACGTCGAGGTCGAGGGGCCGTTCGACGACCAGGGCCGCCGCCCCGGCCTCGACCGCCTGCTGGGCGAAGTCATGGCCGTCGGTCTTCTCGCCGGCGAAGCAGAAGAACAGGGCCCCCTCGGCGACCCGGCGGCTGTCGTAGGCCAGGTCCCGGATCTCCACCGAGCCGTCGCCGTGCAGATCCGCAGCGACGTTCGACGCTCTGAGCAGCTCGCCAAGCTCCATCCCGGGGCGATTCTAGGATCGATCGCGTGCGGGACTACACGCCGACGAGAAGATCGATTGGAACGACTACTACCTCGAGGCGCTCACCGAGGAGATTCACGCGCACCTCGGGATCAGGGCCTGATCCCGAGGTAGGGCAGCGCGAACGCGGCGATCTGCCCGAAGACCGGGGCGGCGACGGCGCCGCCGGTGTGGACGTACTGGGGCTCGTCGACCACGACCGCCACCAGCAGCTTCGGCCGCCGGGCGGGCGCGAAGCCCACGAAGGAGGCGACGTACTGGCTGTCCGAGTATTTCCCGTTCACCACCTTCTGGGCGGTGCCCGTCTTGCCGGCTAGGACGTAGCCGGGGACGCTCACGGAAGAGGCGGTGCCCCCCGGCTCGAGCACGCCTTCGAGCATCCGCCGGAGCTGGGCCGAGGTCCGTGGGGTGATCACGCGGTGGGGATCGATGTTGTCGTCGACGGAATGCCCGCCGACGGTCTTGATCAGCGTCGGCCGGCGCAGGATCCCACCGTCGGCGATCGCCGAGTAGGCGGTGGCCATCTGCATTGGGGTCACCGCGAGACCCTGGCCGATCGGCAGGTTGCCCATCGTCGAGCCGGAGTAGTTGTCGCGAGTCGGAACGATTCCTCGCTCCTCACCCGGATAGCCGACCCCGGTCGGCTGCCCGAAGCCGAAGCGGTTGATCCACTGGGAGAAGCGGTCGGCGCCCTCCTTGAGCCCGATCGTGACCGCGCCGACGTTCGAGGACTGGGCCAGGATCTGGGCGGTCGTCAGGGTCTCGGGCGGTCGTGGCTCGGCCTCGCCGATCGTCCGGTCATAGACGTGGATCTCGGACGGCAGATAGAAGCTCGAGTTCGGCGTGACCATGTGATCCTGGAGCGCGGAGGCGACGGTGAAGGCCTTGAAGGTCGATCCCGGCTCGTAGGTGAAGCCGGTGGCGCGGTTCTCCAGCTCTTCGGAGCTCGCGTTCTGCAGGTCCTCCGGGTCGAACCCCGGCCAGTTGGCCATCGCCAGCACCTCGCCGGTGTTCGGGTTCATGACGATCGCCGTGGCGCCCTTCGCCCCGTAGTGCTGGGCAGCCTCCGAGAGCGCCTCCTCGGTCTTGCCCTGGATGGCCGCATCGATCGTCGTCTGGACGTCCTCGCCAACGCTCGCCGGACTGATCGTCTCCATCCGGAGCGGCCGGCCCAGGGCGTCATGGACGACGTCCTGCTCCCCGTTGGCGCCGCCAAGCACGCTGTTCTCCAAGTGCTCGAGCCCGGTCAGGCCCTGGTTGTCGGTGCCGACCGCGCCGATCAGCTGCGAGGCGAGATCGCCCTGCGGATAGATCCGCTTGCTGTCCGGGACGGTCGAGATGCCCGTGATGTGAAGCTTCTCCACCCTGGAGGCGACGCCGGGATCGACCTTCCGGGCGAGATAGGCGAAGCCCGAGCTGCGGTCGGAGAGCGAGGAGAGCAGGTCCGCCGTCGGCTCGCCCAGCACGTCGTGCAGCCGCAGCGCCGTCTGGCCCGGGTTCTCGACCTGGTACGGCGTCGCGATCACGTCGGCCGCGTCCTCGGAGGTCGCCAGCACCTTGCCGTTGCGATCGAGCACACGGCCACGCTCGCCCGGGATCGTCACCCGGGTGACCTGCTGGCTGCGGGCTTCCGCACTGAGGGTCCCGCCCTTCACCCCCTGCAGCCAAAACGATCGGACGAGTACGAAGCAGAAGATCAGCAGGAAGGCACAGAAGAGGAGGCCGAGCCGGCGGTCGATCAGCCGCATCTCGAGCCCCTAGAGGCCGACGCCTCCGGTTGAGCCCCCCGTCGAGCCAGTCGAGGCCCCGCTGCTCGGCGAGCTGCCGCTCGTGGACCCGCTCGGGGTCGGGGTCGGGGTCGTGGTCGCCGTCGTCCCCGTCGTCCCCGTCGTGGTGGCCGGCGGCGTGGTCGTTGTACCCGTGGGGGCGGTGGGGCTCGACTCGGGAGCGGAATAGGAGACCCCGTTGGCCGGATAGCTCGAGGGAACGCTCGGCGCGAGCAGGAAGCCGTCGGTCGCCAGGAGGTGCGCGAGACGCGTGGCGCTTCCGTCGTTGGCGCTCAGGTAGGTGATCGCCTTTGGATCAGGCACGGCAAGGCCGAGTCGCGCCGCCTCGGCTTCCACCCGGGTGGCTGAGAGCCTCTCGTCGATCTGGGCGTGAAGCGCGGAGACCTCGGTCTTGAGCTCGTCGATCTGCAGCGAGAGCCGCCCGGACCCTGCGCTGAGGCTGAGGCTGATGACGTTGAGGGCGACGATGCCGACGAGCATGGCCCCGAGGACGCCGATCCAGCCGCGGCCCCGGGTGAGCCGCATGATCAGGCTCGAGTCGGAGAAGTCCCTGACCGCGCCGACACCTCGGACCGCCGCCTGCGGGAAGAGAGCGGCGCCCGCCATGGCGGGACGAACGAAACGGGTGGCCGGCGCCTGACGCGGGCGCGACTTCGACGCCGGTGCGCGACGCGTGCGCGCCTTCGAGGTCGGCGCGCGGCGGGGCTTGCGAGGCGGCTCCGTTCGGCGGGCGGCCGAGGCGCGAGCGGTCGCAGTGGCTGCCATCAGCCGGCCTCCTCCGCCTCGCGGATCTTGAGCGCGGCGCGCAGGTGCGCCGATCCGGCGCGCGGGTTACGCTCGAGCTCGTCTGGGCCGGGGGCGATCGCCCGCTTGGTGATCAGCTCGGCCTCGGGCTCGCGGCCGCAGACGCAGACGGGAAGCTCCGGCGGGCAGACGCAGCCGCGGGCGCGGTCGGCCAGGTAGCGCTTCACGCGACGGTCCTCAAGGGAGTGAAAGGAGATCGCGCCGAGCCGGCCTCCGACGCCGAGGATGTCCCACGCCAGCGGCAGCGCCCGGTCGAGCGAGTCGAGCTCGCCGTTCACGGCGATGCGGATCGCCTGGAAGGTGCGCTTGGCGGGATGGCCGCGGCCAAAGCGCTCGGACGGCGGGATCGCGGCCTTGATCGCGGAGACGAGCTGGGCCGTCGTCTCGATCGGACGGCGCTTGGTGATCTCGCGCGCGATCGAGCCGGCCCGGCGCTCCTCGCCCAACTCGCGGATCACCCGGGCGAGCCGGTCCTGAGGCCACTCGTTGACGACCGTCGCGGCAGACAGGCGCTGGGTCGGGTCCATCCGCATGTCGAGCGGGGCGTCGTAGGAGTAGGAGAAGCCGCGCTCCCAGGCGTCGACCTGCATCGAGGACATGCCGAGGTCGAAGACGACCCCGTCGGGCCGGACCCCCTCCCCGCGGAGGCCCTCGAGAGCCGCCACGAAGTCGGCGCGGAGGAAGCGCGCCCGCGAGGAAATCTCCGCCGCGAACTCGGCCCACCGCTCCTCCGAGGCCGGGTCGCGATCGACGGCGATCAGCTCGCCCTTCGGGCCGATCCGCTCGGCGATCAGGCGTGAGTGGCCGCCGCCGCCGAAGGTGCAGTCGACGAAGGTCTCGCCCGGGCGGGGATCGAGGACATCGATCAGCTCGGTGGCGAGGACGGGGTCGTGTTCCTGAGGCACGTAACTAAGGTTCGCCGATGCGGCAAGCGATCCCACCACTCTGTGCGTCGCGGTTGCCATCTCAGTCTCCCCTCTCGTCCTCGGAGATCTTCTCGGCGACGTCGGAGACCTCGGCTTCCATCTCCCTCTCGTAGGCGTCCCAGCGCTCGGCGTTCCAGATCTCGAACCAGTCGTTGGACCCGACGACCACGCACGGGCCCTCCCCCAGGTCGGCGTGCTCGATCAGCTTCTTCGGGAGGTGGATGCGCCCGGCGGAGTCGAGGGACTCGTCAAAGGCCCCGCCGTGGAAGTGGCGGCGGAGCATGCGCCCGCGCTTGCCCAGGGGGTTGGTCTCGCCGAGGAAGCCCTTGGTGAAGCGCTCGTACCCGGCGGGCGCGAACACCCAGACGGAGGGGTCGAGGCCCTTGGCGAGAACGACTCCATCAGCCAGCGTCGCGCGGAACTTCGACGGGACCGTGAGGCGGTCCTTCGCATCGAGATTGTGCTCGTACTGACCGAGAAACGACAAGGCGGGCTTCCTCTTCTCCGGAGAGTGAGATGGTCTGTTCGGAGCGGGCCGGGGTGGTGAGGTGGGAGGAGCCTCATCACCCCGGCCCTATTGACCAACTCTGATTCGCCACGGTAACCCACTCTGTCCCACTTTGCAACACAGACTGGGCGGCCGCATTGCAGCCGATCCGTCGGACGGAACTGCTACCCGGGTGCTCCGTCTCCCGAAATCCGCATTCCGATGCGGTTTGCGGCGTCAACGACCGCGCAATCACCCTCCCCGCTGGGACCCGATCCTGCAAGAGCGGTTGCATCAAAGAGGATCGCTCTCGAACCTCTCCGACCCTGGCGAACGGGTCTCACGGGACGGCGCGCAGGAGCGTTCCAATACCGGCATATCTGAAAGGAGGACCGATGGAGTTCGAACAGCGCTATCGCGCGATGGAGACGAGGGACGAGGGCCTGGTCGGGGAGTTCTTCGCCGCGGTCACCTCGACCGGCATCTACTGCCGGCCGGGCTGCCCCGCGAGAACACCGAAGCGCGAGAACGTGCGCTTCTATCTGGCCGCGGCCGCGGCGCGCGCAGCGACGGGTTCCGCGCCTGCCTGCGGTGTCACCCCGACGATGTCTAGAAGCCGGCCATGAACCGGTCGATGTTCGCCAGCAGCCCGGCGGCGATCATCAGCAGGACCGACGGGACCAGGAGCAGCGCGACCGCGAGCTGGATCTTCGGGGCGGCCCGCGCTGCCCGTTCCTCGATCCGCCTCCGCTGGACGCCCCGCAACGCGGTTGCCTGCTCACGGAGCTGATCCGCGAGCGGCGAGCCGAACCGACGGGAACGCTCGATCAACCCGCACATCGCCGAGACCTCGCGCACCGGAACCCTCCGCCGCAGCGACTCGAGCGCCTCGCTCTGCGGCAGTCCGCATGAGCTCTCGGCCGAGAGCATCGCCAGCTCCCTGGCGAGCGGGCCCTCCCCCGCTCCGAGCTCGCTCAGACCGGCGAGCGGGCTGCGTCCCGCAGCCGTTCCCACCGCAATCAGGTCGAGGGCATCCGGCAGGCCGGCCCTGAGTGCCCGAAGCCTCTGGCGGGCGCGCCGCTCGAGCCAGGCGTCCGGACCGAGAAACCCGCCGGCCGGCAGGGCAATGGCGACGATCCAACCGAAGCGCTGCGGCACCGTCGGCGCGACGACGGCGGCCCAGAGGAGGCCGGCGAAGGCGCCCGCGACCTTGGTGGCGAGCAGCGCCCGCGCGGAGATGCGCTCGGAGAGGCCGGCTCGCGCCAGCCTCGCAGAGAGGCCGAGGCGCGATTCGACCATCTGGAGCGGCCCCCACGTGCCAAGCGCCGGCCCACGATGTTCGGAGCCCGCATCCGGCATCCGGCCCCCGGGCAGCAGGTCTGCAAGCGCGCCCAAACCGAGGAGCACGGCCGCCACGACCAGAACCAGGGCGGCGGTCACCCGCCAGGACTCCCGAGCCGCCGGATCAGCGCGAACCCGAGAACCTGGAGCCCGGCGGCCGTCATCAGCATCACAGCCGAGGCAGGTTCGGAGAGGACCCGGGAGACGAACCCCGGCTGCAGCAGCTCGGCGAACAGCGCCGCACCGGCCGGCAGCGCTACCACGAGCAAACCGGTGAAGCGCGCCTGCATGGTAGCCGCGCGTGCTTCATCGGCGACCCGGTCCCGATCGGCGGCGGCCGTCGCCAGCCTGCGCATCAGGGCCGCGACATCGCCCCCCGAGATCTGCTGGCTGAGCAGCGCTGTGGCGAGGGAATCGACTCGCTCGGAGCGCAGGCGAGCGCGCATGGCGGCGAGAGCGTCCGCAGTGGAGGCGCCGAGCTCGAGGTCGGCGGCGACCCTGGCGAGCTCAGCCGAGGATGGGCCGTCGAGCGATCCGGGCGCAGCCACCAGGGCGCCGCGGATGGAGTGCCCGCCGGAGATCGCGTCCGCGATCGCCGAAGCCACCTCCGGCACGGAGCGCTCGACCGCCCGGCGGTAGCGCGCCCGGCGCCGAGAGACCAGGACGCCGACACTCCATGGGCCGGCCGCCGCCGCCACCGCCAGAGGACCTGGGCCCGCGACGAGCACGGCGATCCCCGCGATCGCCGCGCTTCCCAGCAGGGCGAGACGCCGCTGTTCCTCGGCGCTCGGCGCGTATCCCTCCCGCCCGGCGCGGGCGAGCGGCGCCACCGAGGCGCGCAGCCAGGCGGCGAGTCGCGGAGCCGAGATCAGCGCCTCGCGCGTGGCAACCGTGATCAGGCCGCCCGCCAGGGCGGCGAGCGCGATCAGCGCCTGCCCGCCCACCGCTCTCTCTCCGTCTCGGTCCCCAGCCTGTAGAGCCCGCGGACGCCGACCGACCCCGCCGTCCGGACCACCTCCGCGACCTCCACCACCCTGCGGGAGCCGTCGCTGAGTCGGGCGAGGTGGATGACGAGATCGAGCCCGCGGCCGAGCTGCTCGCGGATCGCCTCATGAGGCAGCCCCACCCCCGCCATCAGCGCGAGGGTCTCGACCCGACGCAGCGCGTCTTCCGGCGAGTTCGCGTGAACGGTCGACAGGGCCCCCTCGTGGCCGGTGTTGAGGGCCATGAGCAGATCGAGCGCCTCGCCTCCACGGACCTCCCCGATCACGATCCGGTCCGGGCGCATCCGCAGCGCGCCCCGCAACAGGTCGCGGATGGTCACCCGTCCCCGACCCTCGACATTCGCGGGTCGGCTCTCGAGGCGGACTACGTGCGGCTGGCGCAGGCGGAGCTCCGCCGCGTCCTCGATGGTCACCACCCGCTCCGTTTCGTCGATGAATGCGGAGAGGGCGTTGAGCAGGGTGGTCTTGCCCGAGCCGGTCCCACCGCTCACCAGGATGCTGCGCCGCGCACCGACAGCCGCGGCGAGCTCGTCGTGGAGCTCCCGCGTGAGCGTCCCCAGCTCCACCAGCTCCCGGGGCCCCGGCCGGACGGCCGAGAACCGCCGGATCGACAGCGACGGCCCGTCCACGGCGAGGGGCGGGATGACCACGTGCACCCGCGATCCATCCTGTAGGCGGGCGTCCACCATCGGGCTGAGCTCGTCCACCCTGCGCCCCAGCGGCGTCAGGATCCTCTCGATCGCGTCCCGTAGCGCCTGCTCCGAGGTGAACCGGACCTCCGTTCGCTCGATCCTGCCGCCGCGCTCCACGTAGACGCGGTCGTGCCCGTTCACCATCACCTCCTCCACGGCCGGCTCCGCGAGTAGCTCCTCCAGCGGGCCGAGGCCGATCGCCTCGCGGAGGATCAGCTCGGAGAGGCGGGCACGGGTTGCGGACTCGAGGACCGCCGCGTCCTCGTTGACGAGCCTCCTGACCGCCTCGGGCAAGGGCCCGAGCTCACCGCCCGAGGCAGCCTGCGCACGGCGGCGCTCGATCAGGCGACGCCGGAGCTCGGCGGCGAGGTCATCCAGATGCCTACGGCGGACGCGGTCGTCCACCTTCGTCTAAGCCATTCATCCAATCTCCTCGCCCCCAGTAGCCTGGCGAGCGTGGCCGAGATCGAGATCAAGCAGGCCGATATCACCCGGCTCGAGATCGACGCGATCGCCAACGCGGCCAACACCCAGCTGCGGCACGGCGGTGGTGTCGCTGGCGCGATCTCGCGAGCCGGCGGGCCGGCCGTGCAGGCGGAAAGCGCCGAGCGGGCCCCGATTGGCCTCGGCGAGGCCGTGGAGACGACCGCGGGCGAGCTGCCGTGCCGGTGGGTAATCCATGCTGCGACCATGGAGCTGGGAGGTCCGACCTCGGCCGAGATCATCCGTAGCGCTACCGCAAGCACCCTCGCGAAGGCGGACGAGCTCGGCGCGAGGAGCATCGCGCTGGTCGCCTTCGGCACGGGCGTCGGCGGCTTCCCGATCGAGGAGGCGGCTCGGATCGAGGTGGAGGAGGTGCGTAGGCATCTCCTGGGGGGAAGCGACCTGGAGCGCGTGGTCTTCGCCGTTCGCGGGCTGGAGGCCGAGGCGGCGTTTCGAGCGGCGATTAGTTCAGGCGACTGACTCCGTCTTTAGAGACATGATGGCTTTCGCACCGCCAGCGCGCCATCTGCTGCGCGCCAAGGACCTCGCCGACGCCCGGTATTCCGAGCCGATCGAGGTCACGGACATGGCTGGCGCTGCGGGGCTCTCCAAGGCGCACTTCAGCCGCGAGTTCCGGCGCACCTTCGGCGAGTCGCCCCATCACTATCTGCTGACCCGGAGGCTGGAGCGGGCTGCAGCCCTGCTCCGCATGACCGATTGGACCGTGGCTGAGGTCTGCGTCTCCGTCGGACTGGCCAGCATCGGCTCGTTCACCACCAGCTTCAAGCGCGCCTACGGGCAGACACCGACGGAATACCGGGCAAGCCAGCCGCCGGCGGCCCTGTTCGCCAACGTGCCGAGCTGCGTGCTCCGCACCTACCTGCGGCCACAGACAGCACGTTTCAAGAAGACAGGTGCCTGATTCACGAATAGCTTGCTCAGCGACCCCAATCGAAGAAGGAGAGACGATGATCAAGGTGTCAAGCGCTCAACTTTGGGTGCACGACCAGGACGAAGCGCTCGAGTTCTGGTCAAAGAAGGTCGGCTTTGAGGTCCGCTCCGACATCACGATGGAGGAGCTCGGCGGCTTTCGCTGGCTCGCCGTCGGCCCCGCTGGGCAGGACGACTTCTCGATTGCGCTGCTCGCGATCCCGGGCCCGCCGGTGATGGACGAGGATACGAAGAAGCAGGTTGAGGAGCTGATGGCGAAGGGCTTCGCCGGCTCGGTCTTCCTCACCGCCGATGACGTACAGGCCTCCTACGAGGAGCTCAAGGGCCGCGGCGTCGAGTTCACGGAGGCCCCCTCCGAGCGGCCCTATGGGATCGACTCGGAGTTCCGCGATCCGTCCGGCAACACGATCCGGCTCGGCAAGCCGACCGTGAGCTGATCAGGCCCTGGGCAGCAGGCGAATCTCACGGCCCGCGCTCTGCGCTCCGATCAGCGTGAGGGCCTGGTCCTGGGTCACCGCCAGCGTCGCAGACCAGGACTCGCCCGCTCCGTTCGGGGCCTGCAGCGACAGCAGCCTCACCGCTGTGGCGGCGATGGAGGCTCGGGCGGAGCGGCCGAGCCCGGCCTGCCGGGAGACCACGACGTCGACCCGCTTGCCCTCCGGCGTCGACTCGCCAACGGTGAGCGCCTCAGCTCCGGCGACCGCGACCTCGACGGGCCGCAGTCCCTCGGCCACCCCGGGCGCACGCGGCTCGTCGGGCCGCGGCAATGCGAGCTGCGCCCCGAGGACGTACGAGCCGGCGGGGACCGTCGCTCCCGGCGCTCTGCCGAGCGCATCGGCTGGGCGCGTCAGCGCTCCGGGCGGCACGAAGCTCGCCGGAACGCGACGCACCGACAGCGCCGTCCCCGCCTGCTGCACGCCGATCGGTTGGCCCGCCGGCAGCTCCGCCGTTGCCACGACGACCGCGCGCAACGGTCCGTATCGCGCTTCGATCCGTGACCGGTAGCGGCCGGCGACCGTCGCCGCCAGCGCCGCGCAGACGAGGGCGGCGGTCAGGAAGACCAGCGCGCGAGCCCGCCGGCTCACGCCGCCAGCGCGTAACCGGGCTCGGCCAGGGGAAGCTCGAGGGCCGCCACACAGCCGCTGCCTGTCCGGCAGAGCGCGAAGCGACCGCGGTGCGAGCTCGCGACCTCCGAGACGATCTCGGTTCCGTGCCCCCGTCGCGGATCGCGGCCTTCGATCTCCGCCTCACGACGGCGGCCGTTGGCGACCGTGATCCGGACTCGCCCGGCAACTCGGGCCGCGGTCAGCACGACCGGCGGGCCGCCGTGCTCGAGCGCGTTCGCGATCAGGTTGTCGAACGCCTGCGCCATCCGGGCCGCATTTCCCTCGACCGGCGCCGGGCCGGCGTCCCAGTAGACGCGAATCCCGCCCGCGCGGGCTGCCATCGGACGCCAGCGCTCGAGGCAGGCGAGGACGACCTCGCGGCAGCTGAACCGCTCCCTCGGGCGAGCCGCTGCGCCGCCGTTGAGCGCTCCATCGAGGTCGCGAAGCGCGCTCTCGGCCACCTCCAGCAGCCCTCGGCGACTGGCGCTGGGTGGAGCGGCGGCGGGATGGCCGGAGCGCTCCTCCATCAGGACCAGCGCCTGCAGCGGCCGGCGCAGCTCATGGAGCGCGCGGTTGAGCGCACGCTTTTGGGCCGGAGTGATCACCCGTCGAGCAGCCTGTAGCCGACGCCCCAGCAGTTGAATACATAGCGAGCCCCATCCGGATCGAGCTTGCGCCGCAGGCGGCTGGCGTGCGAGTCCAGGGTGCGGGTCCGCCCCTCCGATCGGAATCCCCAAACGTCGCGCAACAGCTCGTCCTTGGTGAAGACGCGGCGCGGCTCCGCTGCCAGCGCTCGGAGGAGCGCAAATTCCTTGTTCGCCAACTCCACGCGGCGCTCGCCGACCGTGACCCGGCGCGTGACGGTGTCGACGGTCAGCTCGCCGATCCGGATGGGTCCGCGGCGAGCACTTCGGCGCCGGCGAAGCACCGCGGAGACCCGCGCGAGCAGCTCCGGATAGTGGAAGGGCTTCTGGAGGAAGTCATCGGCTCCGGCCTCGAAACCCCGCAGCCGATCGGCCTCGCTGGAGCGCCCGGAAAGGACCAGCACCGGCAGCTCCGGGTCGAAGCGCTCGCCGGCGGAGCGGATCTCCCGAAGGACGTCGATCCCCGGCGCATCGGGCAGCCCGAGGTCGAGGAGCATCAGGTCGGGGTGGTTGTAGCCGCAGAGCCGGAGCGCGTCCGAGGCGCTCGGGGCGGGCAGGGCCCGGTAGCGGTCCGCGGTGAGCTGGTCGCAGAGCAGCTCACGGGTCGGGTCGTCGTCCTCGCAGACGACCACCGTCGCCAGCTCTTCGACCTGGGGGAGCATGCCCCCTTGAGTCGTGAGCCGCGAGAACTCTTCCCCAGCGCGATGTCCTCGATGATCGTCGCGGTCGTCGCCCTGCTCAGCGCAGCAGCACGCGGCAGCGCTTCAGCAACTCCTCCAGCGTCTTCGGGCGCAGGTTCCCGAGTCGGCGGCTGAGCCGCTCGTGGGAGATCGCGCGGAGTTGCTCGGGCATCGCAAAGCTCCTCTCCTTCAGTCCGCCCTCCGAAGCGGGGATCGCAAGGTGCAGGGAGTTCGAGAAGTCGGTGCGGGTGAGCGGGACGGCGAGCGAGAGGTCCAGGCGAGCGCGATTCAGCTGATCGACGGAGACGATGACGAAGGGGCGAGACTTTGCCTGCTCGGTTCCCCGCGTGGGGTCGGGATCGGCCCAGAAGACGTCGCCCTGCTCGGGGCGGGCGCCTACCACTCCGGTGCCGGCGCGTCGAAGGCAGCCGCGATCTCGCGAGTCTCTGAGCGGTAAACCGCGAGCGCCTCGGGATCATCGGCCAGCCGCTCGAAGCCAGCCGCCGCCTCGGCCAGCATCGTCTCTTCCGAAGCGTCGTCGACGAGCTCCGCGATCACCTCGCCGGCGGACTCGCCGCGCTGCGCGGCGAGGGCCTTGAGCCTGTCGCGAGTCTTGGTCGGAACCCGGATCGTTGTGGTCTTGGCGGGACTCATGTAGACAAACAGTCTACACAGGTTCGAGCGTTCTTCGCCCCTTTGAATGGCGCTCTCTTCCCGCGACGACGAGCACTGCCGCACCTCAGTGTTCAGGAGCGTCGAAAAAAATCAGATGATCAACGCCAGTCACAAATAGGCGCCTATTGGGCGCTCCGGACCCTGAACCTTCTCCCGTTGAAGCCCCGCCGAAGCTCCACTCGCAATAGAAAACCGCGGCATTTGCGGCGGTTTTCTTCAATCGGGGCGACTGGATTTGAACCAGCGACCTTTCGGCTCCC
>CAWJDA010000007.1:0-92099 GCA_963841525.1 uncultured Solirubrobacterales bacterium | reverse complement strand
GGAAGGCGATCGCAGGGAGGAATTCGATGAGCAGGACGTCTCGTATCGGGAGGATTGCGACGCTGGCCGCGGTCGCCTGCGCCTTGCTGGTGCCGGCCTCGAGCGCAGTCGCGAAGGATCGGGTCGCGACCAAGTCGGGCGCCCTGATCAACTACGTCGCTACTGGCAAGCTCAAGGTCTCGAAGAAGATCCTGGTCGCGGTCGTCTGCTCGGTCAACTGCAACGTGAACACGACGACCACGATCAAGGCCAAGGGGTACCACCAGACCTTCCAGCTCAGCGGCGCGCTGCAGGCCGGAGTGGTCGGCGGTCCCTTCTTCAAGCCGAACGGTTCCCTGCTGAAGGTGATGAAGGCCCAGCCGGGTGCGTTCAAGATCGTCAGCTCGATCACCGCCACGGATCCGACGACCGGCGCAAGCGACGCGATCGCCCACACCTTCAAGCTGAAGAGGTAGGCGGGAACGCCTACGCTGCGCCCGTGCTGTCTCGTATCGCCAGGGCGGGAGCGGCGGCCCTCTGCCTGACGGGCCTGGTCGGGCTGCTCTCCGCATCCGCGGCGTCGGCGAAGCCGGTGGCGCACAAGAGCGTGATCGGGGGCACGCCGGCGAGCCTGCAGCAGTGGGGGTTCACCGCGGCCGTGACGACCTCGACGGAGCTCTGCTCGGGCACCGTCATCTCATCGACACGGGTGCTGACCGCGGCGCACTGCGTCGGCAACCCGCTGACGATGCTGGTGAGGACCAACTCGACCCTTGCCTTCAGCGGCGGTGAGGCGAGCGGCGTCACAGCGGCCACGTTCGCGCCCGGATACGCCCATGGGATCGAGAACGATCTCGCCATCCTGACGCTCAAGACCCCGACCTCGGCGCCCGCGATCCAGCCGGCGACGGCCGGTGAGGACGCCGTGTACGGGCGGCCCGGCGCCGGCCTCGCGGTCGCCGGTTTCGGCAACCGCAACCCGATCGCCGTTCGCAAGCAGCAGATCGGGCTGCTGACCGCCGCGGATGTCTCCCCGAAGCTCTGCGCGGTCCCGCAGTTCCTGATCTGCGACGCCGGTGCCCGCGCGGGCACCGCCTTCGTCAAGCTGAAGAAGAAGGGAAAGAGGAAGGTGAAGCGCCACCGCGTGCTGCGAACGATCTGCTCCGGCGACAGCGGTGGCCCCCTGGTGGCATTCACGCCGGCAGGTCCGCGCCTGATCGGGATCGCCGAGGCGAGCACCGCTCCGGTCTCCAAGAGGAACCCGTTCTACTTCGTTTTCTGCGGGCTCAAGACGTACCCGTCGCTGCACACCCGGGCCTTCACGTTCCGGGACTTCATCGAGGGGAATATCGCGCCCTAGGACGGCTTCGCCATCAGATCGCCGCCACAAGCGGCCGGCCAACACAACCGCTCGGGGCTTCGCCCCTCGCTCAAATGGGCCGGCCTGGTGGCGGCTTAGACTCGCCCGATGATCGATACCCACGCGCACCTGGGGCTCTGCGAGCCGGCCGATGGGGAGCTGATCGCCTCGGCCCGGGAGGCCGGTGTCAGCCGGATCCTGACGGTCGGCCTGGGGGAGGACTCGAACCCTGTGGCAGTCGGGTCGGCGCAGGCGAACGAGGGAGTGTTTGCCTCGGTCGGACGCCACCCCAACAGCGCGGACGGCTTCGACCTGGCGGCGGCGGAGGCGATCGAGGGGCTCTGCGCGATGCCGGAGGTCGTGGCGGTGGGCGAGACCGGGCTCGACTTCTACCGCGAGCGGTCCGACCCGGATGAGCAGCGGCGCGCCTTCTCCGCTCAGATCGCCATCGCGGCTCGGACCGGCAAAGCGCTCGTCATCCACCTCCGCGACGCGGATGGGTCGCGGGACGCAGTCTCGGAGGCCTTCGAGACCCTCGACCGCGAGGGCGACGGTGTCACCGTCGTCCTCCACTGCTTCTCGGCCGGCGCGCCCTGGGCGGAGCGAGCGGCCGAGCGCGGCTGGTACTGCTCGTTCGCGGGGAACCTGACCTATCCGAAGGCCGACGCGATCCGAGAGGCGGCGGCGGTGATCCCGGAGGAACGGCTGCTGGTCGAGACCGATTCGCCGTTCCTCGCGCCCCAGCCGGTGCGGGGAAAGCCGAATCAGCCCGCGAACGTGGTCGCAACCGCGGAGCGGCTCGCCGAAGTCCGCGGCGTCCCGTACGGTGAGCTCGAACGCACCGTGGAGGCGAACGCCGCGAGAGTCTTCGGGTGGTGAGCGGCCGCGCCGGTCCGCCGGAGCGGTCACCCCGCCGGCTGGGCCAGAACTTCCTCGCCGACCCCAATCTGCTGGAGGTGATCGCCCGCGAGGCGGCGCTCTCGCCCTCCGACGTCGTGCTCGAGGTGGGGGGCGGAGGCGGGGCCCTGACCGAGCGCCTCGCGCCCGAGGTGAGCTGCGTGCACGTGATCGAGATCGACAAGCGCCTCCGTAGAGAGCTCGAGGCTCTCGCGGATCGGGCGGGCGACGTCGAGGTGACCTGGGGCGATGCGATGCGCTTGGACCTGGAGCGCCTGACGCCGCCACCCAACAAGATGGTCTCCAACCTGCCTTATTCGATCGCAACCCCGCTCCTGATCCGGACGATCGCGGAACTGCCGAGCCTCGAGACGTGGGTGGTGATGGTGCAGCGCGAGATCGCCGACCGGTTGCGCGCGCAGCCCGGCACGAAGGCCTACGGCTCGCCCAGCGTCCTCGTCCAGCTGGCCTGCGAAGTGGAGATGCTCCGCACGGTGGATCCGGCTGTGTTCGTACCGCGGCCGCGGGTCGCCTCCGCGCTCATCCGTCTCACCAGAAAGGGCCAGCCGCGTCGGAGGACGAGTCGGCCGTGGTCAGGCTCGGTTTCGCGCACCGGCGCAAGTCGCTTGCGCGGTCGCTGGAGCTGAAGCGCGCCGGGAGCCTGGAGCCGGCTCGGATTGCGCTGGAGGAGATGGGTAAGCCCGTCGACGCGCGCGCCGAGGCGCTGAGCCCCGCGGAGTTCACGCGCTTCGCCGATCTACTGGCGAGAAAGCGGGGGAAGCCATGAGCGTCACCGAGCTGCCTGGCGCGATGCTCGCCCCGGCCAAGCTCAACCTCTGCCTCTACGTGGGGCCGAAGCGGGACGACGGACTGCATGAGATCCGCTCGCTGTTCGAGCCACTCGAGCTTGCCGACGAGCTGAAGCTGACCGAGGCGCCGGAGGACGAGGTCGTCGTTGAGGGCATCGAGGGCCCGGACCTGACCGCGAGGGCGCTCGCCGCCCTGCGGGAGCACGGCTGGGACGGGCCGCCTCTGCGGATCGAGGTCACCAAGCGGGTGCCGGTGGCGGCGGGACTGGGCGGCGGGAGCGCCGATGCCGCGGCGGTCCTGCGCCTCGCCCGCGGCCGGGTGGAGGGACTGCGGGCCATCGCCGCCGGGATCGGCGCGGACGTCCCCTCCCAGCTCCAGCCGCGCGCCTGCCTGGTGGCGGGGGCGGGGGAGGTGATCGAGCCCGCGCCGCCTCCGGGCGAGCACGGCATCGTCCTGATCCCGCAGTCCGAGGGCCTGGCCACGGCGGCTGTCTACGCCGAGGCCGACCGGCTCGGCAGCCCGCGTGGCGAGTCCGAGCTCGAGGCGATCCGCCGCCGCCTGCGCGACGCGGTGGATGAAGGGGAATCGCCGCTCGCCTATCGAGAGCACCTGGTCAACGACCTGCAGCCCGCGGCGATCTCGCTGAGGCCGGAGATCGAGGATGCGCTGACGGCCCTGGCCGAGACCGGGGCCGCGCACGCGATGGTGACCGGGTCTGGACCGACGGCCTTCGGCCTCTATCCGACTGCGGACGAGGCGCTCGCCGCCGCGAAGGGCCTGCGCGAGCGATTCCCCAAGACGATGGCGACCGCTCCGCTCGTCTCGTGAAAGACGGGCGAATCAACTGGAAGTGGGTCCGGCGCGGCCTGCTGAGTGCCCTGATCATCGCCTTCTTCGTCTTCCGCGGCGACCTTCCGCACATCAACCTCGAGAAGGCGATCCAGGACCTGTCCAAGGGGCTCGGCGCGTGGACCTACCTGCTGGTAGGTGCGCTGGCTTTTCTGGAAACGGGCGCGTTCGTCGGCCTGATCGCGCCCGGCGAGTTCACGGTGATCCTCGGCGGCGCGGTTGCCGGTCAGGGCCAGATCTCGTTGCCGGTGATCCTGGCGATCACCTGGCTCTGCGCCTTCGCCGGAGACACGGTCAGCTTCCTGCTCGGGGCGAAGCTGGGCCGCGGGTTCCTGGTCAAGCACGGCCAGCGCTTCCGGATCACAGGGGAGCGGTTGAAGATGGTCGAGGGCTACTTCTCCCGATACGGCGGCCGGACCATCCTGATCGGGCGCTTCATCGGCCTGGTCCGGGCGCTCGCGCCGTTCATCGCCGGCAGCAGCAAGTTGCCCTACCGGAACTTCGCTCCGTTCAGCATCCTCGGCACCGGGCTTCTGGTCAACGGGCTTGATCCTGGTCGGCTACTTCTTCTCGCAGAGCCTCAGCAAGGTGACGAAGGTCGTCGGTCAAGGCCTGCTCGTCTTCGCGATCGTGGTTGGGGTTGCGGTGGGTCTGTATCTGGCGTTCCGGTTCTTGCGCGAGCCGGAGAACCGCGGGAAGCTGGCGGCCGAGATGGAGAAGCGGCCGGTGCTGCGGCCGCTGGTCGCGTTTGGGCGCAGGCTGCGTCCTCAGTTCGAGTTCCTCGGGCGACGCATAACACCCGGAGGGCTTGGGCTCGAGCTGACGAGCCTGCTGGCGGTGCTGTCCGTTGGTCTGTTCGTCCTGATCGCCTACTGGTCGGTGATCGGAGGGGACCCCTCGCCGACGGGCATGGATCGGACCGCCTACGACATGGCCAAGGACCTGCAGACAAGCTGGCTGGTGGCCGGCGCGAAGGCGGTCACCACCCTGGGTTCGGGCTGGGTGGTCTACCCCGTGGGCGTCCTGGTGGCGATCGTCCTGGCGGTCCGGCGATATTGGATGGAGTTCTGGGCACTGGTCGTAGGCCTGGCGTTGATCGCCTTCTTCGTCCCCGAGATCAAGACCTGGACCGACCGTCCGCGGCCACCGGACCGGCTCATCTCGGGGGACGGCTTCGCTTTCCCGAGCGGTCACGCCGCCCAGTCGACGCTCTATACCTGGCTGGCGATCACCCTGGCCCTCAGGGTCGTTCCCGACATCAAGCGGCGAAGCGCCGTGATCGCCGCCGGCATCCTGCTCACCGCCCTGATCGGCCTCACCCGCGTCTACCTGCGTGTCCACTGGCTCAGCGACGTGACCTCGGGATGGGCGCTCGGCGTTTCCAGCTTCTCCGCCGTCGCGATCGTGGTGCTGGTGATCACCTACATCCGCGACAATCCCCGGCGTCATGACCGGGTCACTGAGCTCGATCCTGGCGCCCGTGCTGGCGCTGGGCACTGAGTACTACCTCTTCGCGGCCGCGGGGGTGCTCTCCCTGGGCGCCTTCGTCGGCCTGATCCTGGCGCCCGCGCTGGGCTCCTACGGCCGCGCCTGGGAGAAGCTCGTCGCGGGCTTCCTGTCGCTGTTCGTGCTCGCGGCGCTGGTGTTGATCGGGCTGGCGCTGGGGGTGGTCATCTTCCTCAACTGGGACCGGATCTCGACCTGGATATGAGCTCGAAGGAGACCAGCCCGAAACGGGTCGAGCGACACGCCGACCCCGGCAGTCTCGAGGAGCTCTCTGCGGCGATCGAGGCCGGCGCCGGGATGCCCGCTGTCGCGCGCGCCGCCGGGCGTGCCCTCGGCGCGAGCGTGGCCCTGATCGACAGGGCGAGCAACGTGCTCGCCGTCGCCGCCGCTTCTCCTGATGAGGAGAGGAAGCTGCTCGCCGGAGGCGCCGGGGTGGAGACGGTCGAGCTCCGGGTTGCCGACACCTCCGTCGGGGAGCTCCGCTGGCGGCCGCGCGAGGAGGATGAGCCCGATGCCGCGCTGCTGCGGATGGTGTCGACGCTGGTCGGGCTGGAGCTCGAGCGATCGCGTTCGCCCGAGTGGGCGACCGAGGAGGCGGCCGGCGACTTCGTGCGCGCGCTGCTCGACCGGAAGATCACGGACCGGGGTGACATCGAGGCGCGTGCTGGGGAGCTGGGCACCGACCTGGCTGAGGGCGCGGGTGTTCTGATCGCCCGCGCGGTGCCGCACGTCGCGCAGACTGGAGAGTGGCGCTCGCGCGTCCTGGGGATTGCGCTGCGGGCGGTCCGGGCGATCAGTCCCGGAGCGCTCGCCGCCGAGGGGAACCCCGAGGGCGAGGGCGCCGAGGTCGTTGCGGTGGTGCCGGCCGACTCCGAGGAGCGGCTGGAGCGCGCGGCGGACGCTCTCGCCAATGAGCTCGAGGCGGGCCTGACCGGATTTTCGATCGGGGTCTCGCGCAGCCGGGTCGCTCTGGATTCCGTCGACCTCTACCGCGCCGGCCAGGAGGCGCTCCTGGCGGCGAACGTGGGGGAGGCCGAGGGGGCGCGGGTGCTCGCCTTCGAGAACACCGGCGCCTACCGGCTGCTCCTGCCGGCGATGAGCGAGGACCCCGCGGAGCTCGAGCGCTTTTATTCCGAGACGGTCGAGCCGCTGGTCGCCTACGACGACCAGTACGAGACCGAGCTCGTGGCGACGGTCGAGACCTATCTCGACAACGACGGGAACGTGGCCGCGACGGCCCAGCAGCTCTTCACTCACCGCCACACGATTCGCTACCGGTTGGAGCGGGCCCGCGAGCTCTGCGGGCACGACGTCACCTCGACCGAGGGCCGCGAGAAGCTCGGCCTCGGGCTGAAGGCGATGCGGGTGCTCGGCATCGCCTCGCCGGTCGGCCCGGCGCGCGAGCCGGGCACCGAGGCGGGGCAGGTCGCACCGCCCGAGCCGGACCCCGAGTAGGAGAAGCCGAACTCAGCTTCCGGTCTGGTGCGAGGTCATCTCGCTGAGCACGGCACTGCGCTCACGGTCGCCCGTCGCCCGGTCGTCGCTGATCACGTGGCTGACTGCGTTGATCAGTGCCAGGTGGGTGAACGCCTGAGGGAAGTTGCCCCAGTGGCGCCCGGTCCTGGCGTCGAGCTCCTCGGCGTACAGCCCGAGCGGGCTGGCGCCCAGCAGCAGCCTCTCGCACATGTCGCGAGCGGCCCGCTGATCGCCGATCTCCGACAGCGCGGAGGCGAGCCAGAAGGAGCAGATCAGGAATGACGCCTCCTCTCCCTTCAGTCCGTCATCGGTCTGATCGACGCGGTAGCGCATGACCAGCCCGTTTTCGGTGAGCTCCTCGTCGATCGCCTTGACCGTGTTGACGACCCGCTCGTCGTCCGGGGGGAGGAACCGCACCAGCGGAATCAGGAGGGTCGAAGCGTCGAGCGCGTCGGTGCCATAGTGCTGGCGGAAGACGCCGCGGTCGGAGACCCCGTTCTCGAGGATGTCGCTTCGGATCTCATCGGCGACTTTCGTCCACCGTTCCAGGCGATCCTCGTCCCCGATGCGGTCCGCGAGGCGACTCCCCCTGTCGACGGCGACCCAGCACATGAGCTTGGAGGAGACATAGTGCTGGGGCTCGCCGCGCCCCTCCCAGATGCCCTGATCGCGCTTCGGCCACGCCGTGATTGCCTCCTCGACCTGACGGCAGAGCGCTGCCCAGAGCTCGTGGGGCAGATGGTCCTGGACCTTGGCGTGGATGTACACCGAGTCGAGCAGCGCTCCGTAGACGTCGTTCTGGCGCTGGCTGTACGCGGCGTTTCCGATCCGGACGGGCTTCGCGCCCTCGTATCCGCTCAGGTGATCCAGGGTGGTCTCGGTCAGATCCTGCTCGCCGCGAATGCCGTACATGATCTGCATCCCGGTCTTGTCCTCGCTGCGGTCCTCCTGATAGATGTCCGCCAGCCAGCCCATGAAGTCCGTGGCCTCGTAGTCGAGCCCCAGCGTGTGGAGGGCCCAGAGCGTGAAGGTGGCGTCGCGGATCCAGGTGAAGCGGTAGTCCCAGTTGCGCTCGCCGCCGGGGGTCTCCGGCAGGGAGGTGGTGAGCGCCGCGATCAGGGCGCCGGTCGGCGCGTAGGTGAGGCCCTTGAGGACCAGGGCCGAGCGCTGCAGGGGCGCGCGCCAGGGGTGGTCCGGGAAGCTGCCGCCCTCCAGCCAGCGCCGCCAGAAGTCGACCGTTCGGTCAATGCGCCTCGTGCACTCCTCCGCGCTCGTCGGCGGCTGCGGTGAGGGGCCCCAGCTGAGCGCGCCGAACCGGATCTCGCCGGCCTTCATCCGGTGGCGGGCGCGGGCGTCGGACCCGTCCACGCCGAGAGGTAGGTCGCCGGTCAGGATCAGGTGGGTGTCATCGTGGCTCATCTCAGCGTCTGTGCCGCCGTCGCCCCGCCGCCGCCACTCCAGCCTTGTCGCCCCGTAGTCGAAGGCCGGCTGGCAGATCATCTCGACGTCGACCTCGCCCTGGAGGCATTCGACCGTGCGGATCAGGACGTGCTCGGCCTCGTCGTCCGGCGGGGGACGGCGGTGCGGCTCGAAGTCGTTGTCCTGCCGCCAGTCGCCGAGGGTGAGGGCGTCGCGGACCATGATCCATCCCGAGCCCGTCATCCAGGTCGTCTCCAGGACGTTGGTCCCCGGCTCGTAGCGGCGGCTGACCGGGGCCACGAGGCCGGGAGGGCCGATCCGCCAGAAGCCGGCGCTCCGGTCGAGGATCGAGCCGAAGACGCTCTCCGAGTCGAAGCGGGGCAGGCAGAGCCACTCGACCGAGCCCTCCGGTGAGACCAGGGCGCCGGTGTGGCAATCCGAGAGGAATCCGTACGAGGAGATGCGCGGAAAGCGCGACTGGACCGAGGGCATGCGCCCGGGAGACTATTTGGCGACGCTGACTCCCCTTGCTATGCGGAGTGGGATCGCGCGTAGGGCTGCAGCCCCTCCTTCGCGCGTGCCGCGGACCAGTTGTGGTTCCAGCGGAAGATCGGCCGCATGATCGGGGTGAGGTAGCGGAGCAGCGGCCGATCGGCATGGACGATCCAGTCGAAGCGGACATGGACCTGGCCGTTGCCGTTCGGCCCCAGGGTCCACTTGCCGGTGCCGGTGAGATCGCCGACGACCTCGACCTGGAAGTGGTTGGGCGGGTCGTAGCTGACGATCTTCGAGGTGGTCTTGAGCGTGTAGGGGAGCTTTCCCTTGAAGTGCTGCCTGGTCGTCACGCCCTCTGCGGGGGCCTCATCCCCCTCGACCTCGATGTAGACCGGCTTCCACCAGTCGGGATAGGTCCGGGCGTCGGCGAGCGCCTTGAAGACCGCCTCCTGCGGCGCGTCGACGTCCCACTCGTCCAGGAACACGTACTCCTTGGCCATCTCTCCTCCTCAGCTCGAGCTCGTGCGCTTGGATCGTATTCGCCGGGCATCGATAGCCAGATCAGCCCGATGTAGGTTCCCTGCAATGGCATTGGACGAGTGGGCTCTGGTCGGGTGCGTCGTGTTCTCGGGCCTCTGGTCCGGCCTCCTGGCGATGTTGACGCTCGTTATGCACCCGATGCTGGCGAGGATGCGGGGGCCGGAGTTCGCTCGGTTCCTGCGCAGCTTCCTGCCGGTCGCCCGCAAGGCCCCCTTCAACTACATCGAGGTGCTGGGCATGCTGGCGGCGCCCGTGGTCGTTCTCTTCGCTCTCGACGAAACGAGCGGCGCCCCCTTCACGCTGACGGCGATCGGACTCGTGCTCACGATCGCCGGGCCGCTGCTCGTCTCCAATCGGCTCTCCGAGCCGAACTACGACGTGATGCTGGCCTGGGACCCGGACGCGCTTCCGGCGGGGTGGGAGGACACCCGCAGGCGCTACTTCGCGCTCAACTGGATCAGGGCGGTGGCCACCTGGACGGCGTTCGGACTCTTCCTCGCCGCCCTCGTGGATCTGCTTCGAACCTAGTTCCGGGGGGAGGAGTCGAACCCCCTCTTCCTGGACCAAAACCAGGCGTGCTCGCCAAGTACACCACCCCGGAAGGCGGCCTCCAGTCTAGGTCGATGGAGGTGAGATCCACGTACGTCCGGCCTGCCGGTCGGCCAGGGTTGGCGACGCCCAGGCGGAGCAGCATCGAGAGGCCGTGATCCAGAATGGCAGGAATCGTCCTTAATTGGTCATTGCAGACAGATCCCGATAGGGCCATGATGCCCGCATGGCATCGGCCAAGCCACGGCGCGTGGTCATCCTTGCCTTCCCGGGGGTGCAGCCCCTCGATGTGATCGGCCCGGCCGAGGTGTTCACCGGCGCCGACGCCCTCGCCGGTGGCGCGGCGTACGACGTGGAGGTCGTCGCCAAGAACCCCGGTTCGATCGCGACCCGCGGCGACGGCTACTCGCTGGTCCCGAAGACCACCACCGCCCGCTGCCGCGGACCGATCGACACGCTCGTCGTCGCCGGCGGGTTCGGCGTGGCAGAGGCCGAGGACGACGCGGAGCTGATCCGCTGGATCCGCAGCGCCGCCCGTCGCTCACGCCGGGTCACATCCGTCTGCTCCGGCTCCTTCCTGCTCGCGCGTGCCGGTCTACTGAAGGGCAAGACCGTGACCACGCACTGGTCATCGACCGCCGAGCTGGCGCGCCGCCACGCGGAGCTCGAGGTCGATCCCAAGCCGATCTTCGTCCGCGACGGCGACGTCTGGACCTCTGCGGGCGTCACATCGGGCATGGACCTCTCCCTGGCGCTGGTGGAGGAGGACCTGGGGCGGAAGATCGCCATGGAGATCGCGCGCTGGCTCGTCCTCTTCCTCCAGCGCCCTGGCGGCCAGGCGCAGTTCAGCTCCCACCTGGAGACGCAGCTCGCCGAGCGCACCCCGCTCCGCGAGCTCCAATCCTGGATCGCCGACAACCTCAATTCCGACCTGCGGGTCGAGGCCCTCGCGGAGCGGGCCTCGATGAGCCCGCGCAACTTCGCTCGCTTCTTCCGGCGCGAGACCGGGATGACGCCCGCCGCATACGTGGAGGTGCTCAGGGTCGAGCGCGCCCGCCAGCTCCTCGAGGAGGCGGGGGACCCGGTGGAGCTCGTCGCGGCTCAGTGCGGCTTCGGCACCCCCGAGACGATGCGCCGCGCCTTCGCCCGTCGGGTGGGGGCTTCCCCCGCCCAGTACCGATCCCGCTTCCAGTCCCGACCGGACCCGGTCGCATAGGCCGGACCCAATCGAGCCAAGGAGAGACCATGCAGATCGCCTACCTGCTCTACCACCGCTTCACAGCTCTCGACATCATCGGGCCCCATGACGTCTTCAACTCGGTGCCCGGCAACGAGTCGGTCTTCGTGGCCGAGCGCAGCGGCCCGATTCGAAACGAGTCCGACACGCTCTCGATGGTCGCCGACGCGACGCTCGACGAGGTGACCAGCCCGGACATCGTGGTGGTCCCGGGAGGCTTCGGCAACCGGATGCTGCTCGAGGACGAGGCGCTCCACGAGTGGATCCGCGGCGTGCACGGGACCAGCACCTGGACGACCTCGGTCTGCACTGGCTCGCTGCTGCTCGCAGCAGCCGGCCTGCTCGACGGCGCTCCCGCCACGACCCACTGGCTCGCGCGCGACCTGCTCGGCGAGCTCGGGGCGGAGCCCGTTTCCGACCGTGTGGTGGAGCACGGCAAGATCGTCACCGCGGCGGGCGTTTCCTCGGGTATTGACATGGCTCTCCACCTCGTCACCAGGATCAACGGGCCGGAGGTGGCGCAGGCCGTGCAACTGGGAATCGAGTACGACCCGGAGCCGCCTCACGACGCCGGCTCTCCTGAAAAGGCGCCACCCGAGATCGTCGAGCTGGTCACCGCCGCCTTCACAGCGCGGGAGTCGGCTGGCCTCTCCAGCTAGCGCGCCCTTACGATTCCGATGTGAGCTCCCCGGCCACGACGGCCCTGATCATGGCCGCAGGCGAGGGCACGCGCATGCACTCGGCCGTGCCCAAGGTCCTGCACGAAGTCTGCGGGCGACCGATGATCGCCTGGCCCGTCCTCGCCGCGCGCGACGCCGGCGCGGACCGCATCTGCGTGATCGTCTCCCCCGATCACGATCTGTCCGCGGTGCTGCCAGACGGGACCGAGACCGTCGTCCAGCCGCAGGCCGACGGAACGGGCGGCGCGCTCCGTGCCGCCGCCGGGGTGGTCCGCGACTCAGGCACCGTCCTCGTGCTCTCCGGCGACACGCCGCTGCTCGGCGCCGAGGCCATCGAGGGCCTGCTCACGGCTCATGCCGACGCAGGCGCGGCCGCGACCATGATGACCACCGAGCTCGAGGACCCCGGAACCTTCGGCCGAGTGATCCGCACGACCGACGGGGAGGTCGTAAAGATCGTTGAGGCGAAGAAGCCTGGCGACGCCTCCCCCGAAGAGCTCCAGGTCAAGGAGGTGAACGCCGGCACCTACGCGTTCGACTCGGGGCCGCTCGCCGAGGCTCTCGACGGCCTCTCCAACGACAACGCCCAGGGCGAGTACTACCTCCCCGACGTGTTGCCGCTGATCCGGGAAGCCGGAGGCAACGTCATCGCGCACCTGGTCGGTGACCCGGCGGTGAACCTCGGCGTCAACGACCGTGCCGATCTCGCGCGCGTCACCGACGAGGCGCGCCGGCGGATCCTGCTCGCCCACATGCTCGCGGGCGTCACGATCGAAGACCCCGGCGCGACCTGGATCGACGCCGACGTCAGCATCGAGCCGGACGCGACCATCCTGCCGGGGACGTCTCTGCGCGGCAGCAGCTCGATCGGGTCCGGAAGCACCGTCGGGCCGATGACCACGCTGATCGATTCGCGGGTCGGGGATCGCGCGACCGTGATCCACTCATACCTGACCGCCTGCCAGGTCGCCGACGAGGCCAAGGTCGGGCCCTTCACCTACTTGCGCCCGGACGCCAGGATCGGCGAGGGCGCCAAGGCAGGCAGCTTCGTCGAGATCAAGAACTCCGAGATCGGCGCCGGCACAAAGGTCCCCCATCTCTCCTACATCGGCGACGCTGAGGTGGGGGAGGGGGCGAACCTCGGGGCCAGCACCGTCACCGCGAATTACGACGGGCGCAACAAAAATCGCACCAAGATCGGCAAGAACGTCCAGACCGGGGTTGACACGACGTTCGTCGCTCCCGTAGAAGTCGGCGACGACGCATACACTGGGGCCGGATCGGTGATCAGCGAGGACGTTCCGCCCGGCGCGTTGGGCATCTCGAGGGCGGAGCAGAAGAACGTCGAGGGCTACGCGGCGAAGAAGGCGAAGGAATCGAGCGAGGGCGAAGATTCGTGAGCACGATCGAGCAGACCCAGCCGATGTCGGAGATCGTTCAGGACTACCGCAAGCGCCTGATGGTCTTCGGTGGCAGAGCCTCAGGGGAGCTCGCCTCGCACATCTCTCGCAACATCCAGGTGGAGCTCGGCGAAGTCACCCTGAAGACCTTCTCCAACGGCGAGGTGTACTGCCGCTACGAGGAGTCGATCCGCGGCGCCGACGTCTTCATCGTCCAGTCGACCGCCGCCAACGAGGCCGAGGGGATGACGCCGAACGACGCGCTCATGGAGCTGCTCGCGATGATCGATGCGGCACAGGGCGCCTCGGCGCACCGCATCATCGCCGTGATGCCCTGGTACGGCTACGCCCGCCAGGACAAGAAGTCGGCGCCACGCGAGCCGATCTCGGCGCGGATCGTGGCCAAGTGCCTCGAGGGCGTCGGCGTAGACCGCGTCCTCACCATGGACCTCCACGCCGGGCAGGTCCAGGGCTTCTTCCACGTCCCACTGGATCACATGACCGCGATGCCGATGCTGACCCAGTGGATCGCCGACCAGGCCTTCAAGGAGGAGCCGGTGATCGTCTCCCCCGACGCCGGCCGAGTGAAGACGGCGAGGAACTTCGCACGCAAGGTGGGCGTGACCTGGGCGGTGATGGAGAAGGAGCGCCCGGCCCAGCAGGTCGCCGAGATCGGCTATGTCGTGGGTGACGTCCAGGGGAAGACCGCGGTTCTAGTGGACGACATGATCGACACCGCCGGCACGCTGACCGCCGCCGCCCGCACCGTGATGGACGAGGGCGCCGCCCGGGTGATCGCGCTCGCCACCCATGGTGTCTTCTCTGGGCCCGCCTACGAGCGCCTCGCCGACTCACCGATCGAGCGGATCGTGGTGACGGACACCCTGCCGCAGCGCCCCGGCGCGCCGGACAACATCACCGTGATCTCGGCCGCCCAGACGCTCGCGGACTCGATCCGGCGGATCTTCACCGACGACTCGGTCTCAGAGATCTTCGCCGGCGAGAACCAGCTCTTCTAGGAATACCCGCATTCCAGAGCGGTTTGCGGCCCCCTTCGCCGAGCGCGGATCGCAGGATCGCGGTGCATCCGCTGGCCTTAGCCGAGCGCGGAGGCGTAGGATCGCGGTGCATGAGACGCGCCCTGACCCTCGTCGCCCTTCTCGGTGCTCGCGGTTGCGGCGCCAGACCGTCCGGCATCATGGCGATGATCGCGCCTGCCGCCCAGGGTGCAAGCCGGCGAGTGCGGGAACGCAATGGTGGCGGTACCGCTTGGGCAGCAACCCTTGGCAGGAGACTGCTCACGCCAACTGGTCTTGTAGCCAAGATCAGAGTCGGTCTGTCAGTACGACTATCACGGGCCTGACTCCCGGCTCGCACTACCAATACGAGATTTGCGGGATCTTGGCTTCCTACCCGCCTTCGGAGCGGGAGTACGCGAAAGTCGGGAATTCGCTTGAGGTGTGCGCCAATGCCAATAGCGCGGCGGACAACGCTGTTCGCTCTCACGAGCCGATGGATGCGTTCGACACGAAGGCCCCGGCCTCGCGCTCCGCGACCTGCGCGCTGGACACGCCGGGGGTCTCGAATCTGACCTACTCGAACCTCAACTGTCGCCTGCTCCGTAACGACACGTCAAGCGACCCGCAGACCAAGAACCTTTGGGGTCTCCCAGACGCTTGTATGCCAGGCCAGATCGGTAACCCGCAGAGCGGCGGAGACCCCAGCCCGATGGCGACCGGAGCCCCGCAGGGCAACGCCTCCTACCGGACGATGACGGTGTTCGATGGCGACGACATCTCCGGCGAGCGCTGCGAGCTCTCCTACAACACCTGGCACCAGCCACTTGCCAGCCCGTCGAACTGGAATGACACCTTCTACAACTACACCGAAGGAACGCGACGAGCCACCTACCTGAGCTACCGCTTCCCCGACAACTTCCACTTCAATACCAATACCTGGCAGAACATCTTCCAAATGAAGCAGGCTGGGCCCCAGGACAGCGGCACGAACACCCCGGTGATCCACTTCTACGCCGGCACCTACGGCAGTTCGCTCACTTTGGCGATGACCCCTCAAGGGGGATCGGATAGGAACATCTGGTCGAGCGCCCCCCTGCAGCACAACATCTGGACTCGTATTGCGGTTGACGCTTTCTATTCCCAGAACCCCTCGCTCCGTTGGATCAAGGTCTACGTCGACGCCAACGGGGATGGGGACTTCGCGGACTCCGGCGAACAGAGTCCCGTGATCCACGGCAGACCTTCTTCGCAGTGACCTCGACCTGACCGGCTCCCTTCCGATTGGTCAGATTCGATTTCTGACCATCTGCGCGCTGATCTACCAGGATCCCGCGATTTCCTGTCCCAAACCATCCCCCGGCTGCTCGGACCAGATCGACAACGTGCAGGTGCTGGGCCCCTGAGAGTTCCTGCGCCTCGGCCTCGCTTGGCGGACGTCCCCCAACATCTGCTGGAACATCCGCTCGCAGCCAGGCACGCGAACGGGAAGTTCAGCCCGGCCGATGGGCCGGCTAAACCTGGAGACGCAGGTGAGCTGGGCGGGTCAGTATCTCTCGGCGAAGAAGCGCCGCTTTCCATGCGAGCGCCGCCTCTCGTCTCTATGAAGAAGGACCGGTTGTCAAGGAGCGGTTGGTAGTCGGGTCACCCTCCTTTCGTTGCCCGGGTTGGAGCGGTGCTCATGTCTCTATCGCCTCCTCGAAGGAGGATCAGGCGGAATCGGTGCTTTCGCTCTCGGGCGCAAGTCCAAAAGGGCGGTCAGGCCGCCAGTCGAAAGGCGGCGCCTCGCGGAGCGAACTCCTCGTTGCGAGTGAGCATGTGCCAGATCGCCACCGAGAGCCTTCTGGCGATGTCGACCTGGGCGACCTTTGCCCCCCGCTGCTTGCCGAGCCGGCGCTTCGTTCGCTGATAGCGCTCTGAGTAGGCGGGATGGCGAAGGGCGTGCATGGTCGCCTCGAGCAGGGCCCAGCGCAGGTAGCGGGGGCCGTGCTTTGAGAGCGGCCCGCGCCGGTCAGATTCACCCGACTGCCTCAACCTCGGGCAAAGGCCGGTAGCCGTGAGCTCATCGTCTTGAAGGGCGCGATCTCGCCAATCCCGATGTGCAATTCAAGGCGAGCACCCAGCCGATCCCCGGCACTGTCAGGAGCAATGGGATGTATGGATGGTCGGCTCCGCTTGAGCGGAGCTTGGCGTCGACCTCGTCGACCTGCGCCCCGAGCTGGTCGAGCAGCTCAAGAAGGGTCGATTCGCCGCCAGACTCGAGTCGGGGCGAGCCCACAGTGGCTGGCCCGCCACCACGCGGTGACCTGACCGGCGAAGGTCAGCACAGGGACGGTTCTTCACTCGATCGGTCCAGGGCAGCGGTCAACGGGGCCTCCTTTCAACGTCGAGGACTGGGACCCGAATCCCGGCCCAGTGCGCAGGGAGAACTGCGTGCGCCAGCGGGTCCTTTCGGCCACCCCCGCAAGTCGGGGGACCCTTCACCACCTGGACGTCCCCGATCTGCGAAACCTCGCGGTAGCGGCTCGTCGAGGCTGTCCTCCGGACGAGCGGACGGCGCACGACTCGACACCGACAGGACCGGCTTTTACGCTGGCTCGACTCTCCCAACGGGCTCTTCAGGCCGCCTGGGTCGGGTAGGCGGCAGTTCTTCAATCAGCTCGCCCTGGTCGGAGAGCAGGCAGACGTCGAGGCGCTTTCGACTGAGATCGAGTCCGGCGTGCAACATATGCGTGGGCCTCCTTGGAGCTTGGTTGGTGGACACCACTGAGCGTCACACCAATGGAGGCCCTTCTTCATGGCAGTCCAAAGCGGCTACTTCTTCTTCTTGCAGTGCTTCTTCGCGATGGAGGCGGCGCGGTGCTTGTGCTTCTTGCACTTCTTCTTGGCGGCGGGCAGTCCTTGCTTGGCGGAGCTGGCCGGTGGCGGGGCCGGGCATCCGTTGCTCGTCCCGGCCTGCCCTAGGCACTGGTCCTGGCTCTCATCGCCGTAGCCGTCGTTGTCCGCATCGGGTTCGAGCGTCGCCGAGATGTCGATGATCCATCCGTAGAGACTGGGGAGGTAGTTGCCCAGAGCGCCGACGGCCGTGGCGGTCCCGGAGTTGTAGTCGTAGGTGTCCGCGGGATTGAGCGTGCCAACGGCGCACTCACCGCTCGTGGCGCGAATCCCGATGAAGTCCCCAGCCTTGACCGGGATCCGGGTCGGGAAGTTGTGAAGGCCGCTCGACGCCGGGATCGTCTTGAGCTCGCTGCCGTCGGCGATCACCTGGTACTGGTGAGCGGTCCCGGTGGGGCGAAAGACCCTGAGCGTCATGACGGTTTCGCCGCATCGCGGCGAGCGAAGCGCCATGAGGCACCTCCGCCGGATCAGGAGGACCCCGATGGCGACCGGTAGCACATCCCAGTCCGGTCCCCCGACGCCGGCGTGTCCGATCCCCGGGCGGATTAGCCAACGCGGCGCTCAGCGCCCGGCCACAATGCCCACGAACGACGTCACCACAATCTGCGCTACCGAAGCCGTCTTGGCCAGCTTGCTCATGCCTCTCCCCACATCTCAAATCCGTCTGCTTCGGGGCAGAATCATTTCCCGTTCCGCCCTGGGGAGCTCTTCTGCTGTTCAGGCGGAACCTAGTGCCATCGGGAGAGGGTTGTCAAGCCTCAGACACCGCTCTCGACATTGCGGCGGAAAGGCTATCTCTCCCGTGAGTGGCCATCTCGCCGGCGTGCATCACCAGCGATCATCGCCTCCGTCGCAGCCCGGACAACTTCCACTTTCTCCTCCAAGATCGCCTACTCGGGCGGCCTGGCGGCTTCAAATGCCTGCTGCTCGGCTGGCTAACCGGCACCGGAAAGCCCTGCGGCTTCAAGGGCCTCCTGCCGGTCGGCGGTTATCGCGATGCGCCTGATCTTGTCGTCCTCGACGGTGACGATGGCGTATGCGGTCAGGCTCAGCTGGAGGCCACTGCGGCGACCCTGCCCAACAGTGCCGGTCACGCACACGAACCGGCCCCGTCCCGCACGGATGAATTCCCGTGGCTCCAAGTGGAAGTCCCCGAAGGACTCCCAGAGATTCGTGGTCCATCGCAGGGCTCCAGGGTGCCCCTCATGCCAGGTCGCACCTGGAATGCCGGGATAGTCTTGGAGTTCGATGTCCTCGCGCAGATACCGAAACGGCTCGGCCTCAAACGGGTCATCGAGCTGGCTTTCTCCGAGACCGTTGAAGGCGTCGCAGAGGTCACGGAAAACCCGAAAATCCTCTACTTCCAGCGCGTAGAGCTCAGCCACTTTCCAGCCGAGCTCAGGGGAGGCAAGACAGCTGGGTTCCTGCCGGCCCCCCGGAATGCCGCTGGCGGCTCGGCCCTCCTCCTGGTTCCGCTCGAGCACCGACACCGCAACGGACATCATCTTCTCCTCCGCTGAACCCCTCCTTGGGGGCCCCTGGCCTCTCCCATGCTCCCCCAGTGCCGGGGCGAAGTGTGTGACGGAAGGCACGATCTGGGTGTGGCATACGTCACGATCGCCTCGTTCGCAGGCGGGAATGCCTCCTGTTCCGACTGCCCGGCGGCTTCGAGGGCCCTGGTCCTCTCCGTGTGGCTCCAGCGGCTGTTCCGGCTCAGACACTTCAACTACCTACGTGACGGGGTGTCCAAGAGATTCATCAGGGTCGACCAAGCTCGGGCTCGACCGGGACGGTCCCGATATCGACGCGATCAGTCCCTCTGCGGCGAGGCGCGTCAAGGCCGTATCGCGCTGAGCTTCTAGCCGCCCGGGCCTCCGAGCCCCGAGATGCGCCACTCCTCATTCTCGCGGGTGAGCTCGAGCCGGATTGGAGCGATCGCGTTCGCGATGCTGCCACCGACCCGCGCCTGGATCGTGGCCGTGGCCCGGTCACCGTTCTGCCGGACGCCGACGAGCGAGAGATCCGTGGCGGTCCCCGAAGTCTGCTCCTGGACGAACGCAACGCAATTGGAGGTCTTCAAAGACTGGATGAGCTGCTCGCTGTAGAGCTCGCAGACCTTCGCGGCGTCGCCCTGGTTGCGGGCATCGACATAGGCCTGCGCCACGTCCCTGGCGCTCTGCTGGTTGGTCCCGCCACCCCCACCGCAGCCGGCGAACAGGGCGACGAGCACGAATCCGAGCGTCCAGGCGCGACTCATCCGGGCAAAGTCAATCATCAGGACCAACCCTCTAGTCTGCGCCGCCATGCCATCCGAGCCCAAGGAGGGAGGAGAGGCGCCCGAGGACGAGCCCATGCGCACCTTCGCCTACCGGCGGGTCGGGCACAAGGGCGCTGACGCGATCGTCGGCGGCAACACCGCCGAGAGCTTTGACGTGGCGGTGGAGAACGGTGTCGACATGATCGAGCTCGACGTCCTCCGGGAGCGGGAGGGGAGGCTGATCGTCGCCCACGACTTCGAGGACGCCCTCCGCCGCCGGCCGATGGAGCTGGCGGATGCGCTCGATCTGTTCCTCGAGCCGCCGCTGGACAAGGTCGAGATCGACTGTGACCTGAAGCTGCCCGGCCGCGAGGCGGAACTCGCCGGGGCGCTCGAGGGCCGCGGATTGCTCGCTCGGGCCATGGTCTCCACCCAGGAGGTCGAGAGCCTCCGCAAGCTTCGCCAGCTCGCACCTGACCTTCGCCTGGGCTGGACCTACCCGAAGACCAAGCGCGACTGGACCCAGTACGGCTGGGCCTCGCCGGCGCTCAAGGCGGGCCTCGCGACGCTCCGTCGCCGCTACCCGGGAATCCTGGCGAAGCGGGGGCCCGAGCTGGACGTCAACGCCGTCTGGGTCTACCACCCGATCATCACTCAGAAGGCGGTCGATGCTGCCCGCCAGGTCGGTGTGGAGCTGATCGCCTGGACCGTCGACGACGCGGAACGGATGCGGGAGCTGCTCGAGATGGGGGTTGACGGGATCTGCTCGAACGACCCGCGCCTCTTCGAGGTCGCCGAGGGCAGACCGCATCCGGCTCTGCGGGAAGCCGACTAGACCCTCGTCGGCAGCCCGGGTGTCTGCCTCGTGCCCCGGCGCTCGAAGAAGCGCCACTCCACCTCGCCCAGCACGGTCGAGGGCGGATCCGCGTAGACCCACTCCCGCATGATCCGGTGCCAGTTGGCGGTCGCCCGCAGCTGGGCCAGCACCGCAAGCAGCCCGGTCTCCATCCTGCGGCCCATCAGCTCATCGGCTGGCAGGCTCTCCTTGCGGACCAGGTCGAAGAAGTCCGAGCGCGGATCTGAGGTCACCTCGATCATCTTCATCACGCGCTTCGGGGTGATCTGGACCTCGCCGTCCTCGAGGTACCAGCCGCCGACCATCTTGACGTGCTCCATCAGGCGCTCGGCGTCCACCCGGCTGGTGTCGGAGACGAAGCCCAGGTCGTGCAGGGCCTCGCGCAGGCCGTCCGGATCGTCGCGGCCGGCCGCGTCCACGGCCCGCTGCTCGAGCTGGATCTGCTGCGGCGTCAGGTGCTTGGTCATCCCGAAGTCCAGGAAGGCGACCCGGCCGTCGTTCATCAGCAGGTAGTTGCCCGGGTGTGTGTCGGCGTTGAAGTGCTGCAGGTGATAGATCGAGCCGAAGCAGAAGCGGAAGACGATCTCGCCGAAGATGTCGCGCTCATCCTGCATGAGCTCCTTGACCTCGTCGAAGCCGCGCCCCTCGACATAGTCGCTGACCAGCACCCGCCGGCGGGAGAGGCGGGAGTGCACCTTCGGCACGAAGATGAACGGGTGCCCCTCGTAGGCCCGCGCGAAGTTGCGCTGGTTCTGCGCCTCGAACTCGTAGTCGAGCTCCTCGAGGACGCGCTCGCGGAGCTCGGAGGCGACGGCCTTGGCGTCCAGCCCCGGCGCCAGCACCCGCGCCAGGCGGACCAGCATGCCGGCGTTGGCCATGTCCGACTCGAGGGCGTCGGCGATCCCGGGGTACTGGATCTTGACCGCCACCGGCGTCCCGTCGTGGAGGCTCGCCCGGTGGACCTGCCCGATCGAGGCGGCGGCGAAGGCATCCTGCTCGATCGAGGCGAAGACGCCCTCCGGGCTCTCGTCATACTCCTCCTCGAGCACCTCGCGGACCCTCTCCCAGGGCATCGCCGGGGCGTGGGTGCGGAGCTTGGAGAGCTCCTCCTGGTAGATCTCCCGGTATTCGGGGGGTAGGAAGTCGGCGTCGATGAAGGACGCCATCTGGCCGATCTTCATCGCGGCGCCCTTCATCTCTCCGAGCACCGACGCCATCTTGAGCGCGGTCGCGATGTGCCGAGTCTCGAGGCGCTCCTGGGCCTTCTCGTCGGAACGGACCACATTGGCCGCGGCGGTGCCGGCGTAGCGGGTGGCCTGGGTGCCGAGCGCGGTCCCGAGCTTCGCGGAACGCCGGATCCGGGTCTGGGGGATCTCCGTCTCCTGCTCCTCGGGCTCGGGCGGTTCTGTGCGGGCCCTGTTGCTGAGGCCGGAGCGCAGGATCTCTACGCCCCAGGGCTCTTCCTCATCCTCCCGGGAGGGGAGATCTGACTCATTTGGACGGTCGGTTTCTCGGTCGCTGCTCATGGCCTCCACACATTTTCTATCCTGGCGCCCGAGCGTAGCTACCTGGGATTCCCCGGCGGATGATGCGAGGGGGCGCGCAAGCGCCACCTGTTTGGTAAAGGCACATGGCACAGGACCGAACCACACTCAAGGTCTCGCCTCGCGAGGTATTCGGCTCGCGGGCAACTCGCCGCCTGCGCCGGGACGGCCTGGTGCCCGGTGTCGTTTACGGCCAGGGTGGGGAGGCGCGGCCATTCCAAGTCGCGGCTCGCGAGCTTCGTACCGTGCTCTCGGAGGGCCAGACGCTCCTCGACCTCGAGGTCGATGGGTCCAAGGCCGTCCCCGTGGTGATCAAGGAGCAGCAGCACCATCCCGTCCGCGGTGAGGTCACCCACCTGGACTGCCTCGAGGTTCGCCTCGACGAGGAGATCCAGGCAGAGGTGGCGATCGAGCTCGAGGGAACCGACAACGCCCCGGGCGTCCGCGAGGGAGGCGTGCTCGAGCACGTCACGCGCGAGGTCACCGTCGAGGCCCTGCCGACCGCGATCCCCGAGCAGATCGTCGTGGACGTCTCCGAGATGGAGATCAACGACACGATCAACCTCGCCTCGGTCTCGATTCCCAGTGGCGTCAAGCTGATGGCCGACGAGCCCGAGGAGATCACCATCGCCACCCTGAGCCCGCCGCGCGTCGAGGAGGAGCCCGAGCCCGAGGTCGAGGAGGAGGCCGAGCTCGTCGGCGAGGGCGAGGAGGCTCCGGAGGGCGAGGAGGCGCCGGAGGGCGAGGGCGGAGAGGGCGAGGCCCCAGCCGAGGGCGAGGACTCTGGCGGCGGTGGCGGCGACGGAGGCGGTGGCGGAGGCGGCGATTAGCCGCTGGTCGCTGCGACGGCGCGGACGCGAAGCCGAGCGCGGCGCCGGCCGGACTGACGCATTGATCGTGGGCCTCGGCAACCCCGGGGATCAGTACGCGGGGACCCGGCACAACTTCGGCTACGAGGTGGCCTCCGAGCTCGCCCGGCGCTGGGAGCTGCCCAGGGCGAGAAAGCGCTACGGAGGCCTGATCGCGGAGGGGCGCGTCGGCGACGGCGGCCCGCGCGTCGCGATCCTGATGCCACAGACCTTCATGAATGAGTCCGGGTCCGCGGTGGGCCCTGCCCGAGGCGAACTCGGTATCCCTCTGGACCAGGTGATCGCGGTCCACGATGAGATCGACCTTCCCTTCGGAGAGGTGCGCAGCAAGCTGGGGGGCGGGGTCGCCGGCCACAACGGCCTGAAGAGCCTCGCCCAGGGGCTGGGCCACCGGGAGTTCTGGCGGGTGCGGGGAGGGGTCGGCCGTCCCGACAGCACCGACCCGGAGGTGGTCTCCAGCTACGTCCTCTCCCGCTTCCGGGAGCCGAGCGATGACGTTCGTCGGCTGGTCGACCAGGCCGCCGACGAGACAGAACGGCTGGTGGAGCAGATCGCCGGGTCCGGCTCCGAGTTGGAGCCGGAGGAGCCGGTGGACTGATGCCCCTGACGAGCTACGCGGTCAACGAGAAGCAGGTCGCGCTGCTCCGCCTGGAGCGCGAAAAGGCGCGCAACGCGATCAACACCGCGATGATCGAGGAGCTGCTCGTTCACCTGGCGCGAGCGAAGGAGGACAAGGAGGCGCGCGTCCTGGTGATCTCCTCCAATGACCATCTTGGGCTCTCCGCGGGCGCGGATGTCCGTGAGGAACTGGACGAGAAGGGGAGGGTTCGCCGGATGGAGCTCTTCGCCCAGCTCTACAACGAGCTGACCAGCTTCCCGAAGCCGACCGTCGCCGCCTGCCACGGCTCGGTGGTGGGCGGGGGAGCAGAGATCGCGGTCGCCTGTGACCTGCGGGTTGGGGGCTCGAACCTGAGGATGCGCTTTCCGGGCGCCGAGCTCGGGGTCCCGGTCGGCCCGGCTCGGCTGGTCACGCTCTGTGGCCTCTCGACCGCGAAGTACCTGCTGCTCACCTCCCGCAACGTGAGCGCCGACGAGGCCCTGCGGATGGGGCTGGTCCACCGGGTCGCCCCTGCCGCCGGCACCGAGGACGCGGCGCTCGACCTCGCCGAGGAGGTTGCCGCCCACCCACCCCAGGCGGTCGCCCGGCTGAAGGCGATGCTCCATCGCTGGGATGGGGTTATCGAGCGCTCCGCCGACGAGGGCCGCGGCCAGGTCGAGTGGCAGCGGACCGGGCCCGGCCTGCCGTACCGCGACCGCGGCTAGGGGCGCCAGTGCGCCTCGACCCCGGTGCCCTCCATGTCTGGCGCGCGGATCTCGACGAGATCGGGTGGATCGGCGACGGTGCGCTCTCGGCCGAGGAGCGCGAGCGCGCCGCCCGCTTCAACTCGGAGCGCAGCCGGGAGCGATGGGCCCGTGGCCGAGCCGTCCTGCGTCACCTCCTGGGCGGTTACCTCAGGCGAGGCCCGGGGGCGATCGAGCTCGCGTCCAGCGAGCGTGGCAAGCCGAGCGTGGTCACCGGAGACGGGATCGAGTTCAACCTGACCCACTCCGGCGGCCTTGGGCTCTTCGCCTTCGCCCGCGAGAACCCGGTCGGTGTCGACGTCGAGCTGGCTGGGCGGGTCCGGGATCCACTCGCGGTGGCCGAGCGCGAGTTCGGGGGGGCGGAGGTCGAGCGACTCCGTGCCCTCGACGCCGCGCAGCTCGAGCCCGAGTTCCTGCGGCTCTGGGTGCGACACGAGGCCGCGCTCAAGTGCCGCGGGGAAGGGCTCGGAGGGCGAGCCGCGCCCGACGGGCTGTCCCTCGTCGATCTCGACGTGGGCTCCGGCGCTGCGGCTGCGGTGGCGCTGGAAAGGGAGCCCGATTCGGTCTCCCAGTGGCGGTTCGAGCGGCCGGGCGAACCGGGTAGCTAAGCTCGCTTGAGGCTGGGCCCGTGCCCGACACATGACGGGTTGCTCCTTTCGGAGCACCCTTGCACAGACCCGAATCGCCGATTCGGGCGTTCGTCGTGCCCGTTTCACTCCAATAGATCGAGATGAGCCTGAGACCGCTACTGGGGATCGCCGAGCAGAGCGAGCGCCTCCGCGCGCTCCGCGGGAGGCTGCGCTCGTCCGGCCAGGAGACGATCGACGCATATATCTCTGGTTCGATGCGTCCGTATCTGCTCGCCGCCCTGATCGGGGGTGACGCGGACGGCCCGGCCGCCCCGGTCCTGGTGGTGGCCGCCGACGACCGCTCCGCTCGCGACCTCGCCGGCGACCTCAGGGCCTTCCTGGCGCCCCGCTCCGTTCAGGTCTATCCCTCGCGCGGGACGACCTTCGAGTCCCACCTCGACCCGCCCCCTCACCTGGCCGGGCTGCGGATCGCGGCGATGAACGCGATGACCGAGCCCGGCGCGGTCGTCGTCGCCAGCGCGATCGCACTGGCCGAGAAGGTCCCGGACCCCAAGCTGCGGCCCGAGACGCTTGCGCTCCACAGGGGCGAGAGCGTCGACCTCGACGACGTCACCCTGCTGCTCGCCGACGCCGGGTACGACCGAACCGACCAGGTCGAGGAGCGCGGCCAGTTCGCCGTCCGCGGTGGGATCCTCGACGTCTACCCGGCGACCGAGGAGCAGGCGATCCGGGTCGATCTGTTCGGGGATGAGATCGAGTCGATGCGCCGCTTCTCGGTCTTCACCCAGAGATCCCTGGGCGAGGCCGACCGCGTCGAGCTGGCGCCGGCGGCGGAGCTCTCGGCCGAACACCGTGGGGCGTTGATGCGAGGGCGCGCCGCAGCCGCAGGCGAGGCGCAACCCGTCTATGAAGACTTCCTCGCCCCCCTCGATCTCGTGCCGGACGACGCGCTGGTGGTGGTCGCGGCTGCGGAGGAGATCCCGGGAGCCCTCCATGACCACTGGGAGGACGTCACCGCCTCGATGCTCGAGGATGACGCACGCCGGCTCTACGTGGACGTATCCAGGGCCCTCCAGGACCGGGCCCGGCTCTCGCTGGGCGCCGACAGCGGTCAGGAGCACTGCTTCAGGGCGCAGAGGGCGGAGTTCCCGTCGCGGACGCTGGCGGAGGCAGAGGGCGAGCTGGAGAAGCTGACCCGGTCCGGATACCGGACCGTGGTCGCCTTCGAGGGTCGCGGCGAGGCCGAGCGGGCCCGCTTCAATCTCAACCGGATCGACGTGCAGTTCCTGGGAGAGAGTGCCCCCAAGGAGCCGGGTGTGAGCTTCGCGGAGGCGCGGATCCGGGAGGGTTTTCTGGCTCCAGAGCTGCAATTGGCGGTGATACCGCAGCGTCGCCTGGTGCACCGGCGTCGAGCCACCGCCCCGGTCTCGGCCAGGGCGAGACTCGCCGCCGCGATCGAGCTCCGGGTTGGCGACTACGTCGTCCACGAGGACCACGGCGTCGCCCGCTTCTCCGGCTTCGACACCAAGACGCTCGCCGGGGTCACGCGCGACTACCTCGAGCTTGAGTACCGCGGGGGTGACCGCGTCTTCGCTCCCACCGACCAGCTCGCGCGCATCAGTCGCTACATCGGGGCGGAGGGCGATGAGCCCGCGCTCAGCCCGCTCGGCGGCAAGCGCTGGCAGAACCTCAAGTCCCGGGCGCGCCGCGCCGCGAGTGCGATGGCCGGCGAGCTGATCAACCTCTACGCCGAGCGGCAGGTCCGCAAGGGGCACCCCTTCCCGCCGGACGGCGAGATGCAGCTCAACTTCGAGGAGGCGTTTCCGTACCGGGAGACCGCCGACCAGATGGACGCGATCGACGCGGTCAAGTCCGACATGGAGGCGGAGCGGCCGATGGATCGCCTGATCTGCGGCGACGTCGGCTACGGCAAGACGGAGATCGCGCTGCGCGCGGCCCACAAGGCGGTCGCCGACGGCAAGCAGGTGATGATGCTGGTGCCGACCACGATCCTCGCCCAGCAGCACTTCGGCACGTTCCGTGAGCGCTTCGCCGAGACCGCGTTCAACGTCGAGATGGTCTCCCGCCTGCGCAGGCCGGCGGAGGTCAGGGACGCCCTCGAGCGGTACGGCCAGGGCCGGGTCGACATCCTGATCGGAACGCATCGCCTGCTCTCCCGTGACGTCCGGGGGAAGGACCTCGGATTGCTGATCGTGGACGAGGAGCAGCGCTTCGGGGTGAAGCAGAAGGAGCTGCTGCGCCAGCTCAAGCTCAAGGTCGACGTGCTCTCGCTCTCCGCCACGCCGATCCCCCGGACGCTGCAGATGTCGCTGGCCGGCCTCCGCGACATCTCCGTTATCGAGACCCCCCCGGAGGGGCGCCGGCCGGTGCGGACCCACGTTGGCCCCTACGACGAAGATCTCGTGAGGCGGGCGATCATGCGCGAGAAGGAGCGGGGCGGCCAGATCTTCTTCCTGCACAACCGGATCGACTCCCTGCACGAGACCGCCGAGCGACTCCGCGCGCTCTGCCCCGGTGTGCGCTTCGCGGAGGCCCACGGGCAGATGGACGAGCTCGAGCTGGAGGCGACGATGCTGGCCTTCGTCCGCGGCGAGCATGACTGCCTCGTCGCCACCACGATCATCGAGTCGGGTCTCGACATCCCCACCGCGAACACGCTGCTCGTCGAGCGCGCCGACCAGCTCGGCCTCGCGCAGGCGTACCAGATCCGCGGCCGCGTGGGCCGAAGCAGCGAGCGGGCCTTCGCCTACCTGCTCTATCCGTCCGCGGAGACGCTCGCCCCGGAGGCGGCGGCGCGGCTCGCGACGCTCTCAGACAACACCGAGCTCGGCTCGGGTTTCCGGGTCGCGATGCGCGACCTCGAGATCCGCGGCGCCGGAAACCTGTTGGGGGACGAGCAGTCGGGTCACGTCGCGGCCATCGGCTTCGAGCTCTACTGCCAGATGCTCGAGGACGCCGCCGAAGAGCTTCGGGCCGGGGCAGAGGAGCTCCCCGCAGAGCCAAGGGAGCCGGTGCGCATCGACGTCGACGTGGACGCCTACGTGCCGGCGGACTACATCCCCTTTGAGGCGGCCAAGATCGACGTCCACCGGCGAGTGGCCGCCGCCAGGGAGCCGGGCGAGCTGCGGGCGCTCCGGGAGGAGCTCGAGGACCGCTTCGGGCCGTTGCCTGACTCGGTCGCGAACCTCCTCGACCTCCAGCGTGTCCGCATCGCGCTGGGCGACGCGGGGGCGCGCAACGTCGAATTCCGCGCCGGCCGGCTGCGGGTCTCGCCGGTCGAGCTCGACTCCGAGCGGGTCGCGGCCCTCAACGAGCGCCTCCCGGAGGCGATCTACCAATGGCGCGAGCGCACGATCGCGGTCCCCGTGCCCGAGGAGGCGGGAGCGCGTCTTGGTGCGCTGTTGGCGCTCGTCGATGGGCTCGGCGTGGCCATCGCATCGATGGCGCCCGCGTCGGGCTTAGCGCCGACTTAGACGGCGATGGCTATGCTGCCGCCCCTGTGAACCGCGGATTCTTCTCAAAGCGGAACATGGCGATCCTCTTCGGCGCCACGCTCGTGATCACGGTCGTGATCGTCGCCGCTGCGGTCGGCGTCGGCCACCCCAGCGTCCCCTCCGATGACGTCGCGGTGATCGACGACTCCGCCATCAACGTCCCGGGGCTTGTCGAGAACGGCCACATCAGCAAGGCGAACTTCAACCGCTCCCTCCTGCAGACGGCGAAGCAGAGCGGCGCCCAGACGGTCCCGCAGCCCAGCGATCCGCAGTACAAGCAGCTCAAGGACCAGACGCTGCAGACCGATCTGCAGATCGCCTGGCTCGAGGGAGAGGCGAGAAGGCAGGGACTCACCTTCACCGACACGCAGATTCAGCAGTCCCTCGCGCAGATCAAGTCCCAATTCAAGACCGAGGCCGAATATGTGAAGGCGCGCGACCAGGCGGGTCTGACCGACGCGGACGTGCTCGAGCGGGCAAAGCTCCAGCTGATCCAGAACAAGATCCAGGAGAACATCCAGAACAGCGCCGGCTCGGTCTCTGACAGCGACGCCAGGGCCTACTACGACGCCAACAAGAGTCAGTTCACTCAGCCGGCCAGGCGGACCATCCGGATCATCCAGAACAAGGACGCCCACCAGATCGACGTGGCCTACCAGGCTCTCCGCACCGACGACTCGGATGCGAACTGGAAGAAGGTCGCCGCGCAGTACTCGACGGATCCGACGTCCAAGGACAAGGGCGGCCTTCGCACCGACGTGGTTCCCGGCTCCTTCCAGCAGCCGCTCGACGACGACATCTTCAAGGCCCCGACCGGCCAGGTTCAGGGGCCGGTGGTCACTTCCTCCGGCAACTACGTCTTCGAAGTGATCTCGGCCACGCCCGAGCACGTGCAGGGCTTCGACGACACCGCCACCTCCGCGACCGGTGGAGCTGCTGCGAAGGTCGGCGATCAGATCAAGACGCAGATCAAGAGCCAGCAGCAGCAGGAGGCGCTGAGCAGCTTCGGGCAGGACTTCCGTGACTACTGGACCAACAAGACCCAGTGCGCGAGCGACTACGTGGTCCAGGGCTGCGACAACTTCAACGGTGCCTCGCCGACCTGCGATCCGAACAAGCTTGCCCCGGCACAGCCCGGACAATCCGGCCAGGGTTGCCCCGCACCCGTCTTCGCCTTCTGCCAGGAAGCACAGGCGACCCAGGGCGCCAGCTCGACCAGCGGCCAGCTGCAGTGCACCGGCACCGGCCCGACGCCGGGCGAGCCCGGCTCCTTCAAGCCGTTCAGCCTCACCACGGGCGGCTCGCCCCAGGGACCGCACCCGGCCGGCGCCGGCACGTCGTCCTCGGGGAGCCTGCCGGCCGGCCTCTCTGGTCTCACGCCTGGCGGCTGAGATCCGAGGGTGCGCGACAGCGCAACCCGTTGATGGCGAACCTGTCCAATCTCCAAGCACTCGAGCACCTCGACGAGGTCACCCGGCGCCTGCGCCGTGAGTGTCCCTGGGACCGGGAGCAGGATGCTCGCTCGATCGTCCCGCACACGGTGGAGGAGGCCTACGAGCTGGCCGACGCGGCGAACCGCGACGACGCCGAGGCGATGGTCGACGAACTGGGGGACGTCCTCTTCCAGGTCCTCTTCCTCTCGCTGCTGCTGGAGGAGCGGGGAGACGGGGACCTCGGGGCGGTCGCGGAGTCGTGCACCGCGAAGCTGATCCGGCGCCATCCGCACGTCTACGGTGACCGTGAGCTGGAGACGGCCGGCCAGGTCCTCTCGCAGTGGGAGGAGATCAAGCGCGAGGTCGAGGGCGGCGGGGGAGAGCCCGTGGAGCCGCCCGAGAATCTCCCGGCACTGCTCTACGCGCGCAAGGTCCTGCGCCGGGTCGATCCCGAGGGGGATGCGAGGGGGCTTGGCGGCGAAGCCGAAAAGCCACCCGATTCAGGAAGCGAGAAGCCCGGCGGACCGAGGTCAGATCCGGCGACCCGGGCCGACGCTGAGCAGCTGGTCGGAACACTGCTGATGGAAGCGGTGGCCGCCTCGCGCCGCCTCGGAGTGGACCCTGAACTCGCCCTGCGTCAGGCGGCCCAGCGGGTCGCCGAGGCTGGGGGCTGATGACGCGTCTCTCCCGATAGCTTTCCCGACCCGATGGCGGCGATCGAGAGCGTTCACGGGCGGCAGGTGCTCGACTCGCGGGGCAACCCGACGGTTGAGGTCGTGGTCGTGCTCGACTCCGGCGCTCGCGGCCGCGCGGCGGTGCCGTCCGGCGCGTCGACCGGCGAATTCGAGGCGGTGGAGCTGCGCGACGGCGGCGACGAGTACGGCGGCAAGGCCGTCGGCAGGGCGGTCGCAAACGTCAACGGCGAGATCGCCGACGCGCTGAAGGGGGCGGACCCGGCCGATCAGCTCGCGCTCGACCGAGCGATGATCGAGCTCGACGGCACGCCCAACAAGGGCCGGCTGGGGGCCAACGCGATCCTCGGAGCCTCGCTGGCGGCCGCCAAGGCCGCCGCGGCCGACGCCGGCGAGCCGCTCTATGAGTACTTCGGCGGGCTCTATGCGGCGACGGGCGCCACAGACGCGGGGCCGGCGACCCTGCTGCCCGTGCCGATGATGAACGTGCTCAACGGCGGGGCCCACGCCGACAACAAGGTCGACTTCCAGGAGTTCATGGTGGTCCCGGCGGGCGCGGATACGTTCGCCGAGTGCCTGCGGATCGGAGCCGAGGCCTACCACGCGCTCAAGGGGATCCTGAGCAAGAGGGGGCTCTCGACCGGCGGAGGGGACGAGGGGGGCTTTGCGCCGGACCTCGAGTCCAACCAGGCCGCGCTCGACTTCCTGATCGACGCGATCGAGGCCGCCGGATACGCGCCAGGGGTTGACCTGATGATCTCCCTCGACCCGGCGACGAGCGAGCTCTTCGACGACGGCAACTACGTGCTCGAGCACGAAGGGCGCACCCTGACGCCGGCGGAGATGGCCGACTACTGGCACGACGCCCGCGCGCGCTTCCCGATCGTCTCGATCGAGGACGGCATGGACGAGGAGGACTGGGATGGCTGGAAGGCCCTGACCGAGAAGATCGGCGACCTCTGCCAGCTGGTCGGCGACGATCTCTTCGTCACCAACCCGGAGCGGCTGCGGCGCGGCATCGAGCTCGGCGTCGCGAACTCGATCCTGATCAAGGTGAATCAGATCGGCACGCTGTCCGAGACGCTGGAGGCGATCCAGATCGCCCGCGACGCGGGCTACACCACGGTCATCTCCCACCGCTCCGGCGAGACCGAGGACACGACGATCGCGGACCTAGCGGTGGGCACCAGGGCCGGCCAGATCAAGACGGGCGCACCCTCGCGCTCGGATCGGGTGGCGAAGTACAACCGTCTGCTTCGCATCGAGGAGGAGCTGGGCGACCGCGCCGAGTTCCCCGGCGCGTCCATATTCACGTAGGAATGCCTGGACGGGCGGCGAAGCCGTACGCATGTCTTCACGGGCATATGCGCCGCGACGCCGGGTCGGGCCGAGCCGGATCCGCTGGGACCGTGTGGGGCGGATCGCCCTCGTCCTGGTGCTCTTCGGGGTGATGGTCTCCTATCTCAACCCGCTCGTGAACCTGCTCGAGGCATGGCAGGGATCCAAGTCGAGCGAGTCACAGCTCGTCCAGCTCAAGCAGGAGAGGGTCGAGCTCACCAGGCAGCTGAGGGAGGCGTCCAGCCCCGCCTCGCTCGAGCGCGAGGCGCGGCGGCTGGGCATGGTGAAGCCCGGCGAGCACGCCTACGTCGTGCATGGGCTGCGCGGGGACTGACTTTCGCTTAAGAGACATAAGAGAGGGTGCGCGAAAGCGCAACCCGATTAGTTCGAGTGCGCGGATATGATTCCGCGCTCGCGCGCAAGCCATGCGGCTGCGCGCGTTTTGGTGATTTGAGCCGATGAGTACGAGCACGTACCTGATCGGCGCGGCAGAGCTGACGGTGATTGCAGCCGCTCTCGGCCTAGGCGCCTACCACCTGCGAGCCCTGCTCGCGCCGGCCTGGATGGGGGCGCTGGCGCGCCTCGCCGAGGTCGTGATCGCCCTCACCATGCTCGTCCTCGTCTCCGAGCTGCTCGGCGTCCTCGGGTTGTTCAAGGAGGTCCCGCTGCTGCTCGGCTACATCGCTGCCGGACTGGGCGCGAGCGCGCTGGTGCGCCGCCGCGGGCTCGCCCAGCCGCCGAGGATGCCCGAGGCGCGCTCGAGTGCGGTGATGGTCGGGATCGGAATCGCGGCCGCGACGCTCGTCGTCGTCCACTGGGCACATCCGACCAGCCAGGCGATCGATCAGGGCATGTACTACCAGGACACCACCTGGTACCACATGTCCTTCTCGGCCCGGTTCGCGCAGACGGGGCACGTCGGGCCGCTCCACTTCACCGATCCGCTCAAGCTCGCGGCCTGGTTCTACCCGCAGAACTCCGAGCTTCTGCACGGCATCGGCATCGTCTTCCTGAAGACGGACTTCCTCTCGCCGCTGATCAACCTGATCTGGGTGGCGCTCTGCCTGCTGGCCGCCTGGTGCGTCGGGCGTCCCTACGCGATCGGCGGGGTGACCGTGCTGGGGGCGGCGGTGGTGCTCGACTCGAACATGCTGGTCGGCTCGCAGGCCGGCCAGGGGCCGAACGACGTCGCGGGGCTCTTCTTCCTGATGGCGGCAATCGCGTTCTTGGTGGACGGGGCGGCGAGCGCCCACGCGGCGCGCGATGTGGCCGCCGCCCGGCGGACCGAGGGCTACACGGCCACGCCCACCGGCGAGCTCGAGCCGGGGGTGGTGGAGGACGTCCCGGTCGAGGGCGATCCGCGTGCGCTCGCCACCGTCGGGGCGGGGCCGCTCTTCATGGCCGGGCTCGCGGCTGGGCTCGGGGTCGGAACCAAGATCACCCTGCTCGCCACCATCGCCGCGTTCACCATCGGGGTCGCGATCCTCGGCGGCCGACAACACTGGCTGCGCGCGCTCGGCGTCTGGCTCGGTGGCCTGGTGATTGCCTGCGGCTTCTGGTACGGGCGGAACTTCGTCTACGCGCTCAACCCATTCCCGCAGCTCCACAAGATCGGGCCTATTCACCTGCCCGGCCCGGACCAGCTGGCCCTCTACCCGCGCCCGCCTCACTCGCTGAGCGAGTACTACAACGATCCGACGGTCTGGCAGCACAAGCTCTTCCCGGTGCTCCACGACCGCCTCGGGCCGCTCTGGCCTGTGATCCTCGCGGTGGTGGTCGTCGCGCTGGTCTGGGCGTTCTTCAAGGGAGGCAGCGCCCTGATGAGGATCCTGGCAGTGACCGGGATGGTCGCTGGGATCGCGTACATCTTCACCCCGCTGACCGCCTCCGGCAGCCTCGGCGATCCGAGCGGGTTCGATGCCAACCTGCGCTATGTCGCGCCGGTGCTGATCGTCGGTTTCCTGCTGTTGCCGCTGATCCCGTGGATCAGGCACGGCAACCGTCCGTGGATCCTGATCGGCCTGTTCACGATCCTGCTGATCCAGGGAACGGTGACACAGGCGAACTGGAAGTTCTCGCATCACCTGGCCTCGATCGGGATGGCGTTCCTGATCGTCGGCGTGCCCGCGCTGATCGTGGCCGGCCTGCGGGCGCGCGTCAGCAAGGTTGCGATCGTCGCCTTCGGGCTCGTCACGCTGATCACGGCGGTGGCGCTCGGCAGGGTGCGCGAGAACTACTACCTCGACCACCGCTACGTGACCGCGGCGGCGCCGCCGCTCGGCGGGGGCTTCCGCGCCAGCCCGCAGTGGGCGCCGCTCCAGGACTGGGGGCGGAAGGCGAGCCACCAGCGAATCGGGGTGGTGGGCCGCGCCTCGGCGTTCGGCCAGTACTTCTTCTACGGCACGGACCTGACGAATCACGTCCAGTACATCGGCCAGCAGCTCAACCACGGCACCTTCCGCCCGATCGTCAGTTGCGCCGCCTGGCGCCAGGCGATCAACAAGGGCCACTACGACTACATCGTCACCACGCCGAAGCTCGGAGCCGATGAGACCGTGGCGCCACCCGAGAACCTCTGGACCTCGAGGGACAAGAGCGTCCGGGTGATCATCCAGTCTGGCCCCGCCGCTGTCTACAAGATCACGGGCCCGCTCGACCCGGCGGCCTGCTCGCAGCTCGGTGCCGCCGCGCGCACATGAACTTCGGCGACTACCTCCAGGGCTCGGTCGAGCTGATCGCGGTGGCTGCGGCCATGGGCTTCGCCGCCGTCGGGATGCGTGGCCGCTTCTTGCCCGGCTGGTCGGGCGCCTCGGCTCGCCTGGCCGAGGTGGTCCTCGGCCTCTCCCTGCTGGTGATGACGCTGGAGCTGGTCGGGGTTGTCGGCCTCTACCGGCCCGGCTGGGTACTGCTCGCCTCGCTGGTCGTCGGAGTGGGGATCGGGTTAGCGCTGCGCCCGGCGCGGCAGGGACCGCCGCTCTGGGCGCCGCAGGTTGCGCCGGTTGCGCTCGGCGTCGCCGTGGCGGCCGCCTTCCTGGTCGCGGTTCACTGGGCGATGCCGACCCAGACGGGGCTCGACATCGGGATGTACCTGCCGAACACCACCTGGCAGAACGCGCCGTTCGCGGCGCGCTTCGTCCAAGACCACCAGGTCGGGGCGCTGCACTTCACCGAAGTTCTCAACCTGACGGTCTGGTTCTACCCGCAGAACTCCGAGCTGCTCCATTCCGCCGGCATCCTCTTCCTCGGCAACGACTTCCTCTCGCCGCTGCTCAACATCGGCTGGATGTCGCTCTGCCTGCTGGCCGCCTGGGCGTTCGCCCGTGCCTACGGCGGCGGTCCGATCGCGATCGTCGCAATGACGCTGGTGCTCGACGCCAACATGCTTTTGCTCTACCAGCCCGGGGACGCGAAGAACGACACGATGGGGCTGTTCTTCTTTCTCGCGTCGGCGGCCATCCTTGTCAACGCCGACGCTCAGCGCCGCGCGGCCCACGAGGCCCAGCCCGCCGCTCGCGGTACGGCCGCGCTTCCCAACGGCGCCCTGATAGTCGCGGGCCTCGCGGCGGGGATGGCGCTGGGCACGAAGCTCAACCTGCTCGCCCCGTTCGGCCTGCTCACGCTCGGCGTGATCGCGGTGAGCGCGGGGTACCGGTGGCGGGCCACCGGTATCTGGGTCGTGAGCTCGCTGATCACGGGCGGTTTCTGGTTCGCGCGCAACCTGATCAACGCCGGCAACCCGCTTCCCTGGATCAAGGCCGGGCCACTCGTGGGCCCCGACCAGGCGGACATCAACATCCGCGAGCCGCACACGGTCGCCCATTACCTGCTGCCGCCGGACGGCGGGGTGATCAGGCACCACCTGATCCCTGGCCTGCACGACAGCTTCGGCGACCTCTGGCCGCTCGTTCTCGTCGCTGCGATTGGCGGCTTCCTGCTGGCGATCATCCGCGGCCGCACCTCGATGATCCGGATGCTCGGGATCGTGGCGCTGCTCAGCGGGCTCGCCTACCTCTTCACGCCGCTGACCGCCGCCGGTCCCCAGGGCGACCCGACCGCCTTCACAACCAACCTGCGCTATGCCTCGCCGGCCCTCGGGCTCGGCGCGATGCTGCTCGGGGTCGACGCGGGCCTGCTCAAATCGCGAGTCCAGCCCTGGGTCCTCGGTACGTTGGTGATCCTGCTCTTGGTCCAGGCGGTCCCCGTCTGGGATCTCACCGGGCACCTCTGGACCCGGCATTTTCTTGTTGGGGCGATCGGGCTGGGGATCTTCCTGATCCTCGTCCCCGTCGGCCTGACGCTCGCCCGCCAGCGCGGCGCCTCGCCGGCGTTGGTCGGCGCCGGTGCCGTGGTAGCGCTCGCCCTGGTCGTCGCGATCGGGTGGCCCAAGAGCGACGACTACGTCAAGGACCGCTACCAGGCCTCGACCGCACCGAAGGACTTCCCGGTCGGCATGAAGGCGGCGCTCGCCTGGTTCAACCGGGCGACCCCGCACGACAGCCGGATCGCGGTGGTCGGCGGCAGGCCGGGCTTCAAGCAGTACGTCTTCTACGGGGACGACCTCTCGAACCACGTCCAGTACGTCGCGCGCCATGGGCCGCGGGGCGCCTATCTGCCGATCGCGAGCGAGGCTTCACAACATCTCCAGGGAGGACCCGCCTTCGTTGCCCAGTGTCAGGAATGGGTGCGGGATCTCAATGATGGCGGCTATCAGTACGCGGTGATCGGCCCGGACCAACGAACACAGTCACTTGCTCCGGTCGAAGCAATCTGGACGACCGCGGCTGGCGGACAAAAGCTCGAGGAAAACGACCAGATCTCCGTCTTCAAGTTGAACCGACCGCTGAACCCGGCGGCTTGTGGATCCCGACGCGGTGTTCTCCTGAGCCAGCGTCAGAGAATCCTGGTCAAACCGGCCGCCCAGTCGGCCACTAAGTGAGCTTCGGCGACTACCTCTTCGGCGTCATCGGCCTCGCGGCGGTCGCGATCCCGATGGGGCTGGCGGCCCTCCGGCTGCGCCGCCTGCTGCTGCCGGGGTGGGAAGGGGCCCCGGCGCGGCTGGTCGAGGCGGTCCTCGCCGTTGCGCTTCTCACCATCCTCCTGCAGCTCCTGGGCGCCTTCGGGATCCTTGTCCCCGCTGTTCTGATCCCGACCGCCCTGATCCTCGGCCTCGGCGTGTATTTCGGGGTGCCCGGCGATTTACCGGTCTATATCACCGGTAAAGCGCCAAGCACGGGCGAGGGCGCGCCGCCGGCCCCTTCGATCCCCCTTCCCCAGACGATTTTGGCGTTGCTCGCCGCCGCCTTCGTCGCGGCCCACTGGGCGACCGGCCTGCAGGACGTCTGGGGCCGCGGGATGCTCACCTTCGACACGCTCTGGTACCACGGGCCGTTCGCGGCGCGGATCGCGGACACCGGGTCGGTCTGGGGGATGCACTTCATCGACCCCCTCTACCTGAACTGGTTCTACCCGGAGAACTCTGAGCTGCTGCACGCGGCGGGTATCGTGCTCTTCAACCGGGACATCTTCAGCCCCTTCGTCAACTTCGGCTGGCTCGGCGTCACGCTGCTGGCGGCCTGGTGCATCGGCCGCCCCTACGGCGTCGCCCCCCTCTCCCTGACCGGAGTCGCGATCGCGATGGACACGGGCCCAATGGTCCCCAGAGAAGCCGGCACGCCCGCCACGGACACAGTCCCGGTCGCCCTGCTCCTCGCGGCAGCAGCGATCCTGATCAACGCTTGGGCAACAAGGGGATCTCACCCACCCGAGGCCGCCGCCGGGGGGGCGGCGGCGGGAACTCCGACTGAGCCGCGGAACGAACCTCGGACGGCCTCCCCTGTGATCGGCGACAGGTCGCCTGCCGACGCCCCCCCGGCGGCGGCCCAGATCGGTGCGCTCCTCATCGCGGGCCTCTCGATGGGCATCGCCTTGGGAAGCAAGCTGACGATCTCCGGCGCCACTGCCGCGATGGCCGTGGGGGTGATCTTCATCGTCCCCCCGGGCATCCGCCGCAAGGCCTTCGGCGTCTTCGCGGCCGGGGTCGCCGCCACCGCCGGCTTCTGGTTTTTGCGGAACCTGATCCATTCCGGGAACCCGCTCCCCTGGATCCGCCACATCGGCCCGATCCAGCTGCCCGGTCCCAACCGCGGTCTGGAAGGCCGCGACGACTTCACCGTCGCACACTACATCCTGTCTGACTCCAGCACGGGCCTCTGGCGCGCCTACTTCCTCAACCCGATCGAGAACCTGCTCGGGCCGCTCTGGTTCCTGATCCTCGGTGGGGCCGCCGGTGGCGCGATCCTCGCCATCTGGCGCCCTCGCTCCGTGGCCGTGCGGCTAGCCGGCGTGGTCACGGTTGTGGCCGCGATCGCCTACCTCTTCACGCCGCTCACCGCCGCGGGCCCCGAAGGCCACCCTCTGGCGTTCGGGATCAACCTCCGCTACCTGACGCCGGGCCTGGCGCTCGGCCTGGCGCTGCTGCCGCTCGAGCCGCGAATCGTCCCGAGTCGCCTGCGCCTGCCGCTGATCGTCGGTGGCCTGGTCGCGCTCTTCTTCACCTCGCACTACTCGGACGCGAACGTCGCCTGGAAGGGCCCGTTCGCCTCGGTTCCCTGGGCGGCCCTGATCGGGATCGTGCTGGTCGGCGCTCCGGTCGGCCTGGCCCTGCTGGCCCGCCGCCGTGCGCTTCTGGCTGGTCTCGCCGGCGCGGTGCTGGCGCTGGCGATCTCCGCGGTCGGATGGGCGAAGCAGGACGACTATTTCGCGCATCGCTACAACCGCGCCGAGGACTTCCGTTTCCAGCTCGATGACGCGGTTCGCTGGGCGAAGCCCACATCGAACCTCCGCGTCGGCGTCGCCGGCACCAGTGGCGCCTACAACCAGTACGGCTTCTATGGCGACGCCGTCTCGAACTACGTCCAGTACGTCGGCCGCCACCTGCCGGAGGCCGACTTCCGGGCCATCGAGAACTGCCCCGACTTCCGGCGGGCAGTCAACGATGGGAACTACGACTACCTGATCACCACTCCCGAGCTCGACCTCAACACCCCCTCCAACGGCAGCTCATCACCGGAGCGAGGTTGGGTCAAGAACGATCCGGCCATCCAGGAGGTCGTGCATTCCGGGCGCGTTTCGGTCTTCCGGATCACGGGCGAGCTCTCGCCCAAGGCCTGCGGCAAGTCGAACCGGCGTGGGGCGCCGACCCAACCGGGAGGATCGGCTACGAGCAAGCGGTGAGCGGCGTGGGCGACTACATACTCGGTGTGCTCGGCCTGGTGGCCGTCGTGCTCTCGATGGCGATCGCGGGCAGGACCACGCGCCGCGCAGCCCTTCCGAGCTGGACCGGACCGCCCGCTCTGCTCGCCGACACGGTCCTCGCTATCGGCATCCTGATCGTCGTCGCGGAGCTACTCGGCCTCTTCGGGGTGCTCGACGGGGTGCTGCTCGTCGCGGCCAGCCTGATCGTGGGGGGTGGGGCGCTGCGACTCGAGCCGATGCTGATGCGCGCCGGCGCGCGGGTCGCCCACTGGGGGAAGTCCGAGGAGCCCGACCTGCTCCCGGGGCCGTCCATCGGCCGCAAAGAGCTGGCCGCAGCGGTGATCCTGGCGCTGATCGTGGCCGCGCAGTGGGCGGGCCCGACGCTGCTGGCGCTCGACCGGGGTATCTACGGCGGAGACTCGCTCTGGTACCACATGCCGCTCGCGGCCCACATCGCCGACACGCACTCGATCACCGGGCTGCTCTACACCGACCCGCTCTATCTCAACTGGTTCTATCCGCAGGTCTCCGAGCTGCTCCACGCGGGTGGGATCCTCCTCTTCGGCAACGACTTCATCTCGCCGCTGATCAACATGGCGTGGCTGGGGCTCGCGCTGTTCGCGGGATACTGCATCGGGCGCCCGTACGGCACCGGGCCGACTGCGATGGCGGCGGTGGCCTCGGTGATGGCCGCCAACCTGCTCTTCAGCCGCCAGCCAGGCAACGCGAACAACGACGTCGTCGCGATCGCGCTCTTCCTTTCGGCCGTGGCGCTGCTGCTCAACAGCCGCTGGCCGAGCCGGTCGGACGAGGACGCCGGGCCGCCCCCGGGGACGCTGATCGTCGCGGGCCTGGCGGCGGGCCTCGCGCTGGGCACGAAGCTGACGGTCGTCCCGCCGGTGCTCGCCCTCACCGTGGGCGTCATCTGGATCAGCGGCGCCGGCCATCGCCTGCATGCCTCCGCTGCATGGCTCGGTGCGATGGTGGTCGGCGGCGGCTACTGGTACGTCCGCAACCTGATCGTCTCCGGCAACCCGTTTCCCTGGCAGTCGATCGGGCCGATCCACCACGCCGAGGCCCTGCAGGGGCGCCATCCGTACTCGATCGTCCACTACGCCACCGACACGAGCGTCTGGGGCCGCTACTTCACCCCCGCCCTGCACGAGCGGCTCGGCGAGCTCTGGCCGGCCTACCTCGGCCTGGCGGTGATCGCGGTGCTCCTCGTCCTCTGGCGCGGCGGGCGGATGGAGCGCATGCTGGCGCTGGTCGCCGTGGCCGCGGCGATCGCCTATCTGCTGACGCCGCTCGGGGCGTCGGGGCCGGAGGGGACGCCCGTCGGCTTCCGGCTCAACATCCGCTACCTGGCGCCGGGCCTGGTGCTCGCCCTGGCGCTGTTGGCGATCCCGCCGCGCTTCGCCGACGAGCAGCGAGTCTGGCGGCTCGGTACGCGCGGGCAGATCTGGCGGATCGGCACCCTGGCCCTCTATGCGGTCCTGATCGTGGTCAGCGCCGGGGCGATCGGCGCCATCGACACCGGTCGCATCCCGGGCACAGCCGCGCTGGCACTGACCGTCGTGGCGCTGCCGTTGCTGCTGGTCCTCCTCTTCCGCCACGGCCTCTCACCGGTCACTCTCGCGGGCATCGGCATGGCCGCCCTGATCGCGCTCGCGGTCTTCGGGCGGGTGGCGCAGACCCACTACCTGGACGAGCGCTACTCCTCGACCGCGCCCGACTACCCGAAGACCGAGCAGCCTGCGACCGAGCTCAACCAGGGCCTGGGCGCCGCCTACGACTGGGCCAGGGAGGCGCGGGGCCTGCGCCTTGGGCTCTCCGGGACGATGGGCGCCCTCTTCCAGTACGGGCTTTGGGGCGGGGACTCGAGTGACACGGTCACCTACATCGGGCAGAAGGGACCGCGGGGATCCTTCGACCAGATCCCCGAGTGCCCCGAGTGGATCGGCGCCCTCAACGATGGCGACTATGACTACGTCATCACCACTCCGACCTATCACCAGGACGACCCGGCCGCCGACACGGCGCCCGTCCAGCGCGACTGGATCTCACATGCCGCCAACGCGCAGCACGTCGCCGGCGCGGGGCTCGTCGACATCTGGAAGATCACGGGTCCGCTCGATCCTCTGGCCTGCGCCGCCGTCACCGCCGGAACTCCTCCCGGCGCGCCGCTTCCGCCTGCTACCAAGTAGGGGTTGGCCTATCCACTCGACAACGCCCTCTTCCAATGGGAGGAGGGCGCCAGGCGCCTTCGCGAGCTCGAGGCGGAGCCGCGCCGGGCGCGTACCGCTGCCCGCGCCGTGGACGCGATCCGGGATGAGCTCCGCCGCCGGATCGGCCCGACCTTCTCGGCGCAGGAGCTGGCCGAGCTCTACGGCCGCGGGACCGACTGGTGCCTCGAGGCCGGCCGTGCAGCAGCCCCCATGGCGGCGGTAGACCTGGACCCGCAGGCAATCGTGGACGGTGCCTTCTACCTCTACCTCCGTGGAGCGTCGGATTACTCAGGCGGACGAGTGATCGCCGAATAGGACTAGGTTTCTGCGGCGGGTGGCGCCGGATTTGGTCGTTGGCGCGACTGTTTCCGCGTCTGCGACAAATCCGGCGACAGGACCCGCCGCCCGGAAACCTCAGTCCTCTACACGCTCCAAGACGATCCGCTCGGGCTCGATGGTCACCCGCAGCGCCTTGTGGCCCTCCCAGTGCTCGGTGTACGTGGGGTCGTCCTTGACGGCCGGATCGAGCCAGATGCCGTAGCCCTCCTCCTCGCCCTGGTCGAAGGTCGCCTCGAGCTGGCGGCGGCGCCCACGGCCGCGTCGCCCGCGCCGGCGGCGACGCCGCCTGCCGCCGGTCCGCTCCTGGCCGTCATCACCTTCGACATCGCGCTCACCCTCGCCCTCATCGGTCGCGCCCTCTTCCTCCTCGGGCTCGGGCTCTCCCAGCTCAGCCTCGATCTCGGCTTCGATCTCATCGCGGAGGTCGACGTCGCTGGCCGGCTCCTCGCCCTCGGCGCTCAGCCCGTGGCGGCTGCGGAAGTCTCGGAGCTGGGAGGCGGGAACGCCGAGCTGGTGCGCGATCCACGCGTCGGTCCGGCCCTGGCGAACCCAGGCGCGGATCTGGTTGAGCTGTGGTCTCAGGGACTGGCGGGCCACGGCGGCGGACTCTAGATGATTCGCAAGTTGTGCCTTGGCAGGCGAGACGGGACCCGGTAGGCTACTCACTTCTGAGTAGCGGAAACGGATCACTGCCTGGGGTAGGCAGGTGATTCCCAAGGAGGCAAGCGATGCTGGTACTGACACGGAAGCTGGGCCAAAGCATCATGATCGGCGACGGCGTTGAGGTTCAGGTGCTCTCGGTAGGCGGCGAGAAGGTTCGCCTCGGCATCACCGCGCCGAAGCATGTATCGATCTTCAGGAACGAGGTCTACCAACGGCTCGAGAGCGAGGCCGAGAGGGGACCCGATGATGAAGTGACCAACGCCGCCGTTTCCGACGCGCTGGAGCGGCTCGGTCAGCGCCCGTGATCCGGCTTCGCCATCAGATCGCGGCCAGCGCCTTGGTGGCCGCTAACCCATCAGCCAGGCCAGCGTCTCGAACATCGCCACGACCACGGTGACGACCGTGAGCGTCAGGCAGACGAGCAGGACGCTGAACCGCACCTTGCCGCGCGACTCGTTGCGAGTGATGCGCCGGGCACGTGAGCGGTTGACCGCGCGCTTGCGCAGCTGGTCGCGCCGGCGTCGCTCGAGCGCCATATCCTGCTCGAACGCCAGCTCCATCTGAGCCATGCTCTGTCGCATCCGCATCTGAGCCATCACGTAGCCCCCCGGGCGGCCGTGCAGGCTAGCAATGCATCTTGCAAGAGCCAAGCAGCACAAGCCGCGTCGGGATCCACTCCCGACTATAGGGGGCAGCGCCCCCATAACCCTAGCCCCCTGACCCCCGCGCGGGCTGCGAGCCTGGCGAAGAGGTCCGCGTGGGAGTCGTTCGGTGGGATCGTCAGCGTGCGGGCCAAGCCGCGGCGCGCAAGCTCGGCGTTGACGAACAACGGCCGTCCGCCATCGCCACCCGGGCGATACACGTAGGCGAGCAGGCGTCCGTAGACGTCACGGGGCTCGGCGTCGAAGCGGAGGATCACGGTGCGCCCGCCCACCAGGCGCTCGTTCATCGCATGCGCCTTGGGGCCGCCGCACTGCACGGGAGTGCCCGGCTTCACCGTCTCCGGGGTGTCGACGCCTATGTAGCGGACCGTGTCCTCGTCGCCATCCGGCATCGTGACGTCGATCGTGTCCCCGTCGACGACGTGTGTGACCTTGGCGGTGGCGGGCCCGGGCGGCTCCGCGGAGCCGCCGCCGCTGGTCCCGCAACGCGAGAAGGCGACGGCAACAAGAACTACGGCAATGAAGAGGGGCGCCCGGAGGGCGCCGCGGCGCAGCGGTCGGCTCACCCCCCGATGATGCGCGTCGGGCCGGAACTATCCGCCTCTGGCCCCCTTTCTCCCGCTACCGCGAGTAACGGCCAGTTGGCGGGCAACAATCCGGGCTTGGCTCCTTATTCCCCGCATGGGGAAAAAGGCGCCAATTGGCGACTCGTGTCCACGCATGGCGGGCGCAAGGCGCCAAAGTGGCCGCCCTTCATTACGGGTGTCCCGCCACCCTTCGTTGCCGGTTTTGGTGCGTCGCGCCCGCTACGGAATCCGCCGCACGTGCTCGAGCAGCGTCTCCTTGATCTGCCCGATGATCTCCAGCGCCTGGCCCTTCTCGCGCTGCCAGACGTTGCGACCGAAGATCACGCCCGAGCCGCCCGCCTCCATGATCGTGCGGGTGTGCATGAGGACCGTCTCGTCGTCGGTCTTCGACCCGCCGGAGAGCACCACCAGGGCGCGCCCCGCTGACTCGACGATCTGGCGCACCGCTTCCTCGGGAGAGACGTCCATCTCGTTGTACGGAGCGGGCTGGTCCTTGTCCTTCTCGGAGTCGAACTTGGGGAAGTTGAGCTTGACGATGTCGGCGCCCATCTCCATCGCCAGCCGCGCCGCGTAGTCGATCGCGTAGAAGGATGTCTGGCCGCCCTTCTTCTCGATATCCAGGCCGCGCGGGTAGGCCCAGATCACCAGCGGCATGCCGTAGCGCTCACAGTCCTCGCGCACGCCCTTGAGCTGGTGCAGGTCGACGTCTTGGCGCGGCGAGCCGACGTAGAGCGTGTAGCCGACGGCGTCGGCGCCCAGCCGCACCGCATCCTCGACGGACGCGTTGGTCGATGAGAAGGCCTCATCGGAGGGCGGGATGTCGGTCTTACCGTTGACCTTCAGGATCAGCGGCACCTGGCCCGCGTAGTCGGGGTAGTAGCGCGTCGCGAGCCCGATCTGGCAGGCGATCGCGGAGTAGCCCGCCTCCGCGGCGAGGCTGAACTGGTACTCGGGGTCCTTGGAGGCCGGGTTGGGGAAGAAGTCGCGGGGGCCGTGCTCGATCCCCTGGTCGATCGGCAGCAGCATCAGCGTCCCGTTGCCGGGGCCGTAGTCGAAGAGCAGACGGCGCAGCCGGGCGCGCTTGCCGGGCGAGAGCGTTGCGAGCAGCGACTTCTGCTCCGTGATCGACTTGACTTCCATCTTCTCGATTACCTCCGTGGTTGAGCCTTCATGGTCAGTATGCCCGATCAGAGGGCCCTGTTCGCGGCCGCTTCGAGCGCCTGGCGGGCCCCCTCGCTGATCGATCGGAGGATCTCGGCGGCGGGACCGGCGCGCGCCAGCTCGTGCGCCTGACCGGCCCAGAGGTTGAACCCGTCGGGGTCGCCACGTTTACGGGCCGCTGCCCGAAGCGGGGAAGTGGCGTGGTGGATCTGGGGATAGGCCGCGGGCGCCTCCGCCGAGTGCTCGGACATGAATCGATTGACGATGCCCCGGGCCCGCCTGCCGCTGAACGCGCGCGTGAGCGCCGTCGGCGCATGTGATCCGAGCGCCTCGCGGTAGGCCGGCTCCGTGCCCGCCTCCTCGGCACGCAGGAAGGCGGTGCCGAGCTGGGCGGCGGTCGCGCCGGCCGCCAGCACCGCGGCGACGGCCGGACCATCCGTCAAGCCGCCGGTTGCGACCAAGGGCTGCCGGATCCGCTGCGTGACCAGCCGCAGCAGCACCAGCGTGCTGAGGGGCTCGTCATCCAGGTCCGCGAAGGACGCGCGGTGCCCGCCCGCCTCCGAGCCTTGCAGCACGACGGCGTCCGCGCCCGCCTTCGCTGCGATGCGCGCCTCGCGCGGAGTCGTCGCGGTCACCCAGACCTCCACGCCGGATTCCCGCAGTGACGCGACTCGCTCCGGCTCCGGGCACCCGAACGTGAACGAGGTGACGGCGGGCCGCTGCGACGCGACCAGCGCGAGCTTCTCGAAGTAGCCGTCGTCGTCGTGACGCGCCTCGCCGAGCTCGGCACCGTAGCGGCTCGCCTCGGCGGCGATCCGCTGTAGGTAGTCATCGAGGCCGGGCGCCTCCACATCGGGGTCGCCCGGCACGAACAGGTTCACTCCGAACGGCGCCTCGGTGAGCTCGCGGATGCGGACCATTCGCTCCTCGAGCGCCTCCGATGAGAGATAACCGGAGGCGAGGAACCCGAAGCCGCCCGCCTCGCTCACGGCGGCGGTCAGCTCGGGGGTGGACGAACCGCCCGCGAGGGGCGCGAGGACGATCGGATGTCGGAGCTCGTCGAGGACCACCCAAGGAATTCTGGCCCACGGCACTCGCCGCCAAACTTCATCCCCGGCTGCTGTCATGGTCCCCGGCGTGCTGGACCACAAGTTCGGCGGGACCCCATTCACGCTCGGCATCGAGGAGGAGCTGATGATCTGCGATGCCGGGACGCTGGAGCTGGCACAGGCGATCGACGTGATCGTCAATGACCTGCCCTCGGAGCTCCCCGGCGAGGTGAAGCCCGAGCTGATGCAGTCCGTGCTCGAGGTTGCGACCCTGCCGTGCGCGAACATCACCGAGGCGGCGGACCAGCTTCGCCGGCTCCGCCGGTGTGTCCGCGAGGTCGCGGCCCGCAACGGGCTCGCGATCGGCGCAGCCGGGACCCACCCGTCGGCGCTCTACGAAGACCAGCTGATCGTCGACTCACCCCGTTACAAGCAGCTGGCCGGGGAGCTGCGTTGGATCGCGGAACAGGAGCTGATCTTCGGTACCCACGTGCACGTCGGCATCGACGACGCCGAGAAGGCGATCTACGTGGCCGACGGCATGCGCGGCTATCTCCCGTTGCTGCTCGGCATGTCCAGCAACTCTCCCCTCTGGCAGGGAAGGACCACCGGGATGATGTCCTCGCGCACACCGGTGTTCCGCGCCTTTCCCCGCGTCGGGATCCCGCCGTACTACGGGAACTGGGAGATCTACTCCCACCGCGTCGAGCAGATGATGCGCGGCGGCGCGATCCCCGACTACACCTACCTCTGGTGGGACGTGCGCCCGCATCCCAACCTCGGCACCGTCGAGCTGCGCGTCTTCGACCAGCAGACGAGGGTCGAGCACACGATCGGGTTCGCCGCCTTCGCACAGGCGCTCGCCCGCCGGCTGGCGCTGGAATACGAGGAGGGGGTGCCGAGCATCGAGTACCCCCAGGAGCTGATCGACGACAACAAGGTGCGCGCCGCGCTGGTCGGGATCGAGGGCAAGCTGATCGACTTCGACCAGGGCCTCGAGGTGCCGGCGGAGGAGATGACCCTCGGGGTGATCGAGGACCTCCGCGAGAACGCTCGCGCGCTCGGTTGCGAGGATGAGCTCGCCGACCTCGCCGACCTGGTCGAGAACGGGACCGGCGCCCGCCGTCAGCTCGACTGGCTCTCCGACCACGGCGAGATCGGCGGGCTGATGCGCGAGATCGTCGCCGCCAGCGATCCGGACGGCTGAGCGCGACACTCGGCTGGGTTTGTAGGGGCCGGTTTCGAACCGTCTCCGACGCCTCCGCTACGCTTTTCGTAGTCAATTACCCGTTTTTATGGGCACGAAATACGGATTCCGTACCAATGGCCAACGCCAAACCCGTGGAGAACGCCCTCGAGCTGCTCGGCAGGCGCTGGGCACTGCGCCTCGTCTGGGAGCTCCGCCGGAGCACCCTGGCGTTCTCGGAGCTCCGCGAGGGGACGGGTATCAGCCCCTCGGTCCTCTCCTCCCGGCTCGACGAGCTCGTCAGCGCCGGTGTCATCGAGCGGGATCCCGGCCGGCGCTACCGGCTCAGCGGCAACGGGCGGGAGCTGGCCCGGATCCTCTACGAGCTCAACAGATGGGCCGAGCGAGCAGGGGTATCCTCGCGTGAGTGAGCTCGCCTGAGTTAAGCGTCGTCTGCCGGAGTTGCGGGGAGGAGGTCAGCCCCTACGTCACCGAGTGCCCCTACTGCGGCACGCGGCTGCGCAAGCGGGCGCCGAAGCTCGAGCTGCGCGGTGACGAGCTCACCCCGCGGCAGTCGCGCCGCGCCCGCCGGCGGATGGCGAGGGCGCAGCGGACGGAGCGCCTCGGCGAGCGGCCCTATGCGGTCATCGCCGCGATCGCGATCTCCGCCGTCCTGGTGCTGATCCGTGTGGCGAGCCCGGCGCTCAGCACACACGACCTCGGCGGTATCGTCGGCCCGGTCGGGGGCGACTGGTGGCGCTATCTGGCCGCGCCGTTCGTCTATCCGGACGTCGGCTATCTCTTCGTCGCCTCGATCGGCATCGCGATCTTCGGGATCGCGGTCGAGCAGCGCCTGGGGACGATCCCGACCGTCCTCCTGATCGTCGCCTGCGGCGCGCTCGGGATGCTCGCCGCGGACGGGATCGAGACGGCCTTCGCCCCCAGCCGCGACGTCCTCTTCGCCTCCGGCGGCAATGGGATCGCGCTGGGCCTGCTTGCGGCTTGGGCGGTGATGCGCGGCGCGGAGGTTCGGGCGCGCCCCGGTGAGGACGTGGAGGTGATCGGGGCGGCGGTTGCCGCCGCCGTCCTGATCATGCTCCCCCTGGTCGACGACTACGCCAATGTCTTCGCGGGCCTGGCCGGTGCCCTGGTGGGCGCGGCCTGCGGCCTGGCCGCGGCTTACGCGCGGCGCGAGCGACACCTCGGCTAGCCTGCCCGCTTGGCCCACGACAAGTTCATCTCGATCACTCCGGAGCTCCACCGCTACGCCGTCGAGCACAGCTCATTCCGCGACGGCGCCGTCCCCGAGGTGGAGCAGGCAGGCGAGGACATGGGCGACCTCGCCTCGATGCAGATCGCCGGGGACCAGGCCGCCTTCATGACCATTCTGGTCGCGGCGATCGACGCACGGCAGGCGCTCGAGGTCGGCACCTTTCTCGGCTACGGGGCGATCGCGATCGCCCGCGGGCTCCCCGACGACGGTCGCCTGATCTGCTGCGAGCTCGACCAGGGCTACGCCGACCGGGCCCGCGAGCACCTCGGTAAGGCGGCCCTGGACGACAAGGTCGAGTTCCGGATCGGCCCGGCGCTGGAGAGCCTGCGCGCGATGGAGCCGGCCGAGCAGTTCGACTTCGCCTTCATCGACGCCAACAAGACCGAGTACATCGACTACTTCGAGGAGACCCTGCCCCGCACACGCCCGAACGGGCTGATCATGCTGGACAACACCCTGCGCGACGGCACCGTCCTCGATCCGGGCGACAGCGAGGCCGCCAAGGTCACCGCCGAGCTCAACCATCGCCTCGCGGAGGACGAGCGGGTCGACGTGGCGCTCCTCGGCTTCGCCGACGGCATCACGCTCGCCCGCAAGCGGTGAGCGGGCTTCCCTCGGACGATCGGGGCTGGTTCGAGCTCGTCCGCGAGAACCAGCCGCCCCTGTGGCACCTCCTCGCCGACGCCTGCGGCGGCAGCGTGTTCGAGGACGCGGACATCGAGGCCGCGATCATCCCGGCGTCTCCCAATCGTTCCTTCTTCAATTCGGTCTGGTACCGGGACTCCGGTCGGCTGGTCGGGGCGCTTCCTCGCCTTGCGGAGGTCTACGGAGAAGCAGGCGTTAACGCCTGGACCGTCTGGATCCCGGCAGACGACGGGCGGGCGCGGGCCGGTCTCGAGGAGGCCGGGCACGTGCTGGACGCCACACCGCGCGCGATGGGCCTTGAGCTGTCTGGGCTGCAGGTCCCCGAGCCCGATCTCGCGCTCGAGACCAGCGCCGAAATGGACATGGAGGCGCTCCGGAGCATCAACGAGGTGGCGTACGGCTATTCGCCGGGTGACTTCCCGCCGATCGATCCCTTGCCGGGAACGGACTGCTATCTCGCCCGGCTCGATGGGGAGACGGTGGGCACGCTGCTCACCTGGGACCGAGGCGCCGACACCGAGATCACCTTCGTCGCCACGCTGCCTGAGGCGCGCGGTCGCGGAGTGGCGAAGCGCCTCCTCGCTTTCGCCCTGGAGCAGCAGCGTGCGAGCGGGAAGTCGGGGAGCACCCTGATCTCCACGAAGCTCGGCTTCCCCGTCTACCAGGCGCTCGGATACAGGGAGGTCGGAGGCTTCGAGATGTGGGAGCGCCGCCGGCCGGACTGACCGGGATATCGTGCCCGCGTGGCGCGAGGCCCCTACACGGACGAGGAGATCGACGCGGCGATCGACGCCATCTCCGATCCGGAGGTCTTCCGCGACACCGAGCGCCAGGTCGCCCGCGCCGCTCCGCGCCTCCAGAAGATCCTGACCGAAGCCCTCGCGGCCGGCGGCTGGTTCGGCGAGTCGCACGACGCCGAGGTGCTGAAGGCTGCGACCACGCCGGAGGAGGAGGCTCGGCTGACGGCTGTGCGTACGCTGCTGGCCGAGGAGGCGCGCATGGGAATGATGGTTGGTGTCGCTGTCGGCTGGGCATTGGCCGATCAGCTCGAACAGCAGGAATCCGAACCGACGAAGGAGGACTGACCCAGATGGAGATCAACTACATCGGCCACTCCACGGTCGAGCTGGTGGACGGCGACACACGCGTCCTGATCGATCCGTTCCTCGCCCCCAACAACCCCGCAGCGAAGATCTCGGCGGACGACGTCGATCCGACCCACGTGGTAATCACCCACGCACACCAGGATCACTTCGCGGACGCCATCGCGGTCGGCAAGCGGACTGGAGCGTCTTACGTTGCGATCTCGGAGCTCGCCAATGTGCTCGACGAGGAGGGGATCGAGAACTTCGCGGATCCGAACCTAGGCGGCACGGTCGAGTTCGACTGGGGCTGGGTCAAGCTCGTGCAGGCCTTTCACACCAGTACCGTCCCGGTGGGCGAGCGGCCGTTCAGCCCCTCGACCGGCACCGTGATCGGCGCGGCGGCCGGCGCCGTCATCAACCTGGGCGGCAAGACCATCTACCACCTGGGGGACACCGCACTCTTCAGCGATCTGAAGCTGATCGCCGAGCGGACCCCGGTGGACGTCGCCTTCATCCCGATCGGCGGCCACTACACGATGGACCGGCACGACGCTGTGGTCGCCGCCGACTTCATCGGCGCCGGGACGGTGATCCCCATCCACTACAACACCTTCCCGCCCATCGAGACGGACGCTGAGGCGTTCAAGTCCGACGTCGAGTCGAGGACGAAGTCGAAGGTGGCGGTGCTGGCTCCGAGTGAGTCGATGAGCGTCTAGTCGGTCTGGGGGCCACGTCGGAACCAGACGGCGCGGTCCTTCCAGTCGTGCGCCATCAGGACGCCGCCCGCGAACGTCCAGGCGATCGCCCGGCTCGCCTCGGTGCGGCGTGTCGCAAGCTGGGCGAGGCCGGCGGTCACGACGGCGATCCCGGTGAGGCCGTGATGCAGCCGCTGGCCGCCGATCCAGAGGCGGCGGAGCTCGGGGTCAACTCCGAGGATCCGGTTTCCGAGGGTCCAGGGCTTCATCTTTCTCAGTCCTCTCAGCTGTCTCATCGGATCCCGCAGTCGTGCTGATCAGCACAAGATTCGGTAATCGATGATGACCTCCTGCCGCGAGGGATGCGCCGGTTCCCCGGGCAACCACGCCACTCAAAACTGGCCAGCCAGCCAGTTCGTGCGCTAGGCTGCGCCGACCGACGAAAGGGCAGGAGAGGAGATTCCAATGGAGCCAGTTGAGGCGAAGAACGCAACTCGATCCAGGACGCAGCGCGAGGACTTCCGGGCGACCTCCGACCCGGCCCTGCAGCAGGCGGATCGGAGCGAGATCAAGCTCCTCGACTACACGCAGCTCTACAACCTCTGGGAGCGCCAGCAGTGGGCCACCCAGGACCTCGACTTCTCGCAGGATCGGATCGACTGGCACGAGCGCATCCCCGAGAAGGAGCGCTTCCAGCGGATGTACGGGCTCTCCAGCTTCTTCATCGGCGAGCAGAAGGTCGCGGACGAACTCGGCCCGATCATGCGCGCCGCCCCCACCGAGGCGCAGCGGATCTTCCTCTCGACCCAGATCGCGGACGAGGCCCGGCACGTCCGCTTCTTTGACCGGTTCTTCAGCGAGGTCGGCGTGCTCGAGGATGCCACTGAGCTCTCACAGAGGCTGGAGGCTCTGGACAAGCACCTGAACCAGGCGTTCAAGGATCTCTTCGACGGTCTGCTGAAGGAGCGGGTCGACCGCCTGGGCCGCGACCCCGGGGACCGGGACGCCTTCGTCGAGGCGATCACGCTCTACCACATGGTGATCGAGGGGATGCTCGCCCTCACCGGGCAGCACAACATCATCGACTACAACGAGCGGATGGGCACGCTGCCGGGATTCGTCGAGGGCTTCTCGAACGTGGCACGCGACGAGCACCGCCACATCGCCTTCGGCGTTCGCTTCTTGACCGATTGCGTGAAGGAGGACGACCGCTACCGCGAGGTGATCCAGAACATGCTCACCGAGTCGCTGCCGATCGCCGACGGCGTGATCGACCCGCCGTGGGACGAGTCAGAGGACGTCGAGAACTTCGGCTTCACTCGGGAGGAGAGTCACGCCTTCGCGGCGCAGAGTCTCAACCGGCGGCTGAAGGTGATCGGGCTTATGCCCGCTGCCGCCTGACCTTCTTCTTCGGCGTGCTCCTCGAGCTTGACTTCGGAGCCGCCTTGCGCTTCTTCGGCGCGGCGTAGGGAATCGGAGCAGGCGTCGCCTCGCCCGGCTGGACGCCGGTGGTGACGGTGCCGCCGCTCGTAGCGCAGTCGCTCGGGGCGCCCGGATCGGCAACCCCGTCGGCGTTCGCGTCACAGCTCGACGGCTCGACACCCGTCGTGATGGGACCGGTCTGCGCGGGAGTCTTGGGCCGCGAGTCGCTGTTCGCCACGGCGTTCTTGTGGTGTCGGTGCCTGCCCGTCGCGCTGGCGGTGGTCCCGCCGGTCTCCGAGCCGCTCGCAGTGGTGGGATCGGGAGTCTGGGGCGGGACCGTGACCGTGGGGGGCGGCGTCGTAACGGCCTCAGGAGGCGTGGTCGCGGGCGCCGTCAGCGGAGTGGCCGCCTGGGTGGGGTCGGCCTTCGCGGCGTTGGCGGGGGGAGTCTTGTGGAGCACGCGCGTCTTCGTCTGGGGCTTGGTGGCCGGATGGTGGTCCGAGACGTTCTGGATCTCCGCGGCGCCGCCGGCGATGATCGCCGCCGTGGCCAGACCGGCCGCAGCCTTGGTCCCGATCGCTGCCGCGGCACCGCCTGCAACCGCGACTCCGCTGCCGGCCGCCGCACCGCCGGCCGCTGCGGCACCGCCGATCGCGGCCGTACCGCTGGCCGCCGCGGCACCTGCTCCCGCCGCTCCGGCGCCGGCTGCGCCGGCTGCGCCGGCCGCTCCGGCACCGGCGCCGGCCGCTCCTGCTCCCGCGGCCCCCGCTCCGGCTCCGGCGCCCGCGCCGGCTGCGGCGCCACCGCCGCCACCCGCGCCGGCGGCGGCACCGCCGCCACCGCCGCCGAAGATGCCGCTGAGCTTGGCCAGCAGGGCGCCCTTGAGGATCAGCAGCGGACCGGCCGGGAAGATCGCGGCGAAAGCCTTGGTGTCGGAGCGAAGCTGGGTTCGGAACTCGCGGCAGGGATCGCAGCCCTTGATGTGGCGGCGCACCGGCCCCGAGACCTTGGCGAGCCCCTCGGCCGCCTCGGCGAGCTCGAGCCGGACCTCGTCGCAGGTCAGCTGGCGGGACTGGCTGGACTCGGCGAGCGCGATGCGCGCCCGGACCAGCAGGCTCTTCACTCCGGGAACGGTCGTGTCCATCGCCTGGGCGATCTCCTCGTAGCTCATCGCGTCGATCTCCCGCAGCAACAGCGCGGAGCGCTGCGTCTCGGGCAGTTGGCCGACGTCGGAGAGCAGGTTGCGGAACTCTTCGCGGTTCTGGACGCGCTCCAGGGTGGTCACCCCGTTCATGTGGGGGTGGGTGTCCATGGTGTCCTGCCCGTCGGCGGTCGGCTTCCGAAGGTGGTTGAGGCAGCGGTTGCGCGCGATCCGGTAGAGCCAGGGCCGCACGGCGATCGGCCGCTCATCGGCGACCATCGCGTTGTAGGCGGCGACGAAGACCTCCTGAAGCACGTCCTCGGCGTCCTCAGTGGAGCCCAGCATCTGTCGGCAGAAGCCGAGCAGTCGGGCCTGGTAGCGCTCGACCAGGGTGTCGAAGGCGTGCTGGTGGCCCTGGCGGGTGTGCGCGACCAAGGCCGCGTCGTCCTGGAAGCGGAGGAGGGGCGAGCGCCGGGCGAAGAGCCCGCGTCGCTGTGCGTGTGTGAGTGTTGAGGCTTCCAAAACCGGGGGACTTTGGAGCGGCTCTCCCTGCCTTACCGAACACCGTAGCAGCGGCTCGGTTGCGCGCGCCGGGGCCTTAATGCCCGCGAAATCTGGCTCTTATGTCTGCCAGTTTGCCGCTATTTGCGGGGATTCTCTCCTCGACCCACCATGATCATGGCGGACGGCCTTAAGGCTTGCCTAAGCCGCCTGGCGGAGGTCGGCGCCCTCGGCCTCGATGCCGACCGGGGCGCGCTCCTCGATCTCGTCCTCGACCTCCTGTGATGTGGGGGTGCGCAGGACGAGGGTCGCGATCACGATCCCGACGGCGGCGGCGCCGGCGGCGATCAGGAAGGCGAGGTGGTAGCCGCCGCTGAGCGCCGAGGTGGCCGATTGACCGGCGGACTCGAGGGCGTTGGTCCGGTCGGTGGCGATCGTCCCCAGCGCGGCCAGCCCGACCGCCGCCGAGAGCTGGATCGAGACCTGGATGGTGCCGGAGGCCAGACCCGCGTCCGCGGCCGGAACATCCTCGAGCGCGATCATCATCAGTGGTGGGTTGGCGGCGCCGAAGCCGATCCCGAGCAGTGCCAGGCCGGCGAACATCACCGGGAAGTAGGCGGTGTGCTCACCGGCCTGCGAGAAGATCAGCAGACCGGCAACCCCGCTGGTGATGCCGCCGACCAGGGTGCGCTTGGGCCCGAAGCGAGCCACGAGGCGAGCCGAGATCCCGGCGGACATCGCCGCCAGGGCCACGCTCATCGCCATGAACGCGAGCCCGATCTGGATCGCGTCGAAGCCGCGCACGTGCTCCAGGTAGAGCGCGCCGAGGAAGAAGGTGGAGAAGGCGCCGGTCACCAGGAACCCGCGAACGAGGTTCGATGCCACCAGGCTGCGCTGGCCCAGGATGCGCAGGGGCATGATCGGGTTTGAGATCCGGGATTCGTAGGCGCCGAAGGCGATCAGCAGGGCGAGCGAGGCCCCGATCAGGCCGAGCGTCCTGCCGCCGGTCCAGCCCCACTCGGGGATCTTGATCAGGGCGTAGATGCCGACGATCGAGGCGACCGTGATCAGTACCGAGCCCAACCAGTCGATCCCGTGGGCGACCCCGAGGCCCTCGTTCTCCACGATCAGCCGGCGGCCGAAGAAGAACGCGACAGCGCCGATCGGCAGGTTGACGAAGAAGATCCAGTGCCAGTTGATCGCCTGGGTGAGCACCCCGCCGAGCAGGAGCCCGAGCGAGGCGCCGCCCGCGACCACGAATGTGTAGGCGCTCATCGCCTTGGCGCGCTCGCCGGCCTCGGGGAACTCGACCGCGATGATCGCGACCACGACCGCCGAGGTGAGGGCCGCGGCCGCTCCCTGGAGGAAGCGCGCGCCGATCAGCATCGCCTCGCTGTTGGCCAGCCCACAGATCATCGAGGCGACGACGAAGGAAGCAAGGCCGGCTAGAAAGATGCGCTTGCGCCCGAACAGGTCGCCGAGCCGCCCGGCCAGCAGCAGCAGACTGCCGAAGGTGATCAGGTAGCCGTCGATCACCCAGGTGAGGCTCGACTGGCTGAAGTGGAGGTCCCGCTGGATCGAGGGGAGGGCGACGTTGACGATCGTCGTGTCGAGGACGATCATCAGCTGCCCGAGGCAGACGACGAAGAGCGCGATCCACCTGGTGCGGTCGCTCCGGGGCGCTATTCTCTGAGTAGTAGCCTCCACGTGGATCATCACTATAGCAAGGATAATCATCGGTTTAAGGATGATCGGGCTACCATTGTGGGAGAGATGACCACCCAGGCACCATCCGTCGCGGGGACGATGAATCTGTTGACGCGCCTCTCGCGCGTCACCTACCGCAGCGCGACCCCCGAACTCCTGGGCGTGAAGCTGAAGGAGTTCGTCGCGCTCACCTACCTCCGCGAGAGCACGCGCGCCACCCAGCAGAAGCTGGCGAAGACCCTGATGCTGGACGCGAACAACTGCGTGATCCTGCTCAACGGCCTCGAGGAGGAGGGCCTGATCGAGAGGACCCGCGATCCCGAGGACCGCCGGCGCCACATCGTCGCGATCACCACCAAGGGGCAGAGGGCTCTCGAGAGGGCGGAGCACGAGCTCGAGACCGTCGAGGGCGACGTCCTCGGCAACCTCGGCCAGGACGAGCGCGACCAGCTCCGCGAGCTCTTAGCCAAGGCGCTCGAGGACCACTCGCTCGCGATCTAGTTCCGGCTCGATCGCGGCAGGGCCTCGGCGCGAAGCAGGCCGGCCGGGGTAGCCCAATCTGGTCGAGGCACGCGGACTTAAAATCCGCGGTCCCTTCGGGGACGTGTGGGTTCGAATCCCACCCCCGGCACTAATTCTGATCGAGACGCCTCTCTACCGATCGGACCTTGTCGTCGAGCGTCTGCTCCCGGTCGCGGCGCTCGTCCAGCTTCAGCACCGTGTAGACGCGGGGGAGGCCCATCTCGAAGGGCACACGGTGCAGCTCTGCGACCACGGCGAGGATGTCCTCGGTGGAGCCCTCGAGCGAGGTCCCCATCGCATGCAGCTCGTAGCCGACCTTGTCCTGGGCCGCGAGGCGTCGCTGGATCTCGGCGATGTACTCGCCGGCGCTCGCATCGGCCCGTCCGAGCCCGATCACGGTGAGGTCGGCGGTCGCCATCGGCTGCATGATGCCGTCGCGCGACGGGTATCGTCGGGCGCGTGAACGTCGTCATCGTCGGAGGCCACGGCAAGATCGGCATGCGGCTGGCGAAGCTGCTGGCCGAGCGCGGCGACAGCCCGCGGGGGATCATCCGCAAGACCGAGCAGGCAGCCGACCTCGAGGCGATCGGCGCCGAGCCGATCGTGCTCGACATCGAGAACGTCGACGACATCTCCGACGCGCTCGCCGGCTCGGACGCGGTGGTCTTTGCGGCGGGAGCCGGCCCGGGCAGCGGGCCGGCCCGCAAGCGCACGGTCGACTACGGCGGCGCGGTGAAGCTCGCTGACGCCGCGAAAGCGCAGGACATCAGCCGCTACGTGATAGTCAGCTCGATCGGGTCGAACCGGCCGGAGACGTGGTCGGACCAGATGCGTCCCTACCAAGAGGCCAAGTCCGAGGCCGACAAGTACGTCGTGCAGAGCGGCCTCAACTACACGATCCTGCGTCCCGGCGGCCTCACCGACGACCCCGGTACGGGCAAGGTCCAGCTGGGCGAGAGGCTCGAGTACGGCCAGGTCACGCGCGACGATGTCGCCGCCGTGATCGCTGAGTGCCTGAGGGCGGACAACACGATCGGCAAGGCCTTCGACCTGCTGAACGGTGATATGCCCGTCGCCGAGGCCCTCGCGAGCCTGTAACAGGGGGATCTCCGGGCTGTACGGGACAATGGGGGGCTAACCCATGTCTCATCCACATCTACTCACCTGGCTCTACCGCAAGCTCGGGCGCCGCTACCCGGCCTTCTTCATCACGGTCGAGCTCCAGTCGGCGTTCCTGATCGCCACGGGCGCGGTTGCGCTGTTCAGCTTCTATTACAATGTCTCCAGCGGGGACTTCCTGACGATCCTCGCGATCACTCTCAGCCTCACCGCAGTCGGCATCTCGTTCACCATCTTCCGGGTGCTCAGGCGGCTGCGGCCGCTGACGGCGTGGATCGCCGGCGCCCGCTCCTCTGAGCAGACGGCGGAGGCCTGGCAGGCGGGGGTGAACCTGCCGATCCTGCTGATCCGCCGGGATTTCCTCGTCCCCGTACTGGTCACGGTGATCACGGTCATCGCCTCGGTCGCGGTCCTCGACCTGACCTGGCTCGCCTTCTTCCCGATCGCGATCGCCGCACTGCTCACCGTCGCCTATGGGGCGACGCTGCACTACCTGGCCCTCGAGCTCGCCCTGCGCCCGATCCTCTTCGACATCAACTCGAGCCTCGAGGTTCCGGTCCGGATCGATCGCCCGGTTGTGCCGCTGCGCGTCAAGCTGCTCGGCTCGCTACCCCTGATCAACGTGATCACGGGCCTCGTGGTCGCGGCGCTGACCTCGAACGGCGGCGGCACCGACGCGCTCGGCATCAACGTGCTGATCGCCCTGTTTGTCTCCTTCACGATCAGCTTCGAGCTCACCGTGTTGCTCTCACGCTCGATCCTGCGGCCGATCGAGGACCTCGAGGCGGCCACCGAGCGGATCCGCCAGGGCCGCTTCGACGAGCACGTCCCGGTGACGACCTCCGATGAGTTCGGCGAGCTCTCCTCGGCCTTCAACCAGATGGTCGACGGGCTGGCGGAACGGGAGCGGCTGCGCGCGGCCTTTGGCACCTACCTGGACGAAGAGGTCGCACAGCACCTGATCAGCGAGGACTTCGTGCCGCGCGGGGAGGAGGTGGAGGTCTCGCTGGTTTTCGTCGACGTCCGCGACTTCACCACCGCCGCGGCGGAGTCCTCTGCGTCCGAGGTGGTGCGCCGGCTCAACGAGCTTTTCGAGTGCATCGTTCCGATCGTCGCCAACCACCGCGGCCACATCGACCAGTTCATCGGCGACGCGGTGCTCGCCGTCTTCGGGGCGCCCGACCGGGTCCCCCAGCACGCCGACCGCGCCGTGCAGTGCGCCGTTGAGCTCGCCCGGACCATCAACAGTCGCCGGCCCGGCGACTTCGAGGTCGGTGTCGGCGTCAACTCCGGCCGGGTGGTGGCGGGCACGATCGGGGGTGCCGGCCGCCTCAACTTCAGCGTGATCGGCGACGCGGTCAATCTCTGCTCCCGGGTGGAGGCCGCGACCCGCGAAACCGGTGATCCGGTGCTGATCACCGGAGCGACCCGCGCCCTACTCTCCGAGACGATCGAGGTCGAGTCGCGCGGCGAGCGGGCGATCCGCGGCTATGACCGCAGGGTCGAGCTGTTCGCGCCGCTGGTGCCCATCGCCCTCGCAACGGGGCCGGGAACCGACGTCAGCGACCCTCTGGGGGATCCGGTGGTCGGCGGCCTCGGCCGCGCGTCGGCTCCGGGCGACGGCCTCGGCCGCCGCGCCCGCCCGGGTCCGGGCGTCGGCAGGGCCGGAACCAGCCAGGATCGCGGCCTCGGGCGGACGCACACCCTCCCGGGCTCCTAGTCCCGACTCCTGCCCGCTCATCTTGCGCGGCTATTGGGCAGTTGCCAAATAAGCTGGTCGGCGATTTGGAGAGCCAGCCGCCCGGAATCGAGGATCGGTGGGCCGCCGCCCATCCGGGAGGCGACGACCCACAGATCCCCTATTTCCGAATACCCCCAGCCACGTAAATGACTATCGGTCAATGGCAGGGCGCCCCGCTACCCCTCAATTCGGTAAATCACCCCCTATGGCGCTACCCGACGACGCGCTCGACGGGCTCTACCACGGGCCGCTCGAGGAGTTCACCTCGGCGCGGAACGAGCTCGCCAAGTCGCTGCGCTCCGACGGCGACGCGGCGGCGGCCGACGAGGTCAAGGCCCTGAGGAAGCCGAGCCGCGCGGCTTGGCTCGTCAACCAGCTCGGGGTGCGCAAGCCGAAGGAGGTCGGGGAGCTGCTCGAGGTGGGGGAGGAGCTGCGGGCGGCCCAGGAGGAGATGCTGGCCGGCTCGACCGACCGGGAGCGGCTGCGCGAGCTGGGGCGGCGAGAGCAGGAGGCGGTGGACGCGCTGCTGGCCACCGCCGAGCCGATTGGCCGCGAGCACGGGGTGGGGGAGCAGATCCTCACCCGGGTGGGCGAGACCCTCCGGGCCGCGGCCGGCGACCCGGAGGTCGCGGGGGCGATCCGGCGCGGCCGCCTCACCCGCGAGCAGCGGGCAGCGGGGATCGGGGTGGTCGGGTCGGCCTTAGTGGCGGCGCCCGCCACCCGAAAGAAGGGCAAGGATCGCCAGACGGCCGAGCGCCGCGCCCACCAGCAGCAGGCGAAGCGCCGCAATCAGGCCGAGCGCAGGCTCGCCGCGGCCGAGAAGAAGCTCGAGCGCGAGCGAGCGAAGCTCGAGCGCGCCCGGGAGGCCGCGGAGGAGGCGGAGAGAAGCGTCCACGGGGCCGAGCTCGCCGCGAACGCGGCCCGCCGCAAGCTGGAGGAGATCTAGCGCTAGTCTCGCCTCGATGGCGACTGAGCAGGTTGATCAGGTGACGGCGGTTCACGGCGGCCGGCTGGTCGCCCGGGCGATGAAAAGCCGCGGCGCCTCGAAACTCTTCAGCCTCTCCGGCGGCCATCTCTTCTCCATCTACGACGGCTGCAAGGAGGAGGGCATCGAGGTCGTCGACACGCGGCACGAGCAGTCCGCCGCCTTCGCCGCGATCGGCTGGGCCAAGGCGACGCGCGAGCCGGGGATCTGCGCGCTCACCGCCGGCTGCGGGGTCACCAACGGGATGAGCGCGATCGCCTCGGCGCAGGCCGACGGAGTCCCGCTCGTCACCCTCGGCGGCCGGGCACCGGAGATGAGGTGGGGGATGGGCTCGCTCCAGGAGATCGACCACCTGCCCTTCGTCAAGCCTCTGGTGAAGTCGGCGATCACCGTGAAGGATCCGGCGAAGATCGCGCGGACCACCGCGGAGGCGATCGACACCGCCGCCGAGCCGCCTCTCGGCCCGACGTTCGTCGACTATCCGCTCGACGTCGTCTTCTCCGAGGCGGAGGCCGAGGTTCCGGATCCACCGGCCGTGCGCGAGCGGATCCCCGACGGTGTCGAGGAGGCGGCGAAGCTGCTGGCTGAGGCGGGACGTCCCGCGATCATGGCCGGCTCCAACCTCTACTGGGCCCAGGCGGAGTCGGAGCTGCGCGAGCTGGCCGAGGCGCTGGGGATCCCCGTCTTCCTCAACGGCCTGGGTCGTGGCTGCTTCCCGCCCGACCACGAGCTCTACTTCTCGCGCGCCCGTGGCTCTGCGCTCAAGGGCTGCGACGTCGCGCTGGTGATCGGCGTCCCGCTCGACTTCCGGCTCGGGTTCGGAGGATCGATCGCCGATGACGCCAAGCTGATTCAGCTCGACTTCGCACCGTCGCGGTTGACCAAGACGCGCCAGCCCGATCTCGTCCTCACAGGCGACATCGGCGCCGCCTTGACGGCGATCCGCGAGTCGGTGCCGGCCGATCCCCAGCGGACCTCGACCTGGATCAACCGGCTCCGGAAGATCGAGGACGAGCAGCGCGCGGAGGAACAGGTTCTTCTGGACGACGAGCGCTCGCCGATGCACCCGATGCGCATCTACAAGGAGCTCGGCGACTTCCTCGACCGCGACGCGATCGTGGTCGGCGACGGCGGCGACTTCGTCAGCTTCGCCGGGCGCGTCTGGGAGACCTGGGAGCCCGGCACCTGGATGGACCCAGGCCCCTACGGCTGCCTCGGCGCCGGTCCCGGACAGGCGATCGGCGCGAAGCTCGCCCACCCCGAGCGCCAGGTCTGCCTGCTGCTCGGCGACGGCGCCTTCGGCTTCTCCGGGATGGAGTTCGACACGATGGTCCGCCACCACCTCCCGATCGTCGCGGTGATGGGCAACAACGGGATCTGGGCGCTCGAGCACCACCCGATGAAGTTCCTCTACGGCTACTCGCTCGCCGCCGAGCTTCGGCCCGAGACGCGGTACGACGAGGTCGTCTCCGCCCTCGGTGGCCACGGCGAGCTGGTCCGCTCGCCCGGCGAGCTCCGCCCGGCGCTCGACCGCGCCTTCGCCTCGGGCAAGCCCGCGCTGGTCAATGTGCTCACCGACCCCGAGGTCGTCTACCCGCGCCGGGCGAATCTGGCCTGAGCCGAGGCCGCGCCGGCCTGACTTAGAACATCCGTTGAGGGGGCGCAGAGACGGGGGAGTGACCGGCGCAGAAGCCGATTCCCCTGGGTACAGTCCGTAATGCGACGGGGAAAGGGGTACGTGGTGCCTGGTTTCAGCGAGACGGCCATCGCCTTGCCGCGCCACGCCAGCGAGCGCGGCGCAGCAACGAGCGCGCAACTGCCCGGGACCGTGCGCCGTCATCCGGTCGTGATCCGTCCGGACCTCGTCTTCTTCGTCACGGTCTGCCTCGCCTGGGTGGCCCTCTCGCAGTGGCTCTCGTTCTCGGCGCCGCTCGCCGTGATCGGGCTCGGATGCGTCGCCCTCAACGCGCGGCTGATCTCCCTCGCTCTCTTCCACGTGCCGTCGAGACGCCGTCGCGCTGCCGACTTTCCCGAGCTCACCCTGATCGTCGCCACCTACGACGCCGAGGACGTCATCGAGGAGACCCTCGATCGCGTCGCGGCCCAGGACTACCCGGGCGAGCTCCGCATCCTCGTCGCCGATGCCGACTCCACCGACGAGACCGTCGAGCGGGCCAGCCGCTGCGCCGAGCACGACCTGCGAATCTCGATCCGCCGCTTCCCGCACGACAGCAAGTCGAGGACCCTCAACCGGGCTCTCGCGACGGTCAGCTCCCCGCTGGTCGCCACAACCGACGCCCGCATGCGGCTCCGGCCCGGGGCGCTCCGTGTCTGCGCTGGCCGCCTGCTCGTGTCTTCGGTATCGACGGTCGCGGTCGACGGCACCGTGTTCGTCTCGACCGCCCGGGAGAATTTCCTCGCCCACGCTGAGGAGTGGGACCGCGGTCTCGGCGTCCCCGCCCGGCGGCCGCAGGACGACCTGCGCGGCCCCCTGATGGCGCAAGACGACTTCACGGTCCTACGGACGGGCACGGCGAAGGAACTCGCCGCCTGGCCGGGCGCCCAGGGCCTCGATTCGCTTTCGCCAAGTAGCCCTCCAGGCCGGTCCCTACACTGGGTCAGTGACCAACCTCGGGCCCGCGGGCTCCACCACCTGGACCTGCACCCGCTGTGAGGTGACGGTTTCCTTCGCGCCGGATGTCGAGCGGCCGCGGCTGCCAACCACCTGGGCCAAGGAGAACGGCGAGCTCTACTGCCTGGGCTGCCGCCGCGAGATGGCCGGCGAGGCCGGCATCGCCGGCGCCGGCGAGGACCTCTCCAACGAGCGGCGGTTGCAGATCCGCTCGCAGGCGCGGATCGAGTTCGAGATCAAGCGCGATCCCGAGCGTCAGGACAACCAGATCGCCAAGGCCTGCGGCACGTCCACCGTTTCGGTGCGCAAGGCGCGCGCCCGGCTCGGCCTCGAGCCCAGCACCCCCGCCTGACCCGGACCGCCCGGTCCGGACCGGGGGGCCTGCTACCGTGGTCGCCGTCGGGTCGAGTCATTCGGCGGCGGTGTTTGTGGCCGCCGGCGATGTTGGCCCGAGAGGTTCCGTTTCCTCCCTCATTGCGCTCCGAATGCGCCGTTAGTTGGGGTTTCTGGATCTCCAACGCAACGCACATAAGGAGTTAGCAACACATGTCTTCAGAATCATTCGCCGACCTCGGCGTGTCTCGCCCAGTCCTGGGCGCACTCGCCGAGCGCGGCATTTCCGAACCCTTTGCGGTGCAGAGACTTTGCATCGCGGACGTCCTCGCAGGTGAGGACGTCCTCGTCCAGTCGCCGACCGGGTCGGGCAAGACGCTCGCCTTCGGCATCCCGATGGCCGAGCGGATCGCGGCCGACTCGCGCCGCCCCGCGGCCCTCGTCCTCGCGCCCACGCGCGAACTCGCCGAACAGATCGTCGACGAGCTCCGCTCAATCGCGCAGTCCCGCGCCCTCAGGATCGCCCCCGTCTTCGGCGGGGTCGGCATCCAGGCGCAGGCGAGGAAGGCCGCCCAGGCCCACATCGTCGTCGCCACGCCCGGCCGCCTCGAGGACCTGCTCGATCGGGGCGCGTTCAACCTGAAGCGGATCCAGCTGCTCGTCCTCGACGAGGCCGACCGCATGCTCGACATCGGCTTCAAGCCCGCGATCGACCGGATCGTCGCCAGGATGCCGCGCGATCGCCAGACCCTGTTCTTCTCTGCGACGCTCGAGGGCGCGACCGGCAAGCTGGCTGCGGCGTACACGCGCAACCCGCGCCGCCACGTCCACGCGCCGAAGGTCGAGAAGGACGCCGAGGTGGAGCACCGCTTCATCCACCTGAGCCACGAGGCGAAGGTGGGCGCGCTGGTCGCGGAGCTCCGGGACACAGAGCGCGGCAGGACCCTCGTCTTCGTCCGTACCAAGCGCGGCGCCGACCGGCTCGTCCGCAAGCTCGATCGCGCCAAGGTCAGGGCGGTCGCCATGCACGGCAACAAGTCCCAGAGTCAACGCCGCCGCGCGCTCGCCGACTTCGAACGCGGCCACTGCGACACCCTGATCGCCACCGACGTCGCGTCCCGCGGGATCGACGTCGAGGACATCACGCACGTGATCAACTTCGACGCCCCCGCCGACCGCGACACCTACGTCCACCGCACCGGCCGCACCGGCCGAGCGGGCGCCTCGGGAATCGCAGCGAGCTTCGTTCTCCCGGACCAGCATCGGGAGATGCGAAAGATCGCCGCGGAGCTCGGGCTCCACACGCAGTACGACGCCAACCGAAATGGGGCGGGCGACGAGGGGCGGCAGCACTCGAACGGCAGCGGGCCGCGCCGCGCGATCGTCAACGGCCGTCAGCACTCCAACGGGAACGGGCGGCGGCGCAGGCGCCGCAGGCGCTCCCGGTAGAACAGAGGTCCAAGCTGGAGAAGTAGGTGAAAATTGCGGATCGCGCGGAGCGCATGGGGACCGATAGGCCTGAACAGAGATGTTCAGGACAGACGACACCCAGACGCTCCCCGCCCAGCCGGACCTGCTGCGCGTACGGCCCGGCGCTTTCCTCCCGCGGTCGGCGCCGGCGGAGAACGGTCACACCGCGCGCCGCAAGGGGAAGGCGAACGGCGGCGAAGTCGGCGCCCGCCTCGAGCATTACCTGGACGGCTCCGATGCGGTTGTGCTCCATCAGCGGCGCCTGCCGGGCAAGCTGCGCAAGATCAACCACATCGTCGTCGGTCCTGCTGGGATCACCGTCGTCGACAGCCGGCACTACGGCGGCCCCAAGACCAGGTTCGAGAGAGGCGAGCTGCGCGTCGGCAAGCGCAACCGCACCGATCTGATCGAGCGAGTTCTCGATCAGGCGGCCGCCGTCCGCGGGCTGATCGCCGGCACTTCCTATGCGGAGGTGGATGTCGAGGCCGCTCTCGCCTTGGGCAGCGTCCGGGGCGATCCTGTCGTTACGACCCTCGATGGCCGCACGCTGATCGTCTGGGGCGCCGGCCAGATCGCGGCGGAAGCTTCCCGCCCAGGCGCGCTCTCGGTCGACGAGGTGGATGCGCTGGCGTCGTACCTCGCCGGCGAGCTCTCAGGCTGAGGCGTTCAGCGCTGCCCGCGCGGCCCGCGCCTGCCGCGCCCTCCAGGCCCCGCTAGCGGGGGCACAGGCACAGTCCAGCTCGAGGGTCGGGGATACGATTCAACTCAGAATCGCGCCGAGCCCCCCTCAGACCCAGTACGCCAAGTCCGGCGACGCCTCGATCGCTTACCAGGTCGTCGGCGATGGGCCAATCGACCTGGTCCTCGTTCTCGGCTTCACCACCCATCTCGAGCTTCAATGGGAGTCGCCTCCGATGGCTCACTTCCTGGAGCGGCTCAGCTCATTCTCGCGCCTGATCCTCTTCGACAAGCGCGGCAACGGATTGTCCGACCCCGTCGCCGAGGTGCCGACCCTGGAGCTGCGGATCGACGACGTCCGGGCGGTGATGGAGGCCGCCGGCTCCGAGCGGGCGACCCTCTTCGGGATCTCGGAGGGCGGTCCGATGAGCGTCCTGTTCGCGGCCACCCACCCCGAGCGGGTCTCGGCCCTTGTGCTCCACGGCGCTATGGGGCGCACCACCGAGGCGCCCGACTACCCCTGGGCCTCGCCCGCCGAGGCGCTTCGCGAATCCGCCGCCGAGTTCATCGCCCCCAACTGGGGACAGGACGCGGAGGGGATGCTCGAGCTCTTCTCCCCGAGCTTCGCGGGCAATCCCGAGGCGGCGGAGTTCACCGCCCGCATGGAGCGCTCGTCGGCAAGCCCGGCGATGGTCCAGCAGATCTTCGAGATGTTTCTGGACATCGACGTGCGCGCGGTCCTGCCCACAATCCGGGTCCCGACACTCGTCATCCACCGTCGCGGCGACCGCGTGGTCAACCGACGCGCCGGCGAGGAGCTCGCCGCGGAGATTCCGGGCGCCCGCTACGTCGAGCTGCCGGGGATCGACCACGTGCCCTGGGCAGGCGATTCAGATTCCGTGCTCGGTGAGATCGAGGAGTTCCTCACCGGCGCCCGCTCGGTGGCCGAGCCGGACCGCGTCCTCGCCACGGTCATGTTCACCGACATCGTCGGCTCGACGAAGCTAGCGGCGGAGCTCGGGGACGCGCGCTGGCGCGAGCTGCTCGCGGCGCATCAGGAGTCGGTGCGGCGGGAGCTCGAGCGTTTCCAAGGACGTGAGGTGAAGACGCTCGGAGACGGCTGTCTGGCCACCTTCGATGGCCCAGCGCGGGCGATCCGATGCGGGGACGCGATCGCGGAGACAGCCGGCTCCCAGGATCTGGAGGTGCGGGTCGGGCTCCATGCCGGTGAGGTCGAGGTTATGGATGAGGACGTCGGCGGGATCGCGGTTCACATCGCAGCCCGAGTGGGAGCGCTTGCCGGCGCCGGGGAGGTCCTCGTCACCAGCACCGTCAAGGATTTGGTCGCCGGATCGGGGATTGCGTTCGCCGATCGAGGCGCGCATCAGCTCAAGGGAATCCCGGACGAATGGCGGCTGTTCGCGGCGGCACCTAACGCGCCCCTGGGCGCTTGATCGAGGGCAACACCAGCAGGGCGACCAGGGCAACCACCTGCCCGGATCGCCCTCAGCCGCGCCTTGCGATGACGCGCTGGACGATCACATGAGCGCGCCGGGAGATGCCGGCCGGCGTGTAACGGAACGGCCGGCGTCTGCCGCGGCTGTAAGGGAAGTCGGACTTCTTGCGCGGGCCGAGCGTCAGATCGATGACCCGCCCATCGGGGTCGAGCAGCCACCAGTGGCTTTTTCCCCGGCGCTTGAGCTGCATCGGTACCAGGCCGGCGTCGTAGCCGCCCGCGAGGTGGAAGTGGGCCTCGGCGGCGACGTAGGCGAAGCCGTCGTAGCGGCCGAAGCCCGACCGGTTCTGGTCCTGGGCGAGCTCGTCGGTGAGGACCGCCTGGATCTCTCGTTTGAGCTTGTCCGCGGGCGCCAGGCTCCGGTTCTCTGACCCGGCGCCCGCGGAGGCCCTGCTCTTGGCGCGGGAGGGACTCACCCGCCTCTAAGGGAGCAGCTCCGGAAGTTCTCCCCAAAGCTCAGCTGCTCGGGGCCGTGGCTGAGCCGTTGCGGCTCGAGGAATGGGCGCTCTGAGCGCCGGCAGCCAGACGTCCAGCGGCGATACTGGGCTCGTGGAGCACGGTTCGCTCGACTTCTGGGACTGGTTCTACGAGCCTTCGGTGGACCAGTCCGCGGCGATCGAGGAGCGATGACATCCGGATCTGCTGATCCACCAGAGCTCGGATCACCTGGGACGCGGCCCGCGCAGCGGCCGGTCTCGCCTGAGCGCCGCCTGGGCTGAGCTGACGAATCACGAGCAGGAGAGGCCCGGCGTACCTAGCCGCCGGGCCAACTCCCTGCTTCGCGACCCCAAACAAGGTGGACATAGTCGCCATTGCGTCCTTGCTCGGCTCGGGGCCCGTCCAAGGGCCCGAAGAGGTCGCGCGATCTTCTTTTTCCCGGAAGGCCGCGATCTATGCACAACGGCCGACAAAAGGCGTCGGGTAGGGTGGGCCGCATGGAATTCCGCAAGCTCGGCGACTCGGAACTCGAGGTCTCGGAGATCTCGCTGGGCTCCTGGCTCACCTACGGCGGCGGGGTCGAGCAGGAGCAGACCGAGGCCTGCACCAAGGCGGCATTCGAGGCCGGAATCAACTTCTTCGACACCGCCAACGTCTACGGCGGCGGCGCGGCCGAATCGGTCTGGGGCGAGATCCTCAAGGACTTCAAGCGCGACTCGTACATCCTCGCCACCAAGGTCTTCTTCCAGATGTCGGACGACGAGGCGGACCGCGGGCTCTCGCGCGAGCAGATCCACAAGCAGATCGACGCCTCGCTGGAGCGGCTGCAGACCGATTACGTCGACCTCTACCAGTGCCACCGCCCCGACCCCGACACGCCAATCGAGGAGACCATGGAGGCGCTCACGGAGGTCTGCGAGGCCGGCAAGGCGCGCGAGATCGGCTTCAGCGAGTGGACGATCGAGCAGATCCAGGCCGGGCTGGACGTGCCGGACACGAAGAAGTTCGTCTCCTCCCAGCCGCAGTACAACATGATCTGGCGCGCGCCCGAGGCCGAGCTGATCCCCTTCTGCGAAGAGCACGGGATCTCGCAGATCGTCTGGTCCCCCCTAGGGCAGGGAGTCCTGACCGGCAAGTACAAGCCGGGCGAGCCGCCGCCGGAGGACTCGCGTATGGCCTCGGACGCCATGAACTGGGCGATGGACCGCTATCGCTCGGACGATCTCTTCGCTGCCGTGCAGAAGCTGGTCCCGATCGCCGAGCAGGCCGGGCTGGGGATGGCGCAGATGGCGATCGCCTGGATCCTCCGCCAGGACGACGTCGCCTCGACGATCATCGGCGCCTCCCGCCCGCAGCAGGTCTTCGACAACGCCGAGGCCGCCGGCGTGAAGCTCTCCCAGGACGCGCTCGACGCGATCGACGAGGCGCTCGACGGCGTCACCGTCACCGGCCCGCAGCTGGCGAACTTCGTGAAGGAAGGCGTCAAGCACCGCTAGCGCCGGGGACGGCGCCGCCGGTGCCGTTCGGGAATTCTACGGATGCATCGCGTCTGCCCGGCGGCATAGGTTCTGCGCATTCCACGGCGGCATGTCGAGGGGCGCATCGGGGGGCCGCCGGCCCACCAATCAGAGGAGAAATTCGCATGCCTGATTCGCTCCGGCGCCTCGCGCCACTGACCGGGATCGTCTTCGCGGCTCTGCTCGTGGTGACCTTCACCACCCCGAGCACCCCGGACGTCCACGACACGGGAGTCCAAGTCATCAACCACTACAGGGACCACCACTCCGCCCATCTGCTCGGCGACCTCACCGGCGGTGTCGGCGTGGTGTTCTTCGTGTTCTTCATCTCTTCGCTGCGGAGCTTCTTCCGCGACAAGGAAGGCGCGGACGGTCTCTCGAGGGCTGCCTTCGCCGGCGGCATCCTGATCGCAGTGGGGGGCGCGGTCTTCACCAGCCTCGACGTGGCGCTGATCGACGCCAGGAACCACATCACCCCGCAGGCCGCTCAGGCGATCAACGTGCTGAGCAACGATTTCTTCTTCCCGTTCGAGATCGGGCTGATCGTGTTCGCACTCTGCATCGGGCTCGCGATCATCGCCTCCGGGGCGCTGCCGAAGTGGCTCGGCTGGGTCATGGTGGTGATCGGGGTCGTCGCCTTCACGCCCGTCGGGTTCTTCGGGTTCTTCGTGGTGCTGCTCTGGTCGGTGATCGTCGCGATCCTGATCTACCGCCGCACCGGACCCACCGCAGCGGCACCGGCTACCGCGTAGGGGCAGGCCTGGGCGGCGCGGGCCTCGGTTTCGGGCAGGTCGACCGAGCCGAGGCCGCGCCCGTCGGGCAGCGAGCGCGCCTAGCCCCCGGCCAGCCGATCGAGGAGGTCGGCGAGCGCCTCTGGGTCTTCGGCCATCGGGAAGTGGCCGCCGGGGATCTCGATCGGCTCGACGCCCAGCAGCTCGCGCGCCATGAATCGTTCCCAGGCCGGCTCGAAGAGCTCGTCGTCGGCCGCGTAGATGAGGGCGGTCGGGTTGTCGGGATGAGCCGGGAGCGGGTATTCGCCCTCCGGCATGGCCATGGGCCGGAGCTCGCCCGGCCAGCATGCTGGCTCTCGGCGGCGGCAGCCGCCCGTAGAGCGCCCTCGATCGCGACGTCCTCATCCCAGACGCTGGTGCCGTCGGGGCGGGTCTCCGGAAACGGGACCGCCTGCCGGAATATCTCGGGGCGCCTGGGGAGGCTCGAATCCGCCGAGCCGGGGGCAGAGGTGAACCAGTACGGCGTCCGGCCTGTCGCCGCCGCGACCAGCGTCGAATAGGCGGTCCCCTGGGAATGGCCGACGACTACCAGCGGACCGTGACGCCGCTGATCGCCTCCAGGGCCGCCCGGATGCGATCCTCGAATCCAGCCTCGGGATCCTGCAATGGCAGGTCGGGCACCACGACCTGATGACCGCGTTTCTTCAGCTGTGGCGTCAGCTCATCCCAGCAGGAAGGCTCGTGCCAGGCGCCATGGATCAGGCAGAAGATGGCCACGCGCGTGGTCTAGCACGGGACGCGTGGTGTCGTGCCAAAGAAAAAGGGCCCCCTCGAAAGAGGGCCCTCCTCCCAAACCTAAAGCGGTTACGAGCTACGCGACCTGCTTCACGCCGGTCGCCGCCGGGCCCTTCGGGCCCTGCTCGGTCTCGTACTCGACCTTCGCGCCCTCCTCGAGCGAACGGTAGCCGTCGCCCTCGATCGAGCTGAAGTGAACGAACACGTCGTTCGAGCCGTCATCGGGAGTGATGAACCCGTAGCCCTTGTCGTTGCTGAACCACTTGACGGTTCCTGTAGGCATCTCGCCTCCTGTTATGAGTGCTGCGAACGCGGAGGAGCAAGATGCTGCAACAACGCGAGCGCTACGCACACCTTTGCCGGTAGGACCAGCCTAACGCGCGGGACGGTAGCAGTCCCGCTGACGGAAGAGGCGGTGAATCCGGTGCAGGCGAGATCCCGAACGTGCTAGGCGTCGCCCAGCCGGCAGAGGACCTGGTAGACGGAGGTGAAATCGATCTCGAATCCGTTCCGGGCCGCGCGCAGATACAGCCGCCAGACGCGCAGGCGCTCGGGGCCGGCGAGCTCCTCGGCCCGCTCCAGGTTCGAGTCGAGGTTCCGGATCCAGTGGCGGAGGGTCTCGGCGTAGTCAGCGCCGAACTCCTCCACGTGCTGGGCGATGAAGCCCGCCCGCTCGAGCGCCAGGATCACCCGCGAGACGTGGAGCGTCTCGCCGTCGGGGAAGACGTAGCGCTCCGAGAACGGCCCGCCCTCGACGCTGCCGTGGCGCAGGCGTGAGATGCCGTGGTTGAGGAGACGTCCGCCGGGCCGCAGCATCGAGGCGAGCTGCTCGGCGTAGCGGTCTATCTGCGCCTCGCCGACGTGCTCGACCATCCCGATCGAGGCGACCGCATCGAAGTTCTCGCCGGCGAGCTCGCGGTAGTCCTGGACGCGGATCTTGATCTTGTTCTCCAGGCCGGCATCGGCGACGCGCTTCCGGGCGAGCTCGGCCTGGTTCTCGGAGAGGGTGATCCCGACCGCGTCCACCCCGTGCCGCGAGGCCGCGTGCATGACGAAGCTACCCCAGCCGCAGCCGACGTCGAGCACCCGCTGGCCGGGCTGGAGGTCGAGCTTCGTGCAGACCAAGTTCCAGCTTCGCCTCCTGGGCCTGCTCGAGCGTCGGTGGCTCGTCGCTGGAGAACAGCCGCTTGCGCTCAGGGGACGCGCGAGAAGAACGCGCACGAGTAGGTCATGGACGGGTCGAGGAAGAGCGAGAAGAACTCGTTGCCGACGTCGTAGTGGTGACGGACGGCCTCGCGGTCGCGCTCGGTGGTGTGCTTGCGGCCGCGCAGGTGGAGCTCTGCCCTCGGCGGTGGGGGAGGCCGGTGGACTCCGGCGGCGCGCAGGGCAGCGGCGATCAGCCTCGCCTTGGCGGCGGCGCCGACCGGCGGCGGCTTCCAATCGTTGAGCAGGCCGATGACCGCGTCCATGTCGTCGATCTCGATCTCGCCCGAGACGTAGGCGCGGCCGAGGCCGAGCTGTCCGGGCGCCGCTACCGCATAGGCGAGCGCGTCCCTCGAGCGGGCGCGGAAGGTCGGGCCGCCGCCGTTGGTGGACGGCAGCTTCGAGCCGTCCCAGAGCTCGATCGTGAACGGGCGCTCCGGGAAGGTGCGTTCGATCTCCTTGACGAGGGACTCGGTCGACATCGGCTCGACACTAGCGCGGCGCGTGTTTCCGACTTGATCCCGATTATCTCACCACGGCCTTGGAGTGCTGGTACCGTCCCTTCCGGTACTGAAGTCGTGACGGTACCTGCCGGAACGGCTTCGCAAGGACCAACAAAGGAGACCCCTATGTCGGACGTTGCCGCTGGAGTGACAGCGCCCCCCACCGGCTCGTCGACAACGGCGCAGCCTTGGCCCGCAACGTCCACGCGTCGCACCTCGCTTGCGGACGCGATTCAGCCAGTCGCACACGAAACCCGGGACCGGATCATCACCGGCCTCCTCACCGTCGTTCCCTTCCTGATGCTTGGCTTCGTCGTTTGGCAGCTCGCCGGCAGCTGGCTCCACTGGAGCGACCTCGTCGTCTTCGCCATGATCTACATCCCGACCGGGCCTCGGGATCACGGTCGGCTTCCACCGGCTCTTCACCCACCGCAGCTTCAAGACCGGGCCGGCGCTGCGGGCCCTGATGGGCGCGCTCGGCTCCGCAGCGATCGAGGGACCGATGATCTCCTGGGTTGCCGACCACCGCAAGCATCACGCGTTCTCCGACCAGGAGGGCGACCCCCACAGTCCCGCACGTCGGGCACGGGGAGGGCGTCTGGGCGCAGTTCAAGGGTTTCTTCCACGCCCATCTTGGCTGGCTCTTCATCCACACCCAGCGCGGCTCAAAGGCCCGCTTCGCCCCGGATCTGATGAAGGACCCCGTCGCCCGTTTCATCGACAAGACCTTCGTGCTCTGGGCCGTGGTCGGCCTGGCCGTGCCGTTCGGCCTCGGTGTCGCGATCGGCGGCACCGCGATCGCCGGCGTCACCGGCCTGCTCTGGGGTGGCGCCGTGCGGATCTTCGTCCTGCACCACGTCACCTACTCGATCAACTCCCTCTGCCACATGTTCGGCAAGCGGGACTTCGAGACCACCGACGAGTCGCGCAACCTCGCCTGGCTCGCGATCCCGACCTTCGGCGAGGCCTGGCACAACAGCCATCACGCCTTCCCGACCTCGGCCGTCCACGGGATGAAGCGGCGCCAGCTCGATCCCTCCGCTGCGGTGATCTGGTCGTTCGAGAAGGTCGGTCTCGCCTGGGACGTGATCCGGATCACCCCGGAGCGCCAGGCCGCCAAGGCAGCCGCCTGAGCCAATAGGGTGCGCGCCGTGTCTCGGCGCGTGGCACTCGTCCCGGCGCGGGCTGCTGCGATCGCAGCGGCGCTCGTCCTCGTCGCCTGTGGCGAGGGAGACCACAAGGTCACCAGCGTCAAGGGCGTCGACGCCAACTGCGGCGACATCGAGTACTCGGGCAGCGGCCACCCCGACAAGCTGATCGCCTCCGACCTGCCGCTGCAGGGCGACTCCGCCGAGCGCTCCAAGCAGATGAACGACGCGATCGTCCAGGAGATGGCGCGTAAGGGGTGGCAGGCCGGCGGCACCGAGGTCGCCTTCCAGGCCTGCGATGACTCCCTGGCCTCGACCGGCGAGTGGGACGAGAACCTCTGCCGCTCGAACGCCGACGCCTACGCCAGCGACCCCGACGTGATCGGCGTGATCGGCACCTACAACTCGGGCTGCGCCCAGGTCATGATCCCAATCCTGAACAAGGCGCCCGGCGGCGGCCTGCCAATGGTCTCGCCCGGCAATACCCTGGTCTGCCTGACCGAACCGGGCTCGATCTGCAAGCCGAACGAGCCGGGCGTCTACTACCCCTCGGGCACGCGCAACTACATCCGGGTCGTCCCCAACGACGCCGTGCAGATGGCCGGGCTCGCCACCTTCGCCAACGAGCAGGGGATCCGTAGCCCCTTCGTCCTCGTCGCCGCCGATGACCCGACCAGCAAGGGCCAGGCCGACACCTTCGAGGGCGCCGCCCGCAAGCTCGGCATGAACATCGCGGGCACCGCGCAGTGGGACCAGAAGGCGCAGAGCTACACGAACCTGATGGACCAGGTGAAGTCCTCCGGCGCCGACGCTGTCCTGCTCGCGGGACTGCTCGAGCAGAACGGCGCGCAGCTGATCAAGGACAAGGTCGCGGTGCTCGGGCCCAACAACGGCGGCGTGAAGCTGCTCGCGCCCGACGGCTTCGCCCAGAACGCGACCATCGATCAGGTGGGCTTGGCCGCGGCAGGGATGTTCGTGAGCCAGCCGGGCAAGGTCCCGGGCAGCCTGACGGGGGAGGGGTCGGCCTTCGTCAAGGAGGTCAAGGCCCAGGTCGGCGGCGAGCCGCTCGAGGTCTTCGCGCCCTATGCCGGGCAGGCCGCCGAGGTGCTGATCGCGGCGATCCAGGCCGGCGACGCGACCCGTGCCGGCGTGATCAAGAGCCTCTTCAAGACCCACGTAACCGACGGCATCGTCGGCACCTTCACGATCACCCCGAGCGGTGACCCGAGCCCCGCGCCGATCAGCGTCTCGCAGGCCGCCGGCACCTTCACGCTCGCGAAGACGATCAGCCCGCTGCCGCAGCTCGTCGCCGCCGCCCGCGGCGGCTAGACCTCACACCGGCCCGGTCGCTGACGTTTAGTCAGTTACCGTGGAGAGAAAGGGCTAGAGATGAGCGAGCAAGCGGTTCGGCGGGGTCCCGACTCCAAGCAGCGCCTCGCCAAGGCGGTGATGGTCCCCGTCTGGTCGAGCGGCTTCATCGTCGGCACGCTCGCAGTCCGGCACGCGTCCGGCCTCTCGATCCTCTTCTGGCGGATGAGCATCGCGGCACTGGTCATGGCGGCGATCGCCCTCGTGGCGCGGGTGGATTGGCCACGAGAACGCCGCACGCTCCTCGAGATGGTCGCGGTTGGGCTGCTCCTCCAGGCGGCCCAGTTCGTCGGGATCTTCCTGGCGCTCCAGCACGGCGTCTCCGCCGGCCTCACGGCCCTGCTGGCTGGGTCCAGCCCGCTGCTGGTGGCGGTGCTCGCCACGTTCTTCCTCGACGAGCACCTCGAGCCGCTGCAGTGGATCGGCTCGGTGATCGGAGTGGCCGGCGTGGTCTTCGCGGTGATCGAGGAGCTCAACGGCGCCGGCTCGCCGATCGGCTTCCTGTTCGCGGTCGTCGGCCTTGCGGGACTGGTGGGAGGCACTCTGATCCAGCGGGCCGGAGGAGGCGACGTAGATCCGCGCGCCGCCAACACGATCCAGCTCTTCGTCGCGGCGGCGGTGATCGCCCCGCTGACCGCCCTGACCGCGAACTTCGACCTGGCAGCGGCGGCGCTCGCACCCGTCGCCTGGCTCACCTTCGGCCTCTCGATCGGCGCCGTGCTGCTCTTCTTCTGGCTGCTCAAGCGCGAGAAGAGCGGCGAGGCGACCAGCTTCCTATATCTGGTGCCCGCCACCACCGCGATCGCGGGCGTACCGATCCTCGGCCAGCCGCTCCAGCTCGGCGCCGTGATCGGCCTGGTCCTCGCGTTCATCGGGGTGCGGCTGGTGGGCTCTCCGCCCGAGTCGCTCAGCAGCGCTGGATGGCTGCGGCGCTTTGCACGACCTGGAAGGCCGAGCCCGGGATCGACTTGAGCTGATCGAGGTTCTCGTCCGGCCAGCGTCGGTCCGAGGTCCCCGAGATGAACCAGTTCGAGCCGTTGTCGGCGACGATCACCCCGTACTGCTTCAGGGCGACGGCGATCGCGTGCGCGGGGCCGCTGATCCCGGAGATGTCGTAGCCGCCGGAGAGCCGCAGCCGCAGCCCCATCGGCGGTGCGTTCGAGCTGGACGTCGAGCCCGCGCAGTGGGAGGCGGGGTGGACCCAGGCGTCCTGGGTCGAGCTCACCGTCATCCGGATCGCGTGGTTGATGTGCCCGGCCGCGGCCTCGTCGTAGAGGACCAGCCCGGGGAAGATCGGCAGGCCGGCGGCGTCGGCGGAGGTGAAGCCGTCGGGGCGAAGCGCCGCCGAGCGCAGGTCCCAGATGACGCCCACGTCGGCGTTCCAGTGTGGTCTCGGCCGCTTTAGAGCAAAGGCCCGGCCGAGCTCGTAGAGCCTGCAGCGCGCGCCGTCGACGGTGAGCACATGGCGGTCACCGTCGGAAGTCTGGCCGCCCTCGACCAGGGCCTTGAGCGGCACGCGGTAGGCGCCGTGGTCGGACTCGTCGCCGTAGGCGGTGAAGTGCACCTTGGTGCGCTTCTGCCGCTTGCCGACCACGGCGTAGGGGAAGCCGTACTGGCGCGGCGAGCCGAAGTCCGGGTGGAGGAAGTCGCCGCCGTGGGCGTCGATGTAGGAGATGTACGCGGCCGAGTTGGGGTCCAGCGGAGCGGACGAGATGTCCTGGTTCCAGGCGGACTCGTCGGCGGCAGAGGGAGCGTTGGGCGCGGCGTGCGAGGAGGGGAAGACCGGGCAGCTCCCGAGCGCGGGGTAGGGCCCGCGCGGCAGGCCCTTGTGGTGGTGCTTCTTCTTGGCGATCGCCGCGCCCGCCGCGACCAGCAGGAGACCGAGCGCGGCAACGAGCACCACCTTCCCTGGCGAGCGACGCATGCCGGCAGGGTATGACTAGAAGGTCTCGATCTGCGTTTGGAGTGGGGGTGGCGCCTCGGCGCGGACGGCGGGCTGTTCGCCCTTGGCCACCCTGCGGCGCACCTTGACGTGCTCGGCGAGCACGTAGGAGCCGACCACCAGGGTGCCGGCCAGCAGCTGGGCGCCGATGGTCTCCCAGTACGGGTAGATCTCGAACCAGGTGCCCATCCAGGTCGGGACGCTGAAGGGGGTGGGGGTCCTCGGGATCCAGCCGAGGTCCATGAAGGAGAGCGCGGTACCGCCGATCATCACCATGAGCACGACCGCGACGAGCGCCCCGGTCAGGATCAGCATCCGGCGGTAGGGGAGCTTGTGGTGCAGCCAGAAGGTGAGCACGCCGACCACCGCCGTGCAGACGAGGCCGATCGCCACGCCCTCCAGCACGGTCGAGGTGCCGCTCTGCAGCTGCAGGTTCTGCAGAAAGAGGACGACCTCGAAGCCCTCGCGGTAGATCGTGGTGAAGCCGAGCGCGACCAGGCCGATCACCACCCAGGGCCCGGTCTGCGTGAGCAGCCTCTGGCGCCGCTTGTGGTGGCGGCCGATCCAATCCGTCCAGTAGACGCGGTGGACGAACCAGTTGAGGACGATCAGCAGCACGACGATCGCCAGGAAGCCGGTGATCGCCTCGAGCTTCGGTCCGAGCGGCGAGGCGACGTCGAGCACGGCCTGGACCACGAACCAGGTCGCGATCGCCGCCCCGAAGGCCATGATCGCGCCGGCCACGACCGGGCGGCGCTTGGATTTGTTCGCGCCCAGGAAGCTGGCGGTGACCGCGGCAAAGATCAGGATCGCCTCGAGCCCCTCGCGGAAGACGATCATCCCGGAGTTGAAGACCGCGGTCGCATGGCTCATGTGGGTCTCGGTCGGATCCTGGGGCCCGGTGTGGGCCGTCGCCATCAGGTAGACGAGACCGGTGATCACCATCAGGCCGCTCAGCCACCAGGCCAGCCGGGTGTAGCGGTTGTCGGAGTGCTGCTCGGGCTTCAAGATTCGGGGAACCTAACACAATCAGCCTTAGGGAGCCCTAAGACATTGGTTTGCTAAGCTAATTAGCGGTGCAAACTATTCCATCCGAGACCAAGGAAGAGCTGGCCCCGCGCCTGCGTTGGGTGATCACCCGGATGGCGAGGAGGCTCCGGCAGGAGGCGGGGACCGATCTCGGCCCCTCTCAGGTCGCCGCGCTCGCAACGATCGAGCGCCACGGCCCGCTCTCGCCGAGCGAGCTCGCCGACCAGGAGCGAATCAAGCGCCCGACCGCCACCCGGATCGTCCACCATCTCGAGACCGCCGGCCTGGTGGAAAGGGTCGGCGACCCGGAAGACGGACGTGCCTCGATCCTCAGCGTCACGGCCAAGGGCCGGACGCACCTGCGCCGCCTGCGGGAGCGCAAGACCGCCTACCTGGCCCGCCGCCTCGGGGAGATGAACGGCGAGGATCGCCGCACTCTGGAGCGCGCCGCCGAGCTGCTGGAGGGGATGCTCGAGTGACCGAAGCCCTGGGCCGCTCCTTCGCGAGCCTCTCCATCCCCAACTTCCGTCGCTACTTCGCCGGGCAGCTCGTCTCGCTGTCCGGCAACTGGATGCAGATGATCGCCGAGATGTGGCTGGTCCTCTCGCTCACTGGCAGCGGCGTCGCGGTGGGGGTCACCACCGCCCTGCAATTCCTGCCGATGCTGGTCTTTGGCGCCTGGGGCGGGCTGATCGCCGACCGCCTTCCCAAGCGGCGGGTGTTGCTCCTCACCCAGGCGCTGCACATGATCGCCCCCCTGACGATGCTGACGCTCTCCGCCGAGGGCGTGCTCGTTCCGTGGATGGTCTTCTCCCTCGTCTTCGTTCGCGGCTGCGTCAACGCGGTCGACTATCCGACCCGCCAGGCCTTCGTGATGGAGATGGTCGGGAGCGAGCGCGTGGTCAATGCCGTCAGCCTGAACAGCGTCCTCGTGCACAGCGCGCGCGTGATCGGGCCCGCCTTCGCCGGGATCCTGATCGCGACGATCGGCGTCGAGCCCTGTTTCGCTCTCAACGCGGCGAGCTTCGCCTTCATGATCTGGGTGCTCGCGGGCATGGACACCGAGCGGCTCCGTCCCGCCCAGGTCGCCGGGCGCGAGCCGGGCGCGGTGCGCGCGGGCCTCCGCTATGTGCGTGAGGCGCCCGAGCTCTGGATCCCGCTGGGCCTGATGGCCATCGTGGGGACGCTCGGCTACAACTTCCAGTCCGTCCTGCCGCTGCTCGCCCGCTTCACCTTCGACGGCGGCGCCTCGACCTATGCGGTGCTGGTCGCGGCGATGGGCATCGGGGCGATCATCGGCGCGCTGATCAATGGCGCGCGCGGGTCGGTCACTCCGACGCTTCTGGTCGGGGCGGCGACCCTGTTCGGCATCCTCTCGCTGCTGGCGGCGGGCGCGCCGACGCTGGCCCTCGAGGTCGCCGCGCTGGCGCCCCTCGGCGCCGCCACCGTGACGCTGGCGGCGAGCATCAACTCCTCTCTGCAGCTCGCCTCGGAACCCAGCATGCGCGGCAGGGTGATGGCGCTCTACTCGATCGTCTTCCTCGGCTCGACTCCGATCGGCGGGCCGCTCTCGGGCTGGCTGTCCGAGGCCGTCGACCCGCGGGCCGCGCTGGTCATGGGGGGCATCGCCGCGATCTTCGGCGCCCTGCTCGCGCGTATCGCCTTCGACCGGGTCGCTCGGATCCCGGCCGACGCCACGCCCCACCCGGCCTAGCTTCCATCAGGATCCCCCGCCCAGTGAGGCGGCGACCTCGCCCGCGGCCCGCTCGCCGCTCTTCACGGCGCCCTCCATGTAGCCCTGGAACGTGTAGGAGGTCTGCTCCCCGGCGAAGTGGCAGTTGCCGCTCGGCTTGCCCTCGACTCCGGCGAAGGCCGTCATCTGCCCGACGCGGTAATAGGCGTAGCTGTCGCGCGTGAAGGGCCTGCCGGTCCAGTAGTCGAGGACGGCGCGGCCGTTGAAGTTCTCGGGGACGCCGGGCAGCACGGGCTCGAGCTGCTCGAAGAAGCGCCGGGCGCGCTCACCGGCCGAGGCGCCGCCGAAGTCCCTGCCCACGGCGCGCTGCGCCTTGACCGCCTTGGTGCCGCCGTCCCCGTCGAAGGTCAGCCGGTACGAGCCATCATCCACCCGCTTGATCTCGACCAGCTCCGAGCCGAGGGCGAGCTGGCCCTCGAGCTCCCCCGCCAGGCGCTGGACCACCTGGTCGTTGCCGCCCTGGACGCGAAATTTCGCGTTCGAGGCCCCGAACAGCCGCAGCCGCCCGCCGCCCGAGTAGCCGAGCAGGTAGAGGAGGTTGAGCGATGTCTGGTCCGAGATGTCCGCACCGAACTCGGTGTTGTAGGCGACGTCCAGGAGCCCTCCCAGGTTCGAGTCGAGGCCGCCCGGGACGTTCTCCGAGAGCCAATCCGCGATCGAGATGTGATCGAGCTCGACCCCGCGCGGCTTGTGGTGGTTGTGGAGCGTCGGGTAGCCGGCCTCCGCCAGATCCCGCTTCAGCTTCGGGTAGACGGCGCCGAAGTCGGCCACCGCCTGACGGACCGGGTAGCGGGCGCCGTTGAAGTAGAAGATGTCGCCGGTCCCCGGCTTCTCAGCGGCGATCACGTTGTCGAGAGAGAGGCCGAGCTCGGCGACCAGCCGCCGCATCGAGACGTGGTCGCTGTCGATCAGCTCGCCGCCGTGCTCGGCGATCTGCCCGTCGGCGAAGGCGCCCCGGATGGTCCACACCCGCCCGCCGAGGCGGTCGCTCGCCTCGTGGACCAGCCGATGCGCGCAGACCAGTCCCGCGAGCCCACCGCCTACCACAGCACCTCCCGCCGGCTCCGGGGCCGCTCGAACCAGCCGGCCTCGGCGCGCCCCTCGGAGACCTCCGAGGCCTCGGCGAAGGCGCGCTGCAGAGTTGCCAGAAGGAGCGTTCGCGGCAAGGCTCTCCTCGCTCGGGAGATTCGATCCTATGCCTTGCCAATCCGAGTTTGCGTGGCATAGAGTGCCCCGGCGATGGCCGACTTCTCCGGGCTTTCAATCCGCGGGCACGTCGCCACTCCCGGCGATTCCGACTGGGAGGAGGCGCGCCAGGCCTGGAACCTGGCCGCGGACCAGCAACCCTCCGCCGTCGCCCTGGTGGAGAGCGCCGACGACGTCGCCAAGGTGCTCAAGTTCGCCACCGCGCATGACCTGAAGGTCGCCGGCCAGGGGACGGGCCACGGTGCGGTGCCGCTGGGTTCGCTGGAGGACGCGATCCTGATCAAGACCGCGCGGATGCGGGACGTCACGACCGAGGGCGAGAAGGCGCGTGTCGAGGCGGGGGCCCTGGCCGAGGACGTGGCCGACGCCGCGATCAAGGATGGACGCTGCTCCATGCCCGGCACCTCGCCCAACGTCGGCATCACCGGATTCACGCTCGGTGGCGGACTGAGCTGGCTCGGTCGCAAGTATGGCTGGGCCTGCAATCGCGTGAGTGCGATCGAGCTCGTCACCGCCGACGGGGAGGCGCGGACCGTGGACGCCGGAAGCGATCCCGACCTCTTCTGGGCGCTGCGGGGTGGCGGCGGGGGGTACGCCATCGTCACGGCCCTGCACCTGGAGCTGCTGCCGGTCGCCGAGGCCTACGCGGGCGGGTTGCTCTTCCCGTCCGAGGTGGGAGCGGACGCGCTGCGCCGCTATCGGGATTGGGCGGCGAGCGCCCCAGAGGAGGCGGCCACCATGATCCGGTTCCTCAACCTGCCGCCCATCCCCGATGTTCCGGAGCCGCTGCGCGGCCAGAGCTTGCTGGCCATCGCCGGAGCATTCCTCGGCACCCAGGAGGATGGCGAGAAGGCTTTCGCACCGCTGCGGGAGATCGGCGAGCCGGTGATGGACACCTTCACCCAGATGCCGGCGCCCGGCCTCACCCGAATCGCGATGGACCCGGAGCCGCCGGTGCCCGGCCTCGGCCACCATCGGGTCCTCAACGAGATCTCGGACGAGGCGATCGACGCTTTCGTGGAGAACGCCGGCCCGGATTCGGGTTCGCCTCTGCTCCTCGCCGAGCTCCGCCACCTGGGAGGCGCGCTCGCCCGCCCTGCCGAGAACGGCGGTGCGCTCAGCAAGCTCGACGGCGAGTTCGTGATGCTGGGCATCGGCATGCTGATGGACCCGGCGATGCGGGAGCCGATCGAGGGCCAGCTCGACAAGCTCAGCGACGCGATGAAGCCATGGGTCGCGGAAGGCGGCTATTACAACTACGCCGAGCGGCCGTGCGACGTCGACGAGATCCTGCCGGCGGACATCTGTGAGCGCCTCCGCCAGGTGAAGCGCAGCTGGGACCCGGATGACCTCATTCGGGCGAACCACTCGCTGGCGCTGGCGACGGCGTAGCGCTCTAGCCGGGGAGCTCCTGCGGGGCCGGCCGCTGGCGCCGCGGAGAGCGGGCACCGACGATCTGACCCCACTCGGAATCCTCGATCAGGCCGGGCTCGGTCGCGTCCAGCCAGTCGAGCAGGGCCTCGGCGAGCCCCTCTGGGTCCTCCAGGTTCGGGAAGTGCGCGGCCTTCGGCAGGGTGACGAAGCGGCTGTTCGGAATGAGCTCATGAGCCGCGCGGCCGTGGGCCATCGGGATCGTGTTGTCGCGCTCGCCCCAGACGAGCAGGGTGGGGAGCTCACCGAGCAGGTAGAGGCGGTCAACGGCGCTGACGTGCTGGCCGCGCACGTCGATCACGGAGCGCAGCGTCTGCAGGAAGGCGTGCCGGGCGGCCGCCTTCTCGAGCGGCCGCATCGCACGGGCGACTGCCTGTAGATAGACGCCACGACGGCTCCCCCGTGCGCGCATGCGTTCGCCGGCGCGCTCGAGGCCGGCGCGGATTCTGCGGTTGGCGACCAGCCAGATCCCTCCGGCGGCGCCGGGGAGGGCAGCGCCCCGGAGCATCGGGCTCACCTCGTGGCCGAGCCCGCCGCTCGAGATCAGGGCGAGGCGCTCGACCCGCTGGGGGAATTGGTAGAAGAACTGCATCGCGATCCCGCCGCCGAGCGAGTGACCGACGATCGTCGCGCGCTCGATCCCGATGGTGGTCAGCAGGTCGCGGATGCTGCAGGCGTGGGCACCGAGCGAGTAGTCGCCGCGCACCGCGGCGGAGTCGCCATGCCCGAGCAGGTCGGGCGCGACGACCGTGTAGCGGTCAGCCAGCTCGAGCGCGACCTGCTCCCAGTGCTTCGAGGAGTTGACCATCCCGTGGATCAGGACGACCGGAGGCCCGTCGCCGGCGATCCGGTAGATGACCCGGTGACCGTGCAGCTCGATCTCCCACTCGTCGAAGAGGCGGGACGGCATGGGAGCACACTACGGGACCGGTGTCGGTTGCCCGGCTTCGCCACATAGCCGGGGCTGCGAGCGCCCGCCCTTCATAAGTCGCGGCTGCTTTGCAGCCGCTCCGAAAGAGAGCGGGCTGGCAGCCCCTAAACGAAGACCGACCGCCATTCGTTGGCGGCCGGTCTTTGCAAACAGGCCCCGTCAGGACGGGCAGGGGTACGTCTCAGGGGCCTTACTTGGGGGGTATGTAGTGGAACCAGGCGACGGGAGGCGCCTTGCGGCAAACGCCCGGTCCCTATGAGCCGAGAGGCGGTGTTGGGCGTCCGGCCCAACACCAATCCTCCCAACACCCAGAATTATGGATCCGGGTACGAACGAAGGCAATACCCAAAACTGGGTGTATTGCCATGATTGCTACTGGGTGGATAACGGCGGCTCAGCCAGGTGCCATCGCGGCCGAAAGCGCCGAGCCGTGCAGGATGTCGAGCTCGGAGACCTCGATCTCCTGCAGCCTGAACGCACGCATGACCTGGACCAGGATCACCGTGCCGGCGACGATCGTCGGCGCCCTGCCCGGATGGAGACCGGGCACGCGCAGACGCTCGGCGAGCGTCAGCGACGAGAGGCGGCTGAGCATGCGCTGGACGCGCTGCAGGCCGAGGTGGTAACCGTGGACCCGGCCCGGGTCGTAGGGTTCGAGCTCCTGGTCGATGGCAGCGAGTGAGGTGGGCGTCCCGGCCACGGCGATCGCGTGGATCGGATTGCCTTCCGGTTGCGCCGCGATCGCCCGCGCGATCAGGTTGCGGATGTCGGCGGCGAGGTCCTCGAGCTCGTGCGGGTCCGGCGGATCCGAGGTCAGATGACGTTCGGACTGGCGAATCGTGCCGGCCTGGAGCGAGGCGTGAAAGCCGACCTCCGTGCCGGAGCCGACGATCAGCTCGGTCGAGCCGCCGCCGATGTCGAAGACGAGGGTCGGGTCGGATTCCGTGCGATGGGCAGTCGCGCCGAGATAGGTGAGGTGGCTCTCCTCCTCGCCGGTGAGCAGGCGCGCGTCGAGCCCGAAGCGCTCGCGGAGCTCGGCGATGAACGCCTCGCCGTTGACGGCATCACGGACGGCGCTCGTGGCGATCGCCATGACCCGCTCCGCGCCCATCTCCTCGTAGCGAGCCTTGTAGCCGGCGATGACGGTGCAGACGTCATCGACTGCGTCCGAGCAGATCATCCCTGTGTGGTCGACGCCGCGGCCCATGTTCGTCACCGTGGTCCGGCGCTCGACCTCGCGCACGGTCGTGCCCTCGACGTCGGCGATCAGCAGGCGGGTGGAGTTGGTGCCGATGTCGATCACCGCAACCCGCACCGCGTCCGTGTCCCTCACTCCCCGGTCACCCGCGGGCATCCTAGCGACGAGCGTGTTGCTGCGCGACTCCCACAGCTCACAAAGAGCGCTGAATCCGAACAACCTGTGCGCGGCCTTCCTGGCCGGCACCGCCCCGGTTGACATCCGCGGATCCATACCCGCAGAAGGCCCGGGTCAACCCGAACTAGCCCCCCTTGCGGTAGCCGAAGAGGGCCGTGTACGTCCCGGTGTTGGTGTTGTCCGCTCCGGCCGGAGAGCCGTGATCCACGCCGACGCCGACCTGGCGGAACGACCTGGAGAGCAACACCGCCCGATGCGGCGCGCTGTGCATCCACGCGTTGACGGTCGCTTTCGGGGTGCTCAGCGTGGCGGCTCCCCAGAACAGATCCTCTCCGATTCCCCAGGCCCTGGCGCCGGCCATGTAGCCGGCGTTCGCGGCGCGTGACGCCGGGGTTCCATCACCCTCGTGGGAGAAGAAGTTCTCGCTGGTCATCGCGTCGGTGTGGGACTGCGCGGCTGCTATCCAGGAGCGGGTGCTCCCGCACCGACCTGACGTAATACCGGGCGCGCTTGTGGTTGATCAGACAGACCACGGCGGTCCGTGCCTGAGCGACCGTCAGGTTGGCCGCGCCCACGCGGCCGCCCGGGCAGGCGATCGCCGACGGCGCCCAGACCGCGAGCATGCCGGTGATCGCCACCGCGATCGTGAGTACGAACTTGAACGGAACTTGCCGGCTGGCGTTCTCCGGCGCTGGCTCTTGGCCCATTGCCGACCTCTCAGTCTTCGTGCTTCCGGGGTTAGCTGGCGGGCTCGCGCGGAATGAGTCGCGCTATACCGGCTATTCGGCAATTCGCCCCTGGGACCTTGGGTCCCCCGGTCGCCGGCCATCCGTGGGCCAGCGATTAAGCAGGTCAATTGTGGTGCGAAAATTTAGCATGCAAGTCGGTCGGTTGGGCGCCGTTTACGAACAGCCAGGCACGCGGTAAACTCGCCAGTACCGACGCGGGGTGGAGCAGTCTGGTAGCTCGTCGGGCTCATAACCCGAAGGTCGCGGGTTCGAATCCCGCCCCCGCTACTAGCCAAGGGCCCTCGAAAGAGGGCCCTTGGTGTTTCGAAAGGGCTGCACAGCCCCACTCTTCGTTGGCGGGATCGTCATGGGCAAGGGCTTGCTTTGTGGTGGGAGCGTCCATGGGCCACCTGAGGTAGCAGCGGGGTACCAAGCGTTCGGGGCTGTCCAGCCGGTCAGATCGCTGCTTTGCTTGGAAAGAAGCACCCTTGGACTGGCCGCTCGATCACTCGCTGCAACGGGTAGCCTCAAGGCGCGATGAGCCCGTCGATCGCTCGCCCAATTTCTCGCCTCATCGCGGACGGTCCGACACTAGGCGGCGGAGAAGGGCTCGCCGGCCACTGAATGACCCCCGCTTCTGCGCTCCTTGACGAGCCCATCCCTTCCGGTGGCCGAGTCCATGTCATCGGCGCAGGGCCCGTTGGACTCATGTTGACGGCGTTGCTGCAGTCGATGGAGGGCTTTCCGATGAGCCTCTATGAGAAGCGCCGCGAGTACACGCGCACCCGGATGGTCCAACTCGCGCCTTATCTCGTGGCGGATTCAGTCGAGAGCTACAGCGCCGACTACATCGACGGAGACACCGTCGCCGCAGTCTTCGATCCGGAAGAGCTGCACGAGGGCCTCGCGCTCCGACGGTCCGCCTCCGGCGAGCTGATGGCGAATCTTCGCGAGTGGACACAGGGGTTCTGTCCGCTCAACGCCATCGAGCGCACCCTCAGCGATTTGATCGACTCGAACGGGTCGAGCGCGGTGCAGCGCACCGAGGCCGACGTAACCGCGCAGGACGCGATCGCGATGCTCGAGGCGGGTGACCTCTTGGTCGACTGCACGGGCAGCATGTCGCTGCTACGAGATCACCTGGCGCCGGGCTCCAGCGACGAGGTCGTGGTTGAAGGCGCGAACACGCTGAACATCGCGCTCGAACACGCGCTGGTGATCACCTTCCTGTACGGCCAGACTTACGACTGCAACGAGTACTGCAAGTACTACAAGAACGCCGAAAACCCTCAATACAAGTTCATCCCGTTCGTCCACCGCACCTACTACGACGGCAGCGTCACCCACGTGACAGGAATCGTCCACATCACCGCTGACGAGTACGAGGCGATGCCGTCACATTTCGACGGCGAGTGGCTTCGCAGCAACTTTCCCGCGGTCGCGGAGTCGATGGACCGGTTCATCGAAAAGATCAAGCAGGAAACCAACGGCGAGCTGGTCGGCGACCTGGCGATAGTCCGGATCCCGCTCAACGTGTATCGAGCGCGTAACGCGACCAACCGCGAATGGCGCAAGACGGGCCCCGATGATCACCCCTTCTCCAGTTCGCCCGTGTTCCTGGCCGGCGATTCGGCAATCGGTTCTCCGTATTTCCAATCGATCTCACTCGGTTTCGAGTGCGCGATGTTCTTGGCGGGATTGATCGCTCAGCGTGAAGACCTGACGCTCAGCGAGATGCTCGACCGCTATGAGCTCCATATCTACAAGCAGTGGCTTCGCGTCTACATGCGCAGCAAGATGATCTTTCACAACAAGGATCTGCTCGAAACAATCGACGACCGATTTGCGCTCCTCGACAAGCTGCGCATCTACTGATCCCGCCCTCACCGCTCGGGTCGCAACGCAGTGGCCGTCGGTGGATCGCTTCAGGGCCGTTGAATGCATCAGCGCCGCAGAAGCAGCCATCGCCTAAGTCGCGGTTCCGCCGCCAAGGTGAGCGTTTCCGCCCGGCCGCGTACCAGTCCGCGCCGCGACATGCGGGGTACCAGCCGTGGTACCGAACTGAGAGAAACTGAGCTGATCTCAGCTCACCTCAGCGTGCCCAGCGTCGCTCAGCATGAGCCCAGCGAACGGCTTCACGGCATCTCATAACCCGAAGGTCGCGGGTTCGAATCCCGCCCCCGCTACCTCACGAAAGGCCCGGAAACCCGGGCCTTTCGTATGCCCAGCGACTGACAAGAAGCCCGTTCGCTCGAAGCGGCGACTTCACCTCTCTGGCGCCTCCGGCCTCTCGCGCTTGATGGGAAGGCGATGGCGGCCGCACAGGCTTCGTTGTCGGGCCGGGGCTAGAGTCTTGGATCGTGGATCTGGACGAGGCGCGGTCCTTTCTCCGCGAGCACCGTCGCGCCGTCCTCGCGACGCGGGGGACGGGCGATCGCATCCAACAGAGCCCTGTCCTTTTGAACGTTGACGGGGAGGGTCGGGCGATCATCTCCAGCAGGGAGACGGCCTATAAGGTCGCCAACCTTCGTCGCGATCCCAGGGCCCAGGCCTGCGTCTTCACGGAGCGGTTCTTCGGGCAGTGGCTTTTCGTCGAGGGGCTCGCCGAGGTGCTCTCGTTGCCGGAGGCAATGGATCCGCTGATCGACTATTACAAGCGCTTTCCCGATGAGAACCCCGACTGGAACGATTACCGCGCGCGCATGGAACGCGAACGGCGCGTCTTGATTCGGATCGAACTCGAGCGCGCCGGACCGGACCGCTACGGCTGACCGCCTCGAATCCTCGGTCGGTCGCAGCGAGGAATGAATCCGGCCGGAATTCGACCTGTTGGAGACGCACGAGCTCGGCTTCCCCGTCTCATGTTCAAAGCAGAGGTCATCGGCCTATGGTTTCCAACGCCGCCATCGCGGCCAAGCAGAGCCGGCGTGAATGGGTATGCCGTACTCGCTAGGGCATGGCTCTTGCCGGCTCAAGTGACAAGGAGGTAGAGATGAAGCGTGTAATCGCACTCGCGCTATTGGGGTCCGCCGCCGTGTTCGTGGTCGCGGTGAACACCAGCGTTGGCCACGGCAACGGTCATCACGCCGGGGGTCACAAGATCGCGGTGGTCGAACATGCGACCACCGATGCCGTTACCAACGGAGACTCGACGACAGACATAGCCGGCAACATCCTCACGTTCGCGAACGACGTCTACAACGCGGCCGACGCGCACAAGGTCGGTACTGACCAGGGATCCTGCGTCCGCACTGTCGTGGGCAAGTCCTGGGAATGCGCGTGGACCACGTTCCTACCGTCCGGGCAGATTACGGTCGAGGGCCCCTTCTCCGACACGGGTGACACTGTCCTCGCCATCACCGGAGGCACGGGCGCGTACCGGAGCGCCCGTGGCGAGATGGAGCTCAAGTACCGCAACCCGGCGGGAACGGAGTTCGATTTCATCTTCCATCTGATCGGCTGAGATCACAAGGCGCCGGGCTCAGGCAGCAAGAGCCCGGCGTCCGCCATTCCCAGCCCGACTCGCCAGCCGCGCAATGCACCGCTTCTCATCGAGAGGGCAGCCGTCTTACTTTCACGACCGGAATGAATCGGGCCCCGCTATTCGAGGGGCTTCTGCCGAGCGCTGTCCGGCACTATCACAGCGTTCAAGGTGCCTTAGCGAGTAGTCGTGGTCAAATCGCCCCGCTAGCCCCCGGCCGGACCCGACCGGCCCGGCGCTCGCCTTGGAGATCGAGCGCAAGTTGGCCGACGACCAGGGCGACGATCAGCGCGAGAAACAGCAGCGGCGCGAAGGCCCCGCCCACAGCCGCGAGCACCAGCGTCAGCGCGATGGTCGCGATCACCAGGTGCGGCACCGGAGCACCTGTCGTGCGGGCCATCGCCACTTGCATCCCCGCGTTCCCGAGCAGGTAGACGGCCAACCCGCCGGCAAGCGCCCAGCGCACCTCCGCAGAAAGCGTTGTGTCGCCGCTGTGAGCGATGAGCTGCTCGGCGCCGACGCTAGCTGCCGCGAGGCCGATGACCACCGGGAAATGGCCGTAGGAGTAGGCATCGCGTGCGTAGGCGCCGCGATGCGCGCTCGACGCGAGACCGCGACGCGCCGACCTGTATCCGAAGTCAAAGTACTCCCACCACACGGCGGCCGCCAATACGAAGCAGCCGACCGCGCTGAGACTGATCGTCACGCTCGACTCGAGATCGGCGAGGCCGAGGCCAACCGCTGCGACGGACTCGCCAAGGACGATGATCACGAACAACCCGAAGCGCTCGGGAAGATGCGAGGGGTGGATTCCTGGCGCGCGCTTCATGCGCCCGCCGGCAAGAGCGGGAGTCGCAGCCTCAACCAGGAACCCTGCGGCCCACAGGGCGTAGCGGGCCGGCTCGGGCACGCCGGCCGAGACCAGCCAAAGCACGACCCCGAGGCCGAACCCAGCGATATAGAAGTCGACCAGTTCCCGCGCCGCCGGCTCCCGCCATCTCGTATGGACATAGAGCGCGACGAGGCAGGCGCGGAGACCGGCGTAGGAGAGGGCAAATCCAACCGCGGTCTCGCCGTTGAAGGCGCCCTCGACGTTTGTGGAGAGCGCCGCGACGGCGAGCATCGCTGCCAGCATCAGCAGGCGGACGATGTTGTCTTCGCGAGGAAAGCGGCTGACGTAGAAGCTGAAACCGACCCAGCCCCACCAGAGTGGAAGAAAGACCAGTACGAAATGCAGGAAGCCCGCGGGCGAGAGGTCGTGATCGAGTGCATCGGCTACTTGGGTGACGGCGAGGACGAAGACGAGGTCGAAAAAGAGCTCGAGCCAGCTCGCGTGCCGATCCTCCTGCTCGACCGTGTGCCCCGGGCTCGGTCCTATTGCGTTCCGCTCCATCGCATCGGTTGTTACTCGATCCAGTGGATGGCTGCTCCTGAGAGCGCAGTTGTCCGGGCCGAGCCCCGATGCTCCTTTCGCGAGGAGGTGATCACCAGGTTCTTAGGCTGGTGGCCTAGCGACAGGGCGTTTCGAGAACTGGCCACCCGGACGAGAAGCGCGAGTGGGATGGCTCTTCGTGGTACCAGCCGTGGTACCGAACTGAGCGAAACTCAGCTGATCTCAGCTGATCCCAGCTGCCTAAGCACGCCTGAGAACAGCGGAGGAAAGGCCCCGGGGCTCTCATAACCCGAAGGTCGCGGGTTCGAATCCCGCCCCCGCTACTAGCCAAAGGCCCTCGAAAGAGGGCCTTTGGTGTTGTTCGGGGTGCCTACACCGCTCTTTCTGGTTGAAGCTTCAGATCGGGCTGCTCGCGAAGCTACCCCTTTGCTCGGGACGTCACTTGAGTCCCGCACTCGCCTCGCAGGATCGCGGCTGCGTCCTCGAGGGCGCCGATCGCGGCCGGGTTCCCGCGCGTCTCGGCGAATCGGCAGGCGGCCTCGACCTTGGGCCCGATCGAGCCAGGGTCCCAGGCCATCCCCCGTAACTCAGCGGCCGAGGACTCGCCCAGCGGCTTCGCCTCAGGCGTGCCCCAGCCCGTCGCGACGGCGGAGACGTCCGTGAGCAGGAGCAGCGCGTCGGCCGCGAGCTCGGAGGCGAGCAGCGCCGCGGAGAGATCCTTGTCGATCACGGCCTCCACTCCCGCCAGCCGTCCCTCGTCATCGCGGACTACGGGAATCCCGCCTCCCCCCACGCACACCACTAGGACGCCCGCTTCGAGCAGCAACCGGATCGTCGCCAGCTCCACGATGCCGCGGGGCTCAGGTGACGAGACGACCCGACGATAGCCCTCGCCGTCCGGTGCGATCGCCCAGCCCCGCTCGGCGCGCAGGCGCTCCGCTTCTCTGCGCTCGTACTGCGGGCCGATCGGTTTCGTCGGCCGGCGGAAGGCGGGGTCGTCGCGGTCGACGAGCACCTGCGTGAGCAGCGTGGCGACGGGCCTCCCGCCGAGCGCGTTGTCCAGGCCTTGCTCGAGCAGGTAGCCGATCATCCCCTCGCTCTCCGCCCCGAGGACATCGAGGGGATACGGCGGGACCTCCCGGTAGGCCTCACTCTGCAGCGCCAGCAGGCCGACCTGGGGGCCATTGCCATGAGTGACGACCACGTCGTGCGTGCGCGCGACCTCCGCCACCGCGGCGACTGCCGCCGCGACGTTCCGCCGCTGCGTCGACGAGTCCGCCTGCTCGCCACGGCGGAGGAGGGCGTTCCCGCCGAGTGCCACGACAACGAGTTCGCTTGACACAGGAGGGTTCTATCGTGTGTCCGTGCCGCGGAGGGTGATCCTGATGGGCGCGGGAGGGCGCGACTTCCACGATTTCAACGTGGTCTTCCGGGACAACCCGGAGGTGGAGGTGATCGCCTTCACCGCAACTCAGATCCCGGGGATCGAGGGACGCACCTATCCACCCTCTCTGGCTGGTCCCCGCTACCCGCGCGGAATCCCGATCCTCGCCGAAGAAGAGCTGCCGCGGCTGATTGCCGAGGGCCGGGTGGACGAGGTCGTATTCGCGTACTCGGACGTCTCCTACACCGAGGTGATGCGGAGGGCGGCGATCTCCGCGGCAGCGGGCGCGGACTTCACGTTGCTCGGTCCGCGGTCGACGATGCTCGAGAGCAAGAAGCCGGTGATCGCCGTCTGTGCAGTGCGGACGGGCGCCGGCAAGAGCCAGACGAGCCGAGAGATCGGCCGCATCCTGCTCGAGGCCGGGCTCCAGGTTGCTCTGCTGCGGCATCCGATGCCGTACCACGACCTTGATCGGATCGCCGTTCAGCGCTTCGCCAGCCTGGCCGACATCGACCAATCGGACCCGACGGTCGAGGAGCGCGAGGAGTACGAGCGACCGGTGGAGATGGGGATCGTCGTCTACGCCGGCGTCGATTACCGTGAGATCCTCGCTCGAGCCGAGAGGGAGGCGGAGGTGATCATCTGGGACGGCGGCAATAACGATCTGCCCTTCATCCGGCCCGATCTGCTGCTGGTCGTCGCCGATCCCCTCCGGGCGGGAGACGAGCTCAACTATCACCCGGGCGAGGTGAACCTGCGAATGGCGGACGTCGTCATCGTCAACAAGGTCGACAGCGCCACCGGCGATCAGGTCCGCCGGGTGCTCGACGACATCGCCCTGGCGAATCCCGACGCCGCCGTGATCGAGGCCGCTTCCCCAGTGTCGCTGGCGGAAGGTCCCTCGCTCGCCGGAAAGACCGTGCTGGTGGTCGAGGACGGCCCCAGCATCACCCACGGCGGGATGAGCTTCGGCGCCGGGACGGTCGCCGCACGGCAGGCGGGCGTCGGAACCCAGATCGACCCACGGCCCTTCGCAGTCGGATCGATCGCGGAGACCTACCGCCGCTTCCCGCACATCGGACCGGTCCTGCCCGCGATGGGGTACTCGCACGAGCAGCTGCGCGAGCTCGAGCAGACGATCAACGCGACTGACTGCGACGCGGTGATCGGCGGCACTCCAATTGACCTCGCGCGTGTGATCGCGTCCGATCATCCGATCCGGCGCGCCTCCTACGAGTTCGAGCAGCGCAGTGGGCCGTCCCTAATGGAAGTCCTCTCGAGCGTCGTCGATCTGGGAGCCCGCTGAGCCTCTCAGCCGTCGGCAATCGACGCGGCGGACAGCTTCTCGCCGACCGCCTCCTGCCTGGTATGGGCTTCCGGTGGTACCAGCCGTGGTACCGAACTGAGAGAAGCTCAGCCGATCTCAGATCATCTCAGCGTGCCTGGCGTCGCTTGGCATGACCCCAGCGAACGGCTTCCAAGGCTTCTCATAACCCGAAGGTCGCGGGTTCGAATCCCGCCCCCGCTACTCAGAAAGGCCCGGAGATCCGGCCCTTTCGTCTTTCTCAGGCCGGGTCTCCGGTGC
>CAWJDA010000006.1:0-154396 GCA_963841525.1 uncultured Solirubrobacterales bacterium | reverse complement strand
GCGTCCTGCTCGCCGCCGTGACGCTCGACGCGCTGACGCGCCGCCAGCGCGCGCAGACTTCCGTCACCTAGCCGGGAAGCCGTGCATCCGCCTCGAGTGGAGGCGGCGTCAACGCCGCGGCGCTGATCACCAGCGCGAAGGCGAGTACCCGGACGATCACACCGAGCGCGTGGTCGGGAAACGGCTCGGAGAAGACCAGCGGGCCCGCAGCGATGGTCAGGGCGTTGGCCGCGACGCTCGTCACCGCGATCACCGACACGACGGGGCCGATCTGCAGGCTTCGAGCCGAGACCAGCAGGCCGATCAGCGAGGCGGCGAGGATCACGGCAGCGAGCGGGCTGAACACGATCGCGGCTGCGCCGTCCTCGCCGAGATGGTCGCTGAGCGCCTTGATCGAGGTGTCGGAGGCGGCCCAGAGGAGGCCCGCCCCGGCCCCCAGCAGCACGCCCGCCCGGGCCCTGTCGCGCCCGAGGGCGGCCACGACGATGCCGAGTGTGCCGACGCTGGCGACGAACGCCGCCAGCGTGCCGGCGTCGTAGCTCGAGTAGGCCGAGTCGGCGTCCCCGTCGATGGTCGCGGCGAGGAAGGCCAGTCCGGCCGCCGCCAGCGCCACGCCGATCCATTCCCGGCGGGTCACTCGGTGGGCGAAAAAGCGGTCGGCGACGACGGTGAGGAGCACCAGTCCCCCGGCGATCGTCGCCTGGACCAGCGAGATCGGAGCCAGTGACAGCGCTCCGACGTGCAGGCCCCAGCCGGCCGTGGCGATCAAGACCCCGAGGGTGTACCAGCGAGAGCGGAACAGGACAACCGAGCTCCACAGGGGCCGGCGCCAGTCGACGATGGGGCTCTCCACGGCGCCGCGGTGCTTGTAGAGGAAGCCGACGATCGAGGCGAGGGCCGTGGCGACGGCGAGCACGAGCCCGAGTTGAACGCCGAGTGACACAGCACCATTAAACGGGTCGCACCTGCAGACGGGGTCGAGGATGATCGCGACGCGCCGCACCCATCGCTACCTAGGGTTGTTGAGATGAGCGGGATGAGGCAGGCGCTACCCACCCTCGCCGCAATGGCCGCGCTGGCAGTCGCGGGGGCTGGGGCCGCGCAGGCCGAGCCTCCCGGCTCGGGCGACTCGCCGCAGAGCGGGCGTGCCGTGGTGATGGTGTCCACCCCCGAGCTGCCGACCGGCCGGAGCCGGGCGGCGCGGGCGCGCTGGCACGATCTGCGAGCCGACTCGCGCGAGCTTCTCGATCGGATCGCCGAGCGCAACGACTTGCAGGTGGAATCCGCGATTCCGGAGATCGGCGAGCTCGGTGTCGAGCTCGGGCCCGGTGGGCTGCCGGCGCTGCGCACGAGACTGGCAGGCGACCCGAGGGTCGATTCCGTCGGTCCAGACCCGCTGGTCCAGCTTCGGTACGCACCCAACGACTTCGCCGTCACTCACCCGGATGTCCACGCTCCGAACCAGGACATCGGAGACTGGAACGTGGTGCGCGAGGGGGGGCCACGGGCGTGGGACCTCTCGAAGGGCACCGGTGCCGAGGTGGCGGTCATCGACAGCGGCGCCGACGGGACGAACCCCGATCTCGCCGGTCGCATCGTCGGCGCCTCGTCGTTCGGACCCGGCAGCTCGCCCACCACCGACACCAATGGACACGGCACCCACACGGCTGGCCTTGCCTGCGGCGATTCGGACAATGGCGTGGGCATTGCCTCGATCGGCTTCCACTGCGGCCTCTACATCGCGAAGATCGGCGGGCTCTGCTCGGATGTTGCGGATGGGATCACGGCCGCCGCGAACCGCAACAGCGACGTGATCAGCATGAGCCTCGGCGCTTGTGACGCCACAATCGTCCCGGCGCTGAGCTATGCCCAGTCACGCAACGCCGTGTTGGTGGCGGCGGGCGACAACAGCCCGACTTCAAGCGGCCTCTGCAGCGACCTGATTCATGACGATTGCGTCTATCCCGAGGAGTGGTTGCAGCCGCTGGGCACGGGCCCGAGCGCCGGTTTCGACCGCGGGTTGGTCGTCACATCAGCCAGGTACGACGGCGCGCGCTCGTCATTCGCCGAGCAGACGACCCGGGTTTCCGTCGCCGCCTACGGTTCCGCCACGAATTCAGTCAGCGGCGGCCAGCAGGGCATCCTCTCGACCTGGCCAGGGAACTCAACCGATGCGGATCTCGGCCTGGGGGCTGAGTGGGCTGGGGACCCATGCGGGTGCCGCACCTCCGTCGACGGCGACAATCGTTTCGCCTACCTGGTCGGGACCAGCATGGCGACTCCTCAGGTAGCCGGGGTGGCGGCGCTGATTCGCTCGGTGAGGCCGAGCATGGCCAACACCAAGGTCGTGCACCTGATCAAGCAGACCGCGAGCCATTGCGGTTCATACGGCGGCGGCATCGGCTGGGGGGTGATCAGAGCCGACCAGGCCGTTGGCGCCGTGCTCAACCGGGACATCGACCCGCCGAGTTCGAGGATCGCAACGGCGAAGAGAGCGCGAAGCCGACGAGCCACCCCCGCCAGCGCCCGGGGGAAGATCATCACCCTCAAGATCAAGCGCAAGGACACCGCCGCGGGCAGCTGCGTGAAGCTCCCGGTCAGCGGCGTGAAGAAGGTCGTCGTGTTCGCCTCGGCGAACGGGAAGCCGTACCACCGGATCGGCAAGACGAGCAAGGACCAGCTCCGCTTCCACGCCAAGCGCGGGCGCCGCTACAGGTTCTTCTCGATCGCGGTCGACAAGGCGGGCAACCGCGAAGCGGCCCCGGGCAAGCCCGACGCGAAGGTCTGAAGTACCGGCGCCGCCGGGCTCGTTTTGGTCTAGGATCATTCCGCATACTTAATTTTCGTCAAATCGGGTAGGAAGCCTAAACGGAGGACCCTGGAGCGCAACGAGACGGGGGTAGAGATGAGCCAAACTGAGCAGACGAAAACGCGGAGGCGCCGATTCGACCCCACGATCAGGAAAGGGGTCACCGAAGGCGGGCGGGTCTACGGGAATCTCGTCTCTGACCAGCGCGCGAGGTTGGGCCTGAGCCGAAAGGACCTTGCGGCGAGACTGCAGACCAGTCCGGCCACGATCGCACGCATCGAGCAGGGTCACCCGCCGAGCCCCGAACTGAAGGAGAAGCTCTCGGCGGAGCTCTACTCGGAGCACCCGCCTGGCCCGGTCGGGCGCCTGATCGCTCGGGTTGCGCCCGCCGACGGATGGAGGATGCTGCGGGTGCCAGTCGGCTCGGGCTCGCTTCGGGGCGGCCTTGCCCTCGCGTCACTGGCTTTCCTGCTCCTGGTCGGCGTGTTCTCCAGTGGGGATCTGGTTCTGACCGGTGGGGTACCCACCGTGGACCGCGGCTCGTCGGTCTCCCGGGGATATCTGGCGGAGTTCAATGAACCGGCCGCTCCGGCGGCCGTCCGCCGGGAGCCGGCGAGCCCGCGGGAGGCGGCACGGGCGGAGAAGGCGGGGCAGCAAGACCGAGCCGCGGCGCCGAAGACAAGCCCGCATTCACCCCCGCTCACTCCTACGACGTCTGTCGGCGGTCCGGATGCGAACCACCCTGGCGCCCGTCCCGACTTGCCATCCAATTCGGTCACTGGGAACGGTGGCGGAGGTGGGAATGGAGGCGCTGGTGGACCCGCAAGCGGCGGAGGGGGCGGAAGCGGAGGATCCACCGGAGGGGGCGGCTCTACCGGAGGGGGCGGCTCTACCGGAGGGGGCGGCTCTACCGGAGGCGGCGGCTCTACCGGAGGCGGCGGATCGAGCGGTGGCGGCGGATCGAGCGGTGGCGGCGGATCGAGCGGTGGCGGCGGATCGAGCGGTGGCGGCGGATCGAGCGGTGGCGGCGGATCGAGCGGCTCCACCCAGGGGGTCATCGGGTCGCTCGTCCAGACGGTCCAGACGCTCCTGCCGGGCGGCCGATGAAAGCCAGGGAAATCGCCCGGCGGAACTAGCCGGGCAGGTCGGCGCGGGCGGCCAGGTCCGCCTGCGAGCGGGCCTCGGCAGCCTCGGCGGCGGAGCGCAGGTCGTTGAGCGACTCGGTCAGGCCGGTGGCGAGCATCTCGATGTCCTCCATCGCGTCGTAGTCGCCCAACAGGCCGAAGTCGATGCCGCCGTTGTAGCTCATGATCGCGATCGCGAGGGCGTGGTTCTCCGGCAGGAACGCGACCGGGAAGACGTCCTCTAGCTCACGCCCGAGCACGTACAGCGGGTTCTGCGGGCCCGGGACGTTGGTGACGATCATGTTGAAGAGCCGGGTCGAGAAGTTGATGCGCGAGGCCTGGGCGAGCAGCGTCGGCGGAGCGAAGTCGTTGAAGCGTGAGATCACCTCGGCGCCGAGGGCCTGCTTCGACTCCTTCAGACCAGTCATCGCTTGCTTCACGGCGTCCAGCCGCTTAACCGGGTCCTCGATGTAGACCGGCAGCGGCCCTCGCATCGCCGCGATCCGGTTGCCCAGCTGCCCGTGGTCGTCCTCGGCCCGGATCGAGACGGGTACCAGCGCGCGGAGCTCGAGGCCCTCGGTCTTGATCCCGCGACTGCGCAGCCAGCTGCGCAGCGCTCCACTGACCACGGTGAGGACGACGTCGTTGACCGTGCCCCCCAGGGCGTCCTTGATCTTCTTGTAGTCGGCGAGCTCCGCCCGGCTCCAGGCGAAGCGACGGTGGGAGCCGATCTCCGTATTCAGCGGGAGGTCGGGCGCGGGATTGGTGAAGTTCCAGGCGACCTCCGCCAGTGCCTCGCCGGCCTCGGCCACCCTGTCGGCGGTCCGCCTCGGGTGGGTTGCGGCGCGGAGAACTCGGCGGCCCAGCTTGAACGGGCTTTCACTGAGTTCTGCCAGCCCGCGGGCGGCGAGCTCCGCGGAGGACGGCGAAGGCTGCGGTACCCAGTCGCGGTCGGGCTCGATCGGCTCCGGCACCGGCTTCAGATCGAAGAGCACGGTGGCCAGGTCAATTCCAGCGACGCCGTCGACGAGCGCATGGTGCGTCTTGGTGACGATGGCGAAGCGGTTCCGCTCGAGTCCCTGGATCAGCCAGAGCTCCCAGAGCGGCTTGGAGCGGTCGAGCCCCTGCGAGAAGAGCCGGCCCGCGATGTTGCGCAGCTGCTCCTCGGAGCCCGGGGCGGGGAGGGCGGAATGGCGGACGTGGTAGGCGAGGTTGAAATTGGGGTCGTCCACCCAGAACGGCCTGCCGGTTTCGACCGGTGGGAAGGCGAGCTTCTGGCGGAAGCGCGGCACCAGGTGCAGCCGACTGCGGACATGGTCCAGGAAGTCGTTGTAGGCGGGCGGCGGGCCCTCGAAGATCAGGATCGCGCCCACGTGCATGTGCGCGTTCGACGTCTCGTTCGTCAGAAACGACGCATCGATCGAGGTCAGTCTTTCCATGTGCCCCTGTGCCATGCCGCCGCAAGCCTAGCCCCCTTCGCGCACGAGCGCGGCCGCTACCCTTGCCGCGGACGTGCATTCCACCTCCGAAAACCCCGACGCAAGACAGGTTGCTCCTTCGGGCCCTCGCCTAACGAAGGTCCTGCTCGCGGCGCCCCGCGGCTACTGCGCGGGCGTCGATCGGGCCGTGCAAGCGGTCGAGCATGCGCTCGATCTGTACGGCGAACCGGTCTACGTCCGCAAGGAGATCGTGCACAACAAGCACGTCGTCCAGGAGCTCGAGAAGCGTGGTGCGATCTTCGTCGATCAGGAGACGGAGGTGCCGGAGGGCGAGATGGTGGTCTTCTCCGCGCACGGCGTCGCCCCGAGCGTCCACGAGAACGCCGCCAAGCGGCGGCTCCGCACGATCGACGCGACCTGCCCGCTGGTCACGAAAGTCCACGTGGAGGCTCGGAAGTTCGCCAAGGAGGGCTACACGATCGTGCTGATCGGCCACGAAGGCCACGAGGAGGTCGAGGGGACCACCGGCGAGGCCCCGGAGCAGACGATCCTGGTCCAGACCGAGGCCGACGTCGATGACCTCGAGGTCGACGATCCGGACCGGATCGCCTACATCACCCAAACCACCCTCTCGGTCGATGAGACCAGCTCGATCATCGCCCGGCTGCTCGAGAAGTTCCCGAGCGCGGTCGGGCCCAAGACCGACGACATTTGCTATGCGACGACCAACCGCCAGCACGCCGTCAAGGCACTGGCCCGCGAGTCCGATCTCGTCCTCGTGATCGGATCGACGAACTCGTCGAATTCGAACCGGCTGGTCGAGGTCGCGCGCGAGCACGGAGCCGACTCGTACCTGATCGACAACCATCTCCAGGTCGACGAGGCCTGGCTCGAGGGCGTCGAGACGGTTGGCATCACCTCGGGCGCGAGCGCACCGGAGGAGCTGGTCGAGCGGCTGGTCACCTTCTTCCGGGAACGCGGCGCCGATGACGTCTCCGAGCTCAGGACCGTCGACGAGGACGTGCGCTTCATGCTCCCCGGCGAGATCCGCAAGGAGCTCGCCGGCTCAGGCGCCTAGAACTCGCAGGACTCTCGAGCGGGACCGAAAGGCTGTCCCGACGCGGCTCATGGTACGCCCGCCGCGAACTGGATCGAGTAGATCAGGAGGCCAGGGGAGGGTTCGAGCGTGAGCGTGTGGCGCTCCGTGCGCTCGTGTGACGCCAGCTCCTGAAGGCCCGGATGCGTGACCCGGGTCGGATCGAGGGGCTCACCGTCCAGGCGGATCGCGATCTCTCCATCGCCGTCAGTCGCGGCATAGGCGCCGCCCGCCTCGTAGTCAAGCTCGAGCGTTCGATCGCTTTCGCTCCTGGGCCAGGGCTCCTCGGTCGATCCGCCGGGGTACAGCTCGGGGGTGGGCGCGATGACCTTCACATTCGGCCTGTCCGAGGGCCTGATCGATTTGAGCAGCGGCGGCCAGTCGTGATCGCCGTCGGTCTCCGAGAGTGCTTCGCGGATGGCCTCTTCCGTACCCGCGTATTCCCCTTCGCCGAGGTGGTACCAGCGCAGCGCGCCGCCCCGTCCCCAGAGGAAGAGGGCCGGCCAGCCGTGGGGCTCGTAGATCCGCCAGAGCGCGAATTCGGGATCGACGGCCACCTGCCAGTCGATTCCCAATCGCTCAGCCGCGGCGGCCACGGCGGCCGGATCCTGGGTGAACGGGAAGCGCGGTGAGTGGACGCCGATCAGGGAGAGCCCGTCGCCGCTGTAGCGCCCGTGCCAGGCGCGGAGGTAGGGCAGGGTGCGGACCGAATTGAGCTGCGCGAAGTCGAAGAAATGCACGAGCACCGGGTGTGCGGCCACCAGCCGGTCGATCGAATCCACGGGCTCGCCGACCCAGTCGAGCCCGGGCGGGATGGGGGGTACGGCGATATCGGGGCGTGGGGGTCGCAGGCAGCGGAGGGTATGCTGCGCGCGTAATGAGAGGGTGCGCCGCAAGGCGCAACCCGACTAATGAAATTGATCAAAGGAGTGGTTTGCGTGAGCGGAGCTGTTTGGGAGCGGATCGAGGAGAGCCGGGCCAGGCACAACGTGCTGGAGCACCCCTTCTACGTGCGCTGGTCGGCCGGCGAGCTCAGCCGCGATCAGCTCGCCCGCTACGCAGGGCAGTACCGCCACGCGACTGAGGCCCTCGCCCGCCTCTGCCGTCAGACGGCCGAGACCGCTCCGGAGCGACGCCGCGACGAGATCGCCGCTCATGCCGAGGAGGAGGAGGCTCATGTCGGGCTCTGGGACGACTTCGTCGAGGCCGCGGGCGGCGAGATCGGCGCCGAGCCCACCCCCGAGACCGCCGAGTGCGTGAGCGACTGGACCGCGCATGACGGCTATCTCGCCCAGCTCGCCCGCCTCTACGCGATCGAGAGCGGGCAGCCGGAGATCTCACGTGTCAAGCGGGACGGGCTGACGCGCTTCTACGGCATCAACGGCGGCCCCGGCGGAGAGTACTTTCGGGTGCACGAGGAGTCCGACCACACCCATGCCGAGGAGTCTCGCCGGCTGATCGAGGAGGCGATGACGCCGGAGGACGAGGACGCCCTTGTCGAGGCGGCCGAGGCCGCCTTCGTCGCCAACTGGCGGCTGCTCGACGGGGTCAGCTGAACGGGCGCGCCGAAGTGCGCCGGCGCTTCTGGCGGCCGGGGGACCGCGCGATCGGGATCGTGCTCGGGATCGTGCTCGGGATCGCGGTCATCATCCTCTTCCTGTTCCTGAGCTCCCGCAACACGATCGACGAGCCATCCCTCTCGGGTGGTGCGACAACGCAGACGCAGTCCCAGCCGGCGCCATCCCCGCCGCAGGTGACGACTACCAAGCAGAAGTCCTCCAAGTAGGATTCTTGACCCGTGAGATTGGCTATGCGCACGGCTCATAGGGTCCGGCTGGCGGCGATCCTGGCGCTCGGCGCCTTCGCTCTCCACCAACTGCGCTATCTGATTGCCTTCGGGGGGTCCTCGTCGGCGGAGCTGGCCCACCAGGGACACCGCTACATGTCGGAGCTCCTCGCCCCGATGGCGGTCCTGATCCTCGCGGCAGCTCTGGCCACCTTGATCCGCGGCACCGAGGGGGAATCAGCCGCCAGGGCTCCGCTTGCCCGGCGCATCGCGGTCTTCGCGGGAGCCCTACTCGCCATCTATCTGGGCCAGGAGTCCCTCGAGGGACTGATCGTTGCCGGCCATCCGACGGGCGCCGCCGCCGCCCTCGCCAACGCCGGCTGGATCGCGATTCCGCTCGCACTCGCCATCGGCGCCCTGTCGGCGCTGCTCGCCCACATCCTCGAGCGGGTCGAGCACGTCATCGCAGTGGTCCACGCGGAGCGGCCACAGCGCTCCCGCGCGCCCTCATCCCGCGGCAGGGCCCTTCCGGCTCGCGGACTCCGCCTGCCTTCGACGCCGCTGGCCTTCGGCCTGGCGCGGCGGCCACCTCCACCGGCGCCTGCCTAGTCAGGTACCGGTCCGCGCGCGTTTCGCCTTCGTTTAGGCAGCGACGGCACCGTGCGCAAACTCAAGGAGGTTTCTCAGATGCAATCGAGGGCTGCACGGCTCGGCCTGATCGCGGCGGTGGTCGTCGCGGCGATCGTCGTCTTCGTCGTGCTGAAGAGCAACAACAGTGACAAGAGCAGCGACACCGCCAAGGGCGTGCAGACGCTGCACGTCGATTCGAGCGGCAACCCCGTCGGCGGCGTGAAGACGCTGACCTACAACAAGGGCGATCAGGTCCAGCTGCACGTCATCCTGGCGGCGCCCGAGGAGGCGGTCCACGTCCACGGATATGAGTTCGAGAAGCCCGCGGCGAAGAGCCCGGTCGACTTCTCGTTCCCGGCGAAGCTCGATGGGGTGTTCGAGGTCGAAGTGCACCGCATCAACCACACGGAGGGGCCGATCGCCGAGCTCCACATCAACCCGTGATGAGGGCGTCCTTCCGACGCTTCACGCTCGACCGAGGGGCCGGCCTCGCCGCCGCCATGCTGGTGGCGGCGGGGCCGCTCGCGATGATGCTGTTCCCGGACGTCGCCTCGGCGCACGCGCTGGTCGGCCGCAAGGACCTGCCGGTACCTGCGTGGCTCTTCGCCTGGGGGGCGTCGCTGGTCCTGATCATCTCCTTCGCGCTGCTCTCGGTCGCCTGGACCACGGCGCGGCTGCAGAAGGAGGACTGGCGCCCGCTGCCGGCCTGGTTCTCGCGCGCCGTGCTCAACCCGCTGACCCAGGTGGTCTGCGGCCTGGTCGGCGTCTTCCTGCTCTTCCTGGTCCTCTACGCCGGCTTCAGGGGGATCGAGGACCCGACCCACAACTTCTCGATCATCTTCGTCTTCTACACGTTCTGGCTGGGCCTGGTCCTGCTCAGCGTTCTGCTCGGGGACGTCTTCCGCGCCTTCAACCCCTGGCGTGCGATCGGCCGCGTGGTCTCGGGCGGCTTCCGGCTGGTCGCAGGTCAGTCCGCGCCCGCGCCGTTCAGATATCCCGAGTGGCTTGGCCGCTGGCCGGCGGTGCTCGGGGTCCTTCTCTTCGTCTGGCTGGAGCTGATCGCGGGCGGGGGGATCGCGCCGACGCCCCACAAGGTCGCCGTCGCGACGGTCATCTACACAGTGATCACCTTCGTCTGTATGGCCCTCTTCGGAGTGGAGGAGTGGATCGGCCGCGGGGAGGCGTTCAACGCCTACTTCGGGATGTTCTCCCGGCTGGGCCCCCTCGAGGGGCGAGACGATCAGGTCGGAAGGCGGAAGTTCCTGAGTGGGGCTCCGCAGTGGGCCCTGGTGCCCGGAGCGGCCGCCCTCGTGCTCACCTCGATCGCGGTGACCAGCTTCGACGGGGCTCAGGAAGGGGTTCTCTCCGGAGCGATCACCTGGACCTTCGACCGCTGCAGCGACGCCGGCCTCAGCCTGCCCAACTCATTCCGCGTCGCCAATACGATCTGGATGCTGATCACGCTGGCCGTCGTCTCCGGCCTCTACTGGCTGGGCGTCGTCGGGATGCACACGGTGCGCGGCTCGCCCGCTGCCAAGCAACTGGGCCGCTCGTTCGCCCACTCCCTGATCCCGATCGCACTGGCCTACCTGGTGGCGCACTACTTCAGCGCCTTCCTCTACCAGGAGCAGGCGCAGTTCACCTACATACTCTCCGACCCGCTCGGCCACGGCTCGGACCTGTTCGGGACGGCCGGCGGCGGCATCAACTACGGCATCGTCAGCTCGAACACCGTCTGGTACGTCCAGGTCGGGGCGCTCGTCGTCGGCCACGTCGTGGCCCTGACGCTTGCGCATGACCGGGCGCTCGCGGTCTACGACAACGTCCGCAACGCATCCCGCTCGCAGTACTTCATGCTCGCCGTGATGGTCGCCTTTACCTGTTTCGGGCTGTTCCTGCTCTCGCAGGCGAACGCATGAGGAAGGGGATCCGGGCGCTGGCATACTCAGTCGCCTGATGGCGTTCCCGGTCCCGCTTGCCCATCTGGGGCATTGGTATCTCTGGGTTCCCTACGCCATCCCGGTCGTAGTCGTGCTGGCGGCGTCGATCCACGCTTTCAGGCAACAGCGGCGCGAGGATCGCGAGAGCGAGCGCGGCGAGAAGACGAGGCCCTGAGCTCGAGGATCGCCAGTCCGGCGGCGACCGGGACCGTCGAGGGCAGTTCCGCCACGAAGAAGAAGAGGAGATCGAAGGCCAACGCCAGGCCGGCGACCAGCACAGCGGTCCGCAGCTGCAGGGGGCGATTGCCGGCGAGCAGGGCCCCGAGCACTGCGGCGATGAAGAGGTCACCGAACCCGATCACGGCGGAGCCGAACTGGGCGAACTGGAGTTGCGGCAGCCCAGCCGCGGGCGCCGCCGCATTCAGGACCTGATTCGGGTTCTGGAGAAGGTCGGCTGCCACTAGGCAGGTATCGATGGCCGCCATCGCGTAGATCGCCAGCCTGAGCCAGCGTGGTGGGACCAGCGTGGCGACCAGGGTCCCGAGGGCCACGCACCCGAGAGCCGAGAGCGCGACCGCCGCCGCCTGGGCGGTCAGGCCCCCGACGGTGCAGGCGATTACGAAGAGCGGGATGACGAGCCCCGCGAGCGCCGGTCGTCCGCCGCGGATGGTCGTGGCGAACGCGAGGGCAGCCAGCGGCGGCACCGCCACGAGCGCCAGGTAGGTGAGGCCATCGGCGAGCTCGGGTTCGAGCGCGATGCCGGCGATCACCACGACGATCGAGCCGGGAAGGACCAGGGCCCACCAACGGCTGGCGAGTCGGACGGCGATCGGCAGTTTGGCTCTCGCCGGCACGGCGATCAGACTCGCCTGGACGAGGGTGAGAACCGCGATGGAGGGCGCGAAGGGCATGTTGCTCACCCCCGGTTCGCGAGAGGCGCTAGTGACTCCGCACGTGCTCGACCGACGCCGCCGGAGCCGGATGGTGCTCGGGCGGGCTCGAGCCCTTGAGCATCACGGTCGAGCCGAGGGTCGCCGCAACGAAGATGCCGGCAGTCGCCGCCTTCACCCGCCGCTCGGTCAGCCAGGACTGATGCTGTGCTTGAAGCCACGACCTTGCTCCGCTGGCCCCAGCCATCGCAGCCATTGCGCATGCGGCGCACATGGATCAGAAGATACTCCCGTGGCCCCGTCGCTCATGCGGGCCTTTGGCCGCAGCTCGCACACTCGCCGCGCAGTGTGACCTCGTGGCTCGACACGGTGAAGTCGGGACGCTTCGCGAGCTCGACGATCGCCCTCTCAAGCTGGTCGTCCTCGAACGTGACGACGCGGCCGCACTGCTCGCAGACGATGTGATGGTGGTGATGGCCTCCTGGATCGAGCCGCTCGTAGCCCGCGGCATCGCCGCCGACGTCGACCCGCTGGATCAGTCCGAGCCCCTCGAGCTGATCGAGGGCCCGGTAGACGGTCGCGCGGCCGACATCCGGGAGCCTCCGGTCGATCTCGAGCGCGGTCAGAGCGCAGCCTTCGTGCCCGAGTACCTCCACGACCTTCCGCCTGCCGCCGCCACTCCGGAAGCCCGCCTCCGACAGCGCGCGCAGCGCCCTCTCGCTCCAGGTGCCCACGGCGCGCTTCACCCGGTCACCTCGGTAGCCGGCACCAGCCGGTCCCTCAGCGAGAGCAAGAGTGCAATGCCGATCGCCACCAGGTAACCGGTGACGATGCAACCGGCTATTGCGGCCCCAGCCGCGATCCCGGCGTAGTAGGAAAGATAGAGGCCGCTGACGCCGGCGGCGATTCCCAGCAGAGTGGCGGCGAGCATCATCGATCCGATCCGGTGAGCGAACACCCGCGCCGTCGCGGCCGGCCCGACCAGCGCGGCCACCGCCAGCAGCGTGCCGAGGCCCTGGGCGGCGACCAGGACCGCCGCGGCGAGCAGGATCAGGACCGCGATGTCGGCGGTCGTGGGAGACGTTCCGAGCGACCTCGCCGTCGTCCTGTCGAACGCGACCGCGAGCAGTCTCCAGTGGATCGCAACCAGGCTGAGCATCACCGCCCCGGCGAGGATCGCCGCAATCACCAGGTCGGAGTCGGAGGGCGCCAGGATGTCCCCGAAGAGCAGGTTCTGGATGCCGGGCGGTGAGTCGGGGGAGAGGGCCAGGAGCGCACCGAGACCGAAGAACCCGGTGACCACCACCGCCACCGCGGTGTCTCGCCCGATGCCCGGGACCCGGCCCACGAGGGCGATCGCGAGGGCTGCCACCGCGATCCCCGGGATCCCGCCGACCAGGATCGGGATGCCCGCCAGGGCGGCGATCACCAAGCCCGGGAAGAGGGCGTGGGAGAGGGACTCCGCCGCATACGAAACGCCGTAGAAGATCACCCAGCAGCCCAGCGCTCCGCCGGCCAGCGAGATCAAGCCCACCTCGAGCAGAGCGCGGCGAATGAACTCCTGTCCGAGAGGGTCTGTGAGGAAGTCGATCATCAATGGTGGTGGGCCGGGAGGATCCCGACGTGGTCGCTGCCCGGGATCTCGACGATCGCCCCGGCATAGGTCGCCTCCAGCACCTCGCGGTCGAGGACCTCGTCCGGGTCACCGAAGGCGATCTGCCGCCTGTTGAGGCAGAGCACCTCGTCCCAGCGCTTGGCCTGGACAAGGTCGTGGGTGGCGATGACGATGCCGCGCCCCTCGGCGGCGAGCTCTCCGATCAGGCCCTCGAGGCTCCGGGCGGCGGGCACGTCGAGGCCGGAGAAGGGCTCGTCCAACAGCAGCAGGCGCGCGTCCTGGACGAGGCCCCGGGCGATCAGCACCCGTTGCCGCTGTCCCCCGGAGAGGTCGCCGAACGTGTCCTGCGCCCGCCCGGCGACGCCGACCCGCTCGAGCGCCGAGAGGGCGGCCTCGCGATCGCCGTGCCCCGGCCGCCTCCACCAGGGGAGGCGGGGGAGGGCGCCCATCAGGGCGACGTCGAGCGCGGAGACGGGGAAGTCGAGCCGCGAGCGTTCGGTCTGCGGGACCGACGCGGCCCTGCCGTCGACCTCGACCGTTCCCCGCATCGGCCGGAGCTCTCCGAGCAGGACGCGAAGCAGGGTCGTCTTGCCGCCGCCGTTCGGCCCGAGCAGCGCGACGCGCCGGCCCGAGTCGACCGCGAAGGTGACGTCCTCGATCGCCGGAACGCGTCCGTAGCCGGCGGCCAGTTGGTTGGTGGCGGCGAGGACCATCATCAGCCTCCGAGGGGAATGCCGCAGACACCCGACGACTGGACGCTTCCGGCGTCGTTCCGGGTGTCGCTCTGCGAGAACGCTTCGAACATGGCCTCCATGTTCGCCGCCTCCATCTTCACGTAGGTGTCCCCGCTCGAGCCGCCCGGCCCGAGTGTGTCCCCGTAGAGGTCCCCGCCGACCCTCGCCCCGGTCTCCGCGGCGATCGTCTCGGCGAGCTTGGGGCTGAGCGAGCTCTCGGGAAAGATCGCCTTGACGCCTTCCTTCCGAATCAGGTCGGCGAGATTGCTGAGGTCCTGGGCGTTCGGCTGAGCCTGGGTCGTCTGGGATGGGATGACGGCCCCGACGACCTGGATCCCATAGCGGTTCGCGAAGTAGTTGAACGCGTCGTGGTCGGTGACCAGCTTGCGGTCCGCCACGGGAACCTCGCTGAAGCAGTTCATGATCCCGCTGTCCAGCCGCTTCAGTTTCGCCTCGTAGGCGGCGGCGTTGGCCTCGAAGGTCTGCTTGTCCGCCGGATCGATCGCGGAGAGCTGCGCCGCGATCTGATGGACAGCCTCCTCGGCGTTCCTGGGGTCGTGCCACCAGTGCGGGTCGTACTGGGAGGCCTCGGGACCGCTCGACTCGCCCGGAAGCTTCACCGGCACCGTGGCGCCGAGATCGACCATCTTCGCGTCGCTGCCGCTGTCCGAGACCACCTTGTCCATCCACGAGTCCAGGTTGTCCCCGTTGGTGAACACGACCTTCGCGTCGGCCGCGTTGGTGACGTCGTTCGGCCGGGGTTCGTAGTCATGGGGGTCCGTGTTCGGCGCGAGGATCTGGTGGACGTCCACGTCGTTGCCGCCGACCTCGCGGACGAAGTCTCCGATCTGCGTCGTGGTCGCCACGGCGGTGACCTTGCCCGAGCTCGACCCAGAGCTCCCGCATCCGGCGACGAGCAGCGTCGCGACGAGGGCGCCCGCCAGCGCGAGGGTGCCCCGGCGGGCCCCGATCGCCCGTGCGATCGCCGCGATGCCGAAGATCGCCCCGCTCAGCGTGGCGATCGTTGCGCCGGGAGGGGCATTGGTCTTCACCGAGAGCCAGAGGCCGACGGTGCCCTCCGCCGCGGCGAGCAGGACGCTCCCGATCTGCCAGGAGAGCATCCGGTTGGCGAACAGCCGGACGGTTGCCGCGGGCGCCACGAAGATCGCGGCCACCAGCAGGGCGCCGATCACGCTGAGGGCGGCCGTGGTCGCGAGCGCGATCAGCCCCAGCAGGACGACCTCGAGCCAGCCGCCGGCCGCGGTCGGGCCTCCCACCTCGTCGAAACCCGTGGCGAGCCAGCGGCGCCCGAACACCAGGTTGCCGATGGCGATCGCCGCCGCTGCGACGATCGCGAGGCGGATGTCCGCCCCGCTCACCAGCAGCAGGCTGCCGAAGAGCAGCTGTTCGACGTTCGAGCCCGAGTGGTAGACGTCGCTCGCCAGGATCACTCCCGCGGCGAGGCACCCGACCAGAACGAGCGCCGTGAGGCTGTCGTACGCGGTACCGCGCCGGCGGGCCAATCCCCAGACCGACGCGGTGAAGGCGACCGCGACTCCGAAGGCGCCGAGCGGCGCCGAGAACCCGATCCCATCGGCGAGCACGAGACCCGGAAAGGTCGCAGTGCCGACTGCGTGCGAGAAGAATGCGAGCCCTCGCAGCACGATCCAGGTGCCGAGGACACCTGCGCCGACGCTGAGAATCAGTACTTCAACCAGGCCACGCTGCACAAAGGGAAGCTGGAACGGCTCGAACACTCACCCTTTCCGGGCCGCCCAGCGACCCACTACTCGATCGGGGCGTCGAGCGCGTCCCAGTCGTCCTTGCTGGCGAACTTCGTCAGCTTGGTTCCCTCGTTCGTCGCACGGAACGCGTAGCGGACGCTCTTCTTGCCGTCCTTGCCCTCGCGCTCATAGGTGGTCTTGCGAACCTCGGACTCGGGGATCTGGACCTTCTCTCGCTTCTTGACGTCGTAGAACTCGATCGCCATTCGGGATCTCCTCTCGGATCAGGTTGGAAACAATAATGAGACTTAATCCTATTTACAAGGGCGGCCACATCCGCCGCCTTTGACGCTCACATAGTGACGGGGGCTCCGGCGGCCTTCGGTGGACACCGATGCAATCGGTCGCCCATGACTGCTAGGTTGCGCGCTTAAGCCGAATCTCGTCTTGACGAGACGAGAGCGGGGAAACCAAGTTCCCGGGGCGAGCCCACCTTCGAGTGGGGGCGCAGGCTCTTTCAGCGCCAGCCCGACAGCTAACCCCGCAGGCCGACGGAGGAGAACGAGTGCGGAAACACAGGTCGGGTTGGGCAAGGGCGCTGACGGTGACGGCGGTCCTGGTCGCTGCGGTGATCGCCGGGTCGGCCTCGGCACTGGCTCAGACCGGCGGGTCGGGGCCGCCCGGCGGCACGACCAGCGATCCGACCGTACCGACCGGCGTTGCCGGTGTGGCGACGCTCGCCCCGGACGGGTCCGCGATTCCGCCCACCGACGCACCTCCCGCTGTGCGCAAGGCGATCAACGCCGGGAACCGCATCCACACTCTGCCCTACATCTGGGGCGGGGGGCACAACCGGAAGTTCAAGGGCCGCGGCTACGACTGCTCCGGCGCCGTCAGCTACGTCCTGCATGCGGCCGGGCTGCTGAAGTCCCCGATGTCCTCCGGCCCGCTGGCGCGCAGCTGGGGAGCCCTCGGGGCCGGTCAGTGGATCACGGTCTACGCCAACAAGTCGCACGCCTACGCCGTCATCGCCGGTCTGCGCTGGGACACCTCGGCGGTCGGCGAGGCGCTGAATCAGGGCAGCGGCCCGCGCTGGCGCGCGACCCAGCGCTCCTCGGTCGGCTACACGTCGAAGTACTGGCCCGGCTACTAGCCCTCGGGCGGGGTCGCTGACGGGTCAACCGCCGGCTAGGCCAGCTGGACCTGGCGCTCGCCGAGGATCTCACCGAGCCGGCGCTCGAGCGCGACGGAGACGGCGGCCTTCACCGGCCCCTCCTCGAGGCGCTCCACCAGGGCCTCCAGGAAACCCTCGATGATCAGCCGCTTGGCCTGTTCGTCCGAGAGGCCGTGCGAGCGCAGGTAGTGAAGCTGCTCGGCGTCGATCTGAGCGACCGCCGCGGCGTGGGTGCAGCGCACGTCGTTGGCCTCGATCTCCAGGCCGGGGATCGCGTCGGCGTGAGCCGACTTGGAGAGAAGCAGGTTGCGGCTCTCCTGGAAGGCGTCGGTCTGCTGGGCCCCGGGGTCGACGCGGATCATCCCGCGCCAGACCGCGGTCGCCGATTCCTCGAGGACGCCGCGGAAGGCGAGGTCGGAGGTCGTGTTCGGGGCCGCGTGCTCCTGGGTGGTGTCGAAGTCGAGATGCTGGGAGCCGTTGCCGGCGTAGGCGCCTGTCACCCGTGCGCTGGAACCCGATCCGGCAAGACGAGTCTCCATCCGGACCTTGCCGCGCGCGGAACCGAACCCGAGCGCGACCCAGTCGAGGTGCGCGTCGCGCTCGACCTCGGCGCGCTGGGTGCCGAAGACCCAGCCTCGCTCGCTGAGCCCCTGGGCGGTGACGTAGCGGAGGCTCGCGCCGGGGCCGACCCAGACCTCGGTGACCGTGTTGAAGAGCGAGTCCGGATTCGAATCCGTGGAGAGCCATTGCTCCCAGACCTCCGCCTCGGCGCCCTCCTCGAGGACGATCAGCGTGCGGAAGGAAAGCGCCGCGCCGTCGGCGTCCTGCACTGCCGCGATCTGCGCCGGAGCCTCGAGCTTCTTGCCGCGGGGCACGTAGACGAGCGCCCCGCCGCGCCAGGCACCGTCGTTGCGGACGACGAATGGATCGTCCGCGGGTGCCAGCGCGCCGAGCATTTCGCGCAGGTGGGGAAAGCGCTCCAGCGAGGCCTCGAGGGACGCGACGAGCGGTTCGTGCGGTCGTCCGTCGCCCTCGACTTCTACCGAGCCGCCTTCCAGGACGGACCCATCGACCTGGACGACCAGATGATCGGAGCCCTCCGGAGGGTTAAGAACGCCGTCGGCTCGTGAGCGGGCCTCGTCGTTGCCGTCGGGTGCCTCGGTGTAGGCCTCCAGGTCGAGGCCGGAAAGATCCGTGAACTCCCACCCTCGGGTCTTCTGCGTCGGCAGCGGCGGTGCCGCGCCGGCGTCAGCCAATCGAGCCCTCCATCTGCAGCTCGATCAGCCGGTTCAGCTCGACGGCGTACTCCATCGGGAGCTCCTTGGTGATCGGCTCGATGAAGCCGTTGACGATCATCTTGGAGGCCTCCTCCTCGTCGAGGCCGCGCGACTGCAGGTAGAAGATCTGCTCCTCGCCGACCTTGGAGACGGTCGCCTCGTGGCCGACGTCGACGTCGTCCTCGCTGATCCTGATCGTCGGGTAGGTGTCCGATCGCGACTCCTCGTCGAGGAGCAGGGCGTCGCAGACCACCTTCGACTTGGACTCGGAGGCGCCCTTCGCGATCTCCAGCAGCCCGCGATAGCTGGTGCGTCCCTTGTCCTTGGAGATCGACTTGGAGAAGATCGACGAGGTCGTCTTCGGGGCCGCGTGGATGATCTTGCCGCCCGCGTCCTGATGCTGGCCCTCGCCGGCGAAGGCGATCGAGAGGATCTCGCCGTGGGCCCGCTCGCCGAGCAGGTAGATCGACGGGTACTTCATGGTCAGCTTGGAGCCGAGGTTGCAGTCGACCCACTCCATCGTCGCGTCCTCGTGGGCGACCGCCCGCTTGGTGACGAGGTTGAAAACGTTCTGCGACCAGTTCTGGACGGTCGTGTAGCGGACCCGGGCGCTCTTCTTCGCCACGATCTCGACAACAGCGGAGTGGAGCGAGTCGGTCGAGTAGGTCGGTGCCGTGCAGCCCTCGATGTAGTGAACGTCCGAGCCCTCCTCGGCGATGATCAGCGTCCGCTCGAACTGGCCCATGTTCTCGGTGTTGATCCGGAAATAGGCCTGCAGCGGCATCGCGACGGAGACGCCGGCCGGGACGTAGACGAAGGAGCCGCCCGACCAGACGGCCGAGTTGAGAGCGGCGAGCTTGTTGTCGTTGGGCGGGATGATCGTCGCCCAGTACTCGCGGACCAGGTCCTCGTGCTCGCGGAGGGCGGTGTCCATGTCGGTGAAGATCACGCCCTGCTCCTCGAGCTTCTCGTTCACCTGGTGGTAGACGACCTCGGATTCGTACTGGGCGCCAACGCCGGAGAGGAACTTGCGCTCGGCCTCGGGAATGCCGAGGCGATCAAAGGTGTTCTTGATGTCCTCCGGAACCTCGGACCAGTCGCGGCTGTTCTTCTCCGAGGCGCGGACGAAGTAGTGGATGTTGTCGAAGTCGATCTGGTTCAGGTTGCCGCCCCACTGGGGGGTCGGCCGGCTCTCGAAGTGCTCGTACGCCTTGATCCGGAAGTCCCGCATCCACTGCGGCTCGTCCTTGTACTCGGAGATCGACTCGACGACCTCGCGGGAGAGGCCCTTTGGGGACTTGTAGGCATAGCCCGACTCAGGATCGTGGAAGCCGAACTTCTCCTTGTAGTCGGCGTTGATGCCGGCGAGCTCGCGCTCCTCGGCGGGGCGCTCAACAGCTGTCTCGGGGGTGGTCATCTAGTCAACCTCCAGCTTGACGGTGTCGTCCACGATCGTGACCGGGTAGGTGGTGACCGGTTGGTAGGCGGGGAGGGTCTTGGGACGACCGGACGTGAGATCGAACAGAGACCCGTGGCGTGGGCACTCCACGGTACAGACGTCAGCGTCGAACGTTCCCTCGGCAAGAGGCCCGTCGTCGTGCGAGCAGCGGTCCTCGATCGCGTAGAGGGAGCCGTCACAGTTGAAGACGCCGATCTTCGCCCCATCGGGAGCGTCGATCAGCCTCATCTCACCGTTCGGCAGCTCGCTCGCGGCGCAGACGTCGATCTGTTGTTTCGTGCCTTCAGTCACGTTATTCCTACTTCGGTAGTCGGATTTTAGCTGGGTGAGCGGTCCGGGTCAGCGGGGCGCTGGTAGTAGCGCTCAGTCGAGCCCGGCGGCCTTCATCGCGGTGCCCCGGTCGTAGAACTCCTGCACCCGGACGCACTTGTCATCGTCGTCGAAGCTGAAGACCTGGGCGATCTTGTCGGAGATCCGGAGCCCGGTGATGTCGTTGCGCGCCCAGCGGTGGGCGATGACGACGACGTGGTCGCCGGCGTCGATCACCTCCTCGGGGATGAACTTGAGCTGGCCCACGGCGTTCCGCCACCGGGTCCAGAATTCCTGCACGCCCTCGTAGCCCCTGTACGTGCCCGGAAAGGGATCCCGCTCCGGGGCGATCCACTCGACCTCCGGCGTCATGTGATCGAGCACCCATTGCGGGTCCTCGGCGTTCCAGGCCTCGAACCCCTCCCTCACCAGGTTGACGCGGTCGACAGCCATACCGACGGGCAGAACCTATTCGATGCCGGCGGCGGCGTAGTCCGCCACGGCCATCACCGTGAGCTGCGGATTGACGGTCACCGATGAGGGGAAGACGCTGGCGTCGCAGCGGCGAGACCACAGCCAGCGAAGAGGCGCCGGCCTGGGAATTCGCGCGAAATCGTGAGAGTGTTCTGAATGTGGAAGAGGGCGACGAGCCGAATCCGGAATTCGACGAGGAACTGGCGACGGAACGACGTGCGCAGGGGTCGACGGTCGCCGCCCTCAACGCCTTCTCCGCCGGAGTCGCCTCGAAGGTCCGCTCGGACCTCGGGTTCGTCGACTCCGACGAAGCGATAAAGACGCTCGCCGCCGCTGTCGATCAGGACACCTTGCAGGTGCCCCGCCTGCTGGTGCTCGATTCCCTGGTCCGATTCGCGAGTCGGCGCGGAGACGAGTTCAAGGCTCGGGAGGCCGAGATCGAGCCTCTGCTCGAGGCGCTGGTCAGGAAATCCCGACTGCCAGGGACGGACCTGGGAGACGCGGTTGACACGGTGCGTCGTGCGCTTGAATCGGTTGCCGGGCTCACTGGAGGAAAAGATCTGGCGGCTCACCCGTGGCAGGTTTTCGTCCAGCAGGCCGCAGAGCCCCTGCAGCTCACCCAGGCCGAGATCGAAAAGCCCCTGTGCAATGACCGCGAGGTGGTCGACAAGGGCCCGTACAAAGCCATCGGGGTGACGGTGGAGTTCCATACGGACGCCAGTCCCGGTGATCTGCGCCGCTTCTGCGATCCGCGACGCTGGCACGAGTGCAGCGCCTACCAGAAGGAGATGACCCCATACACCGACGCCGGCGCCGTACCGGATGAGGATCGCCCGGATGGATGGCGCCGCGACCTACGCGAGAAGGTCCAGCTCGCCGGGCAAAACCTCGAGACCCCACTGCGCTTCACCTACACGATTCAGGATCAGAATGATCCGAGTTGGGTGCACCTGGACTACGTGATGATCCGGAGGACGGGCGATATCGACGTCGACGAAGGGGCCCTCGACGTGCGGCGCGTTACGAGCGGCAAGCACAGCGGGCGCACCCGGGTGATCGCTAAGAAGGCGATCCTGTTCGCCAACCCCCTGCTCGCGAAGTGGCCGACCGTCGCCTGCGACACCTTCTGGATGGCCCTGGTCATCGACGCCGCCGTCGGTTGCCTGCGCCGCCGCGCGACAATAGACTCAGCGAGAGGCACAGCCACGATGGCAGATAGCAAGGAAGCCCAGCTCGACAAGGCGATCGATGAAGCCGCTGCTGCTGCGCAGAAGTCGATCGATGCTTACAGGCAGCTTGCGAAGAGGGGTGCCGCCCAGCTTGCCGGGGATTCGTCCGGCGACACCGATACTTGGGTGGAGCTGACCGCCAAGACCTGGGCCCAGGCCGCCCGGGACAGCGCGCAGGCGTGGACGAGCTACAACGCCCTGCTCCAGGCTTGCGCCGACTCCGCCGAGAGCAAGACCGAGCAGACCGAGCCCGGCAAGACCGAGCCCGGCAAGACCGAGCCCGGCAAGACCGAGCCCGGCAAGACCGACGCCTGATGGCGAACACGCTGGACGACCTGGTGGGGGCCGCCGTGCGGACCTGGGCGACCGTGGCGCGGACCTGGATCGAGGCGGCAAACACGGTCCTGGTGGGGTGGCTGGACGTGGCGAATGCCGAGAGCGTGCTCACTGGCTTCAACGAGGAGGTGGTGCTCCTCCCTCGGCAGCAGGCAGCGACCGATCTGCATCCGGGTCGCTTCACCGATTGGGACCAGAATCAACTCCCGCTTGCCGCCCTGACCGTCCAACCGGCCCACGTCAACGCCGGGGAGGTCACGGAGGTGCGCCTCGTGGTCAAGCCGCCTAACGGCACGGCGAGTGGCACCTATACGGGCTCCCTTGATGACCCCACAGGTGCCTGCTTGCTCAATGGAGTCGGTGTCTACGTCGTCGGTGACAAGCCGCCACCCTAAGGCGGGAGCGCCCTTGGGCAGTGGTCGGCGGCGCATCGTCATCCTCGGTGGCGGCATGGCCGGTTTGGCCGCCGCCTGGCGCCTGAGCGACCCGGACGGCGAGCCGGCGGAAGTGACCGTGTATCAGCGGGGTTGGCGCCTCGGCGGAAAGGGAGCGTCGTCCCGCGGGCCCAATGGACGCATCGAAGAGCACGGGCTGCACGTCTGGCTCGGCTTCTACGACAACGCCTTCCGCCTGCTGCGCTCCTGCTATGGGGAGCTCGATCGACCGACCACCGACCCGGCCTGTCCGATCCAGGACTGGCACGACGGGTTCGTCCCGGCGAGCACAATCGGGCTCGGGCTCCCCGAGGAGAACGATTCCTCAGTCTGGCTCGCCCAGTTTCCGGAGAACGACCGCCTGCCGGGAGGGGCGGTTCCCGACGTTGGATTCACCGCAGTTGACTTCCTGGAACGAGGGCTGGCGCTAATCGGGCGGTTCGGGGTCTCGCTGGATTCGGATCCGGCGCCGCCGCCGCGAGCTGTGCTGACGTCATCCCCCGATCATCCGGGGCTCGCTACGAACGGCGCCTGGCCGGGCGCCGAGCTGCTGCGAGGGGCTCGGTCCGGACTGCGTGCACTGGCTGGAAATGCCGGAGCCGCCGGCAGGAGCAGCGAGTTCATCGAGCTCATGCTGACCATGCTGCGCGGGACGGTCGCCGACCGGTTGACCGTACGCGGCTACAACGCCATCGACCACCTCGACCTGCGCGAGTGGCTCGCGCAGCATGGGGCATCGCGGAGCGCGCTCGAATCGCCGCTCGTGCGGGGCCATTACGACCTCTCGTTCGCCTACGAGGATGGCGACCGGAGCCGTCCGCGCTTCCCGGCCGGCCTGGCACTCCATCTGACCATGCGAATGTTCCTCGACTACAAGGGCGCGATGTTCTGGAAGATGAGGGCTGGGATGGGCGACGTGGTCTTCGCGCCGCTCTATCAAGCACTCCGCCGGCGAGGGGTGCGATTCCGCTTCTTCCATCGCCTTGACGATCTCCACCTGGCGCCGGACGGGCGGTCGGTTCGCGGGGTCAGCCTGGGGCGACAGGCGAACGTGCCCGGTGACGACTATGACCCGCTTGTCCGGATCCGGGGTCTTCCCGTTTTCGCCGATCGACCGGATCTGGCTCAGCTCGACGCAGGCGAGGAGCTGCTCGGCCATGACCTCGAATCGCAGGACTGCGGCTGGCCCGACGCGGGGCGAGTGACCCTGGGGGCGGGCCGTGATTACGACGCGCTCGTGCTCGCCGTGTCGATTGGGATGGTGCCGCACACATGCGGCGAGCTCCTCGACGCCAGTGAGCAGTGGCGATCGATGGTCGAGGGCATCGGCACGGTCGGCACCCAGGCGTTCCAGACCTGGCTGCGCGTCGACGAGCGCTCCCTGGGCTGGCGCTCAGCGGCCGCGACCGTGACCGGGTGCGGTGAGCCGTTCGACACCTTCGCTTCGCAAAGCCAGACGCTCCCCTTCGAGGAGTGGCCGGAGGCCGAGCGGCCTCTCACCGCAACTTCCTTCTGCGCGGCCCTGCACGAGACGGCGATCAGCGGGGCTGCGGAGCCGCGCGAGGTCGTGCGGGCCAATGCGGTGCGATTCCTCGAAAGTCGCGGCCCGATGCTGTGGCCGGAAGCCGTCGACTCCGACCGCGGGTTTCGATGGGACCTGCTCTGCGGTCATGGTCCCGGTTCATCGGGTGCCTCCGGTCAGGCGCGCTTCAGTTCCCAGTTCTGGCGCGCGAACGTTGACCCGTCCGACCGCTACGTCCAAGCGCTGCCGGGCAGCGACGCGTACCGGCTGCGCGCCGACGGCAGCGGCTTCGACAACCTCTTCCTCGCCGGTGACTGGATCGACACCGGGCTGAACGCCGGTTGCATCGAGGCGGCGACGCTCGGCGGTCTGCAGGCGGCGAACGCGATCAAGGAAGCACGCCTCGACGCAGGCACCTCGGGCGGCTACGTACCGCTCGGAGCACCTGCTCCTGGAGCAGCCGCCCGTGCCTGAGCGAGACCCATTTGACCCACTGGCCGCACTGCGAACGATGGCCGATGTCCAGCGCGCCGGCCTCGAGGCCGCGGCGTCCGTAGTCGAGCGCATTCTCGAGGTGGGCCGGCTCGGCACGCGGCCGGGGTCTTCCTTCCACATCCCGGCCCAGCCGGTTGACCGGACCCAGGGAAACGGCGCGGGTGCACCCAATGGGGCCGACGCGGATCAGGGCGGGGACGCCGGCCCGGGGCCCGACCAGGAGGCTGACAGGACGCGTGAGGTTCGCCGCCTGCGGGCGGATGGCGAACGACTGCTCGAGTTGTGGGGTGAATGGATGCGCGTTCTCCTCGACGCGGTCATGGACGGCGCCGAGGCGGGCGTCGCGGAGCGAGACGACGGCCTTCATGCCGACCAGCCGCTGCGGCTCGGCCCGGTGAAGCCGGGCCATTCGGCGTCCGGACGAGCGTGGGTGCACGTCCTCGACGGCCCGCCCGGGCCACCGGCCCGTCTGTGCGCGACGGTTTTCACCGCCCACGACGGCGCCACAGTCGAGGCACCAGCGGTGACCTTCGAGCCGCCGATGCTCGACAGCTTCGACCTTCAATCCAGCCACGAGGTCGTCCTCACCGTCGCCGCGCCGGAAGAGACACGCCCCGGCACCTACCACGGCCACATCCTGGCGACCGGCATGCCCGAGGTCAGCCTTCCCATCCGCCTCGAGGTTGCGGAATGAGCCGAGTGGCGGTGCCATCGATCGAGGCACAACTGGCCAACTATGCCGCGGTGACCAACGAGGCCATGAGGGGCTACCTGCCCGACAGCGAGCCGCGCCGATACCTCTGGGACCTGGTCGGTGAGTATCCGCGCCGGGACGGCAAGGCGATTCGCCCGGCGCTTTGCCTCGCGACCGCGGTCGCGTTTGGCGCCGAGCTCGACGAAGCGCTGCCGTCGGCTGTCGCCCTGGAACTGCTCCACAACGCGTTCCTCGTCCACGACGACATCCAGGACGCCAGTCGGCTGCGCCGAGGCATGCCGACACTCCACGCCCAATACGGCGTCCCGTTGGCGCTCAACGCTGGAGATGCGCTCGCGATCCTCGCCGGAGAGGCGCTGCGCGACAACCGGCGACTGCTTGGGAGCCGACTTGCGGGACGGATCGGCGACGAGTTCGATCTGATGGCGCGACGAACGCTCGAGGGCCAGGCGCGGGAGCTGGGTTGGCGTCGCGACGTCGTCTTGGAGCTCGAGCCCGACGACTACCTGGACCTGATCATGCACAAGACCTGCTGGTACACGACCATCCATCCGCTGCGGGTGGGAGCTCTGATCGGCACCCTCGGCCGCGCCGACCCCGATCTGCTCGTGCGCTTCGGCTTCTACCTGGGGGCGGCGTTCCAGATCCGGGATGACCTCCTCAACCTCGTTGGGGACGAGGCAAAGTACGGCAAGGAGTCATGCGGCGATCTCTACGAGGGCAAGCGGACGCTGATGGTCATCCACCTGCTGCGTGAGGCGCGCGGGGACGACCGTCGTGTGGTCCGGCGTTTCCTGGCCATGGAGCGGCAACAGCGCGCCCCCGACGACGTGGCCACGATCCTCGAGCTGATGCGCCGACACGGCAGCATCGACTTCGCGCGTGAGTTCGGCCTGGGCATCGCCAAGGCGGCTGATGACGCGTTCGAGGCAGCGTTCGCCGACGTGCCTGACTCACCCGAGCGCCGGTTCATGCGTGAGCTCATCGCCTTCATGCTCGAACGGGAGACCTGACGCGCACTCCCTCGTAGCGAGATACTGAGTGGGCGATGTCGAAGGAGAACGTCGAGGCTCTTCGGGCCGCGTTCGATCAGTACTCCCACGGAGACTTCAGCCCAATCGGGCTGCTCGGCAACGAGTTCGAGCTGGTTGTCAGCCCCGAGGCGCCTGACGCCGGGACTTATCGTGGAGAGGAGGCGAGGCGCTGGCTGCGCGCCTGGGTGGCTTCCTTTGAAGAGATGAAGATCGAAGCCACCGAGATCCTCGATTCCGGCGACAAGGTTTTCCTCGGGATGACTCAGCGGGGTCGTCCGCCCGGAAGCGCTGCCGCGGTAGAGGGGCATTGGTGGCAGGTTTCGACGTTTCGCGGGGCAGAAATCGTCAAGGCCGAGATGTTTCGTGAACGCGTTCAGGCACTTGAAGCCGCCGGGCTAGAGGAGTAACTACCGCTTTGTGCGAAAGCGGGGATCGCCAGTTCAGCTCAAACCTCGGCCGCTAGGGTTGGGAGCGTCCGCTCTGAAAGGTGCGCAGATGAGGGCAATAGGGAGATTCGTTGTCCTGTTGGCAATGAGTTCATGTGCTGCGGGGCTCGCCACGCCCGCGAGCGCCGGCTCGGGGGCCGCCACGGCGGTTACGTTGAAGGTTGCGGGCGGACCTCCGTTCCACGGCCGCGTGACCAGCTCGGACCCGGCATGCGTACCCAACCGCAAGGTGCTGTTGATCGAGATCGCCCCGAATCGAGGCCCAATCGATTACGCCGACAACCGGACCAACGGCAAGGGCAAGTGGGTGTTCAGCTCCGAACTTCAGGGAGCGACCCTGGTCCAGGCGAAGGTCGCCGCGTCGAAGGCTAGTGGCGTGAACTGCCGCTCGGCTCGCTCACTGCAGAAACGGCTCTAGCCCCAGCGGGCCTCTCAACGGGGGCGGTGAGTTCGGTCTGCTTCTGACCGCTGATGGCGATCAGACCGCCCCAGCGGCGAACCACCGGGAGGTGACCGCAGATCCAATCGGTCAGGCGCAGCAGGTGGCGGGCGATCCGGTAGCCGACCAGGTTGCAGAGTTGCGGCGGCACGAACACGATCGCGTGGGTGTCCAGCTTCAGGCCGGCTCGGTCGGCCCACCGATCGAGATCCTCCGCTCCCATCTGTGCTTCGGCACCCGCCTCCTCGAGCCAGATCGGGCGCAGGCGCATCAAGGCGTCGAAGAGCGGACGGAGCGGGCTCGTGTTGTTCTCCACCCCGAGATAGGAGCCGCCGACGTGCAGGGCCCGCGCCATCTCGGCCACGGTCCGCTCGGGACTGGGGACGTGATGCAGGCTGCCGTAGCAGAGGACGCAGTCGATCGCGTCGTCGGCCACCGGGAGGCAGTCGGCATCCCCGATGACGAATGTCACGTTCTCGATACCCGCTGCGGCGGCCCGCGTCTGGGCTCGGCGGATCAGCTCGGGTGAGATGTCGAGTCCGATCACCTCCACGTCGTGGCGGGCGATGTCGAAGGTGCTGAGGCCGTCTGCGCAGCCGATGTCGAGCACCACGGATCCCGGTCGGATGCGTGGCGCCCATTCGTCGAAGGTCAGTTCACGGATTGCTCGCTGGAATGGCATCCGGCCGAGCGCGTCGTAGGAGAAGCGGTCCTCGCGGCGGGCCAGGTCGTCGAAGTGCTTCCGCTGGTGGACCTGGGCGGCGAAGGCGGGATCCGGAGCGCCCGCGGCGGGTCGCTCCAGGGCCGCCTTCTCGAAGCGGGTGCGGTTCCGCTCGTAGAACCTGGAACGGGTCCCGGGCACCGCGTGCGCCCCGGGCAGCAGGTCCGCAACGTGGTCCGTGACCGGATACCACGCCTCGCATTGCTCACAGACCAAGATCCCGTCTTCCATCCGGCCGGGCCTGGAGATCTTGAAGGGTTGCGGGTCCAACCCCTCGGCCCCACAGTCGGGGCAACGAAATCGACTCGCCAGGCTGATCTTCATCGGACCCTCGGAGGGTCGCTATCAGGTGACGAGCAATAGCCGGCATCCACGCCGACGACTCTCCCCATGGGGGTACAGATAACACGTCTGCAACACGGGAACAAGTCCGCGATTCCTACAGGGAAGCCGCCTCCGCGGGATCGCCCTGCTCTCCCTCGTCCTCCCAGTCCGCCGCCTTGCCCAGGCTCGCGCCCTTCACGACCTTGAGGCCGAGCATCGCGCACTTCATCCGGGTCGCGGAGATGTCGATGCCGAGCAGGCCGAGCACGAAGTCCTTGGGCAGCGCGAGGATCTCCTCGCGCGTCATCCCCTCGAGCTCGTCGGTGAGCAGCGAGGTCGCGGCCGTCGAGATCGCGCAGCCCTGACCCTCGAAGGCGACTTCGGAGACCTTGCCGTCGTCCCCGAGCCGAAGGTAAACGTGCTGCTCGTCGCCGCAGAACGGGTTCGAGTCCTCAAAGTCGAGGTCGAAGTCCTCCAGGCGGCCAAAGTGATGCGGACGCTTGTAGTGCTCGAGGATCTGGTCTCGGTAGAGCTCGTCCATCATTCGCCGAAGATACGCCGGGCATCCAGCAAGCCCTCGACCAGGCGGTCGACCTCGGCGCGGGTGTTGTAGACGGCGAGGCTCGCGCGAGTGGTGGCCGGGACGCCGAGACACTGCATCAGGACCTGCGCGCAGTGGTGGCCGGCGCGGACCGCCACCCCGTGGCGGTCGAGGATCTCCGAGACGTCGTGCGAGTGGATTCCCTCCAGGCCGAAGGAGAGGATCCCGCCGCGATCGTCTCCGGCCGGAGGGCCGAAGAGCGTCAGGTCGGGCACCTCGGCGACGCGATCGAGAGCGTAGGAGGTGAGCTCCGCTTCGGCGGCGTGGATGGCCGGCAGGCCGAGCTCGTCGATCCAGCGCACCGCTGTGCCGAACCCGATCGCCTCGCCGATCGCGGGTGTGCCACCCTCGAACTTGGCGGGAAGGTCGGCCCAGGTGATCAGCTCCTTCGAGACCTTGCGGATCATTGAACCGCCACCGATGAAAGGCGGCATCTCCTCGAGCAACTCGCGCCGGCCGAAGAGGGCGCCGACCCCGGTGGGGCCGTACATTTTGTGGGCCGTGACGGCGTAGAAGTCCGCGCCGAGCTCGGCCATGTCGAGCTCGAGCTTCGGACCGGACTGGGCGCCGTCGACCACGAGAAGCGCGCCGGCGTCGTGGCTCATCCGCGCGATCTCCTCGATCGGGTTGATCGTCCCGAGCACGTTGGAGACGTGCGCGACGCAGACGAGCTTCGGGCCGCGCTCGAGCAGCTTGCCCAGTGCTTCGAGGTCCAGCCGCCCCTCGTCGGTAATCGGCGCCCAGTCGAGGTGGGCGCCCTTCTCCCGGGCGACCTGGTACCAGGGCACCACGTTCGAGTGGTGCTCCATCTCGGTGATCAGGATCCGGTCACCGGCCGAGAGGTTGGACCTGGCCCATGAGTAGGCGACCAGGTTGAGGGCCTCGGTCGCATTGCGGACGAAGACGATCTCGCGCCGGTCGGCGCCGAGGTGGGACGCGACCGCGAGCCGGGCGTCCTCGTACAGAGCGGTGGCCTCCTCGGAGAGCGTGTGCACGCCGCGGTGGACGTTCGCGTTGTGCTCGCGCCAGTAGCGATCGAGCGTATCGATCACGGCCAGCGGCTTCTGGGCGGTGGCGCCGTTGTCGAGGTAGGCGAGCGGCTGGCCGTGGATCTCCCGATTGAGGATCGGGAACTCGGCGCGAATCTGATCGATGGATCGCGGCAGGGCAGGGGCGCTTGTCGCCGTCGGCTCCATCGCGAGGTGCCTAGGCGGCCGCTCCCGCCTCGACCTCGTCGCGGATCCAGCCGTAGCCCTTCTCCTCGAGCTGCTCGACGAGCTCGGGGCCGCCCTCCTTGACGATGCGCCCGTCGTAGAGGACGTGGACGGCATCCGGCTTGATCAAGTGGAGGATGCGCTGGTAGTGGGTGATGATCAGGACGCCCATGCCCGGGCCCGCGAACTTGTTCACGCCCTCGGCCACGACGCGGAGGGCGTCGATGTCCAGGCCGGAGTCGGTCTCGTCGAGCACGGCCATGTCGGGCTGCAGCATCGCCAGCTGGAGGATCTCCATCCGCTTCTTCTCGCCGCCCGAGAAGCCGTCGTTCAAATAACGCGAGGAGAACTCCTTGGGGATGTTGGTGAGGGCCATCGCCTCCTCGGTCTCCTTGCGGAAGTCCTTGAGCTTGACCGCCTCCTCGCCGGCCGCCTCACGATGCGCGTTCACCGCCATGCGCAGATACTTGGCGACGGTCACGCCGGGAATCGCCACCGGGTACTGGAAGGCCATGAACAGGCCCATCCGGGAACGCTCGTCCGGGCTCGCCTCTGTGATGTCCTCGCCCTTGAAGCTGATCGTCCCTTCGGTCACCTCGAAGCTCGGATGACCCATGATCGCGTTTGCGAGGGTCGACTTGCCGGACCCGTTCGGGCCCATCAGGGCGTGGATCGACCCCTTCTCGACATCGAGGCTGACGCCCTTGAGTATCTCCTTGCCCTCGGCGGTGACGTGCAGGTTGCGGATCTCGAGCTCTGCCAATTCGTGCTCCTGGTTCGGGGTTGAAGTTGTCGCTACGCAGCGGTGACCGCGGCGGGCTTGGACGCCGATGTGGGCATGTGCTGCTCCGAGAACTCGACCAGCTCGGCGAGCGTCGTGCTGGCGAGCGCTTTGGTGACGCCGCCCTGCACCCTCGTCCAGAGAAGCTTGGTGGCGCATGCTTGGTCGCCGTCGCTTTCGTGCGAGCAGGAGACCTTTCCCTCGGCGTCGAGCTCGAAGCACTCCATCGGCGCGATCGCCCCCTCGAGCGCCTGGACCACCTCGAGCATCTCGATCTCATCAGCGGGGCGACCGAGGCGGTAGCCGCCGTGCGCGCCGCGCTGGCTCTCGACGAGGCCGGCCTTGCGCAGCTTCGCGACCAGGTGCTCGAGGTAGGAGAGGGGCAGGTGCTCCGATTCTGCGACCGCGCTCAGTGCGATGGGGGCACCGTCCTCATGACGCCCCAGCTCGACCATTAGCCGAACGCCGTATTCAGCTCGGGTGGAAAACAGCATCGCCGGTAAATCCTAGCGGAATGGTCGGTTATGCCTGGGTCATCAACTCACTCCTGCCGTCGTCACGTCCTTGAACTGAGTCCTGCGCGCCACGACTCCGCGCAGCACGTCCCGGAACTGGGCGTAGGTCCGGGCGCCTACCTCGCTCGCGTGCCGCGCCTCGATGTCGGCGACGATCTGGTCGCCAAGGCGGACCTGTTCGAGGCCGTGCTCGGTCGGGAAGATCAGCTTGGCGCGGCGATCCGCGGGGTCCGGGCGGCGCTCGACGTAGCCGAGTTCCTCGAGCTCATCTACGATCCGCCCGACTTTCTGCTTGTGCCGGCCGGAGAGGCGCGCCAGCTCTGTCGCTCGGACACCATCCTCGTCGAGGTAGGCGAGAACCGCGCTATGGCGAGAGTGGAGATCCCCGTAGCCCGCCTCAGAGAGACGCTCGAAGAGCTCGTCCTGCAGCGAGAAGAGGAGACGGCTCGCGAGCACGCCTAGATCCGGGTTCCATTCCTGCCGCTCTCGGCGTCGTTTCGTGGTCGTCACAAATCAAGATAGTAGTAAAACATGACGGTCTTATAACGAGACGAGGCCCTATCGCCAGTTCAGGCTGGTGCGTATACTCGTCAGCAGCCTTTCAAGTCACCCAAAGGAGACGTTTTCGATGACCACCACCAAGCGTTCCAACTTCAGCGCCGCCCTCCGGACGACCCTCCTGTTGGCCGGTCTCGGAGGATTGCTCGTCGTCATCGGCGCGCTCGTCGGAGGCCCGAAGGGAGCGGCCGGGTTCCTGGTCATCGCCCTCGTCATCAACCTCGGCATGTATTGGTTCAGCGACCGGATCGCGCTCGCCGCGGCGCGCGCCAAGCCCGTCTCCGAGCAGGAGGACCCGCGGCTCTACGAGATGGTCCGCGACCTGACGACCCGCGCCGGCCTGCCGATGCCGAAGCTCTACGTGATCCCCCAGGAGCAGCCGAATGCCTTCGCGACCGGCCGCAATCCGAAGCACTCGGCGGTCGCCGTCACGGCGGGGATTCGCAAGCTCCTCTCCGAGGACGAGCTGCGCGGAGTGCTCGCGCACGAGCTCGGCCATGTCCGCAATCACGACATCCTCTTGACGTCGGTCGCCTCCGCGATCGGCACCGCGATCACCTGGATCGCCTACATGCTGCTCTGGTTCGGTGGGGACGACGACTCGCCTCTCGGGGCGATCGCATCGATCGCGCTGGTGTTGCTGGCGCCGCTCGCCGCCGGGATCATCCAGATGGCGATCTCGCGCCAGCGGGAGTTCTCGGCCGACGCGACCGGCGCGGAGATCTGCGGCAACCCGGAGTCGCTCGCCTCGGCGCTCTTGCGCCTCGAGTCCGGAGCCCAGGCGATCCCGATGAACGTCAACAACGCGACCGAGCCGCTCTACATCGTCAAGCCCTTCAAGGGTGGCGGCATCGCCTCGCTGTTCTCGACGCATCCGCCGATCGAGGAGCGGGTCCGCCGCCTCCGCCAGATGCGGCCCAGCATCGGCTAGCGGCTGCCAGGCCGCTCCACTTTGGAGCGTAGGGGCGAAGCCCGTAGCGACTCGTGTGAGGCGGCCGCTCGCAGCAGCGATCATGTGGCGAAGCCATGTCCTATCGAGTGCTGAATGCCGGGGACGCCTTCTGGCGTCCCTCGAACCAGATGAGGGTCGAGAACACCGACCTCGCCAAGCAGCTCGGCGCCGAGACCCTCGGCGCCCGCCTCTGGCGCCTTCATCCGGGGCAGGCCTCGACCAAGCACCGGCACTTCGAGATGCACGAGCTCTACGTACTGCTCGAGGGGAAGGGACGCATGCGGATCGACGACGAGGTCGTCATGCTCGAGCCGCACTCCGCCGTGTTGGTCGAGCCCGAGCAGGTTAGGCAGCTCTTCAACGACACCGACGCCGATGTTCTCTGGCTGATCGTCGGCGCTCCGCGCGAGGGCGTCACCAGCACCCTGGAGATGACCGAGGAGCAGCTCGCCGCCATGTACCCGGACGGCCCCAAGGCCCTTCCGCCCGAGCTCGGCGGCGGCGAGCTCGGGGACTGAGCGGTGCTCCTATCATTGGCGCTGAGATGAGGGCCGTGACCGTGAAGGAGACGCAGCGAGACGGATCGGCGCGTCCGGCCGACGCGCCCGACGCTCAGGACCCCACCGTCACCAACAACGACATCCCGCTCTCGCTCAAGGGCGAACTCGTTGACGACCGCGGTGTCGCCTACCGGGAGTTCCGGGCGCAGCTCTCGCCTCGATGGGGCCGGGTCTGGCTCGAGCTCGGCGCGGCATACGCCGTCCTCGCTGCGGTGCTCTCGGCGATCGTGCTGGCGGGGCCGGACTGGCCGGTGGCCGCCCCGGTCGCCATTCTCGGCGGCCTCGTCATCGGTTACACGATCCACTTCATCAACTGCTTCTTCCACGAGGCGGCCCACTTCAACGTCCTGCCGGATCGCCGCATGAACGACCGGGTGACCAATGTGCTGATGGGCTGGCTCTTCGGGTCGAGCGTCGCGCTCTATCGGCGAATTCACTGGCAGCACCACCGAGCCCTCGGCACGACGATGGATTCCGAGAACTCCTACTTCGACGCGCTCGGAATCGGATACCTGGTGCAGGGCCTGACCGGATTCAAGGCCCTGCGCACGCTGCGCCAGTACCGCCGGACCGAGTCGGCTGCGCCGGGGACAGGCTCGGGCGACCGCGCCAGGCGCTTCGCCTGCCTCGGGGTCTCCGCGGCCGTGAACCTGGGCCTCGTGGCGCTGCTGGTCCTACTGGGGTCCGTGACCGCCGCGGCCGCCTGGCTGATCGGCCTCCTGATCGTCTTCCCGTTCGTCGGCAGCCTTCGCCAGCTGCTCGAACATCGCTCGGAGTCCGCCGAGCCCGGCCTCGACTATCACCGGGTGGACCACGGGCCGGTCAACCGCCTCTTCGGGGACGGCCCTCTCGCCAGCACCATCGGCAGCGCGGGCTTCAACCGGCACGCGATCCACCACTGGGAGCCCCAGCTGTCCTACACGCGCCTGGTGGACGTGGAGGCCTACCTCCTGCGCACGGACGCGGCCCCGCTGGTCAGGGAGCGGCGTACGAGCTACGCCGAGACGTTCCTACGCCTGCTCGAGCCCTGAGCTCCGAATCCCTCCCCGCCTGCCGCGTCTGCGGCGTTGCGCTCCAGGAGCGGTGGGCGTCGGCGACCGACGTGGAGTACGGGACGACCGCCGAGAGATTCTCGTACTACCTCTGCCGGGACTGCGAGTGCCTCTCGATTCATCCCGTCCCGCTGGACCGCCTGGCTGAGATCTACCCGCCGACCTACTACTCCTTCGCGGGCGCCGACGCCGAGGACGAGCCGGGTCTCGTCTACCGGGTGAAGCAGTGGCTCGACCTGCGCAGCTACCGCGGGGCCGTCGAGAGGCTGCCGATGGAGCAGCCGCGGATCCTCGATGTGGGCGGCGGCGCCGGCGAGATCTCCGCGACGCTGGTCCGGCGGGGTGGCGCGGCCAGTGCCTTCGTCGTCGATCCCGACGCCGCCAGCATCGAGCTGGCGCGATCTCGCGGCCTCGACGGGTTCGCCGGGACGATCGAGGAGTACGAGACAGGTCAGCGCTTCGATTTGATCCTGATGCTGAACTTGGTCGAGCACGTCGCGGACCCGGTCGCGGTGATGGCGAAGGCGGCGCGCCTGCTCGCGCCGGAGGGGCTGATCTGGATGCAGACGCCGAATTTCCGGGCGCTCGATGCCACCCTCTTTCGGCATCGGAACTGGGCGGGCTACCACTGCCCGCGCCACTGGACGATCTTCAGCGAGCGGGGGTTCCGCCGGGCGCTCGGCCGCGCGCATCTCCAGGCGGTCATATTCCGGAGGACCCAAGGGGGAGGGTTCTGGGCGCAGAGCCTGCTCGGACTGCGCAGGGAGAGGCTGATGCGGGGCGGACGGCTGCCGGCCGCCTGGGCGCCCTCCGATCCAGCCACCGCTTCGCTGCCCAAGCCGCTGGTCCGCTACCGCGCCTTCCCGCCGCTCGCCGCCCTGTTCACCGGCCTCGACTTCGCCACTCGGGGAGTGCGGCCGGTGTCTCAGGTCGCGGTGCTGGCGCGGCGGGAACCGGGCTATACTTTTTGAAGTAATGAAACCCGATCAGGATTTGGGATATTTGAGACCATGAGCTCCGTGGAGATGCCGCATAAATACGTGCCGCCGCCCCTCGAGCTGGTCAAGAGCCGGATCGAGGAGCTCATGCCACCAGACGCCAAGCGGGAGCTCGACAAAGGGAATGTCGCGCTGATCGACGTCCGCGACGCCGAGCGCTTCGAGGCCGGTCATCTGGTCGGCGCTGTGAACGTGCCCTCGGGCGAGAGCGGCCGCGACGTCCAGGAGACGAGCTTTGTCGAGGCGCTCGAGAGCGCCGGCGCCGGGCCCGACGACCGCGTCATCTTGGTCTGCGGGGAGGGCAACCGCTCGGCGCGAACCGCGGACGCGCTCAGCAGCGAGCACGGATTCAAGAACACCGCCTCGATCATCGGAGGCGCAAAGCTCTGGGGCGATCTCGGGTATCCGATCGAGGGAGAGATCGCGATCGGAGACGAAGAGGCCGAGACACACTTGGAAGGCGAGGAGGACACAACCTAATGGCCGGCACCGAAACCATCGAGCAGGTCAAGGAGCGGATCGAGGAGGTCGATCCCGCCGAGGCTCTCGAGGAGCTCAAGGGCGACGGGGTCGCTTTGATCGACACCCGCGAGCCTTACGAGCACCTGGAGGCTCACATCGATGGGGCGGAGCTGGTCCGCCCGGCCGACGTCATCGATCGGATCGAGGAGGTCGTCCCCGATCACTCCCAGCGCGTGATCCTCTACTGCGCCTCGGGCAACCGCTCCGCGCGCGCGGCTGACGAGCTTCGCGAGCTCGGCTACGAGAACGCCGCGTCGGTACGCGGTGGGATCAAGGCCTGGGAGGCCGATGGCCTGCCGGTCGTCATGGCCGAGGGCATGACCCCCGAGCAGCGCAACCGCTACTCCCGCCACACCCTGCTTCCCGAGGTCGGCGTCGAGGGCCAGCTCAAGCTGCTGAATGCCAAGGTCTTGCTGATCGGCGCCGGCGGCCTGGGCGCTCCCGCCGCCCTCTACCTGGCCGCGGCCGGCATCGGCACCCTCGGCCTGGTCGACGATGACGAGGTCGACGAGTCGAACCTGCAGCGGCAGGTGATCCACAACACCACCCGCATCGGCCAGCCCAAGACGGAGTCGGCGCGCAAGACGATCGAGGAGCTCAACCCGGACGTGAAGGTCGTCGAGCACCGCACCCGCCTCGACGCCTCCAACATCATCGAGATCATCAAGGACTACGACGTGATCGTGGACGGGGCCGACAACTTCCCCACCCGCTATCTGCTCAACGACGCGTCGGTGCGACTGCGAAAGCCGGTCGTCTCCGCTTCGATCCTGGCATTCGACGGTCAGATCTCGACCTTCGTCCCGTTCGAGGGGCCTTGCTACCGCTGCCTCTACCCGACGCCCCCACCCGCCGAGCTAGCTCCGAGCTGCGGTGCCGCCGGCGTGCTCGGGGTGATGGCAGGCGTCATGGGCCTGCTGCAGGCCAACGAGGTGATCAAGCTGGTCGCCGGGATCGGCGAGCCGCTGATCGGCCGGCTGCTGCTCTACGACTCGCTCGGCACCAGGTTCACCGAGCTCAAGGTCCGCCGCGACCCAGAGTGCCCGATCTGCGGGCCAAACGCCGAGCAGATCCCGGAGTCCGAGATGGGCAAGTTCCCGGACTACGAGCTCTTCTGCGCGGCCTAACGGCTCCGCGAGGCCCTCGCGGTCACTAAGCTGCCAGCGTGCGCCTACTGGTGACAGGCAGCCTCGGGACCCTGGGCAGGCCGCTGGTCGCGGAGCTGCGCGACCGCGGCCACGAAGTCTGGGGCAGTGACCTCAGCCACTCCGGCGATCCCCAGTACGTTCGCGCCGACGTGGCGAACTTTCCCCAGCTCCACCGGGCGTTTGACGCTGCGCGTCCCAATGCGGTCTATCACCTGGCGGCCGAGTTCGGCCGCCTGAACGGTGAGCAGTACACAGAGCAGCTCTGGCGCTCTGCCATGGTGGGGACCCGGAACGTCCTCGAGCTCTCACAGGAGCATGGCGCGCACCTGCTGTTCGCAAGCTCCTCCGAGGTCTATGGAGAAGCGGATGCAGACTGGCTCGACGAGGAGCTGACCGATCGCGAGGTGATCTTCCACCCGAACGAGTACGCGCTCTCGAAGTGGGCAAACGAACGCCAGATCCTCGCGTTCCGCGAGTGGAACCCGGAGCTCCGAGCGACCAGGCTGCGGTTCTTCAATGCGTATGGACCGGGTGAGCCGTACCACCCCTACCGCTCCGTCGTGGCGCTCTTCTGCGCAAAAGCGCTGGCCGGTGAACCGCTGCCGGTCTTCCGTGGCTATCACCGAACCTTCATGTACATCGACGACTTCATTCCGACCCTGGCAAACGCCTGCGAGGCCGACCTACAGCACGACGTCTACAACATCGGAGGCACTGATTTCCGCAGCGTCGAGGAACTCGGTCAGATCGTCAATGCTTCGGTCGCCGACGGCCAGGCCGAGATCGAGTTGATCCCGGAGGACCTGCACAACGTGCGTTCGAAGCGGCCGGACATCTCCCGTGCTCGCGAGGACCTCGGCCACGATCCCGTGGTGACGCTCGAGGACGGTGTGCCGCCGACCGCCGACTGGATGCGCGGCGTGCACGCTCGTGCGCCCGGCAATTCCTGACCGCGAGGCATCGTCCTTCGACGAGTCTCGGGCCTACGCAATCCTCGGATCGTCCTCTTCCACGTCTCCAGGTCTAGCCGGGCCTGGGAGCTCGGCGCTCGGCATGATCCTCTGCTCACACGTGTCCGCGCTGAATGACGTAAATGTCCTGAACTCCGTTCAACGCTCGCGGCGCGTGTTTGATCAAACCGGCAGTCAAGTTGTCCGAGACGGCCTTGGTCACGAAATCCTTCGTGACAAAGGCCGTTCCGTACTCTTCGCCACCGAGACGGCCGCGCGTCTCATTTCGCTCGGTGTAGAGAAAGCCCAGCTCGAATGCCTCCTTCTCCTCGTCAGGGACTGGATCGCCACCTGTGTCCCACGGCAGTGTCGTGAACACCAGTAGCCCCTGCGGCTTGAGCATCTCCTCCAGCCGCCTCAGCCAGCCTGGCCAACTCTCCGCCGGCAGATGACTGAACAGCGACACCACGATGATCAGTGCATATCGACGATCGTGGTCCAGTTTCTCCGGTTCACGCGAGGAGTAGAACCCTTCCACGCCGAATGACTGCCTCGTGAAATCGACCGCTGCGTGGTCGATGTCCGACACCGTGAGCCTCGAAGGGCTGATTCTCCGAATGAAGTGCCGAGTGAGTCGGCCGTATCCGCATGCGAACTCCAGTACTGAGTCCGACTCGCGAAGAGGAGAGCCAAGATGGAGGAGCAGATTCTCGACTTCGCTTACGTTGGCCTCCCCGCGGAAGTAGTACATCGACACCGCGCGGTAGTAACGCAACTTGGAATGTTTCCGGCCTACTTCGGCGATCGACGCGTGCAGAAGATCATCTTCCGCGGCGATCTTCCGTATCAGCCGGCCGCCGAACTTACGCCGGAAGTCAGACGCCGCCAGATAACGCGCGATCGGTCGGTGGGATCTAGGTAGCACAGCCGGCTCTGGGACCAGCTCGAGCATAATCCCGAACGGCGTCCGCAGACATCCTCGTCCCGCGAGCGTACATGCCGCTGGGATGCGAGTCGCGACGCCTCCCTCTGTATCAGCATGCCCTTTGTCGCCAGGTTCCGCCGAGGGCGCGCAGGCGGCTCGGAATTGGGGCCAGGGCCGTGGGTCATTAGCCTCCCCTTCTTCTCGACTATGAGCGAGCCCAGATCGCCATCCGTCTCGATTGTCCTCGCGACGTATAACCGCCGCGACTGGTTGCGCCTCGCCATGGACAGCGTGCTCGAGCAGGACTATCCCGATCTCGAGTTGCTGGTGATGGACGACGGTTCCACGGACGGGACGCCCGACCTGCTTCGTGAGTATCAGCAGCGCCATCCGGCCGAGCGCTTCCGGTTCTTCGCTCACGAGAATATGGGGCAGGGACGAACCCTGAATCGCGGTTATGAGCTCGCCCGCGGGGAGCTCCTGGGCTACCTCTCAGACGACGATCTGCTGGGGCGAGGCGCGGTCTCCCGGCTCGTGCACGAGCTTGCTGATCCGGACGTGGTGGCCGCATACCCCGGCTACCACGTCATCGACGACGAGGGGGGGGTCCGCGACACGATCCGCCCGATCGAGTACTCGCCGCTCGAGGCGTTTCGTCTCATCGAGACCGTGATCGGGCCCGGCTGCCTGGTCCGCCGACCGGTGCTCGAATCAACGGGCGGCTGGGATCCGCGTCTTCATTTCATGGCCGACTTCATTCTCTGGATGAGGGTGGGCCTGGCCGGGCGGGTGGTGCGGGTGCCGGAGCCACTCGCCTCGTGGAGACGACATACCGCCAGCATCACGCTTCAATCCGGGGCCGAGCACGGCAGTGAGCTGTTGCGCCTGGTCGACCTTGGCGCCGGAGTGCTGGGACTCTCGCCGGAGGAGACCGCGATCCGGGCGGAGGCCCTCCGCAACGCGTGCATCCAGGCGGCATTCCTCGGCGGCACCAGCGCTGGGTTGATGGACGATGCGTTCGCGACGATCGATCTGACGAGGCCGGCGACGTCGGCGTTCACCGGCGGAATCGAAAGGAACGAGATGCCCGACGAACGCGTGGACCAGGTGGCGGCGCTCTGGCGAGAGCTTGCCCTGCTGACCAGGCATCTCGCCGAGGTTCGCACGGGAGGATTCGGTCCGAGATCCTCGCTCCGACGGCTGGCCCGGATGAGGACGCGGACGGGTCTGGAGGCAGCGCTCCGGCGACTGGGCCGTCTCGGCGTCCTGGGCGGCGAAGGAGAGGCGAACCCGCCCGTTTGGGATGGAGATGCTCTGTACATCGAGCTGATCAAGGCGGCCCTGGAGTGCGAGGCCGACACCGACCGGGCCACGAACCGCTACCTGGTGCTCGACCGCCGCGGGCAGGCGATTCCGGAGGAAGAGTTCAAGGAGCTCAGCTGGCTGGGCTACCGAGCGACCGCCGAGCAGCTCGGCGACGCGATCGCCGATCGGTGGCGCAAGCTGGAGGCGGCGGGTGAGCGGCGCAGCATGGCCGATCGGTAGCTTTCCCGCCATGCCGACCATCAGGGTCCCACCCGTGCTTCGTCCGCAGACCGACGGCGAAGCCGAAGTGAGCGTGGACGGCGGCACCGTGGGAGAGGCCCTGCGAGAGCTCGCCCAGCGCTACCCGCAGACGAAGGACCAGCTCTTCTCGCCCGAGGGCGACCTGAACCGCTACGTCAACGTCTATCTCAACGACGAGGACGTCCGGGTCCTCGACGGCCTCGACACCGGGGCGTCCGACTCCGACACGGTCGTGATCCTGCCGGCGATGGCCGGCGGCCAGCCGCACTCCTGAGTCAGCCGGGCGAGCCCCCGGTGAGGGCCGTGAATGCGCTCCAGGACGGTTTCGGGGTGAGATCCTGAGTGAACAGGCCCGTATTGTCGAACCAGATACCGCTGGGAATGTCCCGCCACGAATACCAGACGACACCGGCGATCCGGAGCCGGCGCCGGTTGGCGGCCAGCAGGCCGAATGACTTCCTCAGATAGGTCGCCTGCCGTTGCGGCGGAACGGTGAGCGGGGTGGGAATGCCGCCGCTTGCCAAGCCGATCTCGGTGATCCAGAGCTGCGCTTTACTGTCCTGGAAGCGGGACATGATCCGCCTGGTCTCGTGGACCGCCCGGAGTGCCTGCTTCGGCGTCGTCGCGTAGGGGTGTACCGCCACCGCGTCAAAGGCGGACTTGGACTTGGCCCGGTAGAGAGCTGGCAGGTAGCGGTCCAGCCTGATCCCATGACGGATTCTGGGTGTCGGGAAAAGCCCGGCGAGGACGATCTTCGCCGCGGGGTCGGCGCTCTTGATTCCATCGCTGAAGACTCTGAGCAGCGCTGCGTACTGCTTCGCTTTCGGCTTGGCGTACCAGAAGGTCGGCGAGTTGACCTCGTTCCACAGCTGCCAACTGACGATCGGCAGCTTCGGTATCCGGGGGTTCGCTTCCCAGAAGGTGCCGCTGCCGCCATATCGCTCCGCTGCGGCGTGAACGAAGGCTTGGAAATCGCCGAAGTGGTCGTGTGAGGGCGGGTAGTTGGGCCTTGCGGCGACCCAGGTGGGTGAGCTATAGACGGTCGGCAGCACCCGGATCCCCTGCTGGGCGGCCGCGCCGATCAGGGCGTCGTAATGGCTCCAGTCATAGGGTGCTGCGGCGGCTTGCTGAACCGCGCCCCAGACGAAGTTAATGCGCAGGGTTCCCACCTTGCCGGCTCCCATCCTGGCGATCTCGGTGGAATCCGGATCGTTGGCCGCAACCACGCCGTAAAACGCCCGGGGTGCTGCGGCGCGTGCCTGGGAGGCCACCGCCAGGCAGATCAGCAGGGTCGCACCAATGACGAGCCGTCGCATGGCTCGCCGGGCGCTAGGTGACCTGGTCGGGACTGGCGACGATCTCCCCTTCCGGGGTTCGCGGTCCCGTGGTCCCCCGCCCTGGCCCCTGCTGAGGCTGTTCGCCTTCCCTCTCCGACTCTTCCCCGCGGTGGCGGCTGAGCGTCATCCCGAGCGCTGCCGCGATCACCGCGCCGATCATCAGGAGCACAAGGGGGCTAAGCAGGATGCTGCCAGAGCCGTCCCCTCCGCCCCCACCTTGGTCCGAGACGAGCGTAGCGGCCTCACGGGGCTTCGACGCCTTTCGCTTCTTCGCCGGCTGCTGAGCCTCGCGTGTCTGCTCTCCGCTGCCGGCGGCCGGGGGGGTGTGGCTTCCAGTCCTCGACGAAGCCCTCGAGGACCCGGATTTGAATCGGGGGATGTCGGGGATGTATTCGCTGCTGGCGGCGCTGGTGCCGGAAGTGGGGATCTGCGGCAGGTACTCGTCACCGGCCGAGGCGCCAAATGCGGACGAGGCGAGTACGAGCGAGGCGGTCAGCGCGAGCACAAGCGCTGCCAGGGCCCCGCGATTCCTTGAGTTCGGTTGGTGACGCAAATTGGGAGTTTCCCGCCAGACTGTGACGAATCCTATGGCCTCGACCATCCGACAATACGTCGCCGCATGCCTTGTCGCGGCCGCGGTCATCGTAGCCGCGATGGGAAATGGCCTCTTTGAACCTACCGGTTTTGCGGCCGCATCGATCGTGATCTGGGCCGCCGTGATCACCGGCCTGATAGGCCGCGGTCTTCCCACCGGCCCGGTGGGGTGGCTGGCGGCCGGGGCAGGCCTGTGCCTGGCGGGGACTGCGATTCTGGGGGCGGCCTCCGTCGGCTGGGCGACCGACAAGGGTCATGCTTTCGAAGAGGCCGTCAGGGTCTCTTTCTATCTCGGCCTGTTCACGCTCGCCGCATGCACTGCCACCAGGGGAGGGCGCGTCCAATGGGTCGCGGGCCTGACCGTGGGACTCACCGCGGTGACCATCATTGCCGTCTTCTCGTATCTTCAGCCGGGGACGCTCGGCAGCGGCACGATCAATGTCCCGGGTGCGGCGGGCAGGCTCTCCTACCCGGTGGGCTACTGGAACGGCGCGGCGGCGCTGCTGGCCGCGACGGCCACCCTGCTCGCATACGCGGCCGACCGCGCGCCGCGACGTGCCTGGCGCGCGGTTGCCACCGCCGCGATCCCATTCGCGATACTCGGGCTGTGGTTCACGCACTCGCGAGGTGGCGGCGCTGCCCTCGTGATCGGCTGGCTGGTTTTGGTTGCTGCAACGCCCGCGCCGGACCGCGGCCGTCAGCTGATCAGAATTGCAATCGCCACACTTGGCGCAGCGATCCTGATCGGTGCGTCTGAGCCCTTCCACCACTTGGCGGACAGCGTCGCCGATCCCGCGAGGTTCGCGGACGGTGACTGGATGTCGGCAATCTGCGTGCTGGTCGCGGCTCTCACCGGAGTGCTCGCCTGGCGGGCCGACGGGTTCGTGCCGCCCATTGGCGTTCCGCGCCGAGTTGCGGTCGGGATGGGCCTGGCTGCGATCGTCGCCCTCGTGCTCGCGGCGATTGCGCTCGATACCGGCCATGCTATCCGTGAGTTCAGTGCAGAGCCGTCGACACAAGGCGGGATTGCGACCAATTCTCCGGAGCTGGGCTCGAACGGCCGCTGGCAATTCTGGGGCGGGGCGATCGATGCATTCGCTGCCCACCCGATCGCCGGAGTGGGGGCAGGCGGCTTCGAGGACTGGTGGGGACGTCATGCCTCCGTTGCCATCTTCGTGCGCAATCCGCACTCGCTGCCGCTACAGGAGGCCGCCGAGCTGGGGACGCCGGGCATCCTGCTTTTCGCGGGCTTCCTGGTGGCCCTGATCGTGGCGGCTCGACGACGGCTGCGGCGGGGCCTCGGAGGTGATGTCGGCATTCTCGTGGCGGTGGTGGCCGCCGGCGCGGTCGGTGCGCTGGTCGATTGGACCTGGGAGATCCCGGCGGTCTTCGCTCCGGCGGCGATCTGCTCGGCACTGCTGCTTGCCTCCGCGCCGTCCCGCCCGCTCGCCCGTGACGGCTACTGGCTCGGTGTGGCGACGGTCGCGTCCGCCTGGATCGCGATGGTCGCGGGCGGACTGGTGACCCTCACGGAGCTCGAGCTCGATCAGAGCCGGAGCGCTGCGTCCGCCAGCAAGATCGGAGACGCCATCGACAGGGCACGCGCCGCCAAGACCGTTCAGCCGTGGTCCGCTGAGCCCTACGTCCAGCTCTCGCTACTGGAGGAGCAGCAGGGCAACCTCTCGAGCGCGCTCGCGAATGTAAGGCAGGCCGAGCAGAGGGACTCCCAGGATTGGCGTCTGGCCCTGATTGAAGCTAGTCTGGAATCGCGGCGTGGAGATCAACCGGCGGCTGTAAGGGCGCTTGCGCGGGCTGAGGAGCTGAGCCCCTTCCCCTTGACCCAGCTCGCCGAGAGCGTGGGATGAGTCTGGAGAAGACGACAAGCCATTTCACCCCGGCCGGCACACGACCGGGAATCGGCGGGAGGAAGCTCCTCGACGTGGACGAGGTTCGGCGGGCCCTGGTCAGCGCGTCTGGCCCGCGACCGGGTGAGGCACGCTGGTGGCGGGACGTCCGTCGTCGGCGCCTGTTGGCGCTCGCAGACTGCTGCGCGGTGGGCTTCGGGCTCGCCGTCGTTCTGCCCCCCGAGCGAGCGATCTGGCTGGTCGCCTTCCTGCCTGTCTGGATCCTCGTCGCGAAGTTCGCGGGCCTCTATGACGCCGACCATCGGGCGATGCGCCACCTGACCGTGGACGAGGCACCGGCGATCTGCGCCTGGGTGGTTGTCGCGACCGTGGTGGTGAGCCTCCTCGGCGAGCTGACGCCGGCCGGCGTGCTCGGTACGAGAGAACTCGCTCTGGTGGTGGTGACGGCGGTGGCCGCGGACTTCGCGCTCCGGGTCGCCGCGCGAGCCGTTTGGAGGGCGACCAGTCCCCCCGAGCGTGTGCTGATCGTGGGCGGGGGGAGCCTGGCCCATTCGATGAGGCGAAAGTTCATGCTGTTCAACGACCTCCACATGGAGGCGATCGAAAATGGTGACGGCCGAGGTGGGATTGATCGCGTCGTGTTGGCGCACGAACGGATCGACGCCGTCCAGATCGCTGCGATCGCGGATCTCTGCAACGGACACGAGGCGAAGCTCAGCCTCGTTTCCCCTCTGCGCGGGCACGCCACCCCGCACGCGATCTCCCGACTCGCCGAGCTGCCGATCTTCGAGTACTACACCTCTGACGTCTCGCGATCGACGATGATGCTGAAGAGAGTTCTCGACCTGATCGTGGGTATCCCGCTGGCGCTTCTCGCCGCACCCTTTGTCCCGCTTATCGCGCTTGCCATCTGGCTGGAGGACCGCGGGCCCATCCTGTTCACGCAGCGACGGGCGGGGCTTCGCGAGAAGCCTTTCCTGCTGCGGAAGTTTCGGACGATGCACGTGGGCGCCGAGCGGAGCCTCGACGATCTTCTCGATCAGCTGCCGGAGCCGATGTTCAAGTTCCGCGAGGATCCCAGGGTCACCCGGGTGGGCCGCGTCCTTCGACGGCTCAGCCTGGACGAGCTTCCCCAGCTGTGGAACCTGCTCCGTGGCGACATGAGCGTCGTCGGGCCGCGGCCCGAACAGCTCGAGCTGGTGGAGCGCTACAGCCCGGAGCACCGTTTCAGGCTGAACGTCAAGCCCGGGCTCACCGGGCCGATGCAGGTTCACGGTCGGGGCGAGCTCACCTTCGATGAGCGCCTCGCGGTCGAGCTCGAATACGTCGAGCATCTCTCGATCGGCCGTGACCTCAGAATCCTTGCGCTCACCCCGGTCAGCGTGGTTCGCGGCACCGGCGCCTTCTGAACGCAACGCTCGCAACAGTGATCATTCCGACGGTGACGCCGTCGCTCGCCGTGCGCCTCTTGCAGTCGCTTGCGGGGCCCGGCGCAGGGTTCGAGACCCTGGTCGTCGACAATGGGACGGGGGCAGCGGAGCTGGAGCGTGCCACGGCGAAGCTCGACGGCGCCTCCGTGCTTCGCCTCGATGAGAATCTCGGTTACGGGCGAGCGGTCAACCGGGCTGCGCGTCACGCTCACGGGGACGTTCTTGTGCTCCTCAACGACGACAGCGTCGTCGATCCAGGCTACGTCGAGGCGATCGTCGGTGCGCTCGATCCGCCCCGCGGCGTGGTGATGGGCGCGGGCGTGATGCGAGATGCCCGGTCGCCGGGATCGATAGAGACGGCCGGCGTCGAGCTCGACCGAACCCTGCTCGCGTACGACTACCTCAACGGGGAGCCGCTGAGCTGCCTCGATCATTTGGTCCCGGACCCGATCGGGCCATCCGGAGCGGCGGCCGCCTTCGACCGCGAGGCGTTCCTCTCGGTCGGGGGCTTCGACGAGAGGATCTTCGCCTACCTGGAGGACGTCGACCTCGTCCTGCGGCTCCGGCGGGAGGGGGGCAGGTGCCGGCTCGCGAAGGACGCGCGCGGGACGCACGAGCACTCCGCGACGCTGGGCCCCGGCTCTCCCCGCAAGGACTATCTGGCCGGGTTCGGTCGTGGATATCTGCTGCGGAAATGGAGCGTCATCTCGGCGCGCCGGCTGCCTGCCGTGCTGATTCGGGAGATCGGCCAGGCGGCGATCCAGACGGCGATGGACCGGAACCTCGGTCCGCTGCGGGGTAGGGTCGCCGGCCTGCGCTCCGGACGCGCCCGTGAGCCCTACCCGTCTCCCGAGGTGCTTGGGAGCCCGCCGTCGCTGTGGAGCACGGTCCGGCGCCGCTGGCGCAGGCGGGCGAGACTCCGGCGGGCGGCCGCCTGAGCCACGGCGCTCGCCAGCTTCGCGGCGATTCCGACGTAGACGAGCGCATTGAGCGCCGCGGAGCGCTGGGGCGCGTAGTGGTGGCGGTAAAAGAGGCACATGCCGCGGTGGAAGTGCCAATTGAGCCGCGCCGAGCGCTCCCCGCTGACGGTGCCGCCCTTGATGTGCATCACGGTGGCCGCAGGCTCGTACCAGCTCCGCCAGCCCTCCTGGGCCAGTCGGTAGGAAAGGTCGAGGTCCTCCATGTACATCCAGTAGTCCTCGTCGAAGCCTCCGGCTGCCTCGAAAGCCGAGCGCCGCATCAGCATGAAGGCCCCGTTGACGGCGTCCACAAGACCGGAGTCGACCTCGGGCGCGCGGTAGGCGGCGAGGCGCCCCGAGGCGCCCGACCGACGACCCAGGCGGCTGAAATGCCCGAGGGCGCTCAGCGGCGTCGGGAAGGAGCGCTTGGCCGCGTGATCGAGGGAGCCGTCGGGTCGCTCCAATCGCGGACCGACGACCGCCACCTCGGTGTGCGTGTCGAGCACGGCGATGACGGCGTCGAGCGCTCCCGTGGTCACGGCGGTATCCGGGTTGAGTGCGAGGAGATAGGGGGCCTCGCCCCGCCGCGCCCCCAGATTGGTTGCGGCGGAGAAGCCGAGGTTCTCCCCCGAGGCGATCAGCTCGACCTCGGGGAACTCCGAGGCGATCATCTCCGGCGTCCCGTCGGCCGAGGCGTTGTCGACCACGACGACGGTCATGGGGCGCGCGGGCGGATGCGCGCGGAGCGAACCGAGACATTCACGAAGGAGCTCCCGCGATCGGTACGCAACGATCACCACATCGAGGACGGCGTCGCCTGTCATCTCTCACGCCCCGGGTCGGGTGGGATGCTGATGTCGCGTGGCAGGAATCGGTTCGGGCGGCCCCGGCCGGCCGTGTATGCGGAGATGGCGCGCCGCCTGACCAGCGCGTACGAATAGAAGAGCTCACGGTCCAGAGTCTCGTCATGGCCCCAGAGTCGCCGCGCGCGGCGACCGAGGAGCCAGGTAAGCCCCGCCACGCCGCTGTCGGCCGCGAGCAGGCGGCGAAGCACCCGGCGCTTGGGGGGAGCCATTCGGTCCCAGCAGCGGAGACGGGCCACCTCCGCAATGAGCAGCTGCTGGTACCAGTCGTAGAAGTAGACGATGCGCGAACCGCCCGTGGGGTTGCGTAGGCGCTCGACAATATGGCGCCGGATCGTGCGGGGCTTCTTATTAGCCATCGAGTGCCCGATCACCGCGTCGTGATGTTGGACGTAGTCATAGAGGGGCTCGTCCACGTAGGCAAGGTCGCCGCGCGCCATCGCGACGATCGCCACCCAGTGGTCGTGAAACGCCCGCGCGAGGCGCGGGGGGAATGGCAGTGCGTCGTCGAGCACCGCCCGCCGGAAGATCGAGGCCGCGCCGGTTACGGAGTTGGCGATCAGGAGCGAGGCGAAGTTGGTGTAATTGTTGCGGCGCTCAGTCCAATATGAGGGTTGGACCACACTGCCATCCGGGCTGACGATCCGCGCGTCGCTGTAGACGAGCTGGGCGGCACCGATGCTGCCGAGCAACCGCTCGAGCTTGTTGGGATGCCAGCGATCATCCTGGTCGCAGTACGCAACGAAGTCCGCGGCGTCAGGCGCCATCGAGAGGGCCCGCTCGAAGTTTCGGTAGAAGCCCAGGCGCTCGGAGCTTCGGGAGACCGCGAAGCGGTCGTCGCCATCCGTGAGCTCCCGCAGACGCGAGAAGGACTCATCCGTCGAGCAGTCGTCGCTGATCACGCAAACCCAGTTCCCGTGCGTTTGCTCGCGGATGGAGTCGAGCTGCATCCGAAGCAGGTCGGCCGGCGGCTCGTAGGTCGCCATGCAGATCGCGACGCGACCGCCGTCCCGCTCGGGAAATGCCGGAGGGGTGATGCCTTCCGGCGGTCTCAGCGCAGGCTCGACCTGTATCGACCCGGCTGGGACGCTGGCCTCGGTCCCGTCGGCGAGCGTCAGGATGAGCTCGACTTCGAGACGCGCCGCGCTCGCCACCGGTGCGAGGTCGACCAGCGACACGAATCCGCTGCGGTAGGCATGGGCGGTCGCCGGGTCGCCCGGATCGAGCCGCCCGTAGACGTCATCGCGGGGCAGGCGCATCCGCTCGACCAGCTGTCTGGTACCTCCGATGCCGATCGCCAGCTCGCGGGTCCGACCGGCGCGGTGGTAGCAGTACCCGCCGAGGACGAAGGCGCTTCCCCGTCCGACGGCGATTCTGCGAGGCGCCCCGATCTCAAGGCCGGCCTCGATCTCCGATCCGGCCGCCGCCGAGGTGCCGAGAGGTGTCATCGCCTTGCCAGCTCTTGCGCGTGCGTCAACATCCCTTCGGTCATCTCCTCGGTCCGGAGCGTGTCGCCCGTCTTCTGGATGGGGACGAAGAAGAACCGCTCGGGCTCTGGTGCGCGCTCAGCCCGCAAGCGGCGAGTAATCCGCGGGAGACGCGGAGGCGCCGAAGAACCAGCTCTCGATGGCCCAACGGCTCTTCGGCATCGACGGCTCCGCCGCCGTGGAATGCAGGAATAGGTCGTCGAAGAGCAGTACGTCCCCGGGCTCGAAAACCGGCCGCACGATCCCCGTCTCGCCCGCCGCCTCCTCCGCCACCTGCTCCGAGACCGACCAGTTGAACGTCGCGCCCTCGGTCCCCGTCGGGAGGATGTGGTCGAGTCGATGCGGAACGATGTCCATCCCGGGGGCCTCGTCGTCGCCGCAGTGCGAGAGCGAGAGCCAGATGTTGAGCGCCCGCACGTCACCCAAGAAGGCGCCGTCCTGGTGCCAGCCCCTTCCCGCGTCCGGATCCACCCGCCGCAAGGTGCACTTCTGCACCGAGATGAGGGGCGGCTCGCCAAGATAACCGCGGATCGCGTCCTGCAGTCCGGCGCGCTCGAAGGTTTGCAGCATCTCGAAGAGTACGTGCGGAGAGTCGGCGGCCCAGAGGCCACCGCCGCCTTCGATCCACTCGCGCTCCAGCGTTTCACGGAACGCGGGAGCCGGCATGAACTCGGAGTAGTACCGGCGTTCCGCCGAGCCATTCGCCTGGGCCGCGTCACGGGCGTCGAACGCCCGGTCGATCTCCTCGGCGAGGGCCAGGGCGGCGTCGCGGTCGACGGCGCCGCGGATGAATAGACAGCCGTCACGCAGGATCCCCGCCCGGATCAGCTCCGGGGTCAGCTGGGCGGGGTCGATGCCCACGAGATCGCCGTTTCGGTCGGGGAGCCGGTCGAAGGCGGGCTCCGGGTAAGCCGCTCCTTCCCGGGCCTCGTCCAACTGGCGGATCCCGATGGCGTGCCGAAGCTCGACGAGCTTCACCTCGGTATCGGCGTCCGGGCGCTCCTGGTTCCTTCGGGTGAGGGACTCGAGCTCCTGGATGAGCTCCTCGGTGCTTCGGCCTTCGGTGAGCTCGAGCTCGCGGCCCAGCTCGGGCGTCGCCGTCCGTCTGCGGGACCGGAAGATCACGCGCGCTAGGTTAATCATTTTCTCGCGCGAGCGGGAACCCCGGTTACAGTGACGCCCGCCGGAACATCCCGGAGCACCGCTGCGTTCGCACCGATCGTGGCCCCTCTTCCGACCGTGATCTTGCCGAGCAAGCTGGCGCTGGTGCCCACGATCACGTCCTCCTCGATCGTCGGGCCCAGGATGTTCCCTGAGACCAGGCCGATCGAGACGAACGGCGCGATTGCAACGCCCGTGCGAATCTCCGTGACGCCGCCGATCACGACTTGGCCGTGACGGATGTGTACGCCCGGGTGCATGATCACCGTATCGTCGATGTTGATCCCGGCGATCGCGATCGAGAGGCGATGGCAGATCTGCGGGAGGACCGGCACGCCCCGTCGCTGGAGCGCCGCCTTGGCCCGATAGATCACCTGGGCAAGGAAGGCGTCGCTCGACCAGCAGAGCCAGAGAATCTGGAGCACGGTGCCGGCGCCGCGCCGGGGCGCGGGCCCAATCTGGTGCATCAGCGCGAGGCGGGCATCCGCGACCACGGCATGGCGAAACGACGGATGGCGCGACCGGCGGTCGCGCAGCAGGGCTTTGCCCGGTCCGTTGTCAGACTTGAACACGGCCCTACTCCGTTCTCGCGCGACCGGGAATCCCGGTCACCGTCGCACCCGCGGGAACGTCGTGGATCACCGCCGCGTTGGCTCCGATTGCGGCTTTCCTCCCCACCGTGAGCTTTCCGAGCACCACGGCCCCGGCGCCCACCCTCACCTCCTCCTTGATCGTCGGGCCCATCATCTCTCCCGATGTCAGGCCGATCGTGACGAAGGGCCCGATCACGACGCCTGGCCAAATCTCGGTGACGCCGTCGATGACGACCCTGCCGTGGAGAAGATGGACCCCGGGATGCATGACAACCGGGTCCCCGATCATCACACCGGCGATCATGATCGAGAGGCGATGACAGATGCGCGGCAGGATCGGCACCCCCCGTCGTAGGAGCGCGGCCTTGACGCGGTAGATCGCCTGGGCCAGGAACGCATCGCTCGACCAGCAGAGCCGGACGATCTGCAACACGGTCTCCGCACCGGGCCGAAGCTCGGGCTCGCCGCGCTGATCCAGCGCGAAACGCGCATCCGCGACGAGGGCGTCGCGCAGCCCCGGGTGGCTCGCCCGTATCTCGCGCCTCAGCCGGTTGGCCAACTCGTTGTCCGACTTGAACACGGCGCCGGGAGGGTAGCCGTGTCGGGGATGCGCTTACACTCTGGCTCCTCCTCGCGGGAGCGATTTGTCATGGCGATGAAGGTCACCTCCTACTACCACCGGACGGATCCGGACGAGGCCGGGTACTCCCTTGGCAACTTCTACGAGATCTGGGGCGCCTGCTTCGACGCGGCCGGCGTCGAGTCGGTCATCGAGGTGGGCGCCGAGCGGGGCCGGCTGACCCAGGAGCTGCTCAAGTGGGCCGAGCCGAGCGGCGCCCGAGTGATCGCGATCGAGCCGGCTCCGGTCTCGGACCTGATCGAGCTGATCGAGGAGCATCCTGAGCTGGAGGTGGTGGAGGAGACCAGCCTCGATGCGCTTGAGCATCTTCCGATCGCCGATGCGGTCGTGCTGGACGGCGATCACAACTACTACACGCTGATCAACGAGCTCCGGCTGATCGCAAAGCGGGCGGAACAGTTGCCGCTGCTCGTCTTCCATGACGTCTGCTGGCCTCTCGCGCGTCGCGACCAGTACGCGGCCCCCGAGCGCATCCCCGCGGAGCACCGCCACCCGTATGGCGAGGACATCAAGATCGTTCCGGGGAACCCCAGAACCGTCGAGCGCGGCCTGCCCTTCGAATGGGGCGCGCTCGAGGAAGGTGGCCCGCGGAACGGCGTGGTGACGGCGATCGAGGACTTCATGGCCGAGGAGGGGGGCCTCCGCTTCGCCGTGATCCCGCTCTTCTTCGGTTGTGGCCTGCTGTGGCCCGAGAGCGCGTCGTGGGCCGATGAGATCGCCGAGATCGTCGAGCCATACGACCGGAACCCGATTCTCGAGCGGGTGGAGAAGGCCCGCGTCATCCAGCTCATCCGGCGACACTCGCGCGAACAGGAGATCGACGACCGCTTCGAGTACTCCCGCAAGCTGCAGCACTTCGTCACCAGGCTCGCTGCCTCGCGGGCCCTTGGCCCTCTCGAGTGGGCCTCACGACTCCGGCGGGGCGGCAAGCCGGCCTTCTCCCGCGGGGAGCTCCGCCGGCTGCTCGACGAGAGCGACGATTACTTCTGATCAGCCGACCACGGTACCCCCGGCCCGCCGTCGACTGAGGGCTCACCGCCGCGGCTGTGGCCACGGCTGAGCCGGGACTTCAACCAGCGCAGGGGCTTCGTCAGCCGCCAGCTCGCGCTCCGCTCGATGGACTGAACCCCGCGCTCGAACTCGACCAGCGCGGCGTGCTTCACCAGCCCCGCCTCGTTTGCCTGCATGAGGGCCGCATCCCGGCGGGCCTCCGCCCAGCGCGCGCGCTCCTTCCAGTCCCCGGGAACGGTCTGGGAGGGCGAGAGCCTGCCGTCCCACTTCTCCGCGACGCGCATGTGGGCCGCGATCCAGCCGTCGATGTCGCTGATCAGGTCCAGCGAGTGGTGATGGATCACCATGATGTGCTCGGTCATCACCTTCTTGCCCGCGGCGCGAATCTGCTGGCAGAGGTCGAAGTCGTAGCCGTGGAACTGCCCGAGCGACTCGTCGAAGCGGATGTTCTCGATCGTCCAGGGGGGTAGCGCCATCATGAACCCGTCGATCGTGTCCACCTCCCCGGCGCGGGCCTCCGGCGGCGCATCCTCGAGGTTGTAGGTCGAGCCGAGGATCTCGCCGCCGCCGTACTCCGTGTAGCGGTGCGAGAAGGAGGCGAGCGTGACGGATCCGTCCCACCAGGCGATGTTGCGGACGCCGACCGCCCCAGCGCAGCCGAGAACCCCCACCTCGGGGTCGCTGAGGCCCTCCCTCACCTTCGCGCAGAAGTTCGGGTCGACGATCTCGGCGTCCTGGTGGATGAGGACGAGCATCTCGAGGTCGTCGAGCTTCGCTGCCTCCTCGAGCAGGAGGTTGTAATTGCGGAAGATGGAGGCCGTGCCGAGCCCTGAGGACCCCAGCGGGATGATCTTCGAGTCCGGCTCGGCGACCAGCTTGATGCCGGGCGCCGCGCAACGCTGGTACAGCTTGTGATCGGTGATTGCGCAGCCGAAGGCGATCATCGCTGCGGGAACATAGCGTCAGACTGCGCTCGGCGGCTGAGCAGTCCGATCGAGGCGATGCGCCGCATCGGATAGTGCTGGTAGGGAAGCCGGACGCCAACGCTCGTGCGCTTCGGCTCCGATCTCCACCAGCCGCCCGTCCGCCGGCCGTCATGCCGGCGCGGCCTCCCGGCCGGCCTCGAGCGCGCTCCGATAGAAGTCCGTGAGCTCGGCGGCATTGCGGCGCCAGCTGAGGCGCTCGAGCGCGAACTTGCGTGCCCGCTCTCCGAGGCGGCGCGCGAGCTCGGGCGCATCGAGAAGCTCCTCGATGCGGGAGACGATCTCGAGCGCGGTCCCTGATCGCAGGAGCAGAGCATCCTCACGATCGACAAGCTCGTCGCCGAGGTTGCAGGCGGGCAGGATCACCGGCCGCCCCATGGACAGGAACTCAGGGAGCTTGGATGGCAGCCGGTAGCGGTTGAACTCGTCGGGCGCGCCCGGCTGGACGAACGCGTCGGCGAGCGCCAGGTAACCGGGGACCTCCCCCCAAGACTGCACGTGCCCGAGCTCGACCATGTCGTCCATCAGGGCGCGGAAGCTGCGCGGGTCTACGCCCGCCAGCCTGGTGGTTCCGAGGCGGACCAGCTTGACCGGCCGGCCACGGCGCTGGAGCAGCTTCACGGCGACGTAGAGGCTGAGCAGCTCGTGCTGGTTCGCGAAATGCCCGACGCCGTGATAGACGATCACGAAATCATCGGGACCCAGGCCGAGCTCCCGACGCGAAACTGCAGGCTCGAGGTCCGGCCTGAACCGCTTGTGATCGACGCCCGGCCGCGCGATCCGATAGGGACGAGCGCCGAAGTTGAACTCGTTGAGCTCCTCGGTGATCCCCGTCACCGCGGACGCCCGCTCGAGCAGCCGGGGGTAGTGGGAGGGGTGAACGAAGTCGTCGGAGCAGATCCGGTCCAGCCGGGCGCGCGGCAGCCTGGCGAGCTCCTCGTAGGGGAGCCGAAGCGCGCCCGAAAGGAGGTGCTCCTCGTTGTCCTCGAGGTGGACGACGTACGGGGCCTCGAGGATCTCCGCCGCCCGCTCGGTGGCCTTCCGAACCAGCTCGCGCGGGGTCCAGGCGCAGATCACGGTCTCCTTCGGCTCGCCACCCCAGCGGCGCAGGAGACGCTCGAGGCCCTCGTAGTCGACGCACTCGAAGCTGGGCTCACCGACCGTCTCGATCCGTTCGGGCGGGCCCTTCCCGCACAGCGCCACCTCGATGCCCGCGGCCGTCATCTCCTCTCCCAGGTGAAAAGCCTGGATCACGCTGTTCACGTGGAACTCGCCGTAGTGCAGGAAGAGGATCCTCAAGCCACCGTCTCCCGCAGCGCGATTTCCTGGGGGTCGCCTCCGAACGGCGGCAATGCGTAGTCGGCGGCTGCGCGGAAGAAACCACGGTTGTAATACGGGTCCCCGGCCTGGAGGCGTTCGTAGAAGCGCTCCACGAACAGCGCCCGGTCGGCGACGTCGAAATCGGCCAGCCGCCGCGCCTCGGTGGAGTGGGTGATCGTGAGTGGTCCCGGCGCGCACACGCAGCTCAGCCCGAGCTCCGCGAGCCGCAGGCACAGGTCGTGTGCCTGATGCTGGCGGCTGTAGGCCTCCTCGAACCCGCCGACGCGGTCGAAGTCGGAGCGGCGGATCAGCAGGCAGTCCATCCCGAGCGCCGAGACCTCGCGCGCGCAGTTGAGCGAGCCGTAGTAGCCGTCGGAGTCCGCGGGAAAGCCCTGCATCGCCGGCACGACGGGGTCGTACAGGCCGATCGCGAGCCCGGCCTCGTCCACCCGTCCGTCGGGCCGGGTGAGCGCCGGGGCCACTGCGCCGACGCCCGGCAGCTGGGCGTGCGCGAGCAGGCGCCGGATCCAGTCCGGCTCGGTGACCTCCGTGTCCTCGCCGAGGAAGAGGAGCCACTCGCCGCGCGACTGTGCAGCTCCCAGGTTCGCCGCGCGACCCGGGTTGAAGGTGTCGCCCGGGTCTCCGATGCGGAGCACCCGCTCGGCCGGAGGGTCGCCTCGTCCGCCGACCCATTCGGGCTGGACGACGATGACCTCGAGACGCGGGTAGCCGGTGTGCTCGATCAGCGGCGCCAGCGCTCCGGCCTTTTCACCGCGCGTCGGGATCACAACGGAGACCCACGGGGGCGCCTCGAGCGTCTCGGGCTCCAGGCGCAGGCGGTGCGGGATCTCGCCGTGGGAGACGGCACGCGCGCGAATCCCGTGACGCCGCAGATGCTCGTTCACCGCCCGCGCCTGCAGCTGGTCGATCCCGGGCTTCTCGGAGGGATCGAGCGCGACGCTTCCCGCAATCGCACGCCAGTGATAGAGGACCCGGTCGAGGTGGTGAATCCGATCGGTCCGCTCGGACATCCGCAGCAGCAGCTCGAAGTCCTGGATTCCGTCGAAGCCCGGATCGAGACCTCCGGCCTCGCGGATCAGCTCGCGACGGGCGACGAGCAGGTGCCCGATGTACATCGCACCGAGGGCGTAGACCGGGGACCAGTCGGGCTTCAGGAAGGGATCCGTCCGCTCCCCCCTCGCCGTGATCTTGTCCTGGTCGGAGTAGGCGATGTCGATCTCCCCGTCGCCCAACGCCCGCGCCATGTGCAACAGCGCGTCCGGGGTGAGCGCGTCGTCGTGGTCGAGAAAGGCGACGAGCTCGCCGCGGCAGTGCTCGATCGCCTCGTTCGTGGCGGCGGAGATACCCGAGTTCCGGTCGAGCATCCTGACCACGATCCGCTCATCGCGAGCGTCCCAGCGCGTCAGCTCCCGGCGTGTTGACCGGTTGGTCGAGCCATCGTCGACGATGACGAGCTCCCAGTTCGGGTACTCCTGGGTGGTCACCGACCAGACCGCCTGGCGGAGGTGGCGCGGCTCGGTCTCGTAGGTGGGCATGACCACGGAGATCAGCGGGCGCGAGGGCAGCGCCTCCAGGTCCGCCGCAACCGCCTCAGGGTCGCGCGTCGCGCCGGCGAAGGCAGGTCTCCGCATGGGTTCCTTACCTCAACCGGCGGACCATCGCGCCGAGCGACCGGAGTGGTCGGGTGAGCCGCCAGCTGGTCGTCGCCTCGTACTCCGCTGCTGCCAGCGTGGCGGGAGAGCCGGGGCCGCGGCGGGCCCATTCGAGGTCGGCCTCCGCGAACGACCTGCGCATCAGCTCTCGATCCGTCTCCTCCCGCAGCTCGGCGAGCTCGTGCCGATGCCGCTTCGCCAGCAGATCGAGCTGGGAGCGCAGGTACGAGGCATTCGCGCTCGCCGCCGCCAGCTCACGCTCGTCGCTCTCCGCCGGACGCTCGAGCTGCTCCGCCGAGATCCCGCCGACGGCCTCCCGCAGCACCACGTGCCGCAGTCCTTCACGCTCCGAGGGCTCGACTCGTGCGAATGCACGGCCCCAATGCGAGCGGAGCCACCACTCCGAATGGAAGACGGCTGCTGCGGGTGTCTGGTCCGAGGCGTCGAGCGTCGTCATCCCGATCCGAGATTCGTCCCAGGCCTCGCCCGTGAGTCGCTCGAACTGATCCCGATCGGCTAGCCCGACGACCGCGATGCCGTCGTCCGCCAGCAGGCGCGCTGCCTCCAGCAGCCACTCGGCCCAGCCGTCGGCCAGCCGGGTGAACGCCGACCGCGACCAGATCAGTCGGAAGGAGGCATCCGCCAGGGGCAGCGGCGGTAGCCCACCCTTCTCCAGGGTCTCGTCCAGGTCGAGCGCCGGGCCGTCCTCGAGCCGCCAGCCGTCGGGCAGGAGCGTCAGGACCTCCTCCGGAGTGTTTGGCACGGCCGTTGCGGATCGTCCCTTCATCGCGGCAATCGTAGATGCGCGTCGGCTGGCGTAGTCAGCCCGATGCCGGCCGTTGCCAGAGACGCAGCTTGTTGGCTGGGTCGCTGCCGACGACTCGATAGCCCCGGGCGCGCAGGCTTTCGGCGAACTCGGGGAGCCCGCTGGCACCTTCGAATACCTGGGTGCCGCCCTCGTCCTCGAGCTGCTTGAGGGAGCGGTCGATCTCCGCCTGTGAGAGCAGGGCTGTGAGGCCGTTGATCGGCGACACGTCGACGACCCTCGCGCGTGCGGCGACGAGGTGGCCCGGCACGGTAGCCATGATCAGCACGTGCTCGCCAGGCGCGGTGTGAGCCTCGACGTAGCCCGTCGCCGCCTGCACGCCGAGGTCGTGGCCGCCACTCGAGAGCCGATCGATCTGGCGCCAGGGCGGCGACACCCGGCCGATCGCCGACACCATCACCCCGAACCCGATCAACACGGCGCATGACGGGATCAGGATTCGGCGGAGGCGCGTTCGGTCGTCGCGTGCCGATCGGAGGGCGACGAACGCTGTGACGGTGAGGAGGCCGAGCGCCAAACCCCAGGCGGGAAACAGCAGGACCAGCTGAAACGGGGTGGACCGCCCGACGAAGTACATGGCGGTCATCAGCCCGAAGGTGCCGGAGAAGGCCAGCATCGCGGTGGTCGTCCGGTCGTGATCGCGGCGTACGAACCGAACGGCGGCGACCAGAAGAGCCGCCACATAGGTCGCATACAGCGCCCAGTGGAGCCCGAGGAAGGGCATTGGCTCGAGTCCGAAGGAGTCGCGGAGGAAGATTCGGTCGAAGTAGGTCAGCAGGCCGAAGCTGGGCAGCTCTCCGGCCCGCAGAAGCGTGATCGCGCATACCAGTGCGATCGCGGCGACCAGACCGACGCCCGCCTGAAGCGCCAGCGATCGAACCGTTCGCCACGAGGACCTCGACCGGTCGAGCGCCGCCAGCTGGGCAACCGCCAGGGCGATCAACGCGGCCACGCCGAATTCCCAGTTGTTGAGCACGACGAGACCCGCGAGGCCGAACAGCGCCCAGGCGGGGATCGGCCTTCGCACCGAGTGCGCGACGAGCCAAGCGAGCACGAACGGCCCGAGGTAGCGCCCGGGCAGGCCGCCGTAGTAATTGCCGTTGAACTCCCGGAACGGACCGGAGTCGTGCCAGGGAAGCAGGCTGAGCGCCACCCACGGCACGTACAGCGCCAACGCCGCCCACGGCCGCCGCGTGACCTCGCCGAATACGCCGAAGATCGCGAGCATGCCAAGCCCGCTGAGCAGGCAGGCCACGATCGAATACGAGGTGATCGTCGTTCCGAACGTCCTCAGGACCGGCTCGACGACCAGGGGAAGGAGGTTGGCGTACTGGGCGATGTAGTCGACGAGGGGTGTCCGGCCGTTGACGACGGCGAAGTAGTCCTCTCCCTGCACCGGGATGTGGCCCGACGCGAGCAGACCGGTTTGTCGCAACGTCCCTTCGGTGACCACCGCCGGCAGCAGGAAGATCGCCGTCGCCAGGCCGGCGAGCGCGAGGGCGATCAACCATCGCCGCGCACCGGGCTGGGCGGTTTGCGTCGCCGGCTTCCCGTCGCGCCGGCGCCATTTGATGGTCGCGACGGTGAGCAGCACGCCGATCAGGGCCCCGGCCACGAGCACCGGCACCGAGAGCACCAGGGGCTGGAAGTAGTCGGGCAGGAATCCGCCCGCGCCTGGCTGCTCGAGGACCGCCCAGACGAGCAGTCCGCCGAGGATCAGCTGGGCGGCCAGGATCGGTGGGTCGAGCGATCGCCGCGGTTCTCGCTCGATCCCGAGCAGGAGGACCACCGCCGTGAGGACGAACGGCGTAGCGAGGGCGAGCATCGCTCGAACCTCCTCCAGCGGCTCCGGCTTGACGAGCATCTGCCATTCGGGGAGCAAGTCGTGGCCCGGGGACGGATAGAGCGTGTCGAGCTGCGGAGCTACCCACGCGATCGCGGCAGCCAGCAGCATTCCGCCGATGATCACTCCGAGCCAGGCGAGGTCCTCTGGGGCCGCGGCACGACGCAACCTCGGGCTTCTTCGCGTGACGGCTGTCTCCTCTTGCTCCGCGACGCCCACCATCAGCGCGCCGGCTTCCGAGCGACCACGATCACCGCCCGCGCGGGCGTCAGCGCGGCCGGCCAGCGGCGCCCGAACTGCGTCAGCCAGCGGCCCACCGGGACCCGGTAGGCGCGCTCGAGCTCGAGGCGCTCGGCGACGAGCTCCTGCAAGAGGGGGAAGGGCAGCTGGAGAACCGCCGGGTGACCTCCCAACAGGCGTGTCCTGGCGACCAGCGTCAGCGGCCCGAACATCAGCCTCTCGAAGCGGTAGAACCAGCCGGGGACGCAGGACTCGGCGATCACCAGGCGGCCGCCCGGGCGCAGCACGCGCTCTGCCTCCGCGATCGCGCGCCGGATGTTGACGATCGAGTCGTCGGGCCTGCGGCCGACGAGATGGTGATAGAGCAGCGCCTCGAGGACCACCTCGTAGGCGTCGTCCGGCTCGCCGAGCGATAGCGCGTCACCCTTGCGCGCGGTCACGTTGGCCGGGAACTGCGAGGCGGGCAGGCGGTCGAGGAAGAGGTCCACCGCGACGATCCTGTCGACCTTGGTCGTGTCGTAGTCGAACACGCCTCCGTTCCCCACGTCCAGCAACAGTCCCGTTCCGGCCACCTCCCGGGTGACGGCCTCGCGGATGTGGTGATAGGTGTCGAGCGCAGCGACGTCGCGGGCGTGCTTGTCACGAGCGAAGAACTCCGCGTTCTGTTCCGCGCTCGCCGCGTCCTGGCCGGGCATCGACCGCAGGGTATTCGGTTCCGTCTAGCCTCCCGGCGGTGCCGGACCGGGCGGAGTTCGACCGATACAGCGACAGCTATCGCGACGCGGTCGAGGACTCGATCTCGTTCGCGGGCGCCGAACTCGACTTCTTCACCCGCGCCAAGGCGCGCCTCCTGCTCGAGCTGGCTGACCGTGCGCTGGGCACGCCGGGCGAGCTCGACCTTCTCGACGTCGGCTGCGGGACAGGCGAGACAGATCGGTTCCTGAAGGGCCGGGTGCGCAGCCTCACCGGCGTGGACGTCGCCCCCGGGATGCTGGAGAGGGCGCGGCGGTCCAACCCGTGGGCCGAATACCGCGACTACTCCGAGGGCGAGCCGCTGCCCTACGGGCAGGGTACGTTCGACGTCTGCTTCGCGATCTGCGTCTTCCATCACGTGCCGCGCGAGCAGCGCATCCCCCTGATCGAGGAGATGATCCGAGTTTGCAGGCCAGGTGGGTTGATCGTCCTCTTCGAGCACAACCCGCTCAACCCACTGACGCGGAAGGCGGTCCGCGGCTGCGAGTTCGACCGGGACGCGCAGCTGCTGACCCGGCGCGCGGCTTCCAAGCTGCTCGCGGAGGCGGGACTGAGGCCGCGCGGCCGCTACATCGAGTTCTTCACGCGAGACTCGTGGCTATTGCGAGGGGTTGAGAGTCGACTCGGCTGGCTGCCCCTGGGCGCCCAATACGCGGTGTTCGCGCACCGGCCCTGAGGGACCGGCGTCAAGGCCCTCCGCGCTGGCGACCAGATACAGGGGCCTGTTCTTGCCCTGCTCGTAGGCGCGGGCGACATAGAGCCCGATCATGCCGAGCACTATCAGCTGAATCCCAGCGAGGAAGGTGACCAGGACGGTGAGCGAAGCCCACCCCTGCCCTCCGGGAGGCACTGAGCCGGTCAGCTTCACAACGATGGCGGCGAGCCCCCAAACCAGGCTGAGGAGCGAGATCACGAAGCCGAGCCCGAGGATGAAGCGCAGCGGAGCGACCGTGAAGCCCAGGATGCCGTCGATCGCGAAGCTGATCATGTTGGCCCATGAGTTCTTCGTCTTCCCGGCGAAGCGCTGATCACGATCGTAGGCGACGCTCGTCTGCCGGAATCCGACCCAGGCGAACAAGCCCCGGAGGTAGCGGTCCGGCTCGCGCATGCCGCGGACGATGTCGGCCACTCGGCGATCGACCAGCCGAAAGTCCCCGGAATCGACCGGAAAGTCGAGATCTGAGAGGCGGTGCATGACCCGATAGAAGTGATGCGCCGTCCAGAGCTTCAAACGGCTCTCGCCCTCTCGGTGACGACGGATGGCGTGGACGACCTCGTATCCCTCGCGCCAGAGCGGAATCATCTCCAGTGCCACCTCCGGCGGATCCTGGAGGTCCCCGTCCATGATCACGACGGCGTCCCCAGTCGCGAAGTCGAGCCCCGCGGTGATCGCGAGCTGATGGCCGAAGTTCCGGGCGAGGCAGAGCAGCTTCACCCGCTGGTCCCGGCCGTGCAGCTCGCTCAGGACCTCCCGGCTTCGATCGGTGCTGCCGTCGTCAACGAAGAGGAACTCGGTCTCGGCGTGGATGTCCGGGACCACTGCGTCCAGCCGGCGATAGAGCTCCCGCAACCCCTCTTCCTCGTCCCGCACGGGAATCACGAACGAAACCTTCTCCATGGGCTAAGAGTAGTTGCGCCGGGCGGCGTTGCCGGACTATCCCGTTCGAATACCGCAGACCGTCACGGGGCCGGTGGCGCTGAGCTGGAGTTGCCAGGGGCGTCTCGACCGGTCCGCGGGAATCGCCAGGACCCCTGTCCCCATCAGGTCACCCGCGTCGACGGGAAACGACGCCGTCGCGAAGCGGCGCAGGCTGAGGCGCGTGGTACCTCCCGGTGGCTGTCTCAGGAAGACGCCGCCCGCAGGCAGGAGGAGGATGGGTGCGCCGGCTGCTGATGCCCGCACGGTGGTGCAGGGGCCGTGTGTGGCGGTGCCCGGCGGGCCGAGCGGCAGCGGCGCCTGCCTGCCGAGCGCCGGCGGCTGCATGGTGGGCCTCACGGCGAGGCGCAGAGCGGTTCCCATCGTCAGATCGGCCGCGGCGCGCGCACCCTCGGGTGCACGCTCGAGCTCAGGCTCCGAGTAGGCGGGAGAACCGAACTTGCCTACGGCGGAGAGGTACGACCCCGCGTTGACGTAGCCGAGGTAGTTGAAGCCCGAGTTCTGCACGTTCAGCACCAGCCGCGGATCGACCGTACGCTCGGCGATCTCGAGCCCTGCGAGGCCGCCACGTATGACCGCGGTCGTATTGCGGTATGCGTGGTAGGCGTCGTGCAGCGTGGAGAAGTTGGCGATGGTCGCCGCCGCCGATACCGCGAAAGCCGGCACCAGCACTCGCCAGCCTGGTCGCCAGTCGGGCCGCCATCCGGCCGCGTAGTCGGCAGCGATCATCAGCAGGAAGACAGCGCCCACGTACTGGTATCGGGACGCGACCGGCGGACGCAGCAAGGCATTCGCCGCGACCAGGAACCAGAACGTCAGCCCGGCCGCGAGCGGGATCAGCGGGCGGCTCCGGCCCCGGGGCTCCCTGAGCAGTCCCCAGACAGCGCCGGCGAGCAGCGCGAGGAGTAGCGGCCTTCCCCACCCGAGGGCGCCTTGATTGTTGCCGAGGAGGATGGTCGGTGTCCCCAATCCGAGCAGGGAGGCGATGCTGCTGGCGAACCCGTCGAGGATGTAGACGGGACTATTGGCAACGTGATGGAAGGAGAGCTGCCCCGGCCCGTGCTGTCCCCAGTCGAGGTACCACGGGATGTACAGGAGGATCGGGACGGCGATCACCCAAAGCCGCCGCCACGGCCCACGGTTGAGGGCGACCATCGCGGCGCAGGCCGCGGCGAAGGCGAAGGCGATCTCCGCGAAGGCCAAGGAGGCGAGCAGGAGGAGGCAGCTCAGCACGTCGCGCCGGGCGTCTTCGCGCTCAAAGGCCAGCACGGCGCCGATGCCGAACGCCATCGAGCCGAAGAAACAGATCTGAAAGGCGTTGAGGAGGTCCTCGTAGGCGGTGCCCATGAACAGAAGCGGAAGGAGAGCAGCGAGAGCCAGCCAGTCGCCGACCCGTCGCCGCAGATAGACGAAGAGCAGGGCGATGCTGGCCATGAACATCGCGATGGCCGCCACCGCGAACGGGATCTGGCTGTCCAGGCCGAACGTGGCCTCGATCGCCTTCCAGAGCACCACCGGACCGACAATCAGGTGGCGCGCGTGAGGCTCGAGGAGCACGTCGACGCTCAGACCTCGGCGGAGCAGGAGCAGATCCCAGTCGTCGACGAAGAAGGTCAGGTGACTTCGCCAGGCGATCAGCAGCGCTGCCGAGACGGCCATCCCGCCGCAGAGGAGAGCAAGCGGGATGCTGAAGCCGCTCCCCCTTCGGTCGATCGCGTGCACGGTCAGCCGGCGCTCGGTCTGCAGACGGTGATGGGTCCACCACCCGAGAGCTGAACCGACCAGGGCTGCGGCGAGCGGTCCGGCGAAATCCGGAGCAGCTCCTGCCGGCCGCGGGGGAGGGTCCCGAGCAGAACCGGGAAGGCCGATGAGTAGCGGTGGAGCGCGGCATGAACCGCCGGCGACCGCGCCGTCAGGAGCACTCCCTCCGACGGCACCTTGAACACCACCGGCTGCGTCCGGGGGTCGACGCTGAGACACGGAGTGCGGGGGACGTTCGTCGCAGGAAGTAGCCCTGCCCGGAGGGCGAGCGCTGAGACCCGGTCGAACGCGACCTGGCCGGTCTCCGGCGCTCCGGCGAGCTGGGCCTCGGGGTACGCGGGGGATCCGAACGCGTCGACCGCCGAGAGATAGGAGCGGGCGTCGACGAGTCCCAGGTAATCGACGCCCGAGTCCTCCTGCGTCAGGGTCAGATCCGGATTCACCTGATTCCGGGCGAGCTCGAGAGCGGCGAGCCCGCCCCGCTCCTGCTGGGCGATCCCGTCGAGCCCGCCGGCCGCGTCCTTGAGCCTGGTGACGTTGGCCAGCGCAGAGGCGACAGCCACGACCAGGATCCCGACAGTGACCCAGCGTCCGATCCGTACGCCCCGGGCCAGCTCCGATGCGACCAGTGCGAGGACCACGACTCCGACGTACTGGTAGCGGCCGACGGTCGGCAGCCCGAAGATCGACGCATTCAGCGCGGTCAGGGACCAGAAGCTGAGCAGGACGGCGAGCATCACGAGCAGCCCGTCGGGCAGTCGGCGGAGCCGGGAGACGCGCCAGGCGGCGAGCACAGCCATCAGCACAAGCAGAGGGCGCCCCCAGTCGAGCGCTCCTGAAGCGATCGACCCGTAGGGCTGACTCAGCCCCAGATACACGGAGAGGCTCGAGCTGAGTCCGTCGAGAACGTAGCTCGGCGCCTTCGCGGCGTTGTGGAGTGAGATGAAGGTGTGCGCCGTGTGCCCCCAGCCGAGGTACCAGATCGCCCAGAGAGCGGCCGGGATGGCCGGGACGAAGGCCCGCCGCCGGCGCTCCGGGCTGAGCGCGATCGCAACCGTCGCTCCAGCGACGAACGGGATCCCCGCGTCCGAAAAGAGGAGTCCGCCGATCAGCAGCACGGTTGCGGCGATGTCCGCCTTGCGGATTTGCCGATCGAGGCAGAGCAGGGCCGCGATCCCACACGCCACCGAGCCGAACCAGGCCAGCTGATAGGGGAAGAGAAGGTCGTCCCAGGCTGGGCCCAGGAAAAGAATTGGGAGGATGGCCGCGAGCCCGAGCCACGCTCCGACGCGCGACCTCACGTAGACGAAGAGCAGGCCGACGCTGATCAAGAAGAGTGCCACGGCGACGACCTGGAATGGCACTGGTGAGTCCATCCCGGCGGTGCTGAGCAGGAGCTTGTAGATCAGGATCGGAATGGCGAGCAGGTGCTCGACGGCCGGGTCGAGGAAGGTGCCGACGCTCCAGCCCCGCCGGTGCAGCAGGATCCCCCACTCGTCGCGCCAGAAGGTCAGGCGCGAGAGCCAGTGGAGCAGCAGGACCCCCGAGACGATGATCGCGCAGCCGGCCAGGACGTCCGGAAGGCGGCGGTCCGTCGCCCAGCGGGCGACGAACGCGGCGGCGGACTCGGTTCGGTGGCGACGTGTCCCCGATGGCGGGGCAGTTTGGGACTCAGTGCTCACGGCGAGTGGCGGAATGGGTATCAGGTATGACGATCGGCTATCGGTGAGCGCAGGCATTTCACCTCAGCCAGTAGCCTCAGCGAGGTGCTATCTGAGGAAGACGGCAACTGGTCGGACAAACAGCCCAAGGGTCCGTTGGCGATCGAGGCGCGCGGAGTCCAGAAGACGTTCCGGATCCCGACGCACCGCATCGATTCGCTGAAGGAACGGGCGGTCCGCCCGTTTGCCAGCCGCGACTATCGGGTCTTCCGCGCCCTTCGAGAGGTCTCGTTCGACGTCCACCGCGGCGAGTTCTTCGGAATCGTCGGCCGGAACGGGTCCGGGAAGAGCACGCTCCTCAAGATCCTCGCCGGCATCTACCGGGCGGACGCAGGCTCGATTCGGATGGCGGGCCGCGTCGCTCCGTTCATCGAGCTGGGCGTCGGATTCAACCCTGACCTGACGGCCCGGGAGAACGTGGCGCTCAACGGCGTGATGATGGGCCTGTCCCAACGGGAGGCCCGACGCCGCCTGGACTCCGTGCTCGACTTCGCGGAGCTCCGCGAGTTCGTCGACCTGAAGCTGAAGAACTACTCCTCGGGAATGATGGTCCGGCTCGCCTTCTCGGTGATGATCCAGGCGGAGGCCGACATCCTGCTCATCGATGAGGTGCTGGCCGTCGGGGATGCGGCCTTCCAGCAGAAGTGCGCGGACGTATTTGGGGACATGCGAAGTGGAGGCCGGACGGTCGTGCTCGTCACCCACGACATGACTGCGGTGCAGCGGTACTGCCACCGGGCGATGCTGCTCGAGGAGGGGCGACGTCGCTACATCGGGGATCCGGAGGAAACGGGCCGCCAGTACCTGCGAATGAACTTCGCCCGGCGCCTCGTCACAGCCGATGGCGGCAGGGAGATCGCCATCGTTCCCGACTTCCTCACGCACCTGAGCGACGCCCGGCTCGAAAACGAGCATGGCGAGCGGGTGGAGAACGTCGAGGTCGGCGAGCCGATCCGGCTCCGGGCCGTCCTCAAGGCCAGTCAGGACCTGCAGAACCCCGGCTTCACCCTGCAGGTCCGCAACAACGACGGTGTGATCTTCGAGCAGAGCGGGGATATGACCGAGGGAGAGGGAACCTCGGTGGTCTCCGCCGGATCTCGGGCAACGATCAGAGCGACGATCGAGAATCCGCTGTTGCCGGGGCACTACTCGCTCATCTGCTACGTGGGCGTCGTACGGAACGAGCTGGAGACTGCCCAGCAGAGCACCAAGCTGCTCGACTTCGTCGTCTTCGGGGTCTCGACCGCCAACGGCCTCGTCACGACTCCCGGCGAGGTCGCGGTCACGCTCGAGGATGCGGAGGCCCGGGAGGTCAGCTGATGAGCGTGGACGCCGAGCATCTCGAGCTGCAGCCCGTCCGCGGTCCGTCGGCCCTCGGCGGCGGGGGGAGGAGGTTCAGGGAACTCCTCTATCTGATCTCCGTCACCGAGTTCAAGAGGACGTACTTCGGGACCGTGCTCGGCTACGTCTGGACACTGCTCCGGCCGCTGCTCCTGTTCGGGATCCTGCTCTTCGTCTTCACAAAGATCTTTCGGCTTGGATCGAGCGTGCCGCATTACCCGGTGATGCTGCTCTCGAACGTGGTCCTCTTCGGGTTCTTCTCCGAGGCTACGGGGGCCTCCGTCGTGTCGGTCGTGGGCCAGGAGGGGGTGGTGCGAAAGACGCACTTCCCGCGCCTGGTGATCCCGCTGTCTGTGGTGGTTGTGAGCCTCTTCAACCTCGCCATCAACCTGGTCGTCGTGCTCGTCTTTCTCCTCGCGTTCGGCGTGTCCCCGCAGTGGACTTGGCTGCTCTTTCCGCTGATCGTGGTCCTGCTGTTCGTCTTCACGACCGCGGTGTCGCTGCTGCTCTCGTCCCTGTATGTGCGCTTTCGCGACACGGCGATCATCTGGGCGGTGGCCTCTACGGCGCTCTTCTACGCGACGCCGGTCCTTTACCCGATCGAGAAGGTTCCCAGCACCTATCGCGACCTGATCCTGCTCAACCCGCTGACGCCCCTGTTCGAGCAGTGGCGGAAATGGTTGATCGATCCCGGGGCCCCGGGGGCCGTTGGCGCAGCCGGCGGGTGGATCCATCTGCTGCCGGCGATCGCCCTGTTCCTCGGCACCTGCGCCCTCGGGGTCTGGTACTTCAATCGAGAGGCACCCCGGATCGCGGAGCAGCTCTGAGCGTGAACGACTTCGACCTTAGCCCTCCACAAGCGGAGCGGCAGCCGCGCATTCTCTCGATGATCGCGGCGCTGCATCGGTTGGTCGACTTTCCCTTCGCCGTGATCTATCTGCTCAGCGACCGGGGCATTCATCCCGCCTACCGGATGGGGTGGTGGCGACGGATTCGATTGGCGCTGCGGATGTACCGGAATACGAGGCGACTCCAGAGCCTCACCTCCTACAAGGCTCATCTGGCGATGGCGGTGAAACTGCTCGAGATCCCGCCGGAGGTCGAGGGCGTGGTCGTTGAGTGCGGCTGCTATCTCGGCGGATCGACGGCGAACCTGTCACTCGTCTGCGAGATCGTAGGGCGCCAACTGATCGTCTATGACTCCTTCGAAGGCCTGCCTGCCCCGGACCCGCGGGACAAGTACGGAAACCCCTTTTCCGAGGGCCTTCTCGACGCAGACCTCGAGCAGGTGAAGGCGAACGTGCGCCGGTATGGGGCGATCGAGCGCTGCACCTTCGTCAAGGGGTTCTTCGCCGACACGCTTCCGCGCCATGAACAGCCCGCGGTCCTCTGCTTCCTCGACGTCGATCTGCAGGGAAGCCTTCACGACTGCGTGATTCACCTCTGGCCGCATCTGACCGAGAAGGGGTACGTTTTCATCGACGAGTACGTGTACTCCGATTACTGCGCGCTGTTCTACTCCGAGAGATACTGGCGCGAGAACTTCGACTCGACGCCGCCGGGGCTGCTCGGAGCGGGAAGCGGCGTGGGGCTGGGCTCGTACTACCTCGGGCCCTGGAGCGAGATGACGGACGCGCCGCTCCAGAATCCGGCAAGCGTTGCCTATACGCGAAAGGATTTCAGCGGCTATTGGGATTTCTATCCGAACGAGCACCCGCTGAGGAACAGCCCGCGAATACGGTCTAGGGCGGCGCGCCGGATAGGCCGCAGACTCTGACCGGACCGGGGCCGCGGAATTGGGCCTGCCAGGGCCGCGGCGAGCGATCGCTTCGAATCAGCAACACGTTGGTCCCGCCGATCGGAAAGCGCACCGACGGTGAGGCAGCTTCCCCGCCGGGCTGGGACCGTCCCGTTCCATCGGCAACCCGCGGTGGCGGGCCTTCCGGCGGCGGCGGGTGGTCGGTCGGAGCCAGCCGCAGCTCCTCTGCATCGGCGAGCGGCTGATCGACGGCCACGCGGGCCTCCTCTGGCCCCCTTGGGAGCTCTGCAGCGCTGTACGCGGGCGAGCCGAAGGCGTGCACCGCTGACAGATACTGCGAGCCCGAGCGCGACCCTACGCGCTCGCGACGGGCACGGTCCTGATCATTACCCAAACGCGGTCTTGTCCTACCTGACCATGACGCTTGTCACGCCTCTGGTCGAAATCTCCGACGGCCGGCGAGGTCAGCCTCCTGCTCGCCTCGCTTCACGTCCGCTTCCGAGGCACGGCGATCTTGGCGTCTAGTACGCTCCGCGCCTTGGCGGGCGACGCCTTGACCCCCAGTCAGTCCCGGCGGGATGCTGTGGGGCCCGAGAGATCGTCGCTCGCCTGGCCGAGGGGTGCTCCTGTCCTCCTCTGGCTCGCGATCGCTGTCGCGTGCGCGGGCGCTGTCCTGCTGGTCTTCCAGTCTCACCTCACCTTCTTCGGTGACGACTGGAAGATCCTGCTTGAGCGCCGCGGCTCGAATCCCAGCGTCTTCCTCGACCCTCACAACGACCACATCGTGATCCTCCTGGTCTTCATCTACAAGGGGCTGCTGGCGACGGTCGGGATGAGCTCCTCCCTTCCATTCTCGATCGCATCCACCTTCACATTCCTGCTGAGCGCGGTGTTGGTGTTCGTCTACCTGCGCCTCCGGGTCGGCGACTGGCCGGCTCTGCTCGGGACGATCCTGCTCCTCTTCCTCGGCGCTGCCTGGATCGACCTGCTCTGGTCATTTCAGATCGTGTTCTCGGGATCGATCGCGGCGGGCCTCGGGGCGCTCTTGCTGCTGGAGCGCAACGATCGCAGCGGAGATCTCATCGCGCTCGGCCTGCTGGTGGTCTCGACCGCCTTCTCCGAGCTCGGGGTGGCGTTCGTCATCGGCGCGTTGGTCAGCATCGCGCTCGGTCCGCGGCCGCAACGGACCCGTCTCTACGTCGTACTCGTGCCGCTCGTTCTCTACGCGGTCTGGTTCCTCGGCTGGGGGCACAAGGGCCCGGACACGATCACGCTCCACAATCTGCTCGTCTCGCCGAAGTACGTCTTCGATGCGGTTTCGCAGGCGATGGCTTCTCTGCTCGGGCTCGCCACTCCGCTGAGTGGCGATGGATCGAAGCCGGTGGGGCTCGTCTGGGGTCACGTCCTCTTCCTGGTGGCGGTTGTCCTGGCGGTCTGGCGAGTGCGTCGAGTGGGGCGAATCTCGGCCGGGCTTTGGACCGCCCTCGCAATGGGCGGAGCGTTTTGGTTCCTTGCCGCTCTGAACGCCTACCAGGACCTTCGTACCCCCACCAACGGTCGGTATCAGTTCCCGGGAGCGGTCTTTGTCCTCCTGATCGCCGCGGAACTCCTGCGCGGGGTACGCATGGACAGGCGCGTCCTGGCGGGGGCGACGGTGGTTACGACGGCGGCCGTGGTCAGCGGACTCTTCTTCCTGCATGACGGGTACCGCCGGCAGAAGACCGAGAGCGATCTCGAGCGCTCCAGGCTCGCGGCCCTTGAGATCGCTCGGCCGAATCTCAGTCCCGACACACCCGTCGCCCTGGAGCTGTTCACTGGCTTCACAGCCGGCGCGTACTTCGGGGCGGCCGACGCCTTTGGATCTCCCGCATACACGGAATCCGAGCTCGCCTCACGCTCGGAAGCCGATCGGCTGGCCGCGGACCAGTTCCTTGCCTCGACCCTCGGGATCAAGCTGGGCGCGACGCCGCTCCCTCGCCGGGGAGGGGGTGCGCGGTGCCTGCCGATGCCAGCCTCCTCAAACGGAACGCCGGCGGTAGCGCTCGGCCCCGGCGACTACAGTCTGACCGCGCCGGTAACTCAGGGCGCCGGAGTTCGGCTAGGCCGGTTCGCGGATCTCCCCGCGGTCGACTTGGGCGAAGTGCTTCCGCGCCAGCGGATCTCGCTTAGGCTTCCACCCGATCGATCGGCCCGCCCCTGGCGCCTCGCAGCGATCGGTTCCGGGCCGGTGATCGTCTGCGGCGCTCCTCACGCCTGAGCGCCCACTCGTTCAGCCGAACTCAAGTACACAGCGAGGCGCGCGGCCCCTCAATGCTCCAGGACGAGTCCGACGAAGCGCTTGGTCCGCTCCTCTTGGGGATTGTCGATCACCTGCCTGGCCGGACCTTCCTCGACGATCACGCCGCCGTCCATGAACACCACCCGGTCGCCGACGTCGCGCGCGAATCCCATCTCGTGGGTGACGACGATCATCGTCATGCCCTCCCTCGCGAGGGCGCGCATCACGTCCAGGACCTCCTTGACCAGCTCCGGATCCAGCGCGCTGGTTACCTCGTCGAACAGCATCAGCTTCGGCTTCATCGCCAGCGCCCGCGCGATCGCGACCCGCTGCTGCTGACCGCCGGAGAGCCGGGCCGGGTATTCGTCGACCTTGTCCGCAAGCCCGACGCGTTCGAGCAGCGCCCGGCCCTCCTTGACCGCGTCGCGCTTGCCCTCCCCTTTCACCCGAATCGGGGCCTCAATCACGTTGCCGAGCGCCGTCATGTGTGGGAACAGGTTGAAGCGCTGGAAGACCATGCCGATCTCCGCGCGCTTGCGCGCTACTTCATTTTCCCTGAGCTCGTAGACCTTCCCGTTCTCCTGCCGGTACCCGACGAGCTCGCCGTCGACGTAGAGGCGGCCACCGTCGATTTTCTCTAGATGGTTGACGCAGCGCAGGAAGGTCGACTTGCCCGAGCCGGAAGGCCCGACCATGCAGACGACCTCTCGAAGCGCCACCTCGAGAGACACGCCCTTCAGAACCTGGAGCGGCCCGAACTGCTTGCGCACATGGTCGGCTTTGACCATCGGCTCGCTCATCGGTTGTGTCCCGAGATGGTCGGTGGCGGACCAGCATCCTGAGTCCCGGCTTCATCATGTCGGGCTGCGATCCCACGGAAGATGCGATGGAGAAGAGGCTCAGATTGCGCTCCGGGCCCGCCGCGTCCATAGTGGCGCTCGAGGTAGTACTGGCCGATCGAAAGCACCGTCGTGCCGGCCAGATACCAGATGCTGGCCACGATCAGCAGAGGGATCTGCTGGAAGGTGACCGAGTAGATCAGGACAACGCTATTGAGCAGATCGTTCACGCCGCCCGTGACGAAGACCAGCGAGCTGTTCTTCAGCATCGAGATCGTCTCGTTGCCCGTGGGCGGGATGATCACCCGCATCGACTGCGGTAGGACAACGCGGCGCATCGTCTGCATCCTGGTCATCCCGAGCGCCTTCGACGCGTCTGTTTGGCCCTCATCGACTGAGATGATTCCCGCGCGGACGATCTCCGACATGTAGGCGCCTTCGTTCAGGCCCAGAGCGATCATGCCGGCGACGAAGGGGGTGATCACGTCGTTGGCGTTGAAGTGGATAAAGGAGGGGCCGAAGGGGATGCCCAGATCGATCGTGGGATAGACGGCCGCGATGAAATTGAAGAACAGAATCTGCACCAGCAGCGGCGTCCCCCGAAACAACCAGATGTAGGCCCAACTCGTGGAGCTCAGCAGCAGGTTCGAAGAGAGCCGCATCAGCGCGAGGATCACACCGAGCACGATCCCGATCACCATCCCCAGGACGGTCAATTCCAGCGTTACAACGAGCCCGTTCAGGACTCGACTGTCGAACAGGTAGTCGCCTACGACGCTCCATTGGAAGCGTGGGTTCGTGGCGACCGAGCGAATCAGCGCGGCGAGCAGGAGCGCGACGATGCCCGCGGCGATCCACTGTCCGGTATGGCGAACCGGAACCGCCTGGATCTCGTCAGGCGGCTCCGGTCCTATCGCCTCTGCTTCTGCGCCGGGCTGAGACGCCACCGGCTTCCCTTCCGGCTAGCTGACCGCCCCGTTGATTGCCGGGTTGTCGATCGCACCGCTCTGAAGGCCCCAGTACTCCAGGATCTTCTTGTAGGTGCCGTCGGCGATCAGAGCCTTGATCCCAGCGAGCACGGGCTGCGTCAAGCCGCTGTTCTTCGGGATCGCGATCCCATACGGCTCAGGCGGGAACGGCCCGCCGGTCACCTTGAGCTGACCGTTCGACTTCTCGGCGATATAAGCGGCGACCGGCGAGTCCGCCATGGCGGCGTCGGCCCGGCCGCTCGTGACCGCCAGGTTGACGCCGTTCTGATCCGGCAGGAGCACCGGGGTGACGCCCGGCTTGCCCTCGGACTTGCACTTGGTGTCCTGCGTGGCGATGTCGTCCTGCTGGGTCGTCCCTCTCTCCGCCGCGACCTTGTGGCCGCAGAGCGCGTCCAGGGTGGTGAGGTCGGGCCCCCCGCTGGCCTTGCCGTAGATGGACGAGCCGGCGGTCAGATAGGTGACGAAGTCGACCGTCTTCTCGCGCTCCTTGGTGTCGGTGAACGACGACATCCCGAGGTCGTACTTGCCCGCTGCCAAGCCTGGGATAATGGCGTCGAACGTGACGTTCTGGACGCTGGCCGTGAGGCCCATCACCTGGGCAAGGGCCTTCGCCAGATCGGCATCCATCCCGATGACCGTCTTCCCATCGCTGGCGATGAACTCATCCGGCGGGTAGGTCGCGTCAGCCGCGACGGTCAGCGTTCCCTTGTTTTTGATCGCCGCGGGCACCTGTGCCGCAACCGCGGGATCCGCGGAGACGCTAAAGCTCGCGGCCGTCAGCGTGGCTCCGCCCGTGCTGCTGGTGTTGTCGTTGTTGCTCGAGCCGCAGCCCGCTGCCACCGTGACGGCGGCGAAAGCGATCACTGCGACCACTGCCGTAAGTCGGGATCTCATCTGGTCTCCTCCCCCTCAGGGGGCATCGGGTACGCCGCGCACCCTATCCCAGCGCGGTAACAAAACGGGTTGCTCCTGCGGAGCACCCTCGCATCACATGATGCGGCCTCCTACTTCACTTTCTGAAGTATGCTGATGAGCAGATGAGCACCGAGCCGCTCCTCAATCGTCCTTGCGGCGGCCATTTCGAGAACGTCCTCGAAGCGATCGGCAACACGCCGCTGGTCGAGCTGCCGCGCCTGACTCCCAAGCCGGAGGTCCGCCTCTGGGCGAAGCTCGAGGGGCGCAATCCGACGGGCTCGGTCAAGGACCGCGTCGCCAAGTACATGATCGAGGACGCCGAGGCGCAGGGCGCGATCGAGCCGGGCCACACGCTTCTCGAGCCCACCTCGGGCAACACCGGCATCTCGCTCGCGATGATCTGCCAGCGCAAGGGGTACCCGCTCAAGGTCGTGATGCCCGACAACGTCACCGAGGAGCGCACCCAGCTGCTGCGGATGTACGGGGCCGAGATCGTCTACTCGGAGGGCGTCAAGGGATCGAACGGCGCCGTCGAGCTCGCCCTGGAGATGGCAGAGGCCGACGCCTCCTACTACATGCCCTACCAGTACGGCAACGAGGCCAACCCGCGCGCCCACTACGAGGGCACCGCCAAGGAGATCCTCGACGAGCTCGACGACGTGGCACGCCTTCATCGGCGGGCTCGGGACCGGCGGCACGCTGATGGGCAACGGCCGGCGCCTCAAGGAGCACGATCCCGACACCAAGATCGTCGCCGCCGAGCCGATGCAGGGGGAGCTCGTGCAGGGGCTGCGCTCGCTCGACGACGGCTTCATCCCGCCGATCATCGACCTCACCCTGCTCGACCGGAAGATCATGGTCTCAAACCGGGACGCGATCATCTGGACGCGGAAGCTGCTGCACGAGGAGGGGATGTTCGCGGGGGTCTCCGCGGGCGCGATCGCCTATGTCGCTCATCGGATCGCCGGGGAGCTCGATGAGGGCAATGTCGTCTTCCTCGTCCCGGACGACGGTTGGAAGTACCTCTCCAGCGGTGTCTACACCAGGCCGCTCGAGGAGCTCGAGGACATCGACTCCACCGTCTGGTGGTAGCCGGCCTTACCGTCCGAGGGCCGAGCGGTCGTCTCGCACGCGCATGCGGAAGAAGCTGAAGCGCAGACCTCCGTCTGCACCAGTCACCTCGATGGTCTTGGCCTGGGGAATATGTGAGAAAGCGCCTGCGGCGATCCGATCGCCGCCCCAGAGCAGCAGACCGTCACTCGCGGTGCCCGGAATCAGCCGGTAGCTCTGCGCGCCGTTGACAACCACCCTCCTCGTCCGGGCGTGCAGGAGAAACGTCGAGAGCCGTTCCAGTCCACTTACCCCGGCTCCGTAAATTCGTACGAAGACGACCTCGTTCCGACCGGGCTCGGGTACGGGAACCGTCGTGCCGGGGCTTGCATCGACTGAGCGGATCAACTGCGGCGAACTGCATCGGTTCGACGTCCGCCCGAGGACCTGCCACCGAGTGGTCGTGAACGACGGGTTTATCGAGCCGTTGCGCAAGCCGGAAGTATGCAGCGGAACGAAGTTGCAGAGGATCGCCCGCGCCTGAGCCGGCGGGTCCCAGCCCGGATATCGGTTGTCAACATCGCCGGTGGGCAACCGGGGACAGACTCTCACGCAAGATCCGGTCCGGTCCGGTGGGACTTTCGACCGCGCGGCATTGGCCTCGTCGAGTTTCGACGTGTAGGCCTGGTAGTTCTGAAAGACCGGCAGCGGATCCCAATCCAGCTGGTACGCCCAGGCGACTCCGGTCTCCCACGGCTCGATGGCCACCGTGTGGCCGCGCAGGTCGGCAAGCATCTGATGATCGAAGTCGTACGTGAGTTCCATCGCGAAGCGCCCCTGGTTGATCAGCTTCGGCGCGCCGGGATCCACTGACCAGGGTGCGAAATTGATCCGTCGCGTACCTCACGTTCGCGATCGCATTGAGATTGGTCGGCAAGCCGGGTGGCCGAACTGGTACTCCCATGGCGGCGATCACCGCCGACCCGGCCAACATCCAGGGCCACCGGGCCCTGGCCCAGGGAATGGCGATCCAGAGGACGCAGGCGGTCGAGAAGAAAAGGCTCAGATGTCCATCGTCGGTCCTGACGATGCCCTCCTTGAAGACCGCGAACGCAGCTATTCCCATCAGGGCGGTGGCCGCCCAACGTGCTCGGCGGTCTCGCGTAGCGTGCCTGGGCGCTTGCGGCCACCAGTCCGACCGTGACGATCGCCGCGGCGAGTGTCGCAGAACCATCTTCCAGGCAGCAACCTCCCTGTAGTGATCATTGCCGCGCTGTAGCCGGAGACGACCTGCCAGGTGTTCTCCAAGAAGTCCGGGATGGTGGAGAGGCTTTGTCCAGCGAGCAGCCAGAGGAGCAGGATCTCCGCTCCCATGAGCCCGACGAAGCCGAGCACCTGCCACCAGCGCGCTCGCACGCCGATCACGGCGACCAGGAACACGAGCGCCATGATCGGGCCCGAGGAGAGTTTCACCAGCGCCTCGACGGCGGCAAATGACGCCCCGCCAACCACAAGGAGGTTGATGGTGCGTTGGGAGCGCTCCCGTTCGAGCACCCCCAGGCAGACGAGTACAGCCACCAGAATCGACTGCTCGAGCAGAGGCAGCAGCGCAACGATGAGAAAGGCGATCAGGACGCTCGGCAGGATGGGAAGCGATCGCCGCAGCGCCCACACGAGAGCCACACAGAAGCCGACGTAGAGCGCTGCCGAGTAGAGAAAGGCGAGGACCGCCAGATCTCCGTACCAGACGAGCGACCCAGCGAGAAATCCAAGCGGTCCGTATGTGAAGACCACTTGAGTACCGAAGTGCAGGCCATCCTTGGTCGCCATTGCCAATCCGGCGGTCCAGCTCGGGTCGAGACCGACCTAGGGGGGGTTCATTCCCACTCGCCACCCCAACAACGCGACGATCACACCGAGAACCCAGATGGGCGGTCGCCGACCCCCTGACGATCCTGACCACCCCCAGAGCTCCCTCGCAGATCCGAGGAGCCCGTTCATCGACGCTAGCCGCGACCTTCCCTCGGATTCACGGCCCCCCTGTAGGCGGTCGTTCCGCACCTGTTCGCTCTCCCCAGTTCGCATCTCAGCCTAATCGGGACTGATCAAGTTGGAACTTAGCTCGATCCACTGCCGGCTATCTTGCCTTAGCCGTAGCAGGCGGGCGCGTGGGGTCTCTCGTAGCCTTCTTCCGTGGCCGCCGATCCCGACGCACTGAAGCGCGTCGTCACGCGCGTGAAGAAGCTCGCGAAGGACTACAGCCGCCGACCTTCGACGAGGTGCCGAACCCCGACGCCGCGCTCTTCCTCGCCGCCATCGACCACCAGACCGGCTACACGGAGCCGCACATGGTCGATGGCCAGGGCCCCTACGAGGGCAGCGCCCTGCTCTGGGCATTGGGCCTGCGAGCCGAGCGGCGGGCGCCCGGCGCCCTCACCGCCCGCTCGCTGCTGGGCGTTCCCGCAGAGGCGATCGCCGCGGTCTTTCGCGCCGGCCAGGACAACCTGCACGACCCCGAGCGGCGCGCCAAGCTCTGGGACGACCTCGCCAAGGGGATCCTGAAGAGCTACGGGGGGCAGGCCGAGCAGCTGATCGAGGCCTCGGGCGGGAAGCTCGCCGGCCCAGGCGGAGCCCTGGTCCGGCTGAGCGAGTTCGACGCCTTCGCCGACCCGTTGCGCAAGAAGGCCTTCCTGCTCTGCAAGATCTGGGAACGCCGCGGCTGGCTCGAGGTCTCCGATCCGGAGAACTGGGAGGTCTCCTCCGACAACGTCCTGATGCGGCTCGCGCTGCGCTCCGGTCTCGTTCCCGAGGGAGATGTCGATCAGATCCGCGAGGCGACACGCGACGCCTTCAAGCAGGTGGCCGAGCAGGCGAAGATCTCGCCGCCGGTCCTCGACGACCTCCTCTGGGAGAAGGGCCGCGACGACCCCGACCTGATCGGCGACGAAGCCGGCGATCTGACCGAGCCGCCGCGCCGCGAGGGCGTGGTCTTCTACTAGCGATGAAGATCCCGCAAGGAGATCTACGACGAGCTGCTCGCCCATGCCCGCGAGGAGGCGCCGAACGAGTGCTGCGGGCTGATCGGCGGCACCGACGGTGTGGCGAGGACTGTTTACCGGGCGCGCAACGCCGAGGCGAGTCCCCTGCGCTACAACCTGGATCCTCAAGACCAGTTCCGGATCACGGGCGAGATGGAGCAGAGCGGGGAGGAGCTGTCGGCGATCTATCACTCCCACACGGCGAGCCCGGCGTACCCCTCGCAGACCGACATCAACCTGGCGGCCTACCCCGATGCGTCTATCTGATCGTCTCGCTCGCGGTCGGCGAAGGAGCCGCTTCCGCGGCTACGATCGCCTCGCAAGGACGGCCAGGTCACCGATGGTCGGACCTCGATATCGGCGAGGGTCCTCCGAGGCTTAGCCGAGGAGGAACCCGTTTGACGGCGAAGCCGTGAGCCAGGACGCCGGCGAAGGTCCGCTCACCTGCCCGCGGTGCGCCCTGCCGCACCCCATGACCGAGCGCTTCTGCCGCAACTGCGGCATGCCGCTGGTCTATGCCGGGACAAGGGAGCAGGAACCGATCACCGACGCGCATGAGCGGGCTCGCAAGGTCCGGCCGCAGTACGCGCATGGGGGCCTCGTCCGGGTGACCGGGGCCCGGAACATGGCCGACGGCGAGCTGATCCAGTCGATCCTGCTCGACCACGGCATCCCGTCGATGCTCCGACGGGCGCGCGGCTTCGACGTCCCGGACTTCCTGGCGGCCGGCCCGCGCGACGTGATGGTTCCGGAGTCCGGCTACGAGACCGCGCGCGAGGTGCTTGCCGGCACCGACATGCTCACTGCCGACGCGCCGCCGGGCTCACTGCCCGGGATCGGTTCTCCAGCGCGTCTCGCGGTGGGCCTGATTGCGTCCGTTGGAGTTGCCGCCCTGATCGTCTACATCTTCTATCTCGCGTTTGGCTGAGCGTCGCGGCGTCGTCGGGTCGAAGCTGAACTCGGGCGGCGAGCCGAGCTCGAAATCGATGTCCGGGCGCTCGATGGCCTCGCTCAGCGACGCGGCGTCCAGCGAGTCCGACTGCGGGTAGAGGATCTCGTCGAGGTGGGAGCGCCAGGCGCGCTCGATGTCGCGCATCCGCGCCTCAAAGGCGAGCTCCAGGTTCCCCCGAGGCCCCTGGCGGTGGAGACGCGAGGACATCCGCACGCAGGCGTCCGGCCCGGCGTGCCGGTCGAGGAGGTCGAAGACCGTGCCGCCGAGGATCACCGCATCGCGACGCGATGGCGGGAAGGCGGGGCGATCGCCCTCGCGCAATCTGGTGATCACCGCCGCGCGGTAGAGCGAGGTCTGAGCCGTGAAGTACTGGGCGGCGCCCTCGATCAACCAGGCCCAGCGCAGGTAGGTGGCGAAGCGGCGCGGAGTCCACATCGGCGGGAGCGACGGATTGTTGGCGGCCAGCACGATCTCCGCGTACATCCGCTCGGCGGTGCCGCGCAGCGCGCGCAGCGAGTCCTCGCCGGCCGAGCGCCTCTCCATCCACGAGTCGTTGAGGGTGTGGATCTCACCGGCCATCGGCCAGCCCGCCAGATAGCGCCTCGCCGCCGGCGCCGCCGACCAGCGTACGGCGGGAAGCAGGGGGTGCGCCATCGACAGCCAGGCCGGGTTGTCGTGGAGGATCACGGTGACATTCCCCGGCACCTCGGGGAAGCGATCCTCGAGACGCAGGCGCAGCTCCTCCAGTGAGTCGAGCACGCGGTGCGCGCAGGCGAGGTCGGCGTCGTCGTGGCGCGCGGTGAAGCTCAGCGAGTCGGTCTCGATCCAGGTCATCGGTAGATCCGTCGGCCGGGTTTGTGGCCGACGTTGATGCTGAGGCTACTCGCGTGCCCCGGCGTCAATCCGACGCCTGCGCGGCGCGCTCGCGCTCGAGCTCGAGCTCCGTGCGCACCCCCATCCCGGTCAGGGCCTGGTGGGCCTGCTCGAGGCTGGCCGCGGGGGAGACCGCGGTCGCCAGCGGCAGCGCGGAACCCGCGGCCGCGAGCGGGTCGAAGAAGAAGGTGAGCGCGCCGAGCGGGGTGAGCTGCACGGTTCGCCGGCCGCCGCGGATCGGATTGGGCCCGCGCTCGCCCCGGGCACAGCGGACCGCGTTCAGGCTCGCCTCGGTGGGTACGACCTCGGCCGCCGATTCGACCAGCTCGCATGCCTGAGGGGTCAGTCCCCAGGCGCCCAGAAGCGCGTCGGCGGACTGCAGCTCGGTGATCCGCTGCAGGACCTCGTCGGGGGTGAGCTCGCCATCGCAGCCGGGGCCATAGACGGCACCGAGCACCTCCGCCGACCTCGCGAGGAACAGCCCCGCCGCCAGCACGACGGCGTCGCAGAGCGGGCTCGCCAGTCCCGGCTCGTCGCCATGCGCGAGCACGTCCCCGCCGACGTCAAGCAGCACGATCGCGTCGCAGCCGAGCTCGGCGGCCGCCTCCCCCAGGCCGGCGGCGAGTGCGCGCGGCCCAACGGTGATGTCCAGCAGCAGCACCGGGCGGCCGAGATGGGTCGCCATCCGGGACTCGGAGAACTCGACGCCGTCGAGGCTCGTGGTGCCGCCCTCGGTGAGCACGGCCGCCGACCCGCACCGCTGGCCATTCCGGATCTCCTCCAGGGACCGTGGGCCTGGTCGTGGATCGATCGGCGAGCGCTCCCAGGCGACGCCGCCCAGTACCCACTCCGCGCCGAGCCCGTCGAGCAGGTCGGTGAGGGCGAGCGCGCCGACGACGTCGCCGCCCCCGCCCATGCCGATCAGCAGGGCGCGGTTGGAGTCTCTGAGAGCCTCGAGGCTCACGGCTTCGCCATCAGACCGCGGCCACAAGCGGCCGCCCCTCATAAGTCGCTACGGGCTTCGCCCTACGCTCCTGAGTACGGCGGCCTGGTGGCCGCTAGGCGAGGACCAGGTCGCCCTGGACGATCTCGCGGATCGCGCCGGCGGCCCGATCGAACTCCTCGTCGGCCATCACCGGCGTCCCCTCGAAGGGGAGATCGCGGTCGATCTCGACCCAGGAGCGGCAGCCGTGGTGCTCGTCCTTGACGCGCACGGTGACGGGACGCGGGATCCGATGGACCCGGAGGAGCAACACGTGCAGCGGGTGGGTCCGCTTCCACGCGAGGCGCTTCTGGGCGTAGTCGGAGGTCCAGATGTGGAACGGGGCCAGCGCCTCGACCACGCGGTTGTCGTCCGTGGTGAAGTGATCGGTGATCTCGGCCCAGCTGCGGATCCGCACCCGGTCGGGCTGCGGAATGCCGCCGTCCTGGAGCAGCGCCCGCGGCGGCGGCTCCTCGTCGGGCCAGACGCCCTCCTCGAGGGCTCGACGAAGCTCTGGGTGGTGGGATTCGCGGACCAGGTCGTTCCGCTGATGGTCGAAGGTCGGATAGAGGAAGAACTGGTCATGCTCGACCTCGAAATGCTTGTTCTCCTCGCGGATTCCGCCCTTCCGGAGGGCCACCAGCTGCTCGCCCTCCGCCAGGGCTCGCACGGTCACGGCCCACTCTTTGAAAGCAATCGGCATAGGAGTTAAGAAGTAATCGGTATCGGGTTCGAATCCGGGGGCGGGATGTCGTTTCGGCTGGGGGGTTGCGCCTGGCGGCGCGCCCTTGGCTCATCGGAGCCCCCTCGGAGGCGCGCAGTCTAGACGACGAACCCTGCTTTGACAACCCTTGTGACGGATCGTCACAAACTCTAAGACTTAGTTGTAAGTGTCGGATAGCCCATTCCCATGCGGTGTAGTTCCTGGTTGACCGGCCAATCGAGCTGGTCGTCGGAAATTCGCGAGGGTCCGCTAACGATTTGGTTCGGACCCGTACCCACCGCCTCCGGGGGTCTCGATCCGCAGCCGATCCCCCGGCCGGAGCTCTCCCTCGCTCTTCGCCGCGATCGGATTTCCGTTCAGCAGGTCGCGGCCCGGCTCGCCGGGGGCGCCTCCGTCTCTGCCGTGGGGGGCGTGAAGGCGCCGCTCGGCGATCAGGGTGAAGCGCATCGGCTCCCTCGCCTCGAGCTCCCTGACGATCCCGTCGCCGCCGCGGTGCAGACCCCTTCCGCCGCTGCCGCGCCGCACCGAGAGCTCCCTGACCACCACGGGGAAGTCCGTCTCGAGCGCCTCGATCGGGGTGTTGAGGGTGTTCGACATCGCCACGTGGCCGGCGCTCGGCCCGTCGGCGTCATGGCAGGCGCCCTGTCCACCCCCGATCGTCTCGTAGTAGGTCCAGTGATCGGCAGAGAGGGTCACGTTGTTCATCGTCCCCTGTCCCTCCGCCCCGACCGGCGCGAACTCGGCGAGCGCGGCGAAGACCAAATCCGCGACGCGGCTCGAGGTCTCGACGTTCCCCCCGACGACGGCGGCCGGCGGATTTGCGTTCAGCAGCGACCCCTTGGGGGCGCTGACCGACACCGGTCGCCAGGCGCCGGCTGACGGCGGCGCGTCCGGGTCACAGACGACGCGGACCGCGTAGAAGCAGGCGGCCCTGGTCACCGAGACCGGGCAGTTGAGGTTCCCGGCGACCTGGTCCGCGCTCCCCGTGAAGTCGAGGTCGAGGGTGTCCCCGCGCACCGTCGCGTTGACCCGCAGGAGGATGTCGCCGTCGCGGCCCTCGAGGACGTCCTCGGCGCTGCTCTCGCCGTCCGGCATCTCCGCGAGCGCGGCCCGCATGCGGCGCTCGGCGTAGTCCAGGATCTCCCGGGTCGCGGTGCGAAGCAGCTCTGGCCCGTGCCGCTCGGCGAGTTGCCCCAGCCTGCGGAGGCCGGTCAGGTTCGCGGCCCGTTGCGCCCGCAGGTCGGCGAGTCGCTGCTCCGGGTTGCGCATCCGGCCGGCCAGCTCGGTCAGGACGTCGTCGTCCGCCCGCGTCGGCGGGATCACCACCCCCTCCTCGTCCAGTGTCACCGACATGGCCGGCATGCCGCCCGGCGTGGGGCCGCCGATGTCGGCGTGGTGGGCGCGGCTGGCGGCAAAGCCGATCAACCCTCCGTCGTGGAAGACCGGTGAGATCAGGGTGATGTCCGGCAGGTGGGTGCCGCCGCGGTAGGGGTCGTTGAGGATCCAGTTCTCGCCCTCGTGATGCTCCTCTCCGACGATCGCCGCGACCGCATCTGGCATCGATCCGAGGTGGACCGGTATGTGCTCCGCCTGCATGACCAGCTCGCCCATCGGATCGAAGAGCGCCGTGGAGCAGTCGTGGCGCTCGGTGATGTTGGGGGAGTGCGCGGAGCGGATCAGCACGGCGCCCATCTCGTCGCAGGCGGCGCGCAGGGCGCCGGTCATCACCTGCAGCGCGACGGGATCGAGCCCGCGGCCGTTCATTCGCTCTCCTTCCGCGCCGTGATGGTCCCGGCCTCGTCCACCGATGCGCTCCAGCCGGGTGGCAGCACCAGGGTCGCCTCGGGCAGCTCGAAGACGCAGGGCCCCTCGCCGCCGAAGCCGGCCCCAGGCTCGCCGCCGAGGACCCGTGTACTCACCCAGGCCCCGTCGAAGCGTGCCCGGCGCTCGCTCTCGACGACCTCGCTGTCCCCCGCCGCCCGCGGGCGCGGCTCGGGCCCGGGCTCGACGGCGGCGACGCGGATCGTGACCAGCTCCAGCCTGCCCTCCGGGTCGCGGTAGCCGTAGCGCGCCTCGTGCTGACGGGCGAAGTCCTCGGCCAGCTGCTCCGGATCGGGTGTGGCCGGTCCCGGCACCGGGAGCTCGAAGGCCTGGCCGCGATAGCGCAGCTCGTAGACGACCTCGAGCTCCGCTTCCTCCATGCCCTCGAGCAGCGGCTCGCTGAGGGCCTCCACCTCTGAGGCGATGCCCCCGGCGCTGATCTCCTCCCCGGAGAGGAGCACCGTCCGAGCGGTGTCGCGGCGCCGGCCTGCGGCGATCAGGCCGAGAGCCGAGAGTACGCCGCTGGCGCGGGGGCAGATGATGCGGGAGATCTCGAGCTCGCCAGCCAGGGCGGCGGCGTGCATCGGGCCGGCGCCGCCGAAGGGGAGCAGGGCGTAGCCGCGCGGGTCGACGCCGCGCTCGACGGTGACCACGCGCAGCGCCCGGATCATCTCCTGGTTGGCGACCCGCACGATGCCCTCGGCGGTCTCGATCTCGCCGAGGCCGAGGGACTCGCCCAGCGAGGCGACGCTACGGCGGGCCGCCTCCCCGTCCAGGGCGACCCCGCCGGCGAGCTCGGAGTCGGGGGAGAGGTAGCCGAGCAGCAGGTTGGCGTCCGTGACAGTGGCCTCCGTGCCGCCGCGGCCGTAGCAGGCCGGCCCGGGCTCGGCGCCGGCCGAACGGGGCCCGACGCGCAGGGCGCCGCCCGCGTCGTGCCAGGCGATCGAGCCGCCGCCCGCCCCGACCGTGTGAACGTCGACCATTGGCAGCTGGACCGGGCGGCCCTCGATCTCGCGGGAGTCCGTGCGCCGGACCTCGCTGTTGTCCACCACGCAGACGTCACACGAGGTGCCTCCCATATCGATCCCGATCGCGTCGGGATGCCCGGCCGCCTTCGCGAGCAGCGCGGCGCCGACCGCCCCACCCGCCGGTCCCGAGAGCACGCTCCAGGCACCCGACCGCGCCGCCTCCGCGGCCTCGGCCGTCCCGCCGGAGGAGCGCATCACCTCCGGCTCGGGCAGCGATTTCGCCCGGCAGGCGTCGGCGAGGCTGGTCAGATACCGGCCGAGCAGGGGCGACAGGTAGGCATCGATGACGGTGGTTGAGAAGCGCTCGAACTCGCGGAAGGCGGGGAGGACCTCGTGCGAGGCCGAGACGTGCAGGTCGGGCAGTTCGTCTCGCAGGGCGGAGGCGATCCGCCTCTCATGGCTCGGATCGCGGAAGGCAAAGAGCAGGCAGAGGGCAACGGACTCGACCTCGGCCTCCCTCAGCTCCCGCAACAGTCGCTCGACTTCGTCGTCGCTGAGCTCCTCGATCACCTCGGCGACGCCGATTCGCTCGGAGGCCTCGAAGCGGAGCTCGTCGGGGACGAGCGACGGGGGCCGGCCGCGGCACGGGTGGTAGAGGCTGGGCCGCGCCTGGCGGCCGATGTCGAGCAGGTCGGCGAACCCCTTCGTCGCCACCAGCGCGGTGGGCGCGCCGCGCTCCTCGAGCAGCGCGTTGGTCCCGACGGTCATCCCGTGCGTGAAGCCATCGACGTCCTCGGGTCGGGCACGCGCGCGGTCGAGGACCTGATCGATCGCGGCGATCACGCCACGCGACTGATCGTCCGGTGTGCTCGGGACCTTCGCGGTCCGCAGCCGATCGCCGTCGAGCAGCGCCGCATCGGTGAAGGTCCCGCCGACGTCGACGCCGAGCAGCATGCGCGCGAACCTACATCAGCCCGGACATGGCGAGGGCCCCCGGCAGAGGGGCCCTCGACCGGTCTCCCACTCCCCCCAGGTTTAGGCTGCGGCCGTTTCGACCTCGCGCACCTCGTAGGTCTCCTCGAGGTGCTTGTGCGAGGGGCAGTAGTCCATACCCGGCAGCGGCTCACGCTTGCATGGGGTGCCCTTGCGCGTGCTCGCCAGGCAGTTTCTCTCTTGGCCGTCCAGCGTCACGTCGTCGGGCAGCGAGTCCAGAAATTCCTCGATCTGCTCGATGTACCGCTCGATGACCATGTAGACGCGAACCTGCTCCGCGAGCGCGAAGTGCTCTCGAACCTCGGTGAACAGCGTCTTCGCCGGCCGGGCGAAGTAGCGGCGGTCGTTGACCAGCCGCTGGATGGTGGCCTCACATGCTTCCAGCAGTGTCCGCCGGGCCGCGAACGTCCTCTCGACGCCTTCCGAGGTGTCGATGCGAGGAGCCAGGTCCCGGTAGATGGAACGACTGAATTGATACATCCCGATCTCTCCTTACCCCCCTGAAGTGGGGCGATTCCTGCCCCTTGGGCGCTTCAGGCGACGTGAATTCAACCAGGGCCTACCCAAAATTAAGTTAAGTAGCTATTAAGCAGTATTAAGTAGGCTCAGACCCACGCTTTTGAGTAAGGAAGCGGCTACTCCCACGCCTGCCAGCGCAGCTCCCTCCCTTGGATGAGCAGATGGCGCCCGTCGAGCTGGGGGTCTCGGTCGGGATATTCGAGGCGCTGGTGGGAGCCGCGGGACTCTCGCCGCTCGAGCGCGAAGCATGCAATCAGGCGGGCGAGCAGGTAGGGATCCGAGCGCAGGCGCTCGAGCCTCTCCGCACTCCTCAGCGGGCCGGCGAGGGTCCAGACCGCCTCACGGGTCTCCTCGGGCGGAGGCGTGAACCGCCACTCGGGGACGGCTTTGCCATCACCGGCGGCCACAAACCCCGCCGGCGAGTCTACGGCTGTGGCCGATGCTGCGGCCGCCGCACGGGCGCCGAGCACGAAGCATTCGGTCAGCGAGTTCGAGGCCAGGCGGTTCGCTCCGTGCAGACCGGTGCAGGCGCACTCGCCGACCGCGAATAAACCCGGCAGCGAGGAGCGGCCCTCCAGGTCCGTGGCGATCCCGCCCATCACGTAGTGCGAGGCGGGTGAGACCGGGACGGGTTTCCGCGCCGGATCGAAGCCCGCCTCACCGAGCGCCTCGAAGACGTTGGGAAAGCGGGTCTCGCTTACGGAGCGCAGGTCCAGGAGCACGTGGTCGGTGCCATCGCGCTCCATGCGATCGAGGACCGCGAGTGTGACCACGTCGCGCGGCGCCAGCTCGTCGGTGAAGCGCTCGCCGTCTGCGCCGAGCAGGGTCGCGCCCTCGCCGCGCACCGCCTCGGTGATGAGGCGGCCGTCGTATCTGGTCCCCGGTGCGGCCAGGGCGGTGGGGTGGAACTGGCAGAGCTCGAGGTCGGCGATCTCGGCACCCGCCTCGTGAGCCATCACCGGACCGGCTCCGATCGCGCCCCACGGGTTCGTCGTCCGAGCCCACAGGGCGGCCGCTCCGCCGGTTGCGAAGATCGTGGCCGGGGCCCGGATCGGGCCGCGGTCCGTGATCACGCCGTGGCAGCGCTCACCGTCGCTCCACAGGGCCACGGCGGAGGTTTCCTCTCTCACCTCGATGCGCTCGTGGTGCCGGGTGAGCTCGGTGAGCCGCTCGGTGATCCGCCGACCGGTGCCGGCGCCTCCAGCGTGGACCACGCGGCGCCTCGAGTGCCCGCCCTCCAGGGCGAGGGAGAGCCTGCCGTCAGGGTCGCGGTCGAACTCGACCCCGCGGCGCTCCAGCTCGGCTACCACCCCCGGCGCCTCCCGCGCCAGCAGCTCCGCCGCCGAGCGCCTGCAGGCGCCGCGGCCGGCGGCGACGGTGTCTTCGACGTGCAGCTCCGGCGAATCGTCGTCGCCGATCGCCGCCGCCAGGCCTCCCTGGGCCCAGAAGCTCGAGCTCTCGCTGAGCGGCTTGCGCAGCACCATGCCCACGCGGGAGCCCGCGTCCGCGGCGGTCAGGGCCGAGTAGAGGCCGGCGGCGCCCCCGCCCACCACCACGACGTCGAAGTCGGGCGTCATCGGGGCAACGCTATATCCGGGGGCGCTTCGCGAGGAGCGACCCGATTCATGTTGGAATGCGGGATCTGATCCCCGGCCTCTACCTCCGACATCCGAGCTCGTTCCAGCACGACACGGGCGGGCACCCCGAGAACGCCAGGAGGCTGACCGCGATCGAGGAGGCGATGTCCGAGCGCGACTGGCTCGGCCTGGAGCTGGTCGAGGCTCCCGCTGCCACCCGGGCTCAGCTCGAGCGCGTTCACAGCGCTGCCCATGTCGATCTGATCGAGGCGATCTCGGCCCGGGGCGGCGGCATGATCGACCTCGACACGGTCGCCAGCGCCGGTTCGTTCGAGGCGGCCCTGCACTCGGCCGGCGGCGCACTCTGGGCCGCGGAGCGGCTGCTGGCGAGCGGAGGGTTCGCCTTCTGCGGCCTGCGACCTCCCGGTCATCACGCCGAGCGTGATCGCGCCATGGGCTTCTGCCTCTTCAACAACGTCGCCGTGGCCGCCGCGCACGCGCTCTCCGAATGCGGGGCCGATCGGGTGATGGTGCTCGACTGGGACGTCCATCACGGCAACGGCACCGAGGCGATCTTCTACGGCTCCTCTCAGGTCCTCTACTCGAGCATCCACCAGAGCCCGCTCTATCCCGGGACAGGCGCGGCGACCGACATCGGCGGCGGGGAGGGAAAGGGCTACACGGTCAACCTTCCGGTGCCGCCCGGCAGCGGCTCAGACGAGTTCCTGGCCCTCGTCCAGCTCGTGGTGGCCCCGATCGCCAGGGAGTGGCGGCCCGACCTGCTCTGCATCTCCGCCGGATACGACGCCCACCGCGATGACCCGCTCGCCAACTGCGAGGTCGACGATGGAGGCTATTGGGAGATGGCCGCGACGATGCGCGATCTCGCCGGCGAGCTCGGCGTCCCCCTGCTCGTCTGCCTCGAGGGCGGCTATTCGCTCGGAGCGCTGTCCCGATCGGTGGTCGCGACCCTGGACGCGATCTCCGGCGATCGGTCCCCGCGCGAAGCCCCGAGCGCCCCGGCGAGGCCGTACAGGGAGCGGTTGGCGCGGTTGTGGCCCGCCCTGGCCTCGGGCAGGCTGTAGGTCCGAGGCCGCCTCAGACCGTGAGCTGCCCCCTGATCTTCGCCATCAGCTTGCTGGAGACGCCGGGAACCGTGTCGAGGTCGTCGACCGAGTCGAACCCGTCCTTGCGCTCGCGGTAGGCGATCAACCGGGTCGCCTGTGTGACGGACATACCGAGCTCCCGGAACTGCTCGAAGGTCGCCTCGTTGACGTCCAGGGGGCCGCCGCCCCGCGGCTCCGCCTGCTTCGACTGAGTCTCCTTATTCCCGGCCGCCTGCTGCTTCCCGGCATCCCGCCTCTGGCGCTCGGCGGTCTTCTCGACGCGCCTCACGCGATACGCGTCGGCGCGACGTTGCAGGAACCCAGGCTTGGGCTTCGGCTCCAACGCGTCCTGCTCGGCGGTGTTGTCCTCGGCCGGATGCGGCTCGGCCTCTCGCCGCAGCGCCCGGGTCTGGCTCCGGACCCACGCCGCCGCGGCGGTTCGAGCCTCGGCCTCCGCGTCCAGCCGGGCGCTCTCGACGTCCTTCGCCTGCATCTCGGCTCGCTCGGCGCGCGCCTCGGACTTCGCGATCAGCTGCTCGCGTGAGCCGCGCTCCTCCTCCAGCTGCCTGCGGAGCGTCTCGATCTCCTCCTGGAACTGCGCTTCGGCCCGCTTGCCGGCCGTCTGGCCGGCATCACGAACACGCTCCTCGGCCTCCGCGCGGAGCTGCTCCTCGCGCTCGGCGAGCCGGTGGTCGGCCTCTCTCTGAATCCGGGCCTTGGTGTTCGACTCGACCTTCGCGAGGGCCTCCTCGATCTTCGCGTCGGACTCAGCCTGCAGGCGGTGCATCTCCGCATCGAGCTGCTCGCCGGCCTCGCGCTCGGGCTCGGCCTCCGGCTTCCGCCGGACCTCGCCGTCCGGCTCAGCCGGCCGGTCCGCCCTTTCTTTCTCCTGAGTCCTGGTGTCGGTGATCGAGATCCTGCCGGCGGCACGGGCCTCGGCCTCCTCGAGCCTGCGCTGAACCTCCTCCAGGGACCTGGCGGCTCGTTCGCGCTCGCGCTCGAGGTCCTCCTCGAGCGCCATGATCTCGGCCGTCGCCCTGTCCTCCGCCTGCCGGCGGGCGGCTTCGACAGCCTGCTTCATCCGCTCATCCCGCTCGCCCCCTGTGGGTTGCCCGGCCGGTGCTCTTGGCGGCGCGGACTGGGCCGGGAGATCCTCGGCGCCCAGCACGGGTCGCACCACTGGAGCCTTCCGGGGTCGAGGCTTCGGCTTGCCCTGCTCGCCCCCCTCGCTCTGCCCGGCAGCCTCGGGCTCGTTCACAGCCTCGCGGTCTCCTGCGCCTTCCTCAGTCCGTCGATGAAGCGTCTCCGGGCGTCGCCGCAGCGCCCCCTGGTCATCCGCACCGAGGCCGGCGCCTTCGTCATGGCGCTCGGTCATCGAGGCGGTCACTCTATGCGACGCGACCGCCGAATCGTGGCCACGCAGTGCTGTTTCGGCGCCGAGTGGTTCGCCTTCCGCGACATGCCGGCCTGGTTTCGTTCGTCTGGGCCGGCGAGCCTCACCGAAACGAGTCGAGGAGGTATGTCGATGCGAGAACTCGTCGCCCGAGCCCAGCTCGCCGCATACGGCGCAAGCCGCCGGTTGCTGGGCCCATCTGCCCGCAGAGGGCAGGGAACCGTCGAGTACGTCGGGCTGATCCTGCTGGTGGCGCTGCTGATGGTGGGGATGGTGGCCGCGATGAAGGGCTTCCAGGGCAAGCAGGGACTGGAGCTCGCCCAGACGATCGTGGACAAGATCCGCGAGGCGGTGGGCCAGGTCAAGTTCAAGTGACCGCGAGGCCGCTCCACCCGTTTCATCCGGGGTGGGGCGGCCGATGCGGTCACGGTCTGGTGGCGAGGCCGTTCACCTCAGCCGTGAGAGACTGGCGCGCATGCCCGCCTCACGCAGCTATGACCGCGCGCCCGCCGATCTGCGGCCGGCGACGATCGAGGCCGGCTTCGTCCGCACTGCCGATGGATCGGCCCTGATCTCGCAGGGTGAGACGCGGGTGATCTGCACGGCCTCGGTGAGCGACAAGGTGCCGCGCTGGATGGAGGGCAAGGGCCGCGGCTGGGTCACGGGTGAGTACGCGATGCTCCCGGCATCCACCGGCGAGCGAAAGGCGCGCGACATCAGCCGGGGCAAGCAGGACGGCCGCGGAGTGGAGATCCAGCGCCTGATCGGCCGCTCGCTGCGCGGGGTGGTGGACTTCATGGCGCTCGGCGAGCGCTCGGTCTATGTCGACTGCGACGTGCTGCAGGCCGATGGCGGCACCCGTTGCGCGGCGATCACCGGCGGCTTCGTCGCGCTCCACCACGCCCTCTGGAAGCTCGTCGAGGCGGGCGACATCGAGACCCTGCCGCTCAACCAGTCGGTCGCGGCGGTCAGCGTCGGGATGGTGGAGGGGAGGGCGCTCTGCGACCTCGACTACAGCGAGGACTCCACTGCGGAGGTCGATGCCAACGTGGTGATGACCGGGGACGGGGGCCTCGTCGAGGTCCAGGCCACAGCGGAGCGGACCCCGCTATCGCGCACCTCGCTCGACGAGCTTCTGGCACTCGCCGAGGGCGGGATCGCGAAGTTGCGCGAAGCACAGGAATCGGCGGTCGGAGAGCTGCCGGACTGACAACCTAAGGCCGGCGATGTCGGCACTGCTGCTAGCTACCCGCAACGAGCACAAGCTTGGCGAGCTGTGCGAGGCGCTTCCGGGAGTGGAGATCGATTCGCTGCCCCCGGAGGTCGAGCTGCCTCCCGAGGAGGGCGAGACCTTCGCCGAGAACGCGCTCGGCAAGGCGCGGGCGGCCCACGCGGCCACCGGCCGGCCCACGATCGCCGATGACTCCGGCATCGAGGCCTATGGCCTCGGCGGTCGCCCGGGCGTCCGTTCTGCCCGCTACGCGGGCAAGGACGCGACGGATGAGCAGAACCTCGCCAAGCTGCTCGATGAGGTTGAGCAGCAGGAGGACAGGCGGGTGGCGTACGTCTGTGTCATCGCGCTGGTGGAGGAGGAGGGGTCGGAGTCGCTGTTCGAGGGGCGTTGCGAGGGGACGCTCGCGCGCGAACCGCGGGGCAGCGGCGGATTCGGCTATGACCCGGCCTTCGTACCGACCGACACCGGTCCGGATGACGAACGGACGATGGCGGAGCTGGCGCCCGCCGAGAAGCACGCGATCAGCCACCGGGGGCGCGCGGCGCGCAAGCTGGCCGCGCACCTGGGCATCGAGGTCCCTTCGTGAACGCGGTGGGGCCGATCGAATCGAGCCGGATCACGAAGCCTCGGGCGGCGGCAGTCTCGATCGCGTCCAACGCCAGCCTGATCGCCCTGAAGCTGGCGGCGGCGGCGATCACCGGCTCAGTCGCGATCCTGAGCGAGGCGCTCCACTCGATGATCGACCTGATCGCGTCGGTGATCGCGTTCGTCTCGGTCCGCCGGGCGGACGAGCCGGCCGACGTCGACCATCCCTACGGGCACGAGAAGCTGGAGAGCCTCGCCGCTTCGATCGAGGGAATGCTGATTCTCGCCGGTGCCGGCCTGATCATCTATGAGGCCGTCCGCCGCCTCACCACGGGAGCCGCTGTGGAGAAGCTCGGAGTCGGCATCGCCGTGATCGGCTTCTCGGCGCTGGCCAATGTGGGCGTCTCGCTCTTCCTCCGGCGGCAGGCACGCCGGCACCGCTCGCCGGCCCTGGCCGGCGACGCAGCCCACCTGGGGACGGACGCCCTCACCTCGTTCGGTGTGCTCGTTGGCCTGGTCCTCGTCCAGATCACGGGAGCTCAGTGGATCGACTCGGCGGTGGCGATCGGAGTCGCGATCGTAATCGTCTCCGCCGGCGTCCGGATCATGCGCCAGTCCGCCTCGGCGCTGATCGACGAGGCGCCGCCGCCAGCCGAGATGGACCGGATCGAGGGGGCGATCGCCAGGGCCCGGCACGAGTCGCCCGAGGTGGTCGGGTACCACAAGCTGCGGGCCCGCAGCACGGGCCGCCGGACCTATATCGACCTGCACGTGCAGTTCCGCCAGGGCACTTCGCTCGAGCGCGCCCACGAGATCGCCCACGGGATGCGGGACGCGATCGAGTCCGACCTCGGGGACGCCGAGGTGCTGATCCACACCGAGCCGGAGAGCTCGCGCCGCGATCCATCCGAGTCGCCGCGCGCGTTCCGCGCGGGTTAGGTCAGGTTGACCGCGGCCGTGAGGCCCACGAACCCGACCACGATGCTGTAGCCGGTGTAGCCGCCCAGCGCCAGCAGGATCACCGAGATCCCGCAGACGATGACGACGGTGAGCCAGGAGCCCTGCTGCAGAGTCACGCTCGCTATTTTGACCTAGTGGCCCCCGTCGACGCCCCACCCCTCACCGACGCCGCAGGGGCCGTGTCATACCTCGAGGAGATCTCGTCCGAGATGCGCGGCTGCGCGATCCTCTCCGAGGCCGGCGAGGTGCTGGCGGCGAGCGGCAATCCCGAGGAATGGGGGGAGGCCGGGCGCGACCTGGTGACGGCGGCGGACGCCGCCGGAGGTGAATCGGTCGCACATGCGCACGTCGCGACCGGCGACGGCGAAGCCTTCTGCGTCCGCGAAAGCGGCCTCGTCGCGGTCGCCGTCGCCGAGCGGTTCACGCTTGCCTCGCTGATGCTCTTCGACATGCGGAACACGCTGCGCCGGCTGGCCGGTGCGGGCGCGGGGCCCTAGGTGCCGGCGAAGCCCCACCGGCTGTTCCTCGACCGCGTCTCGAGCTACGCGGACGAGGCCGCGGCCTTCATCCGCCGGCGCCGTCATCTGCGCAAGCCATTCGCAAGGACCTATTACAGCGGCGGGCGGGGCGCGGCTTGGCCTGACGACTTGGATCAGGGACGAGCTTTGTTCCTCGCCGCCTCACGGCTGATCGAGGCGGCGGGACCCTCGCGACGATCCCGCGGCACCAAGGCATCCGAGCCCAACCAGGAGAGCGAGAGCTGATGCCGGTCGACGGCGACCTCGCCGCCCGGGTCCTGGGGCGGGCTCTCTCGCGTGGGGGCGATTTCGCGGAGCTCTTCTGCGAGGACCGGCGTGGCTTCACCCTCTCAATCGACGAATCGCGGGTGGAGGGGCCGCAGTCGGGGAGCGAGCGCGGCGCCGGGATCCGGGTGATCGACGGCGAGGTGACCCGCTTCGCGCACGTCGATGGGCTCGCGGAGGAGGACCTGATGCGCGCCGCCGACGGACTGGCAAGCGCTCTCAACGGCGACGCGAGGGACCCGGCCGCGCTGCGGGCGGCGGCCCCACCGGAGCTCCAGGAGATCGAGGTCGACCCGGCCTCCGTCCCGGCGGAACGCAAGGCCGAGGTCCTGCGGGAGCTCGACGAGCGGGCGCGCTCGGCCGGCCCCGAGATCGCCCAGGCGTCCGCGAGTTACAGCGAGGGGCGTCGCCGCGTTGCGGTCTTCAACTCCGAGGGCCTCGAGGCGACCGATGACCGGACCCGCGTCCGGCTCGGGGCGCAGGTGGTCGCCCGCAAGGAGGACACGGTCGAGACCGGCTTCGAGACGCTCGGCGCCCACCGCGGCTTCGAGCTGCTGGACGGGGATCCCGGCCGGATCGCGGAGCAGGCGGTCCGCAAGGCGCTCGAGCTGCTCGGCGCCGACCCGGCTCCGGCGGGGGAGATGACCGTGGTGGTCGGCGGCGGCTTCGGCGGCGTCCTCTTCCACGAGATGACCGGCCACGGGCTCGAGGCGGACGCGGTGCAGAAGGGCGCCAGCGTCTACGCCGGCAAGATGGGCGAGAAGGTCGCGGAGCCGCTGCTCAACGCCTTCGACGATGGCACCATGCCGGGCGAGTGGGGGACCGGGGCGATCGACGACGAGGGCACCCCCTGCCAGAAGACGGCGGTGATCGAGGAGGGAAAGCTCACCTCCTACCTGTATGACCGCCTGCGCGCCGGGCGCGACGGTCTGGAGTCGACCGGCAACGGCCGTCGCGCGAGCTTTCGGGACCTGCCGATCCCCCGCATGACCAACACCTACATCGAGCCGGGCGACGCCACCCCCGACCAGATGATCTCCGAGGTCGAAAGGGGCTTCTACGCGGTCTCCTTTGGCGGCGGCCAGGTCGAACCAGCGACCGGCGACTTCGTCTTCGGGGTCTCCGAGGGCTACCTGATCGAGGGCGGCAGGGTGACCAGGCCGTGCCGCGGCGCGACCCTGATCGGCAACTGCCTGCAGGCGCTGGCGCGTATTGACGCCGTCGGCTCCGACTTCGAGATGAAGACGGGGTTCTGCGGCAAGGCTGGGCAGACCGCGCCGGTCGGCACCGGCCAGGGCCACGTCCGGATCAGGGGGATCACGGTCGGAGGGACGGCCGTTTGAGCACTGAGGGCACCGACCTCGAGGGGGTGGCGAGCAACGCGGTCGAGGCGGCGACTGCGGCGGGAGCCACCGACGCCGAGGCCTGGAGCGAGGGTTCGAGCGGCCGCGAGATCCGGGTGCACGCCGGCCAGGTCGAGAGCCTCACCGAGGCGAGCGGACGGGGAGTGGGCGTCCGAGCCTGGATCGGCCATCGCACCGGCTATGCATACGGCACCGACCTCTCCCAGGCCGGGTTGGCCGAGCTCGCCGAGGCCGCGGTCGGCGCCGCCCGGGTGGCCGACGAGGACGAGAATTCCGCCGCGCCGGAACCTGCGGGGGATCCCGCCGAGATCGAGGGACTGCGCGATGAGGGCGTCTCGGCCACCGAGACCGGCGAGGTGATCGAGCTAGCCAAGCGGATCGAGCGGGTCGCGCTCGATCGCGACGAGAGCGTCACCGGTGTCGAGGAGGTCGTCTACGTGGATGAGGAGAGCGAGGCCGCGATCGCCACCTCGCGCGGGGTCTCCGGCCATTTCGCCGCCTCGACGGCCTACGCGTTCCTGCAGGCCATGGCGAGCAGGGACTCCGAGGTGCAGACCGGGCTCGGCTTCGGGGTCGGTCGATCGCCTCTCGCCCTCGACGCCGAGCAGATCGGGTCGGAGGCCGGCGACGAGGCGAGCTCGATGCTCGGCGCCACCAAGCCGGAGTCGCGCAGCTGCCCAGTCGTGCTCTCCGAGCGCGTCACCGCCAGCTTTGCGGGCTTCATCGGCGGGGCGCTCTGCGCCGACGACGTCCAGCGCGGGCGCTCGCCGTTCGCCGAGCGGCTCGGCGACGAGCTCGCCTCCCCGGAGTACGTGCTGGCGGACGACGGAGTCGATCCCGGCGGCCTCGCCAGCGCCCCCTTCGACGGGGAGGGGACCCCCAGGGGGCGCACCCCGCTGATCGCCGACGGGAAGCTGCTCGCCTACCTCCACGACAGCTACACCGCGCGACGGGGCGGGGCCCGGTCGACCGGCAACGCGGCCCGCGGCTCCTACCGGACGCCGCCGTCCGTCAGCACCTCCAACCTTGTCCTCGACCCGGGCGAGCTCACCCTCGAGCAGCTGATCGGGCGGGCGGGCGATGGCGTCTATGTCACTGAAGTGGCCGGCCTCCACTCGGGCGTCAACCCAGTGACCGGCCGCTTCTCCGTCGGCGCCTCGGGGCGGGCGATCCGACGCGGAGAGCTCGCGGAGCCGCTGCGCGAGTTCACCATCGCGGGCGACCTGCTCGGCACGCTGGCGGCCGTACTGGCGGTAGGGTCCGAGGCGCGCTGGGTGCCCTTCGGGGGCTCCGTGCGGACCGCGCCCATGCTGGTCGGCGAGATGGCCATCGGGGGCTCCTAGGCCGGGGATTTTGGCTTCAAGACGCGGTGTTAGGCTCGACGCCCACTCCAATTCGTAGGAGGAGATGACGTGACCAAGGCTGAGTTCCTCGACGTGCTCGCACGTGACAGCAGGATCGGCAACAAGAAGGAGGCTGGGCAGGCCGTCGACGCCGTCCTGGACGCCATCACCGAGGTGCTTCAAGGGGAAGGCGAGGTGAACTTCACCGGTTTCGGCAAATTCGCGGTGGCCGAGAGGGGCCCCCGGCAGGGCGTGAACCCGCGAACCGGCGAGCGGATCTTCATCCCGGGCGGCAAGGTGCCGCGTTTCTCGGCCGGCTCGGGCCTGAAGAAGAAGGTCAAGGGCGGCTAGAGCCAGACCATTCGCTGACCGGCTGACGGCGCTCGTCGAGGAGCGCCGGAGCCAGGTCTGTCTGGGCCTGGACCCGGATCCGGCGGCACTTGCGCCGGACTCCGCGCCGGGCGCGGACTTCACGGACGTCGCAGACCGCGCCGCCGCGGCCGTCTTCGAGGAGTGCCGCGCCCTGATCGAACTGGCGGGCCCCGCCTGCGTGGCGGTGAAGCCGCAGCTGGCCTGCTTCGAGCGGCTCGGGGCGCCCGGATGGGGGGCGCTGGCCGAGGTCTGCGCGGCGGCGCAGCGCGCCGGCCTCCTGGTGGTCGCAGACGGCAAGCGGGGTGACGTCCCGGTGACCGCGAGGGCCTACGGCCAGGCGCTGGTCGGCGAGACCGAGACGCCGTGGGGGCCGGTGCGCGGCCTGGGCGCCGATGCCTTCACCGCGAACCCGCTGCTCGGCGAGGACGCGATCGGGGTGCTCGTCGAGGCGGCCCGCGAGGCGGCGGCCGGCGTCTTCCTGCTCGTCCGGACCTCCAACCCTGGGGCAACGCGGCTGCAGGACGCTCAGCTTGGGGACAGGCCGATGCACGAGGAGCTGGCGGCGCTGGTGGCGGAGAACGGCTCTGAGCTCGCCGGCGAGTCGGGGCTCTCGGGTCTTGGCGCGGTGATCGGCGCCACGGCGCCCCAGCACCTCGGGCGGCTGCGCGGTCTGATGCCCGACTCGGTCTTCCTGATTCCGGGGATCGGCGCTCAGGGGGGCAAGCCCGAAGATCTCGGTCCGGCGCTCGCCCGTAGCCGGCCCGCTTCGGTGCTCGTCGCGGCATCGCGCAGCATCGCGGGGGCCGAGGATCCGGCGCGCGCGGCGGAGGAGCTCCGGGACGCCGTGTGGGCCCTGGGTTAATCCAGCCGTGGTTGTTGTGGCGGCCGCTTAGGAGGTGTGGGTTTACTATCGCGAGCCCGCGAATGCCGGACTACAAGCCGAATCAAATCGTCCGAGCGTTTGCCGTGATGGCCCTGATCGCGGCCTTCATCCTGGTGGTCGTGGTCATCGCGACCTCGGGCGGAGGGTCCGGCGGTAATGACAACGGCAACACGCAGAAGGCGAACGTCAGCAAGGCCGGCCAGAGGGCAGTGCGGCGGGGCGTCTGGATCGTTCATTCCGGCGACACCCTGGGATCGATCTCGCTGAAGACCGGCATCGACGTCACCACCCTTCAGACGCTCAACCCCGATCTCGATCCGCAGACCCTGCTCGAGGGGCAGCGGATAGCGTTGCGCTGACGGTGCTGGCGATCGACGGCAGGCGGGGAAAGGAAGTCGTGCGCGTGGTGATCGCGCTGATCGTGGCGATCTCAATCGTGGCTGGGGCGGCCGGGGCGGCGGGGGCGCAGAAGCGGACGGAGACCCAACCGCCCGCCGCCGGTCCCCCGAAGCTCGACGCCAAGGCGTGGATCCTGATCGACCCGCGTGACGACTCCGTGCTGGCGAGCAGGTCGCCGAACAAGCGGCTGCCGATCGCCAGCACGACGAAGCTGATGACGGCGTACCTCGCCCTCAAGCACCTCAAGCCGAGCCAGATGATCGCGGCGCCGAATTACCACCCGGAGGCCTCGGCGGAGATCGAGCTGGGCCTGCGGCCCGGTGAGCGGATGAGGATCAGGGACCTGCTCTACGGGCTGCTGCTGCCGAGCGCGAGTGACGCCGCCGAGACCCTCGCCGTCGGTGTCGCGGGCTCGGTGCCGGCGTTCGTCGCCCAGATGAACCGGGCCGCCCGGCGACTCGGGCTCACCGACACCAGCTATGCGAATCCGATCGGCCTCGATGACCCCGACAACTACTCGAGCGCACACGACCTGGTCACCCTTGCCTCGATTCTGCTGCGCAACCCGCTCTTCGCCCGGATCGTCAACACGCCGAGCGCCACCCTTCACAGCGGGGATCACCCCCGGACCGTGACCACCCGCGACACCCTGCTCAACTCAGTTCCGTGGATCAACGGGGTGAAGACCGGCCATACGCTCGGCGCCGGCTACGTCCTGGTCGGCTCCGGGACGCAGAACTCGACCACCCTGATCTCGGCGGTGCTCGGCACCCCCGATGAGGCCACCCGCGACGGGGACACCCTGAGGCTCCTCCAGTACGGGTTCTCGCTCTACCACCCGGTGCAGCCGGTCCACCAGGGTGAGGAGCTCGCCGCTCCCAAGCTCGACTACCGCAGCGACCACCTCTCGCTCGTCGCGCAACGCGCCCTGCCGATCACCGTGCGCCAGGGACAGCACGTCAGCACCCACGTCAGCGCCCCGGACCAGGTCAGGGGAGCCGTCAGGCGCGGCCAGGTGCTCGGGCGCGTGACCGTCAGCGTGGACGGCAGGGTCGCGGACGCCAGTCCCCTGGTGGCCGCCCGCGCGGTGGGGGCGGCGACCACCCTCGACAAGGCGACCTCGGCCGCCAAGAATCCATTCGTTCTCCTTGGACTGGGCGCGATCGTGATACTTGTAGGGCTGCTGCTGGTGAGACTATGGCGCGGGCGCAATGAGCCCAGGGGGGCCACGCCGCGACCGACGGAGACCCGGCGGCAGCTTCCCCAACAGCGAACCCCGGAGGAGAGGCGCAGGATGCACGAGGAGAGGATGCGCAGGAGGCGCCAGAGGATGGAGCGGGAGGAGGGCACCGGATGATCCTCACCGTCACCCTCAACGCCGCGATCGACCGGACCGTGGCGGTCCCGAGCTTCCGACAGGGACACAGGCACCGCGCCGTGGAGGCGAGCACCGTCGCCGGCGGCAAGGGAGTCAACGTCGCCCGCGCTTTGAAGCTGCTCGACCGGCCGGTGATCGCCACCGGCCTCGCCGGAGGCCCGACCGGCGCCCGGCTGATGGAGCGCCTCGCGGAGGAATCGATCCTCACCGACTTCACCTGGATCGCCGGCGAGTCGAGGACCAACCTTGCCGTCGTCGATCCCACCTCCGGCGAGCAGACCGAGATCAACGAGCGCGGTCCCGAGGTCAGCGCCGAGGAGCTCGAGCGGTTCCTGAAGAAGCTGCTCTACCTCGCTCGTGGCGCGCGAATCTGCACGATCGCCGGCAGCCTCCCGCCGTCCGTCCCGGCCTCGTTCTCGGCCCGGATCGTCGAGGAGCTCAAGGCGCTCGGCGTCGAGACCATGGTCGACACCGAGGGCGAGCCGCTGCTGGCCTCCCTTCGGGCGGGTCCCGCTGCGGTCACCCCGAACGTCCGCGAGGCGGAGGGCGCCGTCGGCCATGAGTTCAACGATCGAGAGGATGCGCTCAGCGGGCTCCGCAGCCTGGTCGAGCTCGGAGCGACCGAAGCCGTGATCACGCGGCCGGAGGGCTGCCTCGCGTCGCTGCTCGTCGATGACGACCAGCGGCATGCCTACGAGGTGACCGCTCCAGAGGTCGAGCCGGTTGCCACGGTCGGCTCGGGCGATGCGTTCCTCGCCGGTTTCGTGGCGGCACGCTACGACGGCCGCCCGCCGGAGGAGTGCCTGCGCTATGCGGTCGCCTGCGGCGCCGAGTCGACTCAGCATTTCGGGGCGGGCAGCATCGACCCGGCCGAAGTGGAGCGGCTGCTGCCTGGAGTGGAGGCACATGAGCTCGAGGCTCGGGCCACGGTCTAGCGCCCGCTTGCGGGCGCGACCTGATGGCGAAGCCGGGAAGCGATGCGGTTGACCGCTGTTATCCTTGGCGGGGCGTTGGTGTGTGACCTCCGAAACACCGCTATCACCGCATTTCCGGCCCCGCGACGCGGGGTTTTTTCGTCCGCGAACGAACCTAGGATCGGCCAATGGAAGTAGAGATCGGCCGCGGCAAGAAGGGCCGCCGCGCATATGGCTTCGATGACATCGCGATCGTCCCCTCCCGGAGGACGCGCGACCCCGACGACATCGACATCACCTGGACGCTCGGCCCATACCGCTTCGAGCTGCCGCTGCTGGCGTCGGCGATGGACGGAGTCGTCAGCCCGAGGACCGCAGGCCTGATCGGCAACCTCGGCGGACTCGGCGTCCTCAACCTCGAGGGAATCTGGTCCCGCTATGAGAACGCCGACGAGAAGCTCGACGAGATCGCGGCTGCCCCCAACGAGGTCGCTACGCGGATCATGCAGGAGGTCTACGCGGAGCCGGTCAAGGCGGAGCTGATCGCCCGGCGGGTCGAGGAGATCAAGTCCGCCGGCGCGGTCGCCTGCGGCTCCCTCACCCCGCAGAAGGTGACCGAGTACTACGAGACCGCTCTGGAGGCCGGGCTCGACATCCTCGTCATCCAGGGGACGGTGATCTCGGCGGAGCATGTCTCGACGCAGACCGAGCCGCTCAACCTGAAGGAGTTCATCGCCTCGCTCGACGTGCCGTGCCTCGTCGGCGGCTGCGCCTCCTACAACACCGGGCTCCACCTGATGCGGACCGGCGCGGTCGGCGTCCTGGTCGGTGTCGGCCCCGGCGCCGCCTGCACCACCCGTGGCGTGCTCGGGATCGGCGTGCCGCAGGCGACCGCGATTGCGGACGTCGCCGCCGCCCGCGGTCAGCACATGATGGAGACGGGCAACTACTGCAACGTGATCGCCGATGGCGGTATGCGGACCGGCGGCGATGTCTCCAAGGCGATTGCCGTGGGCGCCGACGCCGTGATGATCGGCTCGCCGCTGGCGCGGGCCAAGGAGGCCCCGGGCCGCGGCTACCACTGGGGGATGGCGACCTTCCATCCGTCGCTCCCGCGCGGAGCCCGGGTCGCGACCCACCAGGACGGCACCCTCGAGGAGATCGTGCTCGGCCCCGCCCAGGAGAACGACGGCACCTTCAACCTGATGGGTGCACTGCGTACCTCGATGGCCACGACCGGCTACGCGGACATCCCCGAGTTCCACCGGGCCGAGGTGATGGTCGCGCCGGCGCTGATGTCCGAGGGCAAGCAGCTGCAGCGCGAGCAATCGGTCGGCATGGGCTCCAATGGACGCGCCACGGTCGCAGTCGGAGTCGCCGTCTCGGATGACTGACCCGGCGGCTCCTTCGACCGAGAAGGACGCCGCTCGGATCCATGTGCCTGAGAGGAGTACCCCTGACGCTGACCCGCGGATGGCGCCGCGGGAGGCTCCATCCGAGGACGACGCCGCCGCCCGCAGGATGGAGGGGCCCGCGGCGTCAGGACCCGCGGGCCAGCAGCTGGAGGAGGTACTCGTCCTGGACTTCGGTGGCCAGTACTCGCAGCTGATCGCGAGGCGCATCCGCGAGTGCGGCGTGTTCAGCGAACTGTTGCCCCACGACACCTCTCTCGAGGAGATCAAGGACCGGGCACCCAGGGGCTTGGTGCTTTCGGGAGGCCCGGCCTCCGTCTACGCCGACGGTGCGCCTGCTCTTCGGCAGGAGCTGCTCGAGCTGGGCATCCCGGTCCTCGGCATCTGTTACGGCATGCAGTTGATGGTCCACGACCTCGGCGGCCGGGTGGAGCAGGCGCCGGCCGGCGAGTTCGGTCGCAGCCGGCTCACCCTGCGGGATGGCGGCGGCAAGCTGCTCGAGGGCCTGCCGGCCGAGCAGCAGGTCTGGATGAGCCACCGAGATACCGTGTTCGAGCCGCCGCCGGGTTTCACCGCCCTCGCCTCCAGCACTGAATCCCCCGTCGCGGCGGTCGAGGATACGGAGCGCGGCCTCTACGGGATCCAGTTCCATCCCGAGGTCGTCCACACGCCGTATGGCACCGAGATCCTCACCCGCTTCCTGCGTGACGTCGCCGACTGCTGGGAGAAGTGGTCGCCGGCCTCGGTGATTGAGGAACAGGTGCAATCGATCCGCGCGCAGGTGGGGGGCGCCCGGGCGATCTGCGGGCTCTCAGGCGGGGTCGACTCGGCGACAGCGGCGCTGCTCGTCCATCGCGCGATCGGCGACCGCCTCACCTGCGTCTTCGTCGATCACGGGATGATGCGCAAGGACGAGGCCGAGCAGGTGGTCACGGCCTTCCGCGAGCAGCACGGCATCCAGCTGGTCCACGTCGATGCGGCCGACCGCTTCCTCGATCGCCTCGCCGGCGTCGAGGACCCCGAGACGAAGCGCAAGATCATCGGGGAGGAGTTCATCCGCGTCTTCGAGGAGGAGGCCGGCAAGGTCGACGACGCGCGCTTCCTGGTCCAGGGCACGCTCTACTCGGACGTGATCGAGTCCGGCGGCGACGGGCGTGCGGCGGCGACGATCAAGTCCCATCACAACGTCGGCGGGCTGCCCGAGGAGATGGAGATGGAGCTGGTCGAGCCGCTACGGATGCTCTTCAAGGACGAGGTCCGCGCGGTGGCTGCGGAGCTCGGGCTCCCCGAGCGCTTCGTCTGGCGCCAGCCCTTCCCGGGCCCCGGCCTGGCGATCCGCGTGGTCGGGGGGGAGCTCACACGCGAGCGGCTCGAGATCGTCCGCGAAGCCGACGCGATCCTCCAGGAGGAGATCCGCGCCGCCGGCCTCTACCGGGAGCTCTGGCAGTCGTTCTGCGTTCTGCCGGTGGTCCGCTCCGTCGGGGTCCAGGGCGACGAGCGCTCCTACGCGCATCCGATCGTGATCCGCGCCGTCACCTCCGACGACGCGATGACCGCCGACTGGGCGCGCCTCCCCTACGACTTGCTGGAGCGGGTCTCCAACCGGATCATCAACGAGGTCCGCGGCGTCAACCGCGTCACGCTGGACCTGACCTCGAAGCCGCCCGGTACGATCGAGTGGGAGTGAGCTGGCAGAGGAGTTCGACGAGGGCCCTGGCCGAGATCCGCGCGCGATTCCGAGGCTGGGCTGGTGGCTGGCATCGCAGCCGCTATCTGAACAAGCCGGATTTCGAGGCGCTCGAGTCGCGCGTGGTATGGATCTTCGGATCGCCGCGGACCGGGAGCACTTGGCTCATGCGGATGCTGGCCGAGGCACGCGCACCCGGGGTGGCGACGATCAACGAGACCTGGGCTGGGGAGCTCTTCAACCGGGCATTCGCCTGGCCCCAGGACGGGACCCTGAAGATCACCTCTTCGGCGGACGCCCACGCGAACATTTCCGGCTGGGTGCTTGCTCCCGAGCGCGAGCACCTCTGGCGTCCGCTGATGCGGGCCTTTCTCCTTGAGGGGTTCGAGCACCAGCTCAAGCACGGACAGGCCCGAACGGACTGGGGTCGACCGTATTTGGTGGTCAAGGAGCCGAACACCTCGGAGGCAGCGGACAGTCTGGTCAAGCTACTGCCTCGATCGCGAGTCCTGTTCCTGATTCGGGACGGTCGCGATGTCATGGACTCGCTGCAGGACTTCGTCACGACCGCCAAAGGGGGGGCAGCCGAGGACCTTGGATGGGACGGGCTGTCGCCCGAGGAACGCGAGAATTTTCTCCTGGGAAGCGCCGCCAACTGGGTCTACCGGATGGACGTGGTGCAGCGAGCATGCGAGCTGGTCGGGCCGGGCTCCATGCTCACCGTTCGCTACGAGGACCTGTTGACCGAGACGCCCGACGAGTTGGTCCGGATCGCGCGCTGGCTCGGGGTCGATGCCTCCTCTGATTGGGCGGCCGACGTAGCCAGCCGGCACGCGTTCGAGCGCGTACCGGAGGACGAGCGGGGCGCTGGGAAGTTTCACCGCGCCGCGACGCCCGGGCTCTGGCAGGAGAACATGGGGCCCGCCGAGCAGGCCGTGATGCAGGAAGTGATGGGCGACAAGCTGCGCGAGCTCGGCTACGACGCCGACTGAGACGATCGGACAGCAACGAGCCGGTCGGTGGTCGGGGAAAGGGCCCGCGAACCAGGAGGTGCGATTCGACCTCTCGGGACAGTCCTACGCGGAGGCGAGGGCATCGAACTCGTCCTTTGTGAGTTCGATGTCCCGCGCGCCGAGGTTCTCGCGGAGGTGGTCGATCGTAAGCGTGCCCGGGATCGGCAGCATCACCGGTGAGCGGCGCAGCAGCCAGGCGAGCTTGATCTGCGCCGGGGAGGCATCGTGGGCCTCCGCGACCTCCTCAAGCGTCCGCGGGTCGCCGCCCTTGACCGGGTAGTAGGGGACGAAGACGATCCCGTTCTCCTCGCAGTAGTCGACGACGCCGTCCGAGGCTCGGTCAGTGACGTTGTACTGGTTCTGCACGGCCGCGATCGGAACGAACTCGCGCGCGGCATCGACCTGCTCGACATTCACGGCGGAGATCCCGACCTCCTTGATCTTCCCTGCCTCGCGGTACTCGTCGATCGTGCCGAGGCTCTCCTCGAGCGGTGTCTCCGAGTCGACCCGATGCAGGTAGTAGAGATCGATCGTGTCGGTCCTCAGGCTCTCCAAGCTCTGGTCGATCTGCGCGCGCAACGCCCGGCTGCCGGCGCCCGTGTAGCCACCCTTGGTGGCGACCACGACGCCGCCGGGCGGTGGGGAGAGCGCTTCGCCGATCGCGCGCTCGCTGTCACCGCCCGTATAGACGTGGGCCGTGTCGATCATGCCGACGCCAGCCTCGACTGCTTGCCGGAGGAAGGCATGGTTCTCCGGTGTCGACGCCAGCCGGTTGGTTCCCAGGCCGATTCGCGCAATCTCCCTACCCGCGACCGTGAGGGTCCGCGGCGCGGCTGAAGGCTGAGTGGACATGTTCAGGGGGCCGTTTGCACTCGGCTACTCCGCCGAGTCGTAGAACAGCCGCTTGCTCGCCGAGTACTGGCCCGGCGGCGGCTTGGGCTCGGTCAGCAGCGGCCCGCCCGAGTGCTGGTCCCAGGCACGCAGATGCGGCAGGGGGTCGGTGCGGCTGCCGCCGGCGAACCAGCGGCCCTTCCAGAGCTCGAAGTGCAGATGGCAGACGCCGCTATCAGTGCCGGTTTGTCCGACCGAGCCGATCCGCTGCCCGGCCCTGACTCGTTTGCCGGCGCCGACGCGGGAGCGGCCCTTCATATGGCCGTAGACGAAGTCGAAGCGAGTTCCCTGTCCGCCGACCACGACGTAGTTCCCATACCCGGTCGAGTAGCCGGCAGATTTGACGACTCCGCCGTGCGCGGCCACGATCGGCGTCCCGCAGTTGGCGATGATGTCCTGGCCGGTGTGGACCGACCCATTGCCGCGCTTCACGCCGAAGCCGGTGACCGCGAGGTTGCCGTAGTTATGCGGGCCATTGAGCGGATAGCGGTAGCGCTGGTAGGCGGAGGCGGGGACGGCCATCACCGCCGCGGTGACCGCGACGATTAGGGCGACCGGCAGGACTCGGCTAAGTCGCATGCCTCGGTTCGAACACATTAAGTGCCCCGTTGTACCAGCACCGGCGCCACGTCCTCCGCTTTCGCGTCCGGGCGTGGGGGCAGCCCTAGAAGCCCTGGTAGGTCTGCAGGTAGGGCATCGGATTGACCGGATGCCCCCCGCGGTACCACTTGCCGACCCAGAGCTCGAAGTGAAGGTGGCAGGCGGTGGCGTCGCCGGTCTGGCCCACGACGCCGATCTGCTGGCCCGGCTGCACGACCTGGCCCTTGGCGACCGAGGCCCGCGCCGCGAGGTGCGCGTACATGTAGTCCTGGTGGAGCTTCTTGTTCCGGATCACCACGTAGTTCCCGGCGAGTCCCTGAAAGCTCACCCACTTCACCTTCGCCCGGCTCACCGCGACGAGCGGAGTGCCGCAGGCGGACATGATGTCCTGCCCCTGGTGACTGTGGCCCGCCCGGGGCGCCCCGACTCCCTGTCCGAACGTGTGCGGTCCGGCGACCGGGAAGACCATCGCACCGGTCGGCGCGGGGGCGGCGGGATCCGCAGTGGTCCCGCCTGGTGTGCCGACGCCTCCGCTCTGGGCGAACGCGAGCGGCGAGCCGAGCACGGCGATCGCCGTCGCCAGGGCAGCGACGAACCCCACCCGCCTGCGGGGCCTGCGACCAACCGGCTTGTCGATCAACGCGCTTCGCACTCTCTCTGCGGCCTACGGAGTTAGCTGGCGGGCTCGCGCCGAGAGCGGCGCTACGAACCAGTTGGTTGCGATTCGCCCCTGGGGTGTGAACCCCTTTGGGTCCTCCGTTCCCCCCGGAATACCGGGGGGACTTGGCCTTGCTGGCGCGGCAGTATAGACAGAGGGCCGGGGGGAAGCCCCGGCCCTCTGGAATGGCTCACGTGGCGGAACGCACTATTGGATGTAGCCGTCCTCCTTCAGGTACTCGGTCGCCACGGCGGCGGGATCCTGCTTGTCGATGTCGACGCGGGAGTTCAGCTCCTGCATCACCGGCAGGGTGAGGCCCTTCTGGACCTTCTCGATCGTCGCCTGGTAGTCGGGGCCGGCCTTCTGGACCGTCGACTGATCCGTGACCCAGATGACGTTCCCTGAGGGGAAGATCCCCTTGTCGTCCTGGAGCAGGACGTACTTGTCCGGGTTCGCCGCCAGCTGAGCATCCGACGTGAACACGATCGAGGCGTCCGCCTGGCCCTTGTCGAGCACCGTGTAGCGGAGCCCGATGTCGACCGGGTTGAACGACTTGAACTGCAGGCCGTAGACGTCCTGCAGGCCGACCAGGCAGTCGACCCGCTGCCGGCACTCGGGAGAGCCGTACAGGGTCAGGTCCTGCGACTTGCCCTGGAGGTCCGAGATCTTCGTCACCCCAAGCTCGTCGGCCTTCGTCTTCAGCATCCCGAGGGCGTTCGCGTCTGCGAATGGAGTCGGCTGGAACGCCGTCTGACCCTTGGGCTGGAGTTCCTGCTGGGCCTGCTGGAACGCCGCCTGAGCTTCGGCCGGAACCTGGTTCGCTTCCTTGCCGAAGATCGAGGTGAGCAGCGTCGACGTGTACTCGGGGTAGCCGCTGATCTCCCCGTCCTGGAGCGCCTTGTAGGCGACCGTCTCTGACCCCAGGTTGAGGTTGGTCTTCACGTCGTAGCCCGCCGCCTTCAGCGCCTGCGCGTAGATGTCGCCCAGGATCAACGCCTCGGTGAAGTTCTTGGAGCCGACGGTCAGCTGAACTCCGTTGTTGTCGGGGTTCGACTTGATCAGGTTGGCGGAGTTGCCCCCGCTGGTCCCGGTGTCGTTGTTGTCGTCGCCGCCCCCACATGCGGCGATTCCGAGGGCAACAACCAGTGCCGCAAGGAATGCGAACACCGCCCTCGGTCGCCAATTACCGGTCACCACGTGGTCTCCTCTCGTCTGGGGCCTCTCTGTACCCCTGGAATGGACTGGGTGATCCTATGCGGCTGCATCGGCCCGCGCCACCTTCAGCCCTCGCGGCGTCAGGAGCCATTGAAGGCCGGCGAGGCCGAGCTCGAGTCCGATCGCGAGCAGTGCGATCAGGATGGCGCCGGCGACCACGCCCTGGTCTCCGTAGACGTTGCGACCGAGGATCAGGTCACCGAGCGTGCTCAGTCCCGCCAGCGAGGCGAGAGCCGCCGTCGCGATGATGTTGATCGCCGCCGTGCGCACCCCGGCCATGATCGTGGGCACGGCGAGAGGCAGCTCGACTCGCCCGATCACCTGCAGCCCGCGCATGCCCACACCACGGGCGGCCTCGACCGCGTTGCGGTCGACCTGGCTCACGCCTACGTATGAGTTGGTGAGGATCGGCGGGATGCCCAGCACGGCGAGCGCGAAGGTCACGTTGAGCAGTCCGACGCCGATGAACGCGGCGACAAAGGCGATCAGCGCCAGCTCGGGAACCGCACGGCCGGCGTTGCCCACCGAGATCGCGACGGCCTCGCCGCGTCGGAAGTGACCGAAGGCCACCCCGATGGGCAGGGCGATCGCCGCCGCCAGTCCGAGTGCCAGGAAGGTGACCTTGAGGTGCTGCCAGGTCAGTTCCCAGACCTGATGCGGGCCGCCTACCATCGTCTGGCCGGTGCGCGCCTCCTGCTGGTGGAAGATGAAGTCGATCGCGTCGCCGAAGACGCTGAGGACGCTGAGATGAAGGGCGCCGCTCATACCCTCGCCTCCATCGACGGCCTTCGCCACGGTGCGAGCAGGCGCTGGGCGACGAGCAGCAGCATGTCGAGCGCGATTGCCATCACGATCGAGAGCCCTCCCGCGATCACGATGTTGGTCTTGAAGTCGATCTGCTGATAGAGCGGCTGGCCGAGCGTGTTGACGTTCGCGAACACCATCAGCGTCGAGATCGCCACCGTCGAGACCGTTGCGATCCGAAGGCCGGCGATGATCTCGGGCAGCGCCAGCGGCAGCTCGACCCGCCAGAGCAATTGACGGGGGGTCATCCCCATCCCGCGCCCGGCGTCCTTGCTGTCCATCGGCACGTTGGAGAGCCCGGCGACGATGTTGCGGTAGATGATCTGCAGCGTGTAGACGGAGAGGACGATGATCGCCGTCGTCCATCCGAGCCCGGTGATCGGCAGCAGCAGGAAGATGAAGGCGAGTGAGGGGATCGTGTAGAGGACGCTCGTCGCGCCGGTGAAGGTCGGGATCAGCCAGCGCTGGCGGTGGGAGAGGATCGCGAAGGCGAACGCCACCGCGAAGCCGATGGCCACCGCGATCAGCACGAGCAGCAGCTGGTTGAGCAGCGGGGTGGTGTAGCGGTCGAAGTTGTCGATCGCCCACTGAAAGCAGAACACCTTGCCCTCCTGTGCTTGGCAGGGTGCGTTCGCCCCGGTCCGGTTGTGGATCTCCACCTGCCCGACTAGAGGGGCGAGCTGGGCGACCGTCGCCGTCATTCGCCCAGCGGACGCTCGACGGGTCGCTCGATCGCGGCGTGCTCCTCGACCTGCGCCTCGGGTGAGACGAGGAACTCGGAGATGATCTCGACCGAGAGCACCCCCGCGATTCGCCCATCGCGGTCGGCCACGGGGGCGTACTGGGTCTCGGACTGGAGCAGGTCGGCGAGCGCGTCCCGCATCACGTCGTCGAGGTCGAGGATCGGCTCGGGGCCGCTGTCGGGACGCTGCGGGACCGTGTCGGCCCGCAGGTCGGAGTCCGAGAGCCAGCCCAGCGGCCGTCGTTCGGAATCGACCAGGAGGGCGTGGGGGACCTCTGCGCCCTCGAGCTTGGCCCTGACCTCGCCGATCGCCTGGCCGACGAAGGCCAGGGGCGCCTCCCAGAGGTCGATGTCCCGAACCCTCATCAGTGCGAGGCGCTTGAGCGCCCGGTCGGCGCCCACGAAGTCCTCGACGAAGTCGTCGGCCGGAGCCATCAGCAATTCAGCCGGGGTGGCGAACTGGGCTAGGTGGCCGCCCTTCTTGAGGATCGCGATCCGGTCGCCCATCTTGATCGCCTCGTCGATGTCGTGGGTGACGAAGAGGACCGTCTTGCGGATCTCGGCCTGCAGCCGCAGGAACTCGTTCTGCAGGCGCTCGCGGGCGATCGGGTCGATCGCCCCGAAGGGCTCGTCCATCAACATCACCGGGGGATCGGCAGCGAGTGCCCGAGCGACGCCGACGCGCTGTTGCTGGCCGCCGGAGAGCTGGCTCGGAAAGCGGTCGCGCAGTCCCTCCTCGAGGCCGATCAGATCGAGCAGCTCGTCGGCGCGCTGGCGGGCGCGCGCACGGTCCCAGCCCAGCAGCCGCGGGACGGTCTCGATGTTCTGGGCGACCGTCCGGTGCGGGAAGAGCCCGATCTGCTGGATCACGTAGCCCATCTCGCGCCGCAACTCCGCCGGGTCGCGGTCGCGGACCGAGGTCCCCCCGATCAGGATGTCCCCCTCCGTGATCTCAACGGTCTGGTTGACCATTCTCAGGGCGGTGGTCTTGCCGCAACCGGAGGGGCCGACCAACACGCAGATCTCGCCGGCCTCCACCTCGAGCGAGAGGCCCTGGACCGCGGGCGCGTCCTGGCCCGGATAGCGCTTGGTGACGTCCCGATACGAGACCGAAGCTGCCTGGTGCCCACCCTCCACGGCGGCGATCCTACTCTCGGGGCTGCACGCCCGCCGGGGCGAGACAAGCTGGCTATCATCCGGCGGCCGCGGAGGTGCGCGGCTCTTTTTATGGCCACTGCGACAGCGATGAAGACCTACCAGGCGACTGCCCAGGACCGCGAGCGGGACTGGTACGTCGTCGATGCGGAGGGCAAGACGCTCGGCCGGCTCGCAACCCAGATCGCGGACGTGCTGCGCGGCAAGCGCAAGCCGACCTACACGCCGCACGTCGACGTCGGCGACTTCGTCATCGTGATCAACGCTGAGAAGGTCGCGGTCACCGGCAAGAAGCGGGAGGACAAGCGTTACTGGCGGCACAGCGGGTATCCGGGCGGGATCCGCTCGAGGACGCTCGGTGACCTCCTCGAGCAGCGGCCCGAGGAAGTAATCCGCCGGGCGGTCAAGGGAATGCTGCCGCGCAACCGGCTCGCCCGCCAGCAGCTCCGCAAGCTCAAGGTGTACGCCGGCGCCGAGCATCCCCACCAGGCCCAGAAGCCCGACACACTCGAGATCGATACGCGAGGGCGCGCGACAGCGCGACCCGACTGATGATGGCGGACGAAGAGCAGCAGCAGCCGGGCGAGGGAACACCCGAGGAGCAGCAGGCCGGCGAGCAGGCCGCTCCCGAGGAACATCCTCCGTCAGAGGGTGGAAGTCCCGAGCGGGGCGAGTCCGACGACACGCCGCCCGAGGAGGCGCTCGCTGAGGACGCCGCGGCCGAGGACGACACGCCCGCCGCGGATGCGGCCGCTCCAACTGAGGAAGCCTCAGCCCAGAACACACCCCCCGAGCAGCCCGCCAGGACGGAGCGAAAAAAGGAGGACGTGGTCCCCGGCGCCGAGCTCGACCCCATCGCGATCGAGCCCGAGCGCGAGCTGGACGCGGAGGAGAAGGCGCGCCGCGAGGCCGAGGAGGAGGAGCGCGCCCGCCGCGAGCGGGAGCTGATTGGGGACGACGACCAGGCGGCGCCGGTCGCGGCGAAGCCGGCAAAGCTCTCCGGGGATGCCAGTTATGCGGCCACCGGCAAGCGGAAGTCCTCGGTGGCGCGGGTGATCCTGCGCCCCGGCGACGGCAACATCCAGGTGAACAAGCGCACCCTCGAGGAGTACTTCCCCCGCGCCTACCTGCAGTCGGTCGCCAAGCAGGCGCTCACCCAGAGCGGCTACGAGGGCAACGTCGACGTTCGCATCCGCGTCCACGGAGGCGGCATCTCCGGACAGGCAGCCGCCGTTCGCCACGGGATCGCTCGGGCGCTCTGCGACGTCGATCCCGCGCTGCGGCCCGAGCTCAAGCGCCGCGGCATGCTCACGCGCGACGCGCGGGTCAAGGAGCGCCGCAAGGCCGGCCTCAAGAAGGCCCGCAAGAAGCCCCAGTTCTCGAAGCGCTAGCGTCCGCCCGCGTGGCGGAGAGGAGATTCTTCGGAACCGATGGGGTCCGGGGGCCCGTGGGCGAACTGCTCACCCCGGAACTCGCTGTTCGCCTGGGCCGCGCCGCCGCCTCGGAGGCCGAGGCCGAGCGGCCGCAGGTCCTGATCGTGCGGGACACCCGCGAGTCGGGCCCGATGCTGGAGGAGGCCCTCGCCGCCGGGATCGCCGCCGGCGGCGGGGACGCGATGCTGGGGGGTGTCTTGCCCACGCCCGCAGCCTCAGTGCTCGGCCGCCGCCTCACCTTCGACCTCGCGGCGGTCGTCTCCGCTTCCCACAATCCATTCGCCGACAATGGGATCAAGTTCTTCGACGAGCGTGGAACCAAGCTCGACGAGGAGCGGGAGCTGGCGATCGAAGGGCGGATGGACGAGGAGACGGGGGAGAGGATCGGCGGGGTTCGCACCCTCGAGGGGGCGTTTGACGACTACATCCGCGAGCTGCGCAGCGCGTTTCAGCTCGACCTCTCCGGCCTGCGCGTCGCGCTCGACTGCGCGAACGGCGCAACCCACCGCGCGGCGCCGGTGATCTTCGCGGCGCTCGGCGCCGACGTCCTTCCGATGGCGACAGAGCCCGACGGCCGCAACATCAACGCCGACTGTGGCTCGACCCACCCCGAGGGCCTGATCGAGCTGGTCCGCGAATCGGGCGCGGACATCGGCTTTGCCTACGACGGCGACGGCGACCGCGTCCTCGCCGTCGACGGCAACGGGCGGCTCCACGACGGCGACGACCTGATCGCGCTGATCGCCCTCGACCTGCAGCGCCGCGGCGAGCTCGAGGGCGGGGTGGCGGTCACGGTGATGACCAACTTCGGATTCATGACCACGATGGAGAGAGCGGGCATCGAAGTGGTGCAGACGCAGGTCGGCGACCGCCACGTGATCGAGCAGTTGCTGGAGCGAGACTGGCCCCTCGGCGGGGAGCAGTCGGGCCACATCGTCTGGACGGATTTCACGCCGACGGGCGACGGCATCGCCGCGTCCCTTCTTGCACTTCGCTCCCTGCACGGACGCCGCCTCGAGGATATGGAGCCCTTCGAGCGCCTGCCACAGCGGCTCGAGAACGTGCGGATCGCCGACCGCTCGGCGCTCGAGGGCGCCGGCGAGCTCTGGCGAGCGGTCGAAGAGGAGAACACCAAGCTCGAGGGACGCGGCCGCGTGCTCGTCCGCCCGTCCGGGACCGAGCCCCTCGTCCGCGTCATGGTCGAGGCGCCCGACGAGGCCGAGTGCGAGGCGATCACGAAGCGTCTCGTGGGCGTCGTCGAACGGGTGCTGATGTAGCACGGGCGGCCGCGAGCTCTGTTGCGGCCGTTTTGTGGCGGAGCCGTCTGCCACTACCCTGTAGCTCCCTTATGTGCGGCATCGTCGGATATGTGGGAGACCGACCGTGCCGGGATCTGCTGATGGCCGGGCTGGAGAAGCTCGAGTACCGGGGCTACGACTCGGCCGGCATCTCGGTGATCTCGGACGGCGAGATCGACAGCGTGCGCGCTGTCGGCAACCTCGCCAATCTCCGCTCGGCTCTCGAGGAGCACTCGCAGAACGGCGACTCGGGCTCGGTCGCCGTCGCGTCGAAGCCCGCGACGATCGGGCTCGGTCACACGCGCTGGGCGACCCATGGCCGGGTCACGGAGGAGAACGCCCATCCCCACGGTGACTGCGGCGATGCGATCCAGATCGTCCTCAACGGCATCGTCGAGAACCACGCGGAGCTGCGGCGCGAGCTCAAGGAGCAGGGCCACCACTTCACCTCCGAGACCGACGCCGAGATCGTCGCTCACCTGATCGAGCGGCACTACGAGGGCGATCTCACCAATGCCGTGCGGGAGGCGTTCGGCGACCTGCGCGGGCACTACGCCTTCGTTGCCATGCACAACGACCACGAGGACACCCTGGTCGCAGCGCGAAAGGAATGCCCGCTGATCGTCGGGCTGGGAGACGACGAGAACTTCGTGGCCTCCGCCATTCCCGCCTTCCTCGCCGAGACGCGACGCGCCCTCGGCATCAAGAACGACGAGATCGTCACCGTCCATCGGGGCGGCGTCGCCGTGATCGACGCGGATGGGAACGTGGTCGACGACCGCGAGCCGATGGAGGTCACCTGGGACGAGGACGCCGCCGAGAAGGGCGGCTACGAGACGTTCATGCTCAAGGAGATCCACGAGCAGCCCGACGCGGTCGCGGAGACGATCACGGACCGGCTGCCCACGCTGGACGGGGTCGACCTCTCCGACGTCGAGCTCGATGACGAGTTCTTGAAGGGAATCGAGCGGATCGTGATCGTCGCCTGCGGCACCTCGTACCACGCCGGCCTCGTGGGCCGATACGCGATCGAGCGGTGGGCCAGGGTCCCGGTGGAGATGGACATCGCCTCCGAGTACCGCTACCGCGAACCGGTGCACCGCCCGAACGACCTGGTCATCGGCATCACCCAGTCCGGCGAGACCGCGGACACACTGGCGGCGATGCGGCTGGCGAAGGAGGGCGGCTCGAAGGTGCTGGCGGTCTGCAACGTGATGGGAAGCCAGGCGACCCGGGACGCCGACGCCGTCCTCTTTACCCGGTCCGGCATCGAGGTCAGCGTGGCGGCGACTAAGACCTTCGTCAGCCAGGTGGCGGCCATGTACCTGCTCGGCCTCCGTCTCGCCGAGCTGCGCGGGACGATGGAGCCGAAGCGGATCGTTGAGCTCGTCGCGGAGCTCAAGTCGCTGCCCCACAAGCTGCAGGAGACGATCGTCTCCTGCGAAGAGAGGGTCAAGGCAATCGCCCGATCCGAGCATGACAAGCGCTTCTTCATGTACATCGGGCGGCACATCGGGCTGGCGGTCTGCCTCGAGGGCGCTCTGAAGCTGAAGGAGATCTCCTACATCCCGGCCGACGCCTACGCCGCCGGCGAGATGAAGCACGGGCCGATCGCGCTCCTGGACGAGTCGACCCCGGTGGTGGCCGTCGTGACCGAGAGCCCCGTGAAGGAGAAGATGCTCTCCAACATGGAGGAGGTGCGGGCCCGCGGCGCCGACGTGATCGCGGTGGCGACCGAGGGCTCCGGGGGAGTGGAGGATGCAGCCGACGAGACCCTTTTCGTGCCGCGCACCGACTGGATCGTCCAGCCAATCGTCGCCATCGTGCCGCTGCAGCTGCTCGCCTACTACATCGCCCGCGAGAACGGCCTCAACGTCGACCAGCCCAGGAATCTCGCGAAGACGGTCACAGTCGAATAGGGGTGCGCGAGATTCCGGAAGTTTGATGTTGGTCTGCCAAGGCCAAGAGGGTGACCGTCGAGTGACGTAGGATTCCCGACCCCGTTGGTTCGCGTCCGAATCCAGTCGCTGGTGCTTGCCTGCATCGCCGTGCCGGCGGCGATCCTGGCCGGCTGCGGTGGCGGCGGGGGCAGCAGCGCCGACGTCGGCCCCGCGGCTGCCGTCCCGGCGAACGCCGCGGTCTACCTCGACGGGACCGTGAAGCCGACCGGCGCCGCGCAGTCCGACGCCAAGGCGGCGCTGAGCAAGATCATGAACACCCCCGACCCCGGGGCCAAGATCATCTCGCTGATCGAGGACCAGTCAAAGGCCGACGGTCACCCGATCAACTACCAGCAGGACATCGCGCCCTGGCTGGGCGAGAAGGCGGGGCTCTTCTTCACCAGCCTCGGCCAGCCCGCCCAGCACGGGGCGGCCGTCGTCGAGACCAACAACGCCGCCGCCTCCGTCGCCTTCGCCCAGAAGGCCTCCGGCGCGACCGCGACCAGCCCGGCGCCGCAGACCTACAACGGCACGACCTACCAAGCCGACCCGAGTAGCTCGCCCGGCCCCGATCAGACCGTCTTCGGCACGGTCGACAACAAGTACCTGGTCGAGGGCGACCTCACCGGGTTCAAGGCCGCGGCAGACGCTTCGAAGGGCGACTCGCTCGGGGACGACGACGACTACAAGGACGCGATCGACAATCTGTCGAGCGACCGCCTGGGCACGCTGTATACGGTCCCCAAGGACTTCCTCACCGCCCTCGGTCCCGAGCAGTTCGGCCCGCAGCAGCAACAGCAACTCGAGCAGATCGCCGGCGACTCACTGGACAAGCCTGTCGCGGGCGCGCTCACGGCGAATGCGGACAGCATCCAGATCGACGCCGTCGGCGGCAGCGGCGTCGAGACCCCGGAGAGCTCGCTGCTCGGCGACGTCCCCGCCCAGTCGTGGCTCGCCCTCGGCATCGGCAATCTCGGGGACACGGTGAAGCGGATCGTCGATCAGCTCAAGGACCAGATCCCGAACTTCGACGCCGCCGTCCAGCAGATTCAGTCCACGACCGGCTCGTCCCTCGAGCAGCTCGAGGGCGCCCTCGGCGATGCGGTCATCTACGTCGAGGGGACGTCGAAGGCGGCCCTGACCGGAGCGCTCGTCGTGCACACCAACGACCCGGACCTGACCGGCAGGCTGCTGGGCCAGCTAAGGGGGCTGGCGCAGCTCGGCGGGGGCACTAGTGGCTTGAAGCCGCTGCAGCTCTCCGGGGACGGCACCGGCTTCGAGATCAACGATCCGACGGTCTTGCCGGTGCCCCTCGAGGTCGCCCAGCAGGGCGACAAGATCGTGATCGGCTACGGGGCCAACTCCGCGGAGCAGTCACTGGCGCCGGCGCAGAAGCTCTCCGACTCGCCCACGTTCTCGACGGCCCACTCGCAGGTCTCGTCGCTGGGCACCGACCTGTTCCTCGACTTCCCTTCGGTCTTCTCGCTCGCCGAGTCCTCCGGCGCCAAGTCCGATCCCGGGTACCTGCAGGCCAAGCCCTACCTGGATTCCCTCACCTACCTGGTCACGGGTTCGGGCAGCAAGGACGATCAGGCCGAGTTCAAGGCCGTCCTCGGCATCAAGTAGCTCCACCCCCGGGTGAGCGACCGCCGAAGGTAGGCTCACCCTCGATGGAGGACTGGCTCGATCCCTGCCTGGACGCCGAGCAGATGCGGGCGACTGATGCCTGGGCGATCAAACAGCGGGGCATTCCTTCGCTCGAGCTGATGGAGACGGCGGGCCGCGCGGTCGCCGAGGCCGCGGCAGAGGTGGCGATCGCGGGCACGGCGGCGATCGTCTGCGGCAAGGGGAACAACGGCGGCGACGGGCTGGTCGCCGCCCGGGTTCTGCGCGAGATGGGCTTTGAGGTCGACGCCCTGCTGCTGGCGCCGCCGGACGAGCTCTCCGACGATGCGAAGGCCAACGCGGAGCGCTTCGACGCCGCCCGCCGGGTTGACCCTGGCGATCTGCCGGCCGCGATGCGCGGCGCCGGGGTCGTCGTCGACGCGGTCTTCGGGACGGGCTTCGCGGGTACCCCCAGGGATCCCGCGGCTGCGGCGATCGACGCGATGAACGAGGTGGATGGCCCTGTGGTGGCGACGGACGTGGCCTCCGGTGTGAACGCCTCGACGGGCGAGGTCGAGGGGACGGCGGTCGCCGCGGACCTCACGGTCACCTTCCACGCGCCGAAGCTCGGGCACTGGATCGCTCCGGGGAAGGAGCACACCGGAGAGCTGCGCGTGGTGCCGATCGGCATCCCCGAGAGCGCGCCGGTTGAGCCGACGGCCGGCCTGATCAACCCGCGGGTGCTGGGGCTGGCGCCGAGCCGGGCCGCCGGCTCGACCAAGTTCAGCTCGGGGCAGGTGGTCATCGTCGGCGGGTCACGCGGCCTTACCGGCGCCGTCTGCCTCTCGGCGTCGGCGGCAATCCGGACCGGGGCGGGATATGCGACCGCCGCCGTCCCGGCGGACCTCGAGCAGATCTTCGAGGTCAAGCTGACCGAGGTGATGACGCTCGGCTGCGCGAGCCGGGACGGGCGGCTGCGCCCCGCGGCCTCCGAGCAGATCCTCGGCGCCACCGAGCGCGCCGCCTGTGTCGTACTCGGGTCCGGGATGGGCCGCGAGCAGGGGACCCAGCGGCTGATCCAGGAGCTCACCGAGCGGATCGAGGCGCCGCTGGTGATCGACGCCGATGGGCTCAACGCGCACGCGGGCCGCATCGAGAAACTGGCCGGGCGGCAGGCGCCGTTCGTGCTCACCCCTCATGCCGGTGAGATGGGCCGGCTTCTCGATCGGGATTCCAAGGCGATCGAGGCGAAGCGGGCCGAGAGCGCGCATGAGGCGGCGGAGCGGAGCGGGGGGATCGTCCTGCTCAAGGGGGACGACTCGATCGTCACGGACGGCGAGCGGCTCGGGGTGAACGCGATCTCGAGCCCGCAGCTGGCGACCGCCGGAACCGGCGACGTGCTCTCCGGGATGATCGCCGCCCTGATCGCCCGGGGTGTCGAACCCTTCGCCGCGACCTGCGCGGCGGTCGTCGCCCACTCGAGAGCCGGGAGGGCTGCCGGCGAGCGCGTGGGCCACGATTCGGTGATCGCGGGCGACGTGATCGATTCGATCCCCGCGGGGCTGTCGCTCTGAGCCCTGCCGAGGAGACGATGCGTGCGCTTGCCGTCATCGATGCCGGTGCAGTCGAGCGGAACTGCCGGACCCTGAAGGATCATGTCGGAGAGGGGACCGAGCTCTGCGCCGTCGTCAAGGCAAACGGTTACGGGCACGGGGCCGCGACCTGTGCGGCCGCCGCGCTGCGCGGCGGGGCCACCCGGCTGGCCGTCGCGGCCGCGGCGGAGGCCGAGGAGCTCCGGCTGCACTTCCCCGAGACGCCCATCCTGGTGATGGGGGCGCTCACCGTGGACGAGCTCCGAATCGCCCTGGGGGCGTACGCCGAGATCGCGGTCTGGCGCGAGGGCTTCCGCGACCTCTGCTCGCGGTTGTCGGCCGATCTCGGCCGGATGACACGGGTCCACGTCAAGCTCGACAGCGGCATGGGCAGGCTGGGCGAGCGCGACCCCGATGCGCTGATCGAGCTCGCCCGTGCCTGCCGGGAGGACCAGCGGCTGGATCTGGCGGGGGTCTGGACGCACTTCGCCACCGCGGATGAGGAGGGCGACACGTTCATGGCCGAGCAGCTCGCGGTCTTTACGCCGGTCGCCGAGGCCGTCCGGGAGCTCGCCCCGGACTGCACCGTGCATGCTGCGAACAGCGCCGCGACGTTGCGCGACCCGACGACCCACTTCGACATGGTCCGCTGCGGCATCGCCGTCTATGGGCTCGATCCATTTCAGCTCGACCCGGCGAAGCATGACCTTGAGCCGGCCCTCGAACTGCGCTCCTACGTGGCCGACGTGAAGCGCTTCGAGCGCGGCGCCAGCGCCGGCTACGGCCGGACCTGGCGGGCGCCGGAGGACACTTGGGTTGGCGTCCTGCCGATCGGCTACGGCGACGGGGTCAGGCGCGGCCTCTCCAATAACGCCGAGGTCCTGGTCGGCGGGCGTCGCTATTCGCTGGTCGGCACGGTCTCGATGGACAACGTCACCATCGACCTCGGCCCCGAGACCGACGTTGAGCCGGGTGAGCCGGCCGTCCTGATCGGCTCGCAGGGATCGGAGCGAATCCCGGCCGAGGAGGTCGCGGCCCGCCTCGAGACGATCAACTACGAGGTCACCTGCGCGATCTCGCAGCGCGTGCCGCGCGAGGTGGTGGAGTGAGCCCCTCGCTCGAGGACGCCCTGGCCGCCGCGCCCTCGATCGCGGCCGCCCGGACCGCGCTCGAGGAGCAGGCCGGATCGGTCTGGATCGTCGGTGGCGCGATCCGCGACGCCCTGCTGGGCGAGCCGGTCGCAGATGCCGACCTCGCGGTCGAGCCGGGGCACGAGGAGCACGCGGCTCGCGCCATCGCCAAGGTCGCCGGCGGCTCGGCCTTCGCGCTCTCCGAGGAGCACGCAACCTGGCGAGCGGTCGCCCCGACCGACGGCTGGCACGTCGACGTCGCCGCCCTGCGGGCCGGGACGATCGAGGAGGACCTTCGTGCCAGGGACTTCACCGTCAACGCGGTCGCGGTCCCCCTGGCGGGGGGTGATCCGATCGACCCGACAGGAGGCGTTCGTGACGCCGAGGCTCGTGTGCTCCGCATCGCCTCCGACGCCTCCTTCGAGCAGGACCCGCTGCGGCTGCTGCGCGCCTGCCGGCTCGCCTCCGTCCTCGGCCTCGAGATCGAGATGGCGACGGCGGACCTGGCCCGCGACCACGCTTCACACGCCGCCGACCCGGCCGGCGAGCGCCAGTTCGCCGAGCTGCGGGGCCTCGTCGCCGGACCCGACCCGCTCCGCGGCGTCGAGCTGATGGGCGAGCTCGCGCTCACCCCGGTGGTCCTGCCCGAGCTGGCGGCGCTCCGCGGGGTGGTCCAGAACCCCAATCATCACCTCGACGTGTTCGGCCACACCCTGGCCGTGCTCGAGGAGTGGCTCGGGATCGAGGGCGACCTGCCTGTTCTCGTCGGAGACCAGGCGGCCGAGACGGCGGCGTTTCTCGCGGAGCCGCTCGCCGACGAGCTCACCAGGCGCGATGCCCTTCGCCTCGGCGCGCTCTTCCACGACCTCGGCAAGCCGGAGACCCGATCGGAGGGCTCTGGCTACGTCACCTTCATCGGGCATGACCAGGTCGGCGCGGAGATCATCGGGGGCATCTGCCGGCGCCTGCGCACCAGCCGCGCCCTCAGCGCCCACCTTCAGGGGCTGGCGCTCCATCACCTGCGACTCGGCTTCCTGATCCACCAGCGCCCCCTCGCCCGGCGGGCGGTCTACGACTACCTGGTCGCCACCGAGCCAGTGTCCGCCGACGTCACCCTGCTGACGGTCGCCGACCGGCTCGCCGCGCGGGGCGAGGGCCCCCTGGCCAGCCCGGAGATGGTGGAGGCCCACCTCGACCTGGCCCGGGAGATGCTGCACGATGCGCTCGCCTGGCACCGCGACGGTCCGCCGCGCCCGCCCCTGAGCGGTGACGAGCTCGCAGACGAGCTCGGGCTCTCGCCTGGGCCCGAGATGGGGAAGCTCCTCGAAGAGCTTCGCGCCGAGGCCTTCACGGGGGAGATCAGCAGCCGCTCGGATGCCCTCGAGAGAGCCCGGCAGCTTCGCTAATGGGATGGTGCTCCGCAGGAGCAACCCGTTTTGTGGACGGGTAGCCTGGCGCCGTGACTGATTCCGACGATCAAGGCGCCCCCGGACGCGAAGCGGAGGAGCCGCCGTCTGATTGCTTGTTCTGCGGCATCGTCGCGGGCTCGATCCCGAGCCAGACGATCGACTCCGACGATCGCACCGTCGCCTTCATGGACATCAACCCGGCGACCCCCGGGCACGCGCTGGTGGTGCCGCGTCAGCACTCGGCGGACCTGCTCGAGGTGTCCTCCGAGGACCTGACGGCCAGCGTGCTCGCCGCACAGCGACTGGCCCGGCAGATGAAGGAGGTTCTCGACACGGACGGGATCAACCTGATCAACGCCTGCGGGGCGGCCGCCTGGCAGACGGTCTTCCACTTCCACATCCATGTCGTGCCCCGATACGAGAATGATCCGCTCAAGCTTCCCTGGGTCCCCGAGGCGGGGGACCCCGACGAGATCGCGGCTGTCGCCGCCTTAATTCGAGGGCGCTTCGACAGGAGCGACCCGTTTAATGGAGGTGAGAATGGCTGAGACGAAGACGACAACCCCGATTCGGCTGGAGCGCGACGGCAACGTGGCCGTGATGGTGCTCTCCAACCCGCCGCTCAACCTGTTCGGCGACGACGCCTGGGGGGCGCTGGTCTCCTGCATCGAGGAGGTCGAGGGCTCCGATGCGCGGGCGCTCGTCTGGCGTGCCGACGGTGACATCTTCACCGGCGGAGTCGACGTCCACAGCTTCCAGCGGGTCGTGGACGAGGGTGCGGCGTCAGATTCATTCGGCTCGCTGATCCCGGTGGTGCAGAGGCTCGAGCGGCTCCCGATCCCGACGCTGGCCCTGGTCCACGGCCTCTGCCTGACGGCCGGCCTCGAGATCTCCCTGGGCTGCGACCTGATCTGGGCGACCGAGTCGGCGCGATTCGGGCTGGTCGAGGCGGTCGTGGGCCTGACGCCGGGGGCCGGAGGCACGCAGCGGATGGCGGAGCGGGCGGGTCCCGCGCGGGCGGCCGAGTTCGTGATGAGCGGCGGCCTCTACGGGGCGGCGAAGCTGGAGGCCTGGAACGTCGTCAACCGGGTCGTCCCCGACGATCAGCTGCTCGAGAAGGGCATGAAGTTCGCGCACAGGCTCGCGGATGGCCCGACCGTCGCCCACGGCGCGACCAAGCGGATCATCCGCGCCTACCGGGCGGGCGGGGTGGAGGAGGCAGACAAGGTGACGCCCGAGGTCTTCGCGGACCTGTTCGCTTCGGAGGACCTGCAGAACGCGGTGACCAGCTTTCTCAAGGACGGCCCCGGCAAGGCGACCTTCGAGGGGCGGTAGGGCGAAGCGCTACCCTGCCCCGCGCAGATGGCGAAGGAAGAGAAGATCGAGATGGAGGGCGAGATCACCGAGGCGCTGCCCAACACGATGTTCCGTGTCAAGTTGGACAACGACCACGAGGTCCTCGGCCACATCTCGGGCAAGATGCGCCGCCACTACATCCGCATACTCCCCGGGGATCGCGTCAAGATCGAGCTCTCGCCATACGACCTCGATCGCGGCCGAATCACCTACCGGTACAAGTGACCGGTCGCGATAGGCTGACTCCTCTTCAAGAGGAGGAGGGAGTCAGATGAGGCCCGGAAGGTTCCTTGCCGTGCTCGCCGTGGCGGCGCTTGGACTAGGGCTGTTCACCGCGGTTGCGGTGGCAGGCAAGAAGAAGAAGACGTCGGTGATCTACTTCGCCGGCAACCCGAAGATCAACAACGGCGGGAAGGTGACCGCGCGGGGCTCGCTCAACACGGCCAGTGCCTGCAAGGTGTCCCGGGGGATGCGCCTGCAGGCGCTCGATCAGACCGGCGCGGTGTTCGCCACCCTGGACGGCGGCACCTCCGACACGAACGGGAACTGGTCCGTCTCAGGGCAGCTGCCGAACAGTCTGCCGGCGGGCACGAACTCGGTCCGCGTCAAGGCGACCAAGCGCACCGCCGGGAAGTTCGTCTGCAAGGCGGGCGTCTCCAAGCCAGTGGTCATTCCGGCCAAATAGCCGTCGAGCGGCGCGCATTCGCATCCTGATCTCGATTCAGCCGGCCTCGGCCTAGACGAGATAGGAAGAAGGCGCGGACGGGTCCGGGTCCGCCACCTCCGCGACCAGCGAAGACCAGCCGAACTCCTTGGCGCCGAGGCCTTCGCCGCAGTAGGGCTCGTAGAACTCGCGCAGGCGCTGCTCGACAACCGCGGCGCTGAGTCGCTTCGCCATCTCCATCGCCTCCGGCTCCGCTCCCAGGCGCAGCAGGCCGATCCAGATCAGCCAGGCCGCATTGATCCAGGTCGGGCCGCGCCAGTAGAGGCGACGCAGTGGCCGCTTCCACACGCGTGGCTCGAAGGTGGGCTCCTCGGCGGACACGGAGGTGGGAGGGAACGGCAGCCAGTATCGGCGCGGATCGAGCAGGTGCTCCTCGATGAGCCGTCGAGCAATCTGATCGGGCAGGTCGGGGAGCGCCAAGGGAGCGAGCGCCGACCAGGTCGAGGTCCGGATCCGGCGATCGCCGGCGGCCGGATCGGTCCGGTCCTCGTGCGCGAGCTTCCCTCGTGCGACATCGAGGAAAAGGCCGCGGCGCTCGTCCCAGAAGCGCTCGACGATCCTCGGGGTGACCGAGGGCTCCCCCGCGGCGAGCCGTGCAAGGCACCAGAGCACGTTTGTGACCACCTCGCAGAGCACCGGGCCACCGGCGCCGACCACCCGTCGCGCGTCCCAGCCCAGGCGCCTGTTCCTGGCGATCAGGAAGGGGAAGAGCGGCCGTGCGTGGGCGCGCAGGCCCCAGACCGCGTCGAACTTGGGCGAGGAGTCGAGCCCCGACTCGTCCGGCTGGACGATCCAGAGCAGCCCGTCGCCGTCCAGGTCCCTGTTCGCCTCGAGCCAGCGATGGTGCGCGGCGATCCGCGGCTCGTCGGCCGGGTCGCCGACGGCGATCCGCCAGGCCCAGGCGAGCAACGGGGGTTGGATCGTGGAGGTGTTGGCCGCCGTCTTCGAGGTGACGTTGTAGGTCCAGCGGCGCTGCCAATCGACATGGCCGTGCCAGAAGATCGTGTGCCCGATGAAGCCGTCCTTGGACCCGCCTGCCAGCAGGCTGCGGAGCTCGCTCGCGGCCCGGGTGGAATCGAAGCGGCGCCAGACGATCGCGTGGAAGCACGAGTCCCAGTACCACTGCCACGGGTAATGGCTCGGGCTTGGCCGCGAGTAGCCGTAGCGAACCCCATCGCGCTCGCCCTCGATCCAGTTGCCGCGGAGAGTCTCCTCAGCGATTTGGAGAACCTCGCCCCTGATGCCAGTCGAGCTCACGGGGCGCAGACTAGACTGGCCGCCTTGACTCCCTCGATCAACGAATCTCTGCTGCAGGCGTGGCTCCAGCCGCTTCTCGCGGACCTGCCGAGCGCCGCTCTCTTCGACGCTCACACCCACATCGGCGCCAACGACCCGGATGGCGCACGGCTGTCTGGCGAAGAGCTCATCGACATCCTTGCCCCGCTCCATGCCCGCGGGGTCGTCTTCCCGATGCATGAGCCCGGCGGGTATGGGGACGCCAATGACCTGATCCTCGCGGAGGCCGCCGGCTCGGACGGCCGGCTAGTCCCGTTCTGCCGGCTTGACCCGAACGACGGTGCGGTGGCCGAGGGATCGAGGTGCATCGAGCTCGGGGCCCGTGGCATCAAGCTGCACCCGCGCTCCGACGAGTTCTTGATGGACTCGCCGGAGGCGCGGGAGATCTTCGCCCTGGCCGACGAGCATCGCGTCCCGGTTCTGATCCACGCGGGACGCGGGATCCCCGCTCTCGGTCGCCACACCTTCGAGTATTCGGAGCAGTTCCCGGGGACTCGGATTATCCTCGCGCACGCAGCCGTCTCGGATCTGAGCTGGATGTGGCGGCACATGCCCGATCACCCGAACGTCTTCATCGACACCTCTTGGTGGGTTCCGGCCGACCTCACCTTCCTCTTCTCCTATGTCCCACCGGGCCAGATCCTGTTCGCGAGCGACGTGCCCTATGGGGCGCCCGCATTGAATGCCATCCTCACGATCCGCTGCGGCCTCGAGGCCGGGTTGTCGGCCGATCAGCTGAGCGGCGTTTGCGCCTTCCAGCTCGAGCGTCTTCTGGCGGGTGAGGACCCGCTCGACCTTGGGCCCGCGCCGGGACCCCGGGATGGAGGCCGCGACCTGATCCTCGAGCGCGTGTACCTGTACGCCATGGTTGCGCTCGGCAGGATGATCGTCGGCGCCGACGCGCAGGAGATCATCGCAATGGCGGAGCTCGCGGCCTCGGTCGAGGAGGACGCTCCGCAGGCGACCGCCTGCCGGACGATGACCGAGTTGATCGGGCTCCAGAACGAGGCGGTTGCCGAAGTCGCCGCTAAGGACCTGGCGACCCCCTCGACCCAACGGCTCGCCCTGCTCACCCCGCTGCTGCTCGCCGCCACGCTCGCCGCGACGCCATCGGTTTCCGCACCCGAGGCCGCGACCGCAGGCCGCGCAGGCGCCTCGTAGCCCCGTTCCCGATCGTCGACTAGGGACCGGCGCGCACGGCGGTCGGCGCCTCGGCTGCGGTTTGCCTGTGGCGCTGCCGTAAGCGCGTGACCACCGCGTTGGGCCCCGGCGGGAGGCGTCCGTCGGTCGCGAGCCACGAGCCGGCCAGGATGAGCAGCAGACCCGCGATTGCTCCGGTGCCCAGGCTCTCGCCGAGGACGATGACCCCGAGCGCGACCGCCACCACGGGGTTTATGTAGGTGATGATCGCCGCGCGTCCGGGGCCGATCTCCGAGACGAGCAGCACGTAGATCACGAAAGCCGTCGCGGTGCAGAGCAGGCCGAGGACGACGAGGGAGACGATCGCGTCGGCGGGAGGAGCCGAACCCGGGATCGTCAATGCCGCAGCGGGCGTGAGCAGCACGGTGGCAACGAGGAGGCTGGCGGCCATGGTGGCGCGCGGGTCGAAGCCGATCAGATGGCGCTTGAGCAGCATCGGGCCCGCCGCGTAGCCGACGGCGGCGACCATCACGGCCGCCGCCCCGAGCAGCTCGTCACCCTGCCCGCTCAGGTCGATACCGACCAGCGCGATCACTCCGGCGAGCCCGACCAGCATCCCGATCATGCGCGTCCGGGTCGCGCGCTCGGAGTGATCGAAGCGGAGCGCCAGCAACGCGATCAGCAGCGGGACGGTCGCGATCACGATGGCTGCGATCGACGAAGCGATGTGTCGCTCGCCCGCGGCGATCAGAGGAAACGGCAGGGTGATCTCCACCACGGCGTAGGCGGCGATCCAGCGGCGGGGCCCGTGGAGCAGCAGCTCCCGAGTCTGGCGCGGCGCGACGGCGCACAGGATCGCCGCCGCCAGCGCGACCCGGACCCAGGCGAGGAAGAACGGCGAGATGCCGCCGTCCACCGCGACCTTGATGAAGAGGTAGGGAACACCCCAGATCAGGGAGATCGACGCGAACAGCACCCAGGCCCGTCTGCTCATCGGGCAGAGGATGACGGCTTCGCCATGGCGGTCGCTAGGCGATCGCGGCCGGGCGCATCTGGACGAACTCTCCGCTCGTGGCCCGCTCGAGCGCCTCGGCGGCGTCGAGCAGCAGTGCATCGGCGCCCCAGCCGGCGAGCAGCTGGAGCGCGACCGGCATGCCGTCGTCGAGGCCGACCGGGACGCTGACGCCGGGGATTCCCGTCAGGTTTGCCAGCACGCCCTGGCGGGCGTTGCCGGCGTCGGCGGACGCCGTGCCTGAGGGGAGCTCGATCAGTGGCTCGACGAGCGAGGGCGCCACGGCGGGCACGGTGGGCCACGCGAGCAGGTCGATCTCATCGAACAGCTCGGCCAGATCGCGCCGCACCTTGGCGCGGACGCGGAATGCCCGCGCGGTCAGGCTGAGCGGGAGCAGCGCGCGCAGCTTGAGGACCCCGCGGTTGATCACGCTGAGCTCGGGGCTGAGCGCGTTCAGGTTCTCGGGAGTGAGGTGCGCTGCCTCCTCGGCCTGCGCCACCAGCAGCGCGGCCGGCAGTACCAGGTCCAGGTCCGGCAGATCGACCTCGATGATCTCGCCGCCGACCTCGGCTTGCAGGGCCTCGAGCGCGGACTCGCACGCCTCACGGACGCCCGGTGCCGTGTCGATCCAGTAGGGGTCGCGGACGATTCCGATCCGCAATCCCTCCGGTTGCTCCGCCCTGAGCTCCTCTCCGATAGAGGGCGGAGGCCAGCAGCCTGCAGTCGGCCGCGTCCCGGCAGAGGGGGCCGGAGACGATGGTCTCGGTGTTGGCGATGTGATGGCCCTCCATCGCCGAGCGCCCGAAGGTCGGCTTCAGCCCGGTCAGCCCGCAATAGGCCGCCGGGTAGCGAACCGAGCCGAGCCCGTCGGCCCCGACCGATCCCGTCACCAGGCCCCCGGCGACCGCGGCCGCCGGCCCACTGGAGGACCCGCCGGGGCAGCGCTCGAGGTCCCAGGGGTTGTGGGTGGGTCCGTAGAGCGAGGTGTTGCCGGTGCTGCCCGAGCCCAGCTCGTGCATGTTGGCGACGCCCGCGATCACCGCGCCGGCGTCGCGCAGCGCGCGGTACGGACCCGACTCACCGGGGGCCAGCTTCACGCCTGGCACGCTCGCCGCGCCAACGGTCTCGGCACGCCAGGGCAGCGGCCACTCGTCCTTGATCACGACGGGGACACCGCGCAGCGGCCCGTCGGGCGCCTCGTCGAGCATGCGCCGCGACTCGTCGGGGAAGGTCGCCACGATCGCGTTCAGGTCCGGGTTCCGCTCCTCGATCCTCGCCAGGCAGGCGTCGAGGAGCTCGCTGGCATCGACTTCGCCGGCCGCGATCCGGGCGGCCTGCTCTCGCAGGGGGAGATCGAGCGCGCTCATCTCGTCGGCGGCTTGGAGAGATCCGGCGCCATCTCGGGCTCGATGCCGTCGAGATCTGCGTCGCGCAGCTGCTCCATGCCGGGCTCGTAGACGGACCAGACGCCCACCATCACGGCGCGCTCGGCCTCGTCGGTGTCGATTCCGAAGGTCTCGAGTGCGCCCTCCAGATAGCGCTGAAATGCGGATTCCCCTCCATCCCGTCCCAACCCTACCCGCCCAGGTTGCAAGGACCCCCGCAACCCTCCATCAAAAGGAGTGTTCAATGAAGCTCATGGGCCTGGACGCTCACGTACTCGCGCGCCTGCACAGGCTTAGCATCGCCGCCGCCATCGCGGTGTTCGGCGCCGTGCTGGCGATCGCGCTCGGCACGGGTGACGCCGGCGCCGCGCCCCGCGTCGTGGTGCTCGGCGCGGCGACGCCCGCCGCTCCGTCGTGCCCGACGAATTGCCAGGCGGTCGGCAAGACGACCGGCTTCCAGACCTCGATCATCGGCTCGAAGAGCCCCTTCACGGTCCCCTTCCGCGGCCGCGTCGTCGCCTGGTCGATCAAGACTGGCGCGCCCAGCACCAAGCCCAACCCGAACAACAACAACCAGAGCGACTACGACTTCTTCAGCAAGACCTTCGGCGGATCGCCCAAGGCGAGGATCGCCGTGCTCAAGCCGATCATGAAGTCGATCAAGGCGGGCAAGCCGATCTACAAGCTCAAGTCCCAGTCGCCGGTCGAGGACCTCTCGCGGCTTCCTCGGCCAGACCACCACCTTCACCCTCGCCACGCCGCTGCGGGTCAAGCCGAACAAGTCGTCGCGCTGACCGTCCCGACCTGGGCCCCCGCCTTCGCGATCAACCAGAGCGCCAACACCCGCTGGCAGGCGAGCCGCAAGAAGGGCAAGTGCAACGAGCACGGACGACATCCTGGCCGGTGCCGCCCAGGACGCCCTCGGCACCGAGCGCTGCCTACGGCTGCACCTACAACACCGCCCGCCTGCTCTACTCGGCGACCGTCGTGGCCGATCCGAACCAAGCCCCGGCGAAGCAGCGAAGAAGCAGCGAACCGAAGAAGTAAGCGGGCTGCTCGCCTAGCCGCAGGCGCCGGGGTTCTGCTTGCACTGCTGCTCGAACTGCCGCCTGCGGGCTGCCCTGAGGCGGCGGGATGTCGTTGGTCGCGCGAGTCGGGGAGCGTCGGGTTGTAGGTCTGCGTGCCCTGTGGCTGGTGCGGTTGTCGCCGCCGGGCGATGGTGGTGGTCGCGGAGCCGGTGGACGTCGCGACCGGGGCGGTCACCGCCGGGATCGAGACGGACGGGGTGGTCGGGTCTCCCCGGAGTCTGTCGCCGCCGCAGCCGGCGGCGATCAGCGCCGCAGGGCGAGCACACAGCGGACGAGGATCGCGGCTCACAGTCGATCCGTCGAGCGCCGGCTGGCGCAGCCCGCAGTAGGGGCAGTCGCTGACGTCGAGGCCGATCAGCTGGTCGCAGCGGCGGCAGGCGCGCAGGTTCTCGGGTGCCCGGACCAGGGCCGACTCCGAGGGCGCGAGCGGCAGGGTCGCCGCGACGACCTCCATCTCCTCGCCGTCTCGCGGTCGACGTAGACGCCGTCGGGCTCGCCTTGGCGAGCGCCTCCCGGCCGGAGGCCGGCGCCCGCAGCCGATAGGTCTGCTCGGGGTTCTGCATCGGGCGGCACGATAACAACGCGAAGCGGCCAATACGGTTGGGCCGGTGCGAGTCCTGATCTTTCACGGCTACCTGCTCCGGGGAACGGGAGCAATGTCTACAACGCGAGCCTTGCGCAGGCGCTGCCGGCCAGGGCCACGAGGTCCACCTGCTCTGCCAGGACCGCGATGCGGCGGAGCTCGACTGGGTGGACGCGGTCGGCGACTGGGGGAGCCGCGGCCTCCGCGTGGAGACGGTCCGCGAGACCGGCCAGCGGGTTCGGTCACCGTCTACCGGCCGGATATCGGCGGACTGCTCCCCGTCTTCGTGCACGACCGCTACGAGGGCTTCGAGGTGAAGACGTTCCCCGAGCTGACCGACGAGGAGCTCGATCGCTACCTCGACGCGAACGTCGCGGCGGTTCGGCGACGTGGTCGCTGCCGCCGGCGAGCCCGACGCGGCGCTCGCCAACCACCTGATCATGGGCCCGGCGATCCTGGCCCGGGCGGGCCTGCGCTTCGCGATCAAGGTGCACGGCTCGGACCTCTCCTACACGGTGCGGCCGCACCCGGAGCGCTTCGTCCCCTACGCCCGCGAGGGCACCGACGCCGCCGGCGGCCTGCTGGTCGGCTCGGCCCACACCGCCGCGGCGCTCTTCGAGGTGGTTCCCGACCCGAGCCTGCGCGAACGCACGCGGCTCGGGCCCGCCCGGGGTGGACGTGCATCGCTTCCGGCCCCGGAGGAGGAGCGGATGCGCTGCTCGCCCTGCGGAGCCTCGCCGGCCGGCTCGACGCCGAGGAGACGGGAGCCGACGACTCCTTCGGGCGCGACGGCCCGGCGATCGCGGCGGCGCTGCGGGGCTGGGCGGAGGGAGACGCCGCGCGTCCTCTTCGTCGGCAAGCTCCTGATCAACAAGGGGGTCGACCTGCTGGCGGCCGCCTGGCCGCTGGTCCACCGATCGCCGCCGGGCGGCCGGCGCCGAGTCGCCCCGGCTCCTGTTCATCGGCTTCGGCGCGTTCGAGGAGGGGCTGCGCACTGCTCGTCGATGCCCTCGGCCGAGGCGACCTCGACGCGGCCCGCGAGGTCGCGGCGCGGGGCCGGGGCCTCGAGGGCGACGAGGACGAGCCGCTGCCGATCCTCGCCGACTTCCTGGCGGCCCCGCCCGAGGGCTACGCCGAGGCGGCGCGAGCGGCGGCCGGGTCGATCCTGATCGGCGGCCGTCTCGAGCACGACGAGGTCGCCGAGGTGATGCCGGCCGCCGACACCTTCGCCATGCCGAGCACCTTGCCCGAGGCCTTCGGGATGGTCCCGGCGGAGTCCGCGGCCTGCGGCGTGCCGCCGGTCTCCGCGGACCACTCCGGGATGCGCGAGGTCGCCGAGCTGCTCGCCGAGGCGGTCGAGCCGGAGCTGGCGCGCCTGCTGAGCTTCCCGGTCGAGCCCGGCGGCCGTCACGGAGCTCGCCGACCGGCTCGAGGGCTGGCTCGCGCTCGAGCCCGCAGCGCCGCCACGAGGCCGGTCTGAGCGCTCGCGGAGCGCGTCGACGAGCTCTGGAGCTGGGAGGGCGTCGCCCGGACGGTGATCGCCGCCTCGCGCGGCGAACTTGACGGCCTCCCGCCGGTAGTGGCGTGAGCCACGAGCGATGCGTCGGTCGCTTCAGGTTCCCTGAATAGAATGCCGCCCGATGCGGGGCCTCCCGATTCCCAAGCTGATCGCGGCGATCATCGTCCTCACCGTCGTCACCTCGGTGATCATGCTGATCCCGAACTGGAACGGCGAGGCGGCCTCGACCGCCGCGCCCAAGATCGACACCTGCTCGACGTGATGATCGTGCTCTCGTCGTTCGTCTTCTCGATCGTCATGGTGATGCTGGGCTACGCGCTCTGGCGGTGGCGGGCGAGGCCGGGAGACGAGTCCGACGGGGCCCCGATCCACGGCAACACCCGGCTCGAGATCGCCTGGACCGTGATCCCCACCGTGATCGTCCTCTTCGGCGCGATCTACTCCTGGATCACGCTCTCCGACATCGAGGCCCATGACCCGAACCGGATGGTCGTCGACGTCTACTCCCAGCAGTACGAGTGGCACTTCGAGTACCCCGAGCAGGGCGCGACCTCCCGCGAGCTGCACGTCCCGGTCGACCGGCAGATCGAGTTCCGGATGCACGCGCTCGACGTCATCCACTCCTTCTGGGTCCCCGAGTGGCGGATCAAGAAGGACAACGTCCCGGGGATCACCACGCGCGCCTACATCACCCCGACCAAGACCGGGGACTTCACGCTGGTCTGCACCGAGCTCTGCGGCTTCGGCCACTCGACCATGCGGGCGCCGGTGGTGGTCGAGCCCTCGCAGACACGCCTCGACAGCAGTGGGCCGCGAGCCAGCCGCCGATCAAGCGGACGAGGCCGCCGGGGAGAAGCTCCCGAGCGGACCGACGATCCCCAAGCAGGTCCACCCGTGACGCGCCGCGTGATTGAGATAATCCGCGGGATGGAAGGATGGCGGGAGTGACGGCGGCCCTGTTCAAGCGCCCGGGCTGGTGGAGGGCCCTCGCGTACACGATCATCGCCGGCGCCTTCGGCTTCGGCGCTGGTCGTGGCGCTGCGCAAGATCTCCGGGCTGCCGGCGTTCCAGACCGAGCAGACCGGCTACCCGCAGATGATCGTCCCGGCGATCACCGCGCCGCTCGGCTTCCTGATCGGCATCGGCTGCTTCGACTACTGGTTCCGCTGGGCGGTCGGCGCTCCGACCTTCCCGAAGGAGCGCGAGCACGAGAACCACGGCGCCTACAGCTGGCGCGACTACTTCAAGGTCAACACCGACCACAAGGTGATCGGGATCCAGTACCTCGTGCACGACCTTCTTCTTCTTCTTCGTCGGCGGCTCGATCGCGATGATCATGCGGGCCGAGCTCGCCCAGCCCGGCACCCAGATCGTCGACCCCTCGCACCTTCAACGGCCTCTTCTCGACCCACGCGGCGATCATGATCTTCGTCTTCGTGATCCCGGCCTTCGCCGGGATCGCGAACTACGTGCTGCCGCTGATGATCGGCGCGCCGGACATGGCGTTCCCGCGCCTCAACGCGCTCAGCTTCTGGATGCTGCCGATCGCCGGGCTGCTCTTCGTCGGCAGCTTCGCGGCGCCGGGCGGCGCCTTCGACGCCGGCTGGACCGGCTACGCGCCGCTCTCGACCGGCGCGCCCTTAGGGCAGTCCTTCTTCAACTTAGGCGTGCAGTTCGCCGGCGCCTCGTCGATCGCGACGGCGCTCAACTTCCTGGTCACGATCGTGACCATGCGGGCGCCGGGGATGAACTTCTGGCGCCTGCCGCTGCTGGTCTGGGCGAACCTCTCGACCTCGCTGCTGGTCGTCGCCGCCACGCCGTTCATCGCCGGCGTGCAGTTCATGGTCCTCTTCGACCGCGCCCTGCACACGAACTTCTTCCAGGCGGCCTTCGGCGGGGACGTGATCAGCTACCAGCACATCTTCTGGTTCTACTCGCACCCGGCCGTCTACATCATGATGCTGCCCGGGTTCGGGATCGTCAGCGAGGTGATCTCGACCCACTCGCGCAAGCCGATCTTCGGCTACCGGCTGATGGCCCTGGCGCTGATCGGGATCGTCGTGCTCTCAGCTACTCGGTCTGGGCGCACCACATGTTCGTCGCCGGGCATGTTCAGCTGGCTGCGCGTGCCGATGATGATCACCACGCTGCTGATCGCGGTGCCGACCGGCATCAAGATCTTCTCCTGGCTCGGGACGCTGTTCGAGGGGGTGATCCACCTGAGATCGACGGCGATGCTGTTCGCCCTCGGCTTCATCGCCACCTTCACGATCGGCGGCATCTCCGGCGTGATGCTCGGGATGATCCCGATCGACATCCACGTCTCGGACACCTACTTCGTCGTCGCGCACATCCACTTCGTGCTCTTCGGCGGATCGGTGTTCACGATCTTCGCCGGCGTCTACCACTGGTTCCCGAAGATGACCGGGCGGATGTACGACGAGAAGCTCGGCCGGATCCACTTCTGGCTGACCCTGGTCGGGATGCTCGGCACCTTCATCCCGATGCACTGGATCGGGATGGAGGGCATGCCGCGCCGCGTCGCCGACTACGCCGCCACCTTCGGCGACTGGAACCTGTTCATCTCCTGCTGCGCCTTCCTGCTCGGCGCCGCCCAGCTGATCTTCCTCTACAACATGATCGTCAGCTGGCGCTACGGGCCGAAGGCGGGCCCGAACCCGTGGCGCGCGAAGACGATCGAGTGGCAGGTCTCCTCGCCGCCGCCGGTCTTCAACTTCGACGAGATCCCGCGCGTCGTCGGCGGCCCCTACGAGTACGGCGTCCCGGGCGCGAGGCACGTGATCATGCCCGGCGAGGAGTCCGAGGTCAGCCAGCCCGAGAGGGCCGGGGTCGGGGCGCCGTCGTGAGCGAGGAGACCGATGCGAGGGCGCGCGACAGCGCGACCGTGATGTGCCCGGCGAGGAGCGTCAGCGCGAGCACCCGAAGGTCGACCCGACGCAGGGCGAGACCGCGATCACCGACGTCGGCACGCCCCAGGAGCACGCCTCCGAGGTGGTCGCGAAGCGCGAGGTCGCGACCTTCGGCGACCCCGACCCGCCGCCCTCGCGCGAGGGCGTCAAGCGGGTCCTGGTCTTCCTCAACGAGGTCGCCGGCGGCCGCAAGCTGCTCACCGCCTGCCGCGAGCTCGCCGACGCCGGCGCCGACTACTTCGCGCGTCGTCGCGCCCCAGAACCTGCCGATCGTCGGCCAGCTGGTCGACGTGGAGGAGCGCCGCGACGCCGCGCAGAGCCGGGTCGACGTCACCCAGGCGGTGCTCCGCGAGTTCGGGATCGAGTCCGAGGGGGCGGTGATGGACCCCGATCCGGCGCTGGCGCTCGACGACGCCGTGCGCGCCACCAAGCCCGACTACATCCTGCTCTCCTGCCTCTACGAGACCCGCTTCGGGCTGACTGCGCAAGGACCTGGTCGAGTGGGCGAAGGCCCGCTTCGACGCCGGCGTCGAGCACATCCCGGTCCGCGTCGACGACGACGCGGTCCGCTGGGACCTCACCCACACGCTCGTCGTCGCGACCCAGACGGTGAACAGCAAGGACCTGGTCGAGCGGCTCAAGGAGCGCGCCAAGGAGAAGCCCCACCGCTACACGTTCATCTGCCCGCGCTCCGGCGCGATCAGCCGCGAGGAGGTCTGCTCGCGGCTGGCCGCGACCCTCGCCGAGATGTACCGCAACGAGATCGACGCCACCGGCCAGCCGATGAGCCCCGATCCCGTATCACGCGATCGAGAACGCGATCGAGCACTACCGGATCGACGACATCCTGATCTCGACCCTGAAGGGCGAGCAGTCGAAGTGGCTCGAGGAGGGCCTGATCGAGAAGGTCGAGCACCTCACCGACAAGCCGGTCGAGCACGTCGAGTCCGGGACCGAGCCGGCCGCCTCGAGCGCGACCAGGAGCCGGCGGCCGTCGGTGCGGGGAGGCGGCCTGATGGAGTCCGCCTCAGTCGCCGTCGGCCACGCCGAGGAGCACCACCCACATCCGCCGGAGGCCAACCAGAGCTCGCGGATAGACCGCCAGACCCTCGGGATCCTGCTCTTCATCGTCTCCGAGGTGATGCTGTTCGGGGCGTTCTTCGCCTCGTACTTCTTCCTCCGGGTGGTCGCCAACAACGGGCCCTGGCCGCCGGACCCGTTCGAGCTGCCGGTCGCGGTCGCCGGGATGAACACGGCGATCCTGATCTCCTCGAGCTTCACGATGCACTGGGCGCTCGAGTCGATCCGCAAGAACAACCGCCGCGGCATGCAGATGGGCCTGGCGACGACCTTCCTGCTCGGCGCCACCTTCCTCTTCATCCAGATCAACGAGTACGTCCACATCGGCTTCAGCGCCCGCGACGACGCCTTCGGCTCGATCTTCTACGGCCTCACCGGCCTGCACGGCGCCCACGTCACCGTCGGGCTGATCCTGCTGGCGATCGCCAACGTCCGCGCCTGGCGCGGGCCACTACGGGCCGGAGGCGAAGGACCACCTCGGCGTCGAGGTGCCCGGCATCTACTGGCACTTCGTCGACGTGATGTGGATCATCGTCTTCACCACCGTCTACATCCTCTAGAGCCGCCTGCTAATCAGCGCTTTCCGTGCCTACTCGGACAGGCCGGCGGCTCCGAGGGCATCGTCCCGGGTGGGGTGGAATTCGATTCGGACGACTTTGCGCTCCGCCAGCTCGTAGGCGACGTTCCACGTTTGGGTCACAGCCACGCCGCTGCTCCGGCCGCGGCCACCGGAGCGCATGACGACCACCACCCAGTCTCCTGCGTCGATCAATTCGTCAGGCTCGGCGCACCAGTAATCGTCGAACGAAGAGACGAACCGCCCAATCGACGCGGTCGCGGCTTCCCGTCCCCGTACCTGCTGCGTTTCCATGTTTGCCCGCGGATCCGACCAGAGCACGACTTCGGCGCCTATGTGCTCCGTCGAGGCCTCGTAGTCGCCCTGGACGAATGCGTGTAGGAAGCGGCGCACGATCTCGACGTTCTCCTGCGACATCGCCTACTCCGACAGCCCGGCGTGTTCGTCCCCCAAGGTCACTGTCGACGAAGTCGGTAGAAGTGCTCGTCGAACTTCAGCAGCGTCGCGATGGCGTCGGGTTCGGTATCCGCGACCTCGATGTCTGTGATCGTCCAGTCGGGAAACGCCGCCTCCACGTCACTCCGGCTAGCCCCGCGCGGTAGCGGCCCTCGCCAGCGCGGCGCAAAACAGTCGAGCAGCACAGTGGCATCGTCGGCGGCGACCGCATCTATCTCCCGACCCATCGCTATGCGCTGGGTATCGGTGAGACCGTGGAAGGTTCCCGTGTCGAGGACCAGTCGGAAGTCGGAGCCGACCCCCGCCTCCCGAAGAGCCGTCACGTCGGCGTGCGTGATCCGCGCGTCGACGCCGGCCTTCTGAACCCGCTCGCGAGCACGCTCCAGGGCCTTGTCGACGATGTCGACGCCGGTGACCTGCCAGCCGCGCTTTGCCAGTGGGACTCCCCAGACGGCGCTCCCGCATCCGAGGTCGAGCGCCGGTCCGTAAGGCGGCTCGCGCCCGCTTTCCTCGCGTTCGAATAACTCCGATAGCTTCTCTTCGAATGGGGGGTGCTCTGCGAGGTCCTCCCAAGGGTGGAAGCCGAGCCGGTAGAAGAGCTTGTAGGGAACGCCCATGATTCAGCTGAGCTCGGCCGCGGTCTAGCGGTTGGCAGCTTCCACACCGGGCCGCGGGAAGGGGGGCGTGCAGCCGTCCGGATAGCGCTGGAACCAGTCCTGATCTTCGGCCTCGGCCTCCCAGAAGGGACCTGCCTCGCTGATCTCGGTCACGACCTTGCCGGGCCAGTGGCCCGAGGCGTCGACGTCGGGGATCGTCTCCTCGGCCACCCTGCGCTGCTCATCGGTCGCATAGAAGATCTCCGAGCGGTAGCTGGAGCCGACGAGATCTTCGCCAAGGTCGGCCCGGTGGACCTGGAAGAAGTACTCGAGTAGGTCCCGATAGGAGAGCCGCTCCGGATCGAAGACGACTTCGACCGCCTCGGCGTGACCCTGAGGGTTCTCCTCGGTCGGGTTGTCTCCCTCGCCGCCGGTCCATCCCACACGCGTGGAGATGACCCCGTCGGGGTGGCGCAGCAGTTGCTGCATGATCCAGTAGCAGCCTCCCGCGAGGACTGCGGTCTCGGCGTTGTCGTCCATGGCCTTGTCCTTCCTTCGAAGTTCTGCTGAGACTAGTCTCGTAAGACTCGGCGATCAAAGTACATTTCCGCCCGAGGTCCCGACCGCTGCTGCTAGACGTGAAGGGAGAGGTCACGAACGGAGGAGGAAGTTTGATCAGTCCCCTCACCGTCACCCTTTGTCTGGTTGCGGCGATTGCGGTCGTGGCCGGCTGCGGCTCGAAGGAAGTGACGAGCACAAACAGCCAGGGACAGGCCATCACCCAGACGGTCCCGAACATCCACTTCGCCAAGACGAAGTTCGTCCTGCACGGCGCCCTCGCCTACGGGGCCTTTCACCGCTACATCTACAAGCCGTACAGGGCCGGCGCTTTCAGGCAGGGCGCCGAGGGGCGCAGGACCGCCATGATTAAGGCCGGGGCGGCTGGGTTGTTTGTCGCCACCCAACTGCGCGCGATGCGCCAGGACGCGCTCTCCGACGACACGCTTCGCCCGATCGCGAACAAGATCGGCGCTCTGATCCCGGCCGTCGCGCTCCTGTCCACCGCCTTGAAGGGGGGAAACTTGGATCCGACGGGCCTGACCAACGCGTCGGGCTCTTTCGATGGCATCGTGAGCGCAGCCCAAAGCGCCGGGGTGAACATCCCGCTCAACAAGACCCCGAGCATTCCCTGAAACTGAAAGGAAGGCCGATGGACCTAGGCAAGCTGTTCAAGCGCGGCAAGAAGACGGTCGACGAGCGCGGCGGAGTCGCGAGCCTCAAGGAGGACGCCGAGGAGCTGAAAGACGTGGCAACGAGCAAGGAGAGCACCGCGGACAAGGCAAAGGATGCGGCCAAGGCCGTCAAGGACCCGGGAGCACCCGGACCCGATCGATGAGCACGGCCGCTCAGGTTTCGCACAAACCTACGAAAGCTCCTTGTCGGCGATTCATCGGAAACCGTTGAGGCTGCGAAGATCGACGGCGTGAACGAGAGGCCGGCGGAGAGGCCACCCAACCCGCTGCGCAACGAGGCGGACATGTTCCGGGTGCTGATCATGTTCGGCGTCGGCGCGGCGATCGTGATCGCCGTGGCGCTGCTGATCGGCTCCCTGGCGGGCGCGATCGTCCTGGCGGTTCTCATCGCGATCGGGCTGTGGCGGACGTGGGGCCTGATCCAGGCCTGGCGCCGGTATGGATCGTGATGCGGCCGCGGTGCTTGTGGCGGCCGTTGGTTCGAAAGCGGTAGCTACTTCTTGCCGCCGCCCGAGCCGCCGCTGCCCGAGCCGCCACCGGTCGCCTGCTGCAGGTAGGCGACCAGCTGCTGGAGTTGCGGCGGTGTCAGCGTCTGGCCGAAGTTCTGCGGCATGACGTTCGGCGGGTATCCGGGGGTGATCTTTGCATTCGGGTTGCTGATCGACTCCGAGATCTCCGCGGCGCTCATGCCCTTGAGCGCGGTGTCGAGGTTCGGTCCCGTGGTGCCGGTCGTGCCGGCCTGCGCCAGGGTGTGACAGCCACCGCAGTTGGTGGCGAAGAACTGCGGCGGCGCGAATACCGGCGGCTTGATGCCCGGCACTCCCGCCACGCTGGCGACGTAGGCGGCGACGTTCTTGGCGTCCTGCCCCGTGACCAGGTCCTGGGGCATGTACACGTCGGTCTGCTGCGGGGCCGCGGGGCGGGCGTGGGCGATCTGGTACTCGACCACCCCCTGGATCGTGTCCGAGTCGAAGCCGCTGGCGCGCGCGGCCTTGAAGGCGTAGTCGAGGTTCGGCCCGATGTCGCCGTTGGTACCGGCGCCGGTCAGGGTGTGGCAGCTGCCGCACTTCTGGGTGAAGAGCTGCTGGCCCTTATCGAGATCGTCCTTCGGGCCGAGATTGCAGCCGGTCAGACCGACGACCGCGGTCGTCGCGGCAACGGAGGCGAGCAGCCAGATCCCCCGTCCATTGATGCGGCGGCGGTTCTTGTGGCCGCCGTTGATGAAGTGCCTCATGAGCGCGGGAATCCTATCTGTCGGTGAGGAGGCGGCCTCCGGTCGGCCAGGCGTGGGATAAGCTTGCGCCGAACGGCACGAAGCGGCTGCAAGGTCGTTGCACTAGGAGCGAAGGGCGAAGCCCGTAGCGACTTTTGCAGGGCGGCTGTCAGCCGCGACTGACGGCGAAGCAAGAGTGAGGAGTGCTTGGTGGAGGTTCGTGAGGGCATGTCGAGCGTGGTGCTGGCCGTGGGACCGGGCCACACCCTGCGTGAGACCGCGACGAAGATGACCGAGAAGGGCACCGGCGCCGCCCTGGTCTTCGACGACGAGTCCCCGGCGCCGCGGATCATCACCGAGCGCGACCTGCTCAATGCCGTCGGGAATGGCAAGGACCCCGACACCGAGAAGGTCGCCGATCACATGAGCGAGAGCGTCATCTCCGCGGCTCCCGACTGGAGCCTCGAGCAGGCCGCCGAGGAGATGGTCCAACGGGGCATCCGCCACCTGGTGGTCGTCGACCGGGGCGAACTGGTCGGCGTGCTCTCGATGCGCGACATCGTGCGCTGCTGGACGCAGGTCGGCGCGACCTCGTCCATGAGCCCTCCGTAGCGGCCACCAGGCCGCGGCCATATGGCGAAGCCGAGCTACTACTCCGCTGGCGGAGAAACGGGTACCGACAGCGGAATCGGTGCCGTGTCGGTGTGCTGGCGCCTCGGCATGCGGACGATTTCGTCGCGGTTGGCGCGCAGCCAGCCGATCAGCGAGATCAGTGCGATGACGCCGCCGATCACGGCGTAGGGCCACCAGGCGAAGAGGCCGACGAAGAGGGCCGCCAGCCCGAGGGCGAGCAGGGCCGGGAAGATCGACGGCCGCGACAGGTAGATGACCTCCGTGGGCTTGGGCGGCTGGCTCATCGCAGGTAGAGGATCGAGACGTAGAAGGCCAGCGCGAAGACGAGCAGCGCCAGGCTGCCGGCGACCATCCCGGCTCGAATGGTGGCTCTGGCGCGTTCGCGATCCACGGCTCGGAACCCTATAACGCGCGGTCGAGGGCCATCGCGACGAAGAGCAGTGCCAGGTACGCGAGCGAGCTCAGGTAGAGGCGGCGCGCGGCGGGTCGCGATGGGTGGGCGAGCAGGACGAGCGCGAGCGCGACGAAGCCGCCGCCGAGCACCAGCGCCGCGATCAGGTAGGCGGTCCCGAACAGCCCCGTGATCACCGGGCCGACCGTGACCGCGACGAGGAGGAGCGCGTAGGCGACGATCTGATGACGAGTGGTGGTCTCGCCGCGGACGACCGGGAGCATCGGCACTCCGGTGCGGGCGTAGTCGTCGGAGATCAGGAGCGACAGCGCCCAGAAGTGCGGCGGGGTCCAGAAGAAGACGATCGCGAAGGGCCAGAGCGCCTGCAGCGAGAGGGCACCGGTGGCGGCCGCCCAGCCCACCAGCGGCGGCATCGCGCCGGCCGCGCCGCCGAGCACGATGTTCTGCGGGGTGCGCGGCTTGAGCCAGAGCGTGTAGACGAAGACGTAGCCGAGCAGCCCGGCGGCGGCGAGCGCCGCGGTCAGCCCGTTGACCGTGATCCAGAGCTGGGCGACCGCGACGACCCCGAGGGTCGATCCGAAGAGCAGCCCGCGCCGCGGCTCGATCCGCCCGCTGGCCAGGGGGCGGCCCCGGGTACGGGCCATGCGGGCGTCGGGCTCGCGCTCGATGTAGTGGTTGATCGCCCCGGCGCCACCGGCGGCCAGGTAGCCGCCGAGGCAGGTCCAGAGGATGGTGGAGAGCGCCGGTCCGCCCGGGTCGGCGACGAACATCGTCGCCACGCAGGTGAGCAGGAGCAGCGAGATGATCCGCGGCTTGGTCAGCGTGACGTAGTCGTTGGCCACGCCGATCGCGGCGCGCATAGTCCGAGCCCGCGCGTCGCCGGGGGTGACCGAGACCCGGTCGCCGCCGGGCCTGCGCGCCCGCCCGGTGACGCGGCCGGACCCGGTTCCGAGGTGGACGCTCATGCGGCCGCCGCCGATGCCTCGGCCCGTGGCGCGTGCTGGCGCGCCGGCGCGCCGCTGGGGAGCCAGGCGAGCCGATAGGCGATCGAGACGACCGTGGCCCAGAGCAGAGTCGCGGTGGCGAGGTGGGCGACGATCAGCGGCCCGTGCTCGCCGAGCCAGACGTTCATGGCCCCAAGCAGGAGCTGACAGAAAAGGAGCAGCGCACCGAGCGCGAGCAGCCTGTCGCGCGAGCCGCGTGCGAAGGCCACGCCGAGCAGAGCGACGATCGCGATCGTCGCCAGGTAGACGAAGACCCGGTGGGTGAGGTGGATGTCGGTCAGCCGGTTGTTGCCGAAGGGGAGGAACTTGCCGTCCCCGCAGGTCGGGAACTGGTGGCCGCAGGCGAGATGTGCTCCCGCGATGTTCGGCCCGACGTCGTTGACCCCCTCCTCCTCGGTCCCCGCCATGTATCCGCCGGCGACGATTGCGCAGAAGAGCAGGACCGTCGCCACCGCCGCATAGGACTTGAGCCCGCGCACCGGCGGCTTCGGCGGGAGCGCTCGCCTCGATGGCGGCCTCGGAGCGGGCCTTGGCCCCGAGCCAGAGCAGGAGGCCGAGCAGCAGCATCGCTGCCCCGAGATGCGCCGCCACGAGCTCCTCGGCGAGGCCGTGCTCCACCGTCAGCCCCCCAAGTCCCGCCTGGACGAGGACGAGGACGCCGGCGATCAGCGAGCCGCGGAAGGCCCACCCGCTTCGCCCCCTCAGATCCTTGTACGCGCGGTAGCAGAGCAGGCCGATCAGGATGACCACGACGGTCGCGAGAAGCCGGTGCGAGAACTCGATCACCCGGTTCTCGTTGCCGACCAGCGGGATCACCTGGCCGCCACAGAGTGGCCAGCCCTTGGTGCCGCTGCCGCCGGGGCCGCAGCCGAGCCCGGATTGGCTCACGCGCACGATCCCGCCGACGACGATCAGCAGGAAGGTGACGCCTGCGGTGAGATCTGCCAAGCGGCGAAACCGGCGGAGCCCTGCATCGCCGCCGCCGCCGGCAACGGGTCCGGCCATGCGCTCAGGCTACCGGCTCAGTGGTCTCCGCCGGTTCGGGGCTGGAGGCGTCGTGACGACGCACGGCCTCGCGGATGTCGCGCAGCGGCTCGTCGCTGCGGATGTCGGGAACCACGTCGAAGTTGTGCGGAGGCGGGGGCGAGGTCGCGAACCACTCGAGCGTCTCGCCGCCCCACGGATCATGCCCCGCCGGGGTTCCTCCCTTGACGCCGATGTACGCGTTGATCAGCGACAGCACGATCCCGAGCGCCAGGACGAAAGCGCCGATCGTCGCGATCAGGTTGAGCGCATCGAGGTGCATGGCGTTGATCGCATCGCTTGCTTTGAAGAACTTGAAGAGGTCGACCTGCTGGCCATCGACCCCGGCGAGGAAGAGCGGGATGAAGGTCACCTGCGCACCGAGCACGATCAGTGCGGCAGACGGCTTCGCCAGCCCTTCGCTCATCGTCCGGCCGGTCATCTTCGGGAACCAGTAGTAGAGGGCCGCCAGCCCGCCCAGGATCGGTCCGCCGACCAGCACGTAACCGGTGGCAGCGGTGGAGGCGGTGGTGTCCGCGAGCAGCCAGTTGACCGGGATCACGCTCTGGATCAGCTCGCCGACCAGTCCGAAGCTCAAGGTGGAGATCGCCGCGAGAGCGAAGACCATCGGCGCACGCATCCTCAGGACGCCGCCCGCGAGGGTGCCGATCCAGTTGACGAAGATCGCGCCGATCGGGATCGTCAGCAGGAGGGCCATCAGCATCGCCGCGTAGAGCCAGCCGATCGGGATCGAGGCGCTCATCATGTTCTGCATCCAGGCGAGCAGGCCGAGCGGCATGATCGCCGCCAGCGAACCGAGCAGCGCCGTGCGCGAAAGCAGCGGCTTGCCGGAGAACACGGGCAGGATCTCGGAGATCGTGCCGAACGCCGGCAGTAGGAAGACCAAGTAGCAGCCGGTGAAGAAGATCCAGGTCAGGTGCTGGTAGTAGAGCGGGGCGCCGCCGGCGCCCGGGTCGAAGAAGACGCCGCCGAAGTGCCGGTCCATCTCCAGCATGACCAGTGCCGCCAGCATCGCCGAGCCGGCGACGATCATCGTCCAGCTCGAGACCGCGCCGGAGAACGTGAAAGCCGGGAGGCGCCGCCAAGCCAGGCCGGGCGCCCGCATTCGGGCGATCGTCACGGAGAGGTTGATCGACTGCAAAACGATGCCGAGGACGGCGAGGCCGACGGCCACGATCCACACGTCGACTCCGTTGTTCTCGATGAAGGTCGTGTCCGAAAGGGGCGGCCACGAGTTGAAGCCAGCCTCGGGCGGCGTGTAGACGAAGCTCACGTAGAGGAGACCGCCGCCCAGGATGTAAAGCCAGACGGAGAGCGAGGAGAGCCGCGGGAAGGCCAGGGACCGGGCCCCGATCTGCAGGGGAACCACGTAGGTGTAGAGGCCGAAGGCGAGCGGCAGGGCGAAGAGTACGACCAGCGTGGCGCTGCCGACCGACAGCAGCCGGTTGAAGGTGACCGGCTCGATCAGGTTGTTCTCCGGCACCCCCAGCTGCAGCCGGATCATCAGGAAGCAGATGACGCCGAGCACGAGGAAGGAGAGGGAGGCGCCGATGTAGAGCCGTCCCACGTCCTTGTGGTCGGAGCTCATCACCATCTCGAGCCAACGCGGGCGCGAGGGCGCCGGCCCGTCGGTGACGAGCTCCGGGCGCTGCGGCGCGAGTGTCCGTCCGTCGCTCATCCGGTCTCTCCGTTGGCCTGCTGCACGAAGGTCTGAGCCTGCTGGATGTCGGCGCCCTGCTGCTGCAGCCACGCCTGGTAGGTCGGCACGTCCACCACTCGGACGCGCGTGCGCATCACCGCGTAGGAGGCCCCTGAGAACGCGTAGCTGGCGCCGTCGTAGTTGCCGGTCTGATCCGCGCGGAACCAGGTCTGGTTGCTCGTACCCGGCGTGGCGTCGAACTTGCCGCTCAGCCCGGGTACCCACCACCGGTGGACGACGTCGATCGAGCAGAGCTTCAGGACCACAGTGGTGTCGACCGGCACCACGAGCTCGTAGTAGGAGTAGGTCCCATCCGGGTACTCGTAGCGCCAGATCCATTGCTGGCCGCAGGCGCTGATCTGCAGTGGCGCCTGCGACGCCGGGGTGGCCGGCAGGGTCAGCGACCTCTGCGCGAGCAGGCTGGACGTCGCCTGCAGGCCATTCGGCCCCGACGCCTCCACCTGCTTGGCGTCATGCGTCTTGATCACACCGAGGACGAAGGTGACGGCGACGATCGCGGCGAAGACGCCCGCGGTCCCCCACTGGGCGGGCCGTCGTACGATCAGGCGCCGCGGCTGTCGTCCGCGCGCCGAGCGGAAGCGCATGACGATTCCGATCAGGGCCAGGTTGATCGCGACCAGAAGTACCAGGCCGATCGCGAGCATCACCCAGTAGAGGGTGTTGAGGTCGTCCGCGTTTGGCGAGTGGGCGGCGTGCGGGCCAAGCAAGGCGGCGTGAGTCTATTAACTAGTCCCGAGGACACGCCTGGCTGGCTGGCCAAATCGCCGTGCGCTTCTGGCAGAATCGCGCCGATGGATTCAAACGGGACGGCGGCGCATGCACTCCGGCGAATGGCCGAGTCGGAACCCGAGCTGGCCGCCCGCCTCATCGTCCACTCGCTCCCGGCAGCGGCCGCGAGCCTGCCGCCCGGTCTCAGCTACCGCCTCGAGCTCGAGGGACTGGGCGCCTGGACCGTGAACCCGCTCGGCGACCGGGCCGAGGTCACCGAGGCAGCTGAAGGCGCCGACCTGAATGGTGAGGCCTTCTCCATCTCGACCGACCCGGAAACCCTCGCCTCAGTGGCCTCCGGACGCAGCCCGATCGGTGCTCTCGCCCGCGGTCGCATCAAGCTCCGCGGGCGCCGCCGCAAGGCGCTCGCCCTGCGCCACCTATCCCCCGATGCGGGGCCGCGCGACCTCGCGCGTCTCGGCATCCCGGTCGAGCCGGATCTGGTCTTCCGCTCGCTGGCGTATGCGATCGAGCCGGAGTGGACGCGGGGCCACAGCTTCACCGTCGCCTACGAGCTGGTCGGCGAGGGCGGCGGCGCCTGGCGGGTCGAGGTCGACGACGGCCACGTCCGGGTCGAGCGGGGCTCCGGCGAGGACCCCGACGCGCTGGTGCGGATCCGCTACACGGATTGGCTCAGGATGCTCTCCGGCGAGCTCACCCCTTCGGACGCGATGAGGCTCGGCTTCACCGAGGTCGAGGGCAGGATCTTCCCCGTCACCCGCATGGGAAGGTGGATCGACCGGGCGGCGGGCATCGACGATCCGGAGCTCGCCCGCGAGCAGCGCCAACGGCGCCTGCAGGCAGAGAACACAGGGAGCTGGGGGAGCAAGGTGAGCTCCAACGGAGTGTCGGCGGACGCCGGCGATCCGGCGGAGTCGAAGCGGCCCCGGGGCGGCCTGATGAGCTACGAGCAGCTCTACGCGCTCTGGGAGCGGCAGAACTGGCGGGCTCACGAGCTCGACTTCTCGATCGACCGGGAGCACTGGCTGGTCAGCCCCGCCGAGTCCCAGCGGCATACCGCCTTCAGCATCGGCAGCTTCTATGTGGGGGAGGAACGGGTGACCGCCGACCTGGCGCCCTTCCTGCTCGCGGCACCAAGCGGCGAGGTCGAGGCCTTCCTGGCCACCCAGCTGGTCGACGAGATGCGCCATGCGGTCTTCTTCGATCGCTTTGCGAACGAGGTGATGGGCCTCGAGTCGGGCAGCTTCCGCGCCCGCCTGCACGAGATCGAGGACCGGATGCTCGGCCCCTGGCACTTCCTCTTCGACGAGTCGCTGCGGGACATCGCCGACCGGATCAAGGCGGCACCCGATGACCTCGAGCTGTTCGTCGAGGGCATCGTCACCTACCACATGGTCACCGAGGGGGTCCTGGCGATGCCGGGGCAGCGGATCATGATCGAGTACACGGCCGACCACGACCTCTACCCGGGCTTCAACCGGGGCTTCCGCCTGGTCGAGCAGGACGAGCACCGCCACATCGCCTTCGGCGTCCGCTTCCTGAAGGACGTCTGTGGCGATCGGCCCGAGATGAAACAGGTCGTTCTGCGGAAGCTCACCGAGCTGCTGCCGAAGGCGGCCGAGGTGTTCTGCCCACCGGAGGCCGACGACCCCTCCGACTTCTTCTCCTACGGACATCACTCGTCCCAGATCTACGGCTTCGCCTACCAGGCGCTGAAGCGCCGGATGGCGGCGATCGGGGTCGAGATCCCGCCGCCCGACGAGCTGATGCCCGGCCCGGTCGACTTCGGCGGCCTGGCAGAGCGGCGGGTGCTCGCTGAGCAAGCGGCGCCATCCGGCTAGCCTCCCCACGACCCAGCAGTTCATCGGGAGAGCAGAGAGCCCGGTCTAACCGGACAGCCCTATGGAGTGCTGCTTTGCATGGAAAGCAGCAGTGTCGTGCGAGATACTGGGCGGGCGATGTCGGAAGAGAGTCTCGAAGATTTCATCCGCCGGCCCTTCAGCGCCGAGCTCGCCCACGCTCAGACAGCGCCTCTTTGATGCGGGCCGCCGGTATCAGCGAGTTCGGCGGTGCTGTCGGGCGGATCGACCTCCCAGATCCGCGCCCCCTCGCGGACGACGAGGTCCTGATCGAAATCCGGGCCGCGGGCGTCGGCAACTGGGAGGAGTTCGTCCGGACGGGCGAGTGGGACGTCGGCCGCGCCCCTCCGATGGCGCTCGGCGTCGAGGCCGCCGGGACCATCACGGCGATCGGAGATTCCGTCGAGGACTGGGATCCGGGCGATGAGGTGCTTAGCCACCCCCTTCCGCTGCGGGATCAGGGAACCTGGGCGCCCTTGCTGATCGCCTCGGCGACGGTGCTCGCGCGAAAGCCCGGCGCCCTCTCGTGGGAGGCCGCTGCTGCGTTCCCCGTTCCGGCCCTGACCGCCACGCAGGTGATCGACGGAGCCCTGGCGGTGCGCCCTGACGACCTGGTCCTCGTTAACGGTGGGAGCGGGGTGACCGGCACGCTGCTCGTTGGACTGGCCGCGGCGCGCGGCGCCGAGGTGATCGCGACCGCAGGACCGGCCAGCCATGAGCGCCTGCGCCGGCTAGGAGCGGCCCATGTTCTCGACTATCACGACCCCGACTGGCCGGAGCAGGCGCGAGCCATTGGCGGCGGCCTGGGCGTGACCGCCGTCGCGAACGCCGTGCCTGATGGCTCAGCCGACGCGATCGGCACCGTGCGCGACGGCGGACACCTTGCGACGATCACCCAGGACCCACCGGACGAGCGGCGGGGCATCGAGATCTCGTCGGTGATCGTGCAGCCCGACGGCCGCGCGCTCGGCGAGCTCGCCGAGCTGCTCGCGGCCGGGAAGCTCGAGGTCTCGATCGCCGCGACGTTCCCGCTCGAGGAGGCCGCCGAGGCCTTCGCGGCAGCAACCGAGGGCGGCGCCGGCGGAGCGGTCGTGCTTCGCCCCTGACGGGGGCGGGCGAGGATCTAGCTGGCCAGGGATTGAGTGGCGACCCCCGCTGGTCAACGACGGCCCCGTGACCGTGCTGCCCGAAGTTTGGCGAAATAGTCGCTTTGACCTTGACCTCAACCGGTCAATGCACCACCCCTGACGTGTCGCATCGTCTCACCTGGTCCGAGCGCTGTCGAGCGAAGGCCGAAGGCCGAAGCGAGTCAGCGCTCGGCGCCGGCCCGATCGAGGCCGTCGATCAGCTCGGCGAGCTTCTCGGCCGGGGTCCGAAAGCCGAGCGTCTGGCGCGGTCGATGGTTGAGCTTTGCAGCGACCTCGTCGAGGCGCTCCTGGCTCACCCCGGCGAGGCTCTTGCCCTTCGGGAAGTACTGGCGCAGGAGGCCGTTGGTGTTCTCGTTCGAGCCCCGCTGCCAGGGGCTTCGGGGGTCGCAGAAGTAGACCGGCAGGCCGGCCTCGACCGAAAAGCGCCGGTGCTCTGCCATCTCCGAGCCCTGGTCCCAGGTGAGCGAGCGGCGAAGCTGGGCCGGCAGCGTGGTGATGCTCGCCTTGAGCGCATCCGCGACCTCGACGGCGCCGCTCCCCTCGGGCAGGGCGACGAGCTGGCAGTAGCGCGTGGAGCGCTCGACCAGGGTCGCGATCGCGTTCGTCCTTCCGCCCATCAGGAGGTCTCCCTCCCAGTGGCCGGGGACCGCTCGGTCCTCCACCTCGGGCGGGCGCTCGGAGATCATCACCATCCCGGCGATCTTGCCCTGGCCCTGGCGCTTTGACGACTGCGAGCGGGCAAAGCGCCGCCCTCGCCCCGTCCTCAGGTGCCGGGTGAGCTCTCGCCGAAGCGTCCCCCGCGCCTGGACGTAGAGGGCGCGGTAGATCGTCTCGTGAGAGACCCGCATCGCCTCATTGTCGGGGTATTGGAGCCTGAGCCAGCCCGCGATCTGCTCGGGGGAGTAGTCCTCTCGCAGCCGCTCTGAGACGAGCCGGCGCAGCTGCGCGCAGAGCTCGAGCTTGGTCGGCCGCGGCCGTCGTGAGCGGCGCCAAGCCTCGCGGTCCGCTTGGTGGGCGCGGTAGCGCCGCCGGCCGCCGCAGCGGTCGATCTCACGGGCGATCGTCGTGTGGGAGCGTCGAAGCGCCCGGGCGATGGCGCGGGCCGAGCGCCCGCGGGCGATGGCGCGCGAGATCTCCTCGCGCTCGTCCAGGGTCAGGCACTTCTCGGGCGCCTGCGCGCCCTCGGCCGGATCCCTCCCGTTCTCGCCAGGTGGCTGCTCACGGTCGGGCGGGCAAGGCCGAGCCGGCGCCCGATCTCGCGATCGCTCAGCCCCTCCGCTCGCAGCTCCCAGATCCCGTCCTTCGTCGCCTCGCTCAGGCCGTAGCCCTTTGGCATCACCGCACCTCCTTCGTTGGTCAGCGAGTCGCTGACCCTCTCGGGTGGTGCGGCGGCAGTTTGAGACCGCCATGCAAAGCAGTCATTCGGATACGGTCGGGCGATGACGCATGAGCAGGCGCTGGAGGCGGCGCTTGAGCGGTACCACGACGCAGCAGCTGAATTGATCAAGGGAAACGTCGAGCCGTACAAGGCGGTCTTCTCGCAGACGGAGGACGTCAGTCTCGGGAACCCCTTTAACCCCGTCGCTCGCGGCTGGCCGGATGCCTCAGCAACGATGGAGCGCGCCTGCGCGCTGTATACGGACGGCGAAGTCGTCGGTTTCGAGCGCGTGGCCGATTATGCGACCCCAGACTTGGCCTACATCATGGAGATCGAGCGCTACCGAGCGAAGATCGGCGGAAGCGACAAGTTGGCGCCGGTGGAGCTTCGGGTCACGAGCATCCTGCGACCCGAGGACGGCACCTGGAAGGTATTGCACAGGCACGCCGATCCGATCACCACCGCGCGCGACGCCTCCTCAGTGGTTCAGGAGTAGTTCGAGCCCACCCATCGGACCCTCCGGATGCGGACTGCCGCTTTGGACCGGAAAAGCGCGTCTGGAAATCGGACCTGATCGACCCGTTCCAGACCTTGCGGTCCTCGTCATAGGTCGGACCCCCGGGCTTGATCAACTCACCCCGCATCACAGCGGGTGGCCCGCCGAGTCGCAGAGCTGCGGGGCGCCCACCTGCTCCGACTCGACGATCACCAGCTGGCGCTCCATCTCGTCCGGCTTGATGCTTCCGCTGCGGTTCTCGTACGGATGGTCCAGGAACCAGACCAGCAACAGGCCCGACACGACAAGCGCCGCGATTGCGCCGATCAGGCATCCCTGCACGAGGAAGTGCTCGCGCCGGTCGGCGAAGAACAGCGCGAACCCGACCGTCACGATCGCCCCGAGGCCGAGGATGAACCAGACCGGCGCCGGCAATGCGCGGTTGGCCTCGCTGAGCCGCGCGCGGCGGGCCTCAGCGCGGTTGTCCTCCTGCTGGAGCAGCTGCAGGAAGGCGGCCTCCTGGGCAGGGTCGGCCGGGTGGAGGTCGTGGAGTCCGTCCTCCAGGCGGTTCACCCAGCCCTGCACCACCGGGCTTCGGTCTCCGTGCTTCATTGCCGGCCACTCGTCATGAATCACCGCCTGTCCGTAACAGATCAGAGTGCCCCCGAGCGGATCGCGCTCTGCCGGAGTGAAGAACGCCGCCGTGCGCGAGAGCTGGACCACGGAGATCGCCTCCTCCTCGGCGCCGGTCTTCGCGTCGTTGAAGCCTCCAAAGGCCTCGAGGACCACGAACGCGAGCAGCACCGCGAAGGCCGTGCCGAGGAAGGTGAAGATCCCGGCTCCGCGCTCCACCTCAACGAAGAAGTGATCGAGCCTGGACCGGCGCCTGACCAGGTACATCAGCCCGACCGCGATGCCGGCGGCGGCCGCCACTATCAGGGCCATCAGCCACAGGTTCACTCAGCCATCTCCCCGTAACCCAGCATCGCTGAGTGGCCAGAGCCGGACCCATTCGCAACAACCGGGCTCTCGACGTTCTCCTCGGCCATCGCCTACTCCGGCAGCCCGGCGGCTTCGAGGGCTTCGTCCCTCTTCAAGAAGATCTCACGGCTTGCGGCCTTGCCGTCCACGAACGTGAAGACTTGCCAGGAGCGCAGCTCTGTCTCCACCGCTGGCCTTGCCGCGTGCGGAGCCTCGAATGCCGATGAAGACTTGGTGATCGCTGGCCTCCGTGATCTCTTCGACCTCGATATCGAAGCTCTCCCAGAGCTCGACGACCGCCTCCTCAAACCACGCTCGCACCTCAGCTCGCCCGCGGTAGATCCCTCGAAGCCCTGGACGCGGATCTCCACTCTCCTCCCGCCATTCGACATTAGGGTGAAGGCAAGCCATGAAGGCGTCTCGGTCGCGTCGGTTCACAGCATCCATCACCTTCAGGACGATCTCGACGTTCTCCTCCGACATCGCCCACGCAGTATCTCGCGGAAGGGTGCTGCTTTTCGTCCAACGCAGCTACCTCAACAAAGGGCGCTCGACGCGAAACCCGTCATATGGACGGGTAAAGCGCCACGGATCCAGCGTTCGGCCGAAAAGCGCTGCTTTCCATGCAAAGCAGCACCCCAGTCCGGTTTAGACCGGGCTCTTCTCCTCTCCCCCCAGCAGTTCATCGCGTATGCGAACATATGTTCGTGTCCGGGCTCGCGTCGATCCTGCACGCTGACGCAGACGCGTTCTTCGCCTCGGTGGAGCAGCGCGACGATCCGAGCCTGCGGCGCCGCCCGACGATCGTCGGCGCCGGCGTCGTGATGGCGGCGAGCTATGAGGCGCGCGCGTACGGGATCCATGGCGGGATGGGTGGACGCCGGGCTCGGCGGCTCTGCCCGCACGCTGCCGTCGTTCCGCCCCGCTTCTCCGCCTACACGGAGGCGAGCAGGGCGCTGTTCGACCTGTTCGAGGAGACCGCCCCGCTCGTCGAGGGCCTCTCCATGGAGGAGGCGTTCCTCGACGTACGCGGGCTGGAGCGGATCTCCGGGACGCCGCGGCAGATCGCCGAGCGCCTCCGGCGCGGCGCGCGCGAGCGAGTCGGATTGGCGGTCACCGTCGGTGTCGCCAGGACCAAGGTGCTCGCCAAGATGGCGAGCCGCGCAGGCAAGCCCGACGGCCTGCTCGTCATCGAGCCCGATCGGGAGGCCGAGTTCCTGCGGCCGTTGCCGGTCGAGGCCCTCTGGGGAGTCGGGCTAATGACGGCGGACAAGCTCCGCGCTCACGGGATCCAGACGGTCGGGCAGCTCGAGCGCCGCGACGAAGGCGAGCTCGCGCTGTTCCTCGGAGCTCACGCGGCTCGCCACCTCCACGGAATCGCCAATCGCCGTGACCCTCGCCACGTGCGACGCGGCCCGCGGCGGCGCTCGATCGGCACCCAGTCGGCGTTCGCGGGCGGCGGGAAGGCCGGGTCAGACCTCGACGCGCTCCTCGTCACCCTCGTCGATCGGGTCACCCGGCGGGCTCGGGCCGCCAACCGGGCAGGCCGCACCGTGACGCTGCGCCTGCGCCACGCGGACTTCTCCCGCGCCACGCGCTCGCGCACCCTCGCCCACGCGACGGCGGGCACCGGCGCGATCCTGGCCGCTGCGCGGGCGCTGCTCGGCGCGGCCAGGCCCCTGATCGAGCGCCGCGGAATCACCCTGCTTGGTATCACGGTGGCAAATCTCAGCGATGAGGCCCAGCTCGAGCTGCCGCTCGATCCGCGGGTGGATCCGGCGCTCGACCTGGCGATCGACGAGATCCGCGAGCGCTTCGGGACCGATGCGATCAGGCGCGGGTCCACGACGCCCTCGACGCCCCGCCACGTGACCCAGGTCTGAGGCCCGGCTTCGGTTCGGTCCAGCCGCCTCCCGGATAGGCTCCCCGGCCATGGCGAGCGTCAGGGAAGTCACCTTCGAGCTCTTCCGGGAGCACGGGATGACGACGATCTTCGGCAACCCCGGCTCGACCGAGCTGCCGATGCTCGCCGAGTTCCCCGATGACTTCCGCTACGTCCTCGGACTGCAGGAGGCAGTCGCGGTCGGGATGGCCGATGGTTACGCGCAGGCCTCGGGCCGGCCGACCCACGTCAACCTGCACACGGCGCCCGGCGTCGGCAATGGGATGGGGGCCATCTTCAACGCCCAGGCGAATCACTCTCCGCTGCTGGTCACCGCCGGCCAGCAGGTCCGTGCCCACATCACCATGCAGGCGAACCTGACGAACCGCGATGCGACTCGCGTCGTTCACCCGTTCGTCAAGTGGAGCTTCGAGCCGCCTCGCGCCGAAGACGTGCCGCACGCGCTCGCGCGGGCGATCCACACGGCGGCGCTGGCTCCCAGGGGGCCGGCCTTCGTCTCGCTGCCGATGGACGACTGGAACGAGGAGGCGGACCCCGAGGCTGGTCGGGTCGTGGAGCGCACGACCGAGCCGAGGATGGGCCCGGACCCCGCGGCGATCGAGACGCTGGCCCAGCGGCTGGCCGCGGCGAGCAACCCCGTGCTCGTCGCCGGCCCCGACATCGACGCCTCCGGCGCCTGGGACGAAGCTGTCGCCCTGGCCGAGCGTCAGAAGCTGCCCGTCTATGCCTCGCCCGCTCCGGGCGGCGGGCGGCTCGGCTTCCCTGAGGGTCATCCGCTCTTCCAGGGGGTCCTCCCGCCGGCGATCGGCCCTGTCGCGGAGACGCTCAAGGGCCGCGACCTGATCCTGGTGGTGGGCTCCTCCGTCTTCCCCTACTACCCCTACATACCCGGGCCGCTGCTGCCGGAGGGCGCCAGCCTCGTCGCGATCACCAGCGACCCCGACGAGGCAGCGCGGGCCCCAATGGGCGATGTGATCCTCGCGGACGTGGGTCTTGCCCTGCGCGCACTTGTGGAGGAGCTGGACGAGGCGAATCGCGCCGAGCCGGACCCGCTGCCCGAGCCCAGCGCGGGTGACGAGTCCGACCCGATGACGCCGACGATGGCCCACAACACCCTCGCGCAGGTCTTCCCGGACGATGGGATCGTCGTCCTCGAGTCTCCGTCCAGCACCCTGGCCCTCCGCAACCAGCTGCGCATCTCGAAGCCGGGCAGCTACTACTTCGGGGCTGGCGGGGGTCTCGGCTTCGGCCTGGCAGCAGCACTCGGCGTGCAGCTCGCCCAGCCCGATCGGCCGGTCGTCTGCGTGCTCGGCGAAGGCTCGGCGCAGTACGCGATCACCGGCTTCTGGACGGCGGCGGCCTACGACATCCCGGTCACCTTCTTCGTCCTACGCAATGAGGAGTACTCGATCCTCAAGTGGTTCGCGGACGTCGAGGAGGTGAAGGGCGCGCCCGGCCTCGACCTGCCGGCGCTGGAGGTCGCCCGGGTCGCCGAGTCCTACGGTGTCTCCTCCGAGATCGTCACCGGCCGGGACGAGCTGCATGGAGCGCTCGAGGCCGCGATCGGCTCGGGGAAGCCCCAGCTGGTCGAGGTACCGGTCACCCCGGGCATGGCGCTCTTCTAGGCTCGCAGACAGGTCCGCGGAGCCGCCTACTAGGCTGCGCCCATGGAGCTGCTGGCGCCGGATGCACAACGGATCGCGCCCGAAGGGAGCCAGCCCGCGAGGGACCGGGTCCCCGATGAGCTCGCGTCCGGGACGCCGGAGCCGCTGCGGAGCGAGTTGACGGCGCTGCTCGGGGAGGACCGCGTCCTCACGCGGGTCATCGACCTCGTCCGGTACGCATCGGATGCGAGCCCGTACCGGTTGCTGCCGAAGGCGGTTGTGATGGCGCGCGATGCGAACGACGTCTCGAAGGTCCTCGCCTACGGGCGGCGGCGCGAGGTGCCGGTCACCTTCCGCGCCGGTGGCACGAGCCTCAATGGCCAGTCGCAGAGCGACGGGATCCTGGTGGATGTCCGGCGGCATTGGGGCGGCGTGGAGGCGCTCGATGGCGGCGCCCGGGCGCGGGTGAAACCGGGCACGGTCCTCGGTCACGCCAATCGCGTCCTGGCACCGCACGGCCGGAAGCTCGGGCCCGACCCGGCCAGCACCGACATCGCCTGCGTCGGCGGGGTTCTCGCCAACAACTCGGGCGGGATGCGCTGCGGCGTGGTCGCGGACTCCTACAGCACCGTCCGCTCGTTGACCTTCGTGCTGCCCTCCGGGACCGTGATCGACACGGCCGCGCCCGACGCGGCCGAGCTGTTCCAGCGGTCCGAGCCCGAGCTGGCAATTGGGCTCGCTGAGATCAGGGACGAAATCCGCGCCGACCCCGAGCTCAGCGAGCGGATCCCGAAGAAGTTCCGGATCAAGAACACCACCGGCTACCGGCTCTGTGCCTTCCTCGATGCCGACGAGCCGGTCGAGATCTTCCGGCGCCTCTTGATCGGCTCCGAGGGGACGCTCGGCTTCATCGCCGAGGCGGTCTTCGAGACCGTCCCGCTTCCGGCCAGGACCACCGTCGCCTGGCTCCACTTCGATGGCATCGAGTCGGCCACGGAGCCGGTCCCGGCGCTGGTCGAGGCGGGCGCGACTGCGGTCGAGCTGATGGTGGCCCCCGCGCTGATGGTCGCCGCCCAGAACATCGCCGGCGCCCCGCAGGACTGGCTC